>NZ_RHOK01000045.1 GCF_003946175.1 Lacticaseibacillus suibinensis | reverse complement strand
TTCAAGCAGTCCAATCCGCACTGAACCATCGTCCCAGACGTATTCTGAACTATCTTCGCCCATGCGATTACTACCGATGCATGGCGTAACAGACTAGACCACTATCAAGAATTCGTTATCATCGTTGCACTTGACTTGAAAATTGAGGGTGGAAATAGTCCTCAACAATTGGCATCGCTTCTTGCACGTCGTAATAGATAGCGCCGAACATAAAGTTAGTGCCACTTTGCCGCAGGTTGGCGGCTGCCTTGCTGTTGGGCGGAGTTTTTGCCATCACTAAGCTAATAATGGCGGTATAGTACTTTTTTTTGATACTATTGATCGCGAATCCGAGCGCTTCTGTATCTAAAGCGCTAACTTCGGTGATTGTATCAAAGTAGGTGAGAATTTCACCCTGGTCTTCTAGCGTGAGGCTAGCAAATACAGGGTCGTCCTCCGGGAAAAGTGGGCTGTTTTGCCACTGCAGACTGGTTCTCAGGCCTTTGGCCAACATTAGCCGTAACCCCCGGGGTAGACCGGTGATTGCTGCTTCAAACTGAGTCAGGACGGCTAGAACTGCCTCACGGGTTTGCTCTGTGACCGGTCCTCGCCCCAGTAATTCCAGCTCCGCGCGGTAGCGGTGAAAAAGGCTGAACTGATCGGTGGTCATACCGGCGGCGTAGAAAGGCAGCGCCAATTTTTCAAGTAAGGTCAACGTTTTGAGAAAGCCTAACTGCGTGCGACCTTGTTCAAAGCGCGATTGGGTTGAGAGATTCCAATCGCCCAACACGGCTTTCATGGGCAGACCCAGCTGCTTGCGGCGTTTCGCTAGAACCGGCCCCGTTAACAGATTCTCATCCAGCGAAAGCTGCCAGTCCGCCGGGATAGCGGACTTCAGGTTGGGATTGTGTTGGCTGGGGCGGGTTAAGCTGCATTGATGCTGGAGCGCAAGCAGATAGTCGGCCAGCGGCCTTGCACCAATCTGCTGAAGCGCCAAAACCAGCGATGAAATATCCTCCCCTCGTGCCAACGCGATGAGTGCGCGCAGTTGGGGGGCGACGTTGTTGAAAAAGGTGACCAAGGTCGGATCTTGCAGAATCTTGGTGAGATCGCTCGCAACCAGCGCGTGGAGCTCAGAATCGGCCTTGGCCAGCGCCAAGCTCCCCAGCAGCCAGAGGTTATAGTTTTGTTTACCCAGCTGCCGACCTTTCAGCGCCGTGGCGCGCTGCCAGAGCAGCGTTTTTAACTCGCTGCTGGCAAAAGGCAACGTCGCCACCAACAAAAATTCTTCAAAATTGTACCAGTTTACCGGATCACCTAGTCGATCTGCCAATTCTTGCTCGAAGTGAGCCCCTAGCTGACGGGGACTATCAAGCGGTTCATCTAGCCAGGTGCTAGCGGTTTGGACTAGCGCCACCAAGGTTTCAGGTAAGGTGCCTTGCGCTAGGTAGGCGGTGACCGTTTGCTTGATTTGGCCCCGATGACCTAACACAAAATCATTGAGGATGCTTGGAAACGTGCGCTGATGGCGGCGCATGGCATCCGTGATGTCGTAGGCGTCCATGCCAATGTTAAACATGAGCTGAGCGGCGGCGTTCACTGAAATATCGGCCAAACCCCGCTCAAAGCGGGAGACCGAGGCGCTGCTTAAACCGCGTCCGGCCTGGCGTACGCCGATGCCGCGGCTGGTGCGAAAATGCTGGAAATATTGACCCACCCATGTTTCCATTTCTAAGCTCCTTTTTACGAGGCGTTAACGATAGATTAAGTATGCGCCGCCCTGCGATGACGTTCAACCATGAGTCGGTTAGTTTGTCTGCCGGGCCGAATTCGTATTCGAGGGGGATGATTATAGCTTGCGTTTTTAGTTGACCATCGTTATCATTAACGGTGGTATACCAACTCATTTTATATTTAAAAAATGATTAGCTAATCAATTGAACAGATTTGAACGCGTAGGAGTTGCATATTCGCAACACCTCAATCGTGGTGAAAATCTGGCAAGAGATTGGCTATTTTTTATGCAAAAATTTTGGGGGATCAACATGAATCAATCAAGCTCAAACCAATTGCACTCTGGCCAACTGATGACTTTGAAGTCAGAGGCTAGTCGCATCAAAACGGCGGCGGATTGCGTGTCCGCGGCACCAGAAGTGATGGCCCAGCTGAATACACCACAGCTGATTTCAGTGTTAAAACTGATCATCAGTGAAGTCGGACCCTTGGATCAGGCCCGGAAGGTGATTGAAGACTTACCATTATTAAAGGCATTTCGAATTGGCCCAAAACCGGGAGAAACAATTTCGACTGATACCAATCTTGCCTTTGCCACCGATAATCTTCATCGGCTCGTGGCAGCCCAGAAACAGCGGGTGGCCAAAGCCATCGACCGGGAGCTGGTCGCGAAGGCAACAACCCAGCAAGAGAACCAAACCGCGCTTCAGGTTGAGCTAGAGGAGCGCATGTTTAGTCAGTTGGCCCACACGGTGCTGCGCCCCGACGCCATCAGGGTTGATGCTTCTCAGCAGTGTTTGATCTATGATGCAGATTCACCTGAGTTCACGGCATTCCACTTTCATGGAGTGCCGGTTGATTTTGAGGCACTACTTGATGAGCAAGTGCTGACCCCTTATCAGGAACATTTAAGTGCGTATCAGCGCTATCAAGACTATAAAAATGATTTCGATCAGGCCCGCAGCTTTGCGCAGTATCAAATGGCGCAGCATGCACCAGCGTCCACCAGTAAGCCGAGTCTGACCGAGTACTTGCAAGATTTTTACCGGGAATGGAACGCTGGCGCTGATGGTCGGTTCGGGGCCTGGTTTGGGCAAATTAGCGACGTTCGGTTGCGGGCGAATTGGTATGAACTGGCGCAAAAAGACACTGCTGACGCGACCCTGAACAGTTTTTATGAGGAATTAGATGATACTAAAATCTATCATGACGGGGGCTCACTTGGCTCGATGTTGGCGGATAGTCGACGCCAGCTCGCAACCAATCTGGCAACAATTGAAACCAATTCCGCCGTCCACCCACTGATGGCGGCTCACCCTGAGTGCAGCACTTCTGCCTTGGTAGCACATTATTTTGCTTCTTTGCAGGAGGAACAATTACTGCTTTGGTATCAGATGCGCACCTTACACGAACGGTTGCTTGCGGCGGGCCGATTAGGGTTGAGCCTCTTGCCATCAGCGTTGCAGCAGGGCGACAACCGGGTGAGTTTCTATGCGGGGCTGATTGAAGCCCTGGAGACTGGCCAGGTTGATTCGTGGCAAGACTTGCTGACGTGGATGCAGACCAATCAAGGCCGACGGGAACTGCCGAGCCTCAGCCAAGCCGAGTTGCGGCAATTGGTTAGCAGGGAACAAGCCCTGCAGTGTCACCAATCTTGGTTAACTGGAGGGCAGTGTCCGGAGTTGCTCAGTGCCTTGATGCCAGCTGGGGTTGAGGCCTTGAACTCCCAGATTGAAGCGATGACACAGGCGGCGGCTACGATTGCCAGCCCGGATGCCACCTTAGCTATGGTGGCGGCGGCGCAAACGAAAGTGCTTGCTCTACTTACTTCGTTAGATGATTAGCAATTGTCCCATCATGCGCCTGGTGATTGTGACCGAAGCAGTAAAGAATTAACCCATATTGGCGGTGCCCGAAAAAGGTGTCGCTTTTTTATTGCCGCGATTGATTCTCACAGCAAGCAGTCAGCCGGCTCGACTATGCTTAGCAGCGTTGGCTTACCGGCCATCATGCTGGACTAGGGGTATGAATGGAACGAGCCAAATCTGCTTGTGACCTTACAGAAAAAGACCTCATCATCAGCATGATGAGGTCCGAAGGCGGGGATATTCCACGGATCTTGCTTCCCCGTGAGGCCGTGGCCATTCTGGGGTAACATTTTTCAAACGATAGGGTTCAGGTCGGCCGACCAGAGCCATAAAACTGCACGGTTGGATTTTTCCCCGAGTGAAAGACTAGGAGATAATCTGCTCTCTGATACACCGATTGATGGCAGTTAGCCGTTGGGTCGGCATGACGCGGCTGGGCAGTTGATGATAATACTGCACAAAAGCGTCAATGCTAGTGAAGCCCTCCGGTTCCGCACCGAATTGTCCAAGGTGATCCAGGTGGTGATTCAAATCAACAATGGTGTTGGCTTCACCATGCGGGTAAACATAAACCACGAAGCCATGCAGGTACGGCGGAATCTTAAGATGTTGACTCAATAAGTCGCGCAACTGTGTTTTGGCTGTGCGTACCTGCTCTGTTGGATTGCTGTAGCCGAGACGCACCGTTAACGGCCGATTCCGGTGGGCAATTAGCGTATAAGGGGAATCTTGGCTTAACTTGCGAATCATTGATGGGAGAGCGGCTTCGACGAGCGGCCAGAATCTTTCACACTCACTCTTAAGCTGCTGATTTCAAACTTGGTGGTAAACCGTGCCTGCCCAGTACTTTGTTTCAAGCATGAACACCCCGCGGCGACTCGTGATGAGGTGATCGATTTGCCGAACGGGACCATTGGTGATGGAATGAAAAAACACATTGGGGAAAATCGTGATTCTGTCATCAGAATGGGCGGCAGAGAGTCCTTTTAGTCGCTGATAGGTGAGATATTCACCACGGTTGGTGTAAGGCCGCTCCGCCATCAACTTGCACCTCCTTTCGCTGTCGTTGACCTGACCGGCTTTAACTATTCTGCCTTCAGAACGGTCGGTCCTTGGCCATCGCCGTACCAAGTGACACTAGCAGTGTTAGGCGTTAGTTCAGCTAGTTTACTGGCGAGGGAATCAAAATCGATGGTCACGGTATCCCCTGGGCGATATTTTAACGTGTTGTTTCTGATGTCCCAAAGGGCGTTCACTGCATCAGGCTCAAGCATTGTGCCCATCAGTTGCGAAATCTGGCTAAGCGTTGGTTGATCGAGGTAGATGCCTTTGATCGTATCCTCAGTGCCTTCCCAACCCGTCATATGGATATAAAGATGATTAGTGAGTAGCTCACGGACGTTAATGGCTTTAGGTTTGGGCATATGCGCAAAGTTCTTGTTGATTTCGACACCGAATCCCGAGCTATCGTAGACAGATAAATTTGCATGGTAGCCAGGTTTATCGTAGCCCAAGTTTTCATTACTGCCTGCAGAAGGATTGACCGTGAGATCATCTAAATCGCTGGCTACGTTATCAAGCGCAGCTTTTTGTTCTCCAGTCAGGGCGATACCAGAATCGTAGTAAGTTTCAAACATATCCGGGAAACCAAGGGGACCGAAAGAGGCGTAGCCGTCAACCGTTTGCTTTTCGTTGGGAATTTTCTCGGCTGTTTCTTTGACCTTAATAATGGCCAGCACCGTCGCGGGATCCGCGCCATCCTGTTTGGCTAGATAGGTGGCAATATTAGTCAACAGTGTCGGTTTGTCCCAGTCCACTATTGGATGCTCTTTCGTCCCCACCAGTGAAAGGGTAATGCCTTTGAAAATGGCCTTAGTTTTTTTCTGCAGGGCTTTTTCTTCAGCTGTCAGCTTTTTTGCTTTTTGACTCGCTGCTTTTGCGCTTTTGGTTTGTGTTTTGTTTTTGACGCTGCTCTTAGATGCTGAAGAAGTGCCTCAATTTTCAAGTCAAGTGCAACGATGATAACGAATTCTTGATAGTGGTCTAGTCTGTTACGCCATGCATCGGTAGTAATCGCATGGGCGAAGATAGTTCAGAATACGTCTGGGACGATGGTTCAGTGCGGATTGGACTGCTTGA
>NZ_RHOK01000044.1 GCF_003946175.1 Lacticaseibacillus suibinensis | reverse complement strand
TTCAAGCAGTCCAATCCGCACTGAACCATCGTCCCAGACGTATTCTGAACTATCTTCGCCCATGCGATTACTACCGATGCATGGCGTAACAGCCTAGACCACTATCAAGAATTCGTTATCATCGTTGCACTTGACTTGAAAATTGAGGATCTGGGAATTTTTGGTTTTCTTGTTAGTATGGTGAAATGCCTCTTAGAACCTGTCTAGTATCTGCTGAATCTGGTGGAATTGTGGAAAATCGACTGAGGAGTTTGTCATGCCAGATTATCCAAGCAATATTTCTCGAGCGCAATTTGCGTTAATACAACCTGATTTAGAAAACTTCCGCAAGCATACAAGACCGCGTCGTTATGATCTTTATGACGTATTCAATGCCATCCTTTACTCGCTTACTACAGGGTGTCAATGGCGTGAATTACCGCACGATTTCCCGGAATGGCACACTGTCTACCGCTATTACGATATGTGGCGAGATAAACCAGACCCGACAGCTGATTCGCTATTAGAAAGGCTTTTAAAAAAACTGTTGCTTCCTATCGCTTTGCACAGGGCCGATCGGCCCGAACGTCGTTTGTGATTGTTGATGCTCAAAGTGTTAAAACCACTGATTTAACGAAAAATAGTGGCTACGATGGCGGCAAAAAGATTTCAGGGATTAAGCGTCATATGGCGGTTGATATTAACGGTTTACCACAAGCCATTCTCGTGACACGAGCTAATGTATCAGATCGTTCAGGTGCATTGGCTATGCTTAGTTTGGCTAGCCAAACTTTAGAGCTGGTTCAGCATGTCATGGTTGATGGTGGCTACACTGGCAATGACTATGCGGATCAGGTGAAGCTCATTTTGAATGCTCAGACGACGGTAGCTAAACGCAACGAGTTGCATATGTTCACGGTGTTACCGCAACGATGGATCGTTGAACGTTCATGGATTTGGCTAGACAAATGTCGGCGACTTTGGAAAAACTGTGAACGTGCCCTTAACAGCAGTCTTCAAATGGTTGTATTGGCCTTCCTGAAGATAGTTCTTAAAAGATACTAGACGGGTTCCTAGACTATCTTGCACCAGTAGCATGGCTTTCCTTGTATGACCAAGCTTCACAAAAAGCCGCTTAGCAAACTGTCCGAAAAAGTGTTGACTTCCCTAATGCAAAGACCACGTATAAACATTCAGTAGGGAAAATGCGAGCACTCTTACTTCAAACTGAATTGACCCGTTTTGAAATTGAGCTTCACGCCTTCTTGCCGATTGAAGACCCAAACGTTTAAGTGTAAAGCGTTCGGGTTCTTGAGAGATTGAACAATGACATGCACGCCACGGGGCACAAGCTCAGGCCCACTATATATAGGGATTGCCTGGTAGGCAACGGCTTCATCTTGATGGGCTTGGAGATAGTTGCGAGTTAGCGTTTCGGGATACGCTATGCCACCGGGATTGTTCATATCGTTGGTGCCGACATTTTGTGCACGTGTACCAAGAATGACGTTGTGAGTCTGCATATCGCCGTTTAGTGACCAGGCGACTAGGTGCGACTTGTTGTAGAGATAGCCTCGGTAGCCTGCAAGCTGCACAATGCAATTATTGTTACGACCGCCCCGCCAGGCCTTTTCTCCCGTGTCAGGGTTGAGCGCAAATTTAGCATGGAGATACTCGCCCGAGACTCTCGTTTCTGATGGAAATGCGGGCCGTTTTACTACACTGCTGCTATGAAACATCATCGACGGATAAGTGACAACCGCCGACACACCTTGAGTGCGCCCCGCACTATCTAGGGCGCTGTAATCTGTCGATGCGGAAACAAAGCTCGGATCTTTTAGATTACGACTCACCGTGCGGGCGAAGCCTCCCTCAAATACGGGTTTATTGTTATCTACTGTCATGTAGTTCTGCGGATATTTTCCAATGCTGAATGGGGTATTGATCAGTGCGGTGTCCGCTTTGGAGTTCTCAGTAGTTGCGTCCGGAAGAAAGCTAGCTAGCTGTTCTACTGCCTTACAACCGGTTAGTGTGACCATTGCCGCTACGAGGACGACTACGTGTCCGAGATGTTTGATATTCACATGGACCCCCCCTCAGCTCCTAGCCAGTGCCGCCGCCTGCAAAGCCTGACGCGCCGGACTCGATTTCTGCTTCTGTGATACGGTGTGCTCTACACCTTCGACGTGTTGGTATTTCTGCTCATCTTCTTTATCAACGGCGCTATACCCATAGGTCTTAATCAGATAAGCCATTTCTTGCGGCGAATCCGCTTCAAAGAGTCCTTTATTAAGCTGGTTTGCCTGCACTGATTTTAGGCGGTCACGCCCATCCTGGTCACGCTCTTGGATTACTTTCAGCCCTTCTTCCTGCGCCTTATTAGCGTAGATACGATCAATCAAACGGGCTGGGAACCCACTTTCGTTTTGCACCTGCTTCAGTCTGTCGTTCCAGTCCTTGATCTGATACTGTACGGGCTTAACCCCGCCATTTTCGTACTGAGCGGTGTAAGCTTGTAGCTTACCAATGAGCGCTTGCTGCATTGTTGGATCAAGTGACGGATCAAGGCGCGTAATCAGTGCTTGATAGTTAAGGCCGTTTTGGTCAGTTAGTTCCCCCATCAGTCCGGCAAGTTGACCGGCGCGTATTTCATATTGACTGCCTGGCGCGCTGCCGTCGCTGTGAGTGAAGCCCCCCTTCAGCCCAAACCAGTTATTGACTTTCTTATCGTCATGAAAGTTAGTTTCTACCTTATCTAACGCTGCCAACGGTTCCCATGGCACATTAGCCGCGGCCGCTTGTTGTTGCAAGGTTCTCAAGCGTTCAGTAGGGACAGCGAGGTCGTCAACCATGAAGTGACCGTATGGTATTGTTTCACCTGTTCCCGCGTTCTCAAAGCTGTGCTTATTGACCATTTCGTCAAAGAAACGGTGCCCCGCCGGGTCATTGTCAACACCGAACCCAACGCGTTCAGGTGCGTTGCCGGTGCGGGTGTGATAGTAGACCATAGCCTTAATCACTGACTGAGGCTTGAGACCATCCATCGCAAAGAACATGGTGTCTCTAGTTTGTGGATGCAAGCCCAGATAAGACAACGCATCGATTGGCGACTCAAAGACGTATAGCTGCTTTGGATGGCCGATCGAAAAATTAAACCCATAGTCCTGTTCTGAATTTTTGGCAATCTGTTTGAACGTACCGCGCGGCCCGTTGTGCTGCTTGTCGATGGTTGTACCTTGGATAGACGCGCCAACGCGCTCACCATCACGTGCCCAAACAAAAATGGTATTGCCCTTGTTATCCTGTTGAATGAACCCGCGTTGATGCAACTGATCAATGATTGCCGGGTTCAAGCCCCGCGCCAATGTCAGATAATCGCGTGCACGACTGAAGTCTTTAGAGTTCTGAATGTCATACTCAAATGGCTGTCGTTCTTCCATTGCCACCTTGGCTGTTGATAGGCTACTATCATTTAAAGCAATTACCGCCTTGCGGAAGTCATCCACGCCCACAACCTTCATCATGAAGTCGATAGTTGACCCGCCGACTTGGCGGCTATTCCACGTGAACTGGTTTTTACGGGCGTTCACCTTTAGTGAGTCGTGTTGATCCCATGACCAGTAATCGCCGCCATCGTGCACTAGGTTAATGCCATTCTTCGCTGCCACGTCAAAGATTGAAATCTCTTTAGCGTGGCTGATCATCTCGGTAGTGAGCGTTTGAGTCTTTTCCTTAGCTACACGCGGTACTTCTGGGGCTACGTTATCCTCTGTTGCCATGTAAATCCCTCCTTTGAGTCGTACAAAAAAGCCGCAGCGTGTTAGCTGCGGCTATCGCCACTGATCATAACCAGGGGCTTGCTGACGCTCGTGGTCAGCTTCTTTTTCATCTTGCATGCGTTCATAGTCACGCTGTGCTCTCATGTGCGCTTTTACGTCACCAGATAGTGCGCGCCGAATTGAAGATAGCGCACCCATGATGCCGTGAGTCGGCCGTTTCCCTTGCGCCTTGTGGTAGGAGAACCCGTTCGGATGTTCTTTCCTATAAACTGCGTCATCTACTTTCCTCATCTCACCTAAGATTGAGTTTCCCATCCTGGCGTACAGCTCGTTGTACTTGTTGTGCTCATAATCTTTAGCACGGCCTGCTTCTTTACCTTGCTGCCCAGTACCGTACAGTGCTTCGCGAAAATCGGTTTCAGCTTTTAGTGCTTGGTCGAATTCGTGCAATTCATCGCCGTGATAACGCTGCATGAATTTGGAGCTAAAGACGTCGAGCAACGGTCGGACTTCTTGGAGTGCGTTCATGTTGTACTTCCACTTCCGCTTGTCATCGGGTAGCGCCCTGTATATCTGCTGGTACAGCCGCAGCAAGTCAAAGTCTGGGAGCTTACCCCAGTCATAGTCATGTTGCGGTAACTCATTTCTGATCAGACTGGAAAGATGAGCCAGTGACTGATCGCGGTTGGCTAGCTCGTTTGCGATGGAAGACTTAAAGGCGGAAATGGTGGCGGGCTTGAGCATACCTCGCGCCTCTTGATGGGTTCCGCCATCTAGATCATTAAGGGTGAACAGTCGACGAGTCGGTTCCGGTTCAACGAACGCAATATGCACATGAATATTGTCGGTATTGAGGTGTATTGAGGCTGACCACACCGCCGTGTTGGCTAAGCCTTCGTTAATCAGAAGCCCGCTCATACCATGACGAATTGACTGTTGTAGCTTGTCCTGATCTAGCTGCTTTGTTTTCAGATCATAAAGACTGTGATCCGCAAGAAACCGGTTGTCGAAACTCACTACGGTTTGCCACATTAGAGAACCATTTTTTTGGGCAAGAGCAAACTGCCGCTTCAGTTCAGCCCGCTCTTCCTGCGACAAAGAGTCCTTCCCTGCCGTGAACAAGCCCTTGCTCTTTTCTGGGTTGCTCATGTAGTTGTTGTAGCCGTCGAAACGATTAACGTTCCAGTCCTTGAAGTGATCACTGCGCATTGCATCCGGTCGATCCATATAGTTTACGTAGCCGCTGAATTTCTTGTTCTCCGCTGGCACAAACTTCATTACCGTGACAATACCGGGTGTCTTACTCATCGTCATCACCCTGTGTCGATCTCGTCAGCTTATCTTTACGTGCAACTTGGTAAGCATGGATTTGATCTGCGACTTGCTTCTGTGTCTCGCGCAGAGACTCTGCGACAATATCGGTCACTGGGATTGAGTCTTCCATGCCGCTAATAATCAGATAAGAGTTGAGCAAGTTAGTAAGAACACGCACGTTTTTATCAACGTAACCAGTCCGAATGCGGATCGGATCGAGCTGTGGTTTAATCTCTCTTGCGATTGCTTTTGCTAGGTCATTGTCGCTTTGATTTTGTTTCTTGAGAACAACGTACTCATTAAAGAGTTTTTCTAATGCTTCGCCTCTACTTGCAAGGTTATGGGCACGCTGAAAAGTCTCAATCCACTTCCAACTGAGGTTCCGGGGGGAGTCATCTTCTAGATAAACAAAGTGCCGTTCTTTTTTCATTTCAGCCTCCTACTCACTCTTCAGCATCGACACAAAATTATTTAATGCCGCAGTCGTTTCATTGAGCACTTTCTCGTTTTTTGTGATCAACTCTGCAAGACTATTTCTTTCCTCATCAACGTAGTAGTTAGTCGCGTGTGAATGAATAAGTTGTCGCAGATATTGCTCGCGAGAGATGCCCTTTTCATTTGCCTCGGTGTCAATGATGGCTAAGTCTGCCATTGGGATTTGTCGAATCTTAACTTCGCTTGCCAACGTAATCACCTCCTGTTTTCTACCGTCGCTTGCGGCGGAGTGTTACAAAGGGTCGGCTGGGGCGTGTAGCCCAAGCCATTTGTAAGAGCATAATAGAGATCTGCTATCACAATGTGATAGAACCCGCAGTGCGGGTTGATTTGTAGTGATAGCGGAATTAAGGACGCAAACCCACGTTATAGGCCCATACGCCCACGGGCCGCAAGGCCCCAAACCCACGATTTTAGTCATTTAGCCCACGCGTTTTCTGCAAAGCCCACGATACGCTATGAAAAACCCACGGTATATTTTCAGGCTATTGCAGTTGTTTTTGGTATTTCCGTCGCGCAATGGTGGCAGTTTTGATTGATGCCTTTGCATTTTTGCGTGCTGTTTGCTGTGCCTTCAAAGAGCTTTTCGTGTCCGAAATCTTCTGCTTGGTTGCCGCTTTTTGTGACCCGGTTTGAACGGAAAGCGAAGCTTTCTGCTTCCTCAAAGTGGCCATTAGTGTTGCAATATTCTTGTCCGCTACCTTCACTTTTTGACGGTAAACTGTAATGTGTTTGCCGTAGAAATGAACCATGTACTTGAAGTATTCGCGTGCAAGTACCCGGTCATTTGGCGTCGAGGTTTCGTGAGAGTTTACTGCATTAACGATGCTAATTGGCTGCGATGATGACGTTGAAATGCCGCCATTGAGTTGCTTCTTTGTGCCAATGTTGATGAACAAACTCGACTGCTTATCGGGTACCTTTTTAACAACCAAGGTGTAGAAATCCTCACTTACTTGCATGAGTTTCGAGGGCAATTCTTGACCGTTTCCTGAGCTTCTTGTGCGCACATTAGCCGTAATAGGTTCCAGCGGATTGATTTGGTTATCCTTGACGTAAAAGTTCAACTGATAGGTGGTCTTATTGGCATACTTGGATGCACCGGCAAAGGTGAATTGGTTGTCACCCTGTGTAAAGTTCTGATCCATTTTGACGCCATCTACTGTGCTACTTTTTGGAAATAAAAAGGCCCCCCAGTTTACAATTCAAGTGCAACACCCTGACGACTAGACCAAAAAGGCCATGAAGACCTATTCTTGTTAGTGCTAGCTAAACAAGAAAGCAGGAATCTTCATGACCCACTCTCAGACTAACACCCACAAGCATTACCAACAACTCAG
>NZ_RHOK01000043.1 GCF_003946175.1 Lacticaseibacillus suibinensis | reverse complement strand
GCACTGACGGATGCACTATCAGAAGCAGAGGTCTTGGCACTTTCGGATGCGGAACCACTGGCACTGTTCGAAGCGCTAATTGAAGCACTTTGACTTGCGTCAGAGATCGAAGCAATCTGCGATGCACTGACAGAAGCACTGTCTGATGCACTCTTGTTGCTGTTGGAAGTCTTTACAGACTCGGATGCACTTTGAGAAGCACTGACGGATGCACTATCAGAAGCAGAGGTCTTGGCACTTTCAGATGCGGAACCACTGGCACTGACAGACGCACTATCTGATGCGCTCTTGTTGCTGTTTGAAGTCTTTACGGACTCGGAAGCACTTTGTGAAGCACTGACAGAGGCGCTACCTGATGCGCTGTTAGATGCACTTTCGTTACTTTCTGAAACCTTCGCAGAATCGCTGGCACTTGCAGAAGCACTCTGTGAAACACTGACTGAGGCTGATCCGCTAGCACTATTGGAAGCACTAATTGAAGCACTGTCCGAATAGCTCTGGATAACGCTTGCCGAACGGCTCTCGGAGATACTTACAGAGGCCTCGGAATATGAAGCGATTGACTCGGAAACTTCAGATAACTGCGAATCGATTTGCGAATTAATGATTGATCCTGAAATCGATGCAGATGACGATGCTGATGCGGAATAGCTAGCAGAAATAGACGCCGAAGTAGACGCTGATGCAGAATCGACTATCGACTTCGTAATCGAATTCAACAGATCCACAGTGCTTCGCTCAGCTGAATCAGATGCTGAATTGAAAGCGCTGATCGAGGCACTGGAAGAAGCAGACGCACTGATCGAAGCTGACGTCTTCGCTGAAGCTGAGGCATCCGCACTGGCGCTAGCACTGTTTTTAGCACTCGTCTTGGCACTATCGGTTGCAGAGTAGCTGGCCGAAGAAGAAGCACTCGCAGAGTATGATGCACTCGTGCTGTACGAAGCGCTTTGGCTTGCGCTAATTGATGCGGAGGAAGAGGCACTCGCCTTGGCACTGATTGAAGCGCTCAGCGAGCCGCTAAGTGAAGCCGTAATCTTGGATTCAGAAGCCTTAGCGCTGCCATTAGCACTTTCTGAAGCACTGGCAGAGGCGCTTTGTGAAGCTGAAACGCTTGCGGAGCCTGAAGCACTATTTGAAGCAGATTGACTATTGGACTGACTGGCCGATGTCGTCCACTTCTGAACCGTGACGCTGCCCATGCCTTCAGCAGTTTTACCCGTTGCCGGATCTGTGTAGACCATTTGAACGTAGTAAGTGCCAGGTTTGGTGTTATTAACGGAACCAGTAATCTTCAGGTCGCCATTGGCATATGCCGCGTTGACGTCTACAGGATTACCCTTAGGATCAGTAATCGTGACCAAATCTGTCAGGTCGTCGGTGTAGTTCTGACCCACGTAAATGGTTTCCTGGGACCCTACCAGCTTTGGCATAAGGGCATTAACTTTCAAGGTCATCGTGTTGGACTGCATCACAGTCGTCACGTTGTTCCCCTTGGCATCTTGAGTCCTAAGCGTAATCTGGACATAGTACTGGTGTTTGTTGTAGCTAACCGGCACGTTATTGAGGTTCAAAGTCGAGCCAGTGGCGCCAGCAACGGCGGTCCCATCACCGTTGTACCACTGATAGCTGACGTTGGCACCAGCAAGGGCGGCGGTACCTTGCAACGGAATCGAAACATCGTCGCCTTCGTCAACCGTTTTATCGCTTAACCCACCGCCAGCAGTGATCTCGATGGAGTCGGTAGCGTCAACCGCACCAGTTTCAGCATTTGTTGCCGTAACGGTAACGGTGTACGTCCCTGGCCGGGTAACGGTCAGATAACCAGTATCGGAAATCGTGGCACCACCATCAACGGACCACGTAATCTTGTCATTTGAGTTCGTTGGATTCAGCGTGTAGCTCAGTTGCTCGCTGGAACCGGTATTGCTGTTGGTGGTGCCAGTGGTCGAAACAACCTTCGTGCCATTGGTGCCACCCACCAACAGATAATCTGATGGCGCCGTGACGGTAATACCAGTGGCGGCTATAGGCTTATCCACGGTCACTACGGCAACTGCAGAGCCATAGGTGCCATCATTAAAGCCCCAGCTCAACAACATGTTCGACGCAGCAACGGCATCATTTACAGCCCCTGCAATCAGCGCACCAAGAAGCGTTGTCCCACTAGCCGCATAGGTATAAACAATCTGATAAGCAATCTTACCTGATTTGTTCTCCGGCACAGAAAAGACCCCGGTAGAATTGCTCAACCCACTATCAACCCAGCCGTTGCCATTGTTGTAGTACAGCTTGTACGTTGGTGAAAATCTCACTGTGCCCAAGGTAAACAGACTCGTTGCAGCACTGGTCAAAGCTTGACCGAAGGCATCCGAAATCGACGTCGAAACGGTCCCAATCAGGATTGCGTTGTCACCAATCGCGACATTTTGGCTGGTTGGTTGTTGATCCCAACCGGTGCGAATCGTAATCCCAAGGATGCTCAGGCCAGATGGACTCTTGGTGGTGTAACCGGCCATTGCTTCAGAAACTTGCGCGGTGGCTGCGATACCTTCAACAGTTGGTACCTTGCCGGTGACTTGGCCAATAGCAACAGCCAAGTTTTTCCCTTCTTGTATACTGCTTACTGCGGTGGCGCCATTCAAAATCAGGACACTTACTTTACCATCCCGACTTGTGATTTGCGCGCCTGCGGTAAGAATGACCGTTGTGTTAACAGCGTTGGCTGAAACGTAACGGGCAATATTAGCTAATACAGGTGCAGTCAAAGAAGCCCCATCGGCAACGTTGATGGTTAACTTACCATCTTGAAGCGATGCAGTGTCTTTTGCACCCAAACCAAGCTGCGTGCCCAAGGTTTGAGTGGTATCCGCAGTGGATGCGGCTTTGACGGCAACAGAACTAGCACTCGTTGCAGAAGTGGAGGTCGCAGTAGACGTTGAAGAGGATTCTGAAGACTGAGTTGATGATGATGCTGACTCAGTGGTTGATCCTGACTGCGAAGCACTTTCTGAAACTAGAGCTGATTCGGATGCCGATTGCGAAATGCTGACCGAGGTGCTCGTCGATGCTTCGATGGAAGCCGAAGCATCCGTCGAGGTCGTCTGAGATCCGGTCTGAGAGGATACTGGAATTGTGGCCGTATCCTGTGTGGCTAATGTGTCTTGCTGATCAACGGTCTTGGCGACGGTTGGTGTGGTGGTGTCCGCATTAACTGCATGCGGTGCAATTAACAAACCACCCAGTAAACCACTTAACGTTGCTGTCCCAGCAACAAGCCACCTTTTACCGGCCTTAAACATCTTGAAACGGACTTTACTATTGTTCCTAAACAGATCTCCGGAACTGCCAGTCTTTTTTCCCAACGGCATTACCTCCATATTGCAATATAACGTCTATTATTTATTGTAAACAGAGTGGTATATATTTTCTGTTCAATAACCGAAAAATAAGTTTTATAAAATGAATTAACCAATTTATACCTTGATTGTACAGCACTTATACATAATAAAAAAACAAGCCTCGAAAATCACGGCTTGTCTTGTGAAAAATGTTTTGTAATTTAATTAACTATTTTAAAAATATTTTCGAATTATTTGAGAAGCTTCAATTTGTCGCTTGGTAGGTCTGTTTTCTGTAATTCCTGGTACGCGATGACCGGCACTTGCACCTCTTGCACGGTCTTGATCTCGTTTTTGAGGATGGCCTGCAAGTTGCCCCGCACTTCATGATGCTCATCGAACGGATCTTCAACCAGCGCCAGAATATTGTGAGAATTGGTTTGGCTAATGGCATCCAGTTCAATGCCCATATAGCTGATGGTCACGGTATCGTTTGGCTTAACGATGGTTGGCATTTCAGCCATCACAAAATCACGCACGCTATTATACTTGGCGGTGACTTCACGGGTCACTGGGTTTTCGATGGTGACAAAGTTGATCACGCCCTCGTACAGGTAATAGCGCAGCACCGGTCGCTCTTGCATGTCGAGAAAATCGATTTCTTGCATCTCATTGTTGTAGTAGTAGATGTTGGTGTAATGCGAGCCATCCGTGGCGTATTCCTCAATGTAGTCCAGGGTGCCATCAGGATTGAGGTACCGCACATCCTGCACTGCGCGCCGGGTGTTAGGATAAAGCGTCACGTTAGCAATTTTGTCGCCGTCGTAAAGCACATTGAGATTGCCGTCTTCGTTCATCTCGATTTTGGCGCCGGTTGGCACGGGAATGCGGTCGAAAAACATGAAATCGTCCTTCTGGTACGACCGATTGCAGACCCGATCAATCAGGCTAACCCCTTTGAGGCCGGCTTGATTCAGCAACCCTGCAAAATTCGGCATGGCCGAAAGCACAATGATGCGTTCATGATTTTTTTTGGCGCGGGCCACAACCTGATCCCAGGCCTCGGTCCCTGGCGTGATGGTATTCAGTAATTCATACTTCATTAGCGCAGACCCTCCATTAACTTCTGCCACTTGCCGGCAATCACATGGTCTTGGAACTGATCCAGCGAGGCGGTGGTGTTTGCCACCAGCTTGCCATAATTCGCGGCCTGCAGGCGCTTGAAGCCTTCATGCAACGTGTCGACATCATAGTCCATGTCATCGCGCTTGAAATCAGCTAAGAAACCATTTTCGCCATCATGGACGAGTTCGGTGGCGCCGAAGCGGGCCCGGTAAGTAACGATCGGCAGCGAAGCGTTCAAGGCTTCAATATAGGTCAAGCCAAAACCTTCAGAGAACGAAGCAGACACGAAGATGTCGTATTGAGGATAGATTTCAGCCAAGTTATCGGACAAGCCCTTCAGCTTGATGTAATCGCCAGAGTTGGTTTCTTTAATGGCATCTTCCAGCTTCTTTTGTTCTTCACCGCGCCCGTAAATATCGAACTCGACGTTGACGCCGTCTTCGTCATGCCACTTCGCCACCGCTTTAATGGCCAAATCCACATGTTTTTCAGCGGCTAGTCGCGAAGCAGTGATGACCCGAATCGGATCCTGCATGGTGTTGCGCGCACGCGGCTTGATGCCATCACGCACCCCACCAACGGGAATCGCCACCACTTTGTCGGCCACGTCAGGAAAATCGACTAGGATATCTTGGCGCTGCAATTCGGTGGCCACCACAATCCGATCACTGCTTTGAATGTGGTCGAACATGTACTGATAATGATTATTCCACAGTGGATAGCGCTTGTCGTTGCGATCACCCAAGGTATCGGCGTGCACCACGTAAACCAGTTTGGCGTCAGGAATCGGCTGATTCATCAAGGCTTCATCCACTTCTTCACCGCGGTCGATCAAGAAGGTCGACGGCGCACCATACAGGTCATTCAACCGGTTGAAGAAGAACCGATACATCAACACCCGATTGGGGAAGAACAGGTGCTTGCCGTTGTAATCAAAAATGTGGATGTTGCGCACCAAGCGATTGCGGTGCGGGTCATCAACATATTCATACATGATGGCACGTTTGCCTGTGGCTTCATTGAAAATTTCAGTGCGCCCAGCGGACACCATCAGCAGTTTGTTTTCTGGCTTGTGAATATCAGGATATTTCACCAGATGGTTCACCACCCGCAGGCCAGAATCCAACACTTCTTCTGACTTGCGATGCGTATCGGTCCCATCAATCACGATGTCCGCTTTCTTGGCGGTGATCCGCTGCTTCAACCCAGTCAGCGCATAGTCATCCCCCAAGGTGAAGAACTCCCAGATGTTGATGACCTGATCGTCTCGCAGCTCCCAACGGTCCATCGCCTTGTGGAGCTCTGGAATCAAATCCAGAAAAATATAGCGGTACGGCAGTTTTGCCTGATCAAACCGCTTTGCCCGGTAAAATTGCGCGTGTTCTACGCCGGAATTACCCATCCCCATTGCATCGTTAACAAAGAAATTCATTTATATGCCACCTTTTTCCGTACTTAGCCATTATCAGAGTGATTTATTCGTCATGCCGGCTTGCAATTTCTGCAACCATCTCGCCGCTTGCGCCGTGCCGCGGCCGCTGGTGCGAATGCTGGCCCGACTGACGTGTGCTTGCCCGTAGTGAGCCACAATCGGTTTCACGAGCGCCTGCAGGGCCGCTTGCCCCAGTTCAGGTGTCGCCAGCTCAGTCGGACTTAGCTTTAAGTACACCTGATGGCGCGCCTGCGGCATGGGCAGTGCCTCAACGCCGACGCGCTGTCGCATCAAGACGATATCAAGTATACCGTCTTGCTTAGGTTTATCGCAGTCAATATTTGTAATTCTATCTGTCCTCGGCCAGCCGACCTGGGCGTTTTTTAACGCTTCCTCTGGCCCAAGCAGCAGCGAGCGGAAGGTTAAGTGCTCATTATTTAACGTGATTAAGCTGAGCTGGTAAGTCGCCGTTTGCTTCGGCAGTGTGAATTGCCCATGCAACGCATCATGCAGATCATCGCCGATGCGTTGGCCTTGCCGATCATAATAATCAATCGCCAGCCCCACCGAGTTGACCGGCGTTTGCTCGGCATCAATAAAAAATTGATAGGTGGTACCTGGTATCAGTAGCGGCAGCGGCACTGCCGGCGTCGCTTCCTGCTGCCACTGGCTGTCATGCCAAGCATGAATAATGCGGCTCGGCGACAGCAGCGGGTTGCGGTACTGCACCACCCGCTGCGGCTGGTAATCAATCAAGGAGCCATAGTCGAAGGTTTCGCCAGTGCCAGGTTCCCAAAACAAACTATATAAGGCTGTCATTAGCTACCTCCTTCCAGCTCAGGGCGGTCAAACTCATGGGCCAAGAAATGCCGCAATTGCAAGGTATACCAAGCCACGATTGCCGGGGTGTCATCGTTATGGCGCCCGCTGATGCCTTTATACAGGAAATGGCCGTCAGGAAAGCGGGCTTTGATGCGATCATAGACATTTTTGAAGGCCCCGGTGTCAAAACCATCCTCGCGCATATAAGCAATGGCAAAAGTGGTTTGGCTGAAATCGGCATGGTCGAATTGTTGCCCCTCAATTTTCAAGTCAAGTGCAACGATGATAACGAATTCTTGATAGTGGTCTAGTCTGTTACGCCATGCATCGGTAGTAATCGCATGGGCGAAGATAGTTCAGAATACGTCTGGGACGATGGTTCAGTGCGGATTGGACTGCTTG
>NZ_RHOK01000042.1 GCF_003946175.1 Lacticaseibacillus suibinensis | reverse complement strand
ATCAATTAAATCAACATTAGGTTTAATGGTTTTGGCAAATTTTGGCAATGTCTTCGCAATGGCGTCATATTGCGCGGACAAATTCGTGTTGTCGTACTTAGCATCCGTGATTACCTGCTTGTCACCCAGTGCAGCTTTAATACCGGCTTGAATCGCCACAACCTGCTTGATAGCGGCAATGCGATTCTTGCTTAACTTCAATGTCTTCTTTTGCGCCTTAGTCAGATCACCCCGGAGCTTGTAGACCTTCTTGTACTGCTTGCAGCAGCGACCTTAGCCTCAGTGACGTGCTTACTTGGAAGCTCATACTTCTTGTTGGTGAATAGCCCCTGCACGTCCTTAGCCAAGGTCTCAACGGCAATCTCCTTGCTGTCCTTAGCTGCAGTCTTAGCATCCTGCTTGCCCCCACAAGCAGTCAGCGTCAGTGCAGTCAGTAGAATAAGGCTTGCACCCGCAATCGTTGATTTTTTCATTATTCTCTCCCCTATCTCCATCATATTTTCCACATCTGTAGTTTACACTAAAATTCACTTGATACGTTTAAGGTTCAGTTTTAGCGCAATGTACCGTTCTTCCTCTCGCGGGATCACAGGTCGAATTGAGTCTACTTCGCCTGGCTTAAGCGCGGTTGTGTAATAGCCATGGTCGACCATCCGATACCTAATCCCTGATTCAAGGCATCTAATCGGCTGCCCTAATCCGTTAAATATCCGCTTCTTCGTAATGCTCAGTCCTTTCACTCTTTCAACAATATCCTTCTGTTGTTTTTTCAAGGTCTCATACCTTGCTGCCCTGGCGGGGTTCTCTGATTGTGAGCGTCGTGACGCAGTGCCCTTGCTTATCAACAGTGACACCGAAGTCAAGAACTGAACAATGTGTTTTGATTGCTGCCAGCGCCAGCCGTTCATTACGAAGCACCGGATCTTGACGGTTCTTTCGCCACAGGAGATACGACTCCATCGTGGCCCGGCCGCCATGACCCCGGACATAATCCAGTAAGCGACTGACAGCAGCAGTGTAGGTATCTGATGGCGAATAACGCCGCCCTTGAAAGGCCACGCCTTGGATAGATTCGCTTAACATAAATATCATCTCCACATTCTAGTTTCTAGCAAATTTGCCTGCGCGCTTACACGCACAGGTGGGTGTTTACCCAGTTATTTTTTTGTTTAACGCCCGAATTTTAACAACTTTTAGGCTGGAAGTTGCTTGAACCTTATGGTCTATGACCAACGACGACGGTTTTTGGCTCTGCCCCGTCAACCCTGCTGCATAAGCAGCGCCGCATCTTCATTACCCGTCAATGACACCCCATACGATGTAGTTGAGGGCCTGGTCGTGAAGAAGAACCACGACGATCAGAACCCAATGTCTCGCCTTACGACTAGGCGGGTGTGCTGTACATAACCAGCTGCGGTTTGCCGCTAACCACCAACTACAGTGGCGCAGCTTAACGTCCGAATCGTAGATACCCGCAGAAACCGCAGTGCCAAGACTCTTGCCTTCTTCAAAGCGGGACGGACGATTATTCATATGTCAAAGGTCAATCGTGCAAACAGCGCACGCAAATTTGCTAGAACGGGTTAGAAACGAACACGGGTTAAAGGCTCTCCAAAACGATTACGCTTGCCAATCACTGCCCCATTGGAACTCGCGACCCGCCTAATCTGTTTATACAGATGATCGATATCAATCCAGGCCTTGAGCACGCCACCCTCCACAACAGCGAACTCACCACGCCCAACATTGACGTAATTACGATCTCCTCCGAAGACAGAGACCTTATGCGAGTATCGGATCACGTCTTTTTTACTCAGCTGCATGATGTCTCCTCCCTGAGCGTCGAGCGCTCATCAATAACGACAAAAAGAGGGAAGTTTCCGTTGTGGAAACTTCCCTCTGCGTCTGCGTAGCTATGTAGGTCGCGTTTTCATCTGCTATGTCTTCGTGGGGATTTCGCTAGGAAACCCCGCGGGAAACTGGTAGAATATATTCGCTGGCGTACTGTAACTACGTTAGCAAAGGGGAGAATCCACGTGTTCAGACCACGTGGAGTTTCAGCTCGTTGACGCTTGGGTTGGTAGCCCTGGCCGAGAGTTGACTCCTCTTTTTTTGTCGCCACCGAACAACGTTCGACAGCTCCTCATGATACTATTCGACTTGTTTATCCGACACAACCATATCCAACATGACAAGCCTTGTCAACCATAAACCAAATTTTATTTGATACCGCTCCACCATCAGAAAAGACGCCCTATACCGGCCATGAACCCAGACATACGAACAGCTACCCACTCGCAAAAACGAACACCTGTTCGCAACTAAAGTATACAGCTAAGTGAAATTTGTGACAAGAACTAAGAATCATTCTCACGAACGCAACAGCTCGAAAAAGGACAAAGGAGAGACGGTACTAGATATTGTTAAGGCAATTGGCATATTTAAAATCCGCGTGCAGCGGGGCCTGGCGGCGCCTCGAATTGAAACGTCTGTGGCTTAGAATCGCTGCGACTTCCGATCCGCAGCAATCGCTGTACGTTCGCGACCAGGTCACTTGGCGCATGTACAGCCGCATTCTGTTTACTCTGCTTCACGAACTCCGCAATCATGCGAGCCGTAGCAATGTAGATGCCTCCGGCCCGGCCTCGCACCCGGCGCACAGAAAAGACGCCCTGGGCGGCCAGCTTATTCAAAAGCCGCGTCAGCGACTGGGATTTGATACCAAGAATGTCTTGTAGGACGGCACTAGTGAAGAAGGCATGTCCCTTCACCCGCTCTGATGCCTCACTGGACTCCACGAGGTGTAATAGATCCTGCCCCCACTCCCACAGGTGGCTGTATTGTCGCTCAGCACGAGGCTTGGCGAACTTGGTCCAGCGGTTAGCTGTTAGCTTCCCCTGGGCATACGGTGCATACTCGGCGACCAGCTCAGTGATATAGGCCGTCGATGCCCCAGCATACTTACCAGAGTAGGCCGACTTGACGATGCTGTGGACCTCACGTACAGGCAGTGGCTGCTTCTGATGCATGTTCCACTCATCGGCGTAGTAATAGCATTCATCCAGCGATTGCTTGGATCCATACATGGCCAGGCAAAGCGTCAGTAGTGTGTTGTTGCGGCCATACCCGGTATGCTCAGCACATGGAATCTGTGCTTGTGAGAGCGCCTTGAACCACCCAGTACGGGTCTGCGCCTGGAAGCCAACGCTCTCACGCTTCTCAGCGCCAACCTCAGACACGGAGTGCTCAGTTTTTGACCATTTCAGCAGCATTTTGAAGCTGGTCGTCAGTCCTGGCTCATAGTGCACCAGGTTTCCGACCCGCGGCATACGGAAAAAGCCGAAGTGGTTTGCCCCAGTATCAACCTGTGGGATCCGTTCAGCGATGGTAGTGCGAATAGCTTCGCTCACATGCTTGGCGGCAGCTAAGGCCGGCATATAGCCATCTTCTTGCTTCTTCATCCATACCGGGTTAGTGAGCACGTAGTAGGCTTGATACCCGCGAGGTGTTGCTAGAATAGCTGTTGGCATCAGCATGTAGCGATCTGTTAGCTGAATCCAAAACAAAGACTCATCCAGTTGCAGTGGATCCGGGCGCTTATCGGCAGGCCAGTCGGCATCGACGACAAAGGCATTGATAGCCTTTAGATTGTCTTCAGAGTGGCCAATCATAGCTCCAGCCTTGGAGTACGTCCCGTAGCGGAAAAGGTTCGGAGTCCAGTGCGACGCACCTTCGTGATCCAGGATGGCTTCTTGCGAGGTCACGACTAGGCCGCGAGCATCCTGAAGCTGGTCCTTATGATTGACGATAAAGACGGCTCCAGTCTTGGCAGCAGCAGTGACGGAACAGTGAGAAATAGCCAAACGACTTCCTTTAGCACGTCGTAATGGTAAAGCGTTATGTAGAATTTCAGTGATTAGCTGTGCTGCATTACTCATCTGCACTACTCCTTTCCTAGCCGAGGTACGAAAAAAAGGATACGCGAGTTCGAGATCTCGCCCATCCTGCTAGTGGAAGGAGTGCAGAGGCTACTGATTGGCAGTGAGTAGTCTTGCACTTAGCTATATTCGTGTTACAATGCGAGTATAGCCGAGAGGCGAGGTATATGCAAATAAGAGTGCCTGTCAAATACTTTTGACGGAGTAGACAAGCATTCTGGATCCTTCTAAACAGGATGATAATATTTTCGAGGCCGGCTGCAACCGGTCTCTTTTTTTGTTCATATTCCTACAAACACGTACCATCAGGTACACCCGTAGGATACGACAGACGCGCCAAAATCGCAAGAGTTATATTTGAGTTCCCTATTTCCCTATTTCCCTTAATCCCTAAATGGTTAAATCCCTCTTTCCCTATTTCTTAGTTTCCCTATTTCTAAAAAGAGATATTTCCCCTTTTCCCTATTTGGATTCTCGTAGCAGTCAAAATGCAGTTGAATCAAGGATTTGAGGGCTGTAAAAAATCCAGTATACCCGTTTCTCATTTCGACATTTCGCATTTTCCCTATTTCTCCTTTTCCCTTTATTTCTATTTCCCAATTGCTATATTTCCCTTTTTCCCCATTTCCCTATTGACCTTTTCACGTCAAAGACCTAGACTAGGGTTAACTTAGAAAAAGGGAAATGAGGCGTAACATATGGATAAGGAAATCCGTAGGGTAGTTGAGAATATCAAGGCTGCCCCAGAAGCAGTCACCATCGTCATTGGCAATCAAAAGGGCGGCGTAGGTAAGACAACTAACACTTATCTGATTGCATACACGCTTGCTAAGATGGGGTTGAAAACGTTGGTAGCCGATCTTGATCCTCAGGCCAACGCTACAAAGACTCTAGTCTTAACCCGAAGTAGAGAGTCTGAAAACGTGGAATCAATTGACAAAACCCTGATGCTTGGCGTTCAAGAAAAGGATTTATCTCAACTACCAGTAAAGATCCTCGAAAATCTTTACCTTCTACCGTCCTATATCGACTTCCAAGACTTCACCAAGTATTTATATCGACACGCGAACACCGACTTTGAGGAAACTCATTTTTTGAAGCCGCTTTTTGATCCTCTAAAACCTGACTATGACATTATCCTTCTTGACGTGCCACCGTTCTCGATAGAGGTTACAAACAACGCGGTCATGTTTAGCGATTATGCAATCATCAGTCTACAAACGCATGATGACTCACTCTCAGGGGCCGAAGAGTTCGTAAAGACGCTTCAAAGGCTCAATGACAAATACGACGTAGGCCTTGAAGTAATTGGTGTATTACCAATGTTACATGACGCGCGTAGCGGTGTTGATCAGACCATTATTGCGACGGCGAAGGAAGAGTTCGGGGAAGACAACGTGTTTTCTACTATCGTGCCGCAGATGGCTCGGATCAAACGATTTCCAATCAACGGCATCACCGATAAGGATCGTTACGATCGACGAGTGTTAGATTTATATCAAAAGGTTACAGATGAAATGTTGACTCGACTCGGAATGCTACGTGAAGTAATTAAATAGGAGGAAACACATGGCAGACACAAATCACAAACCAAACCTACTCAAGAGGAAGGTTCAAGGCGCAGTACAGCCGAAACAAAGCTTCCAAGAAACCGCTGAAGAGCAGCGCGTTTCAACTAAATCTACGAAAGTTTCCAAGAACAAGACTGATAACCAAAAGAAAAGCATCAAAATTTCTGCAGAAACGTATAAGGATCTGCTCGTCGTTAAGCAGATGGATAGCCTGAGCTTTGACTACGAAGTGATTCAAATGCTGCTTGATCAGTACACAAAAAACTTCTCAGAATCAGACGCACGTCGTTTCACTGTTCTCCGTGAGAATCTTTAAACCTTAGCGTAAGAGTTTTCCCAAAAGTGCTTTTTCCCCTTATCCCTTTTTCCCAAAGGGGATATTTCCCTAAAATGCCTAAAGCCGGTCCTGTCATAGACTATTGCTCAGCTAGGTTGCAAGCCTACCACGAATTGGCAGACAATCAGGCTGAGCCGGCAAGCCAAGAGACACCGGCATGCTGCACGTTTACACATATTGCGAACACTGACTGAAGGTATATCGCTATTGATAGCCACCAGGCTTTGCCGGTGACTACCAATCAGACAGGCCCATGCGGATCGCCAACTTCCCTTTGGGTGACTTCACCAAAACGCAAACTAAAAAAAGGGAAATAGAGAAATATCCCCGTTTCCCTAAAGGGATATTTCCCGGTTTACTCAAGGCCTCAACGGCAAACGGCACTAAGGTACTGTAGTACCATGGTACTAGCGAATACGCCTTGGACTCGATATACCTTTATACTTTTACAATTTTATCCTGGATTATTCACCTCGGTATTTGGGACATGAAATCGCATCTGGCCGGTCTGAAAGCAACGTTTGGAGCGTTGCGAATACTGAATGAGCAGAGAAGTTGGTGATCGATGCACCACGAACAGACCGACCCAGTTTTCGGATCGACGCACGACCTATTCAGTTATTCAGTTCAGGTCGCCAACTGATGGACTTCGTCCATGAGCCGACTAAACCAGTTCTTGTAAACATAGTTAGAAGCAAGATGAATCACCACACGACGGGCGTGCCAAGTAATCCTACCGGCGATGTGAAAGAGACTGAACCGTAGCGAGGAGATGGTTGAACGACGGTCTTCCGAGACAAAGAGCTGTTTAAAGAGCTGAACCAGGTTATAGGCAATACCGGTGATCAAGGCTCGTGCAGTGTTCCGTGCAAAAGTTGAGCTGTCTGTTTTGTCAAAGCCAAACCCGCATTTCAGCTCCTTAATTTGGTTCTCAGCATTGCCCCGCTGTCTATAGGTCTTGAACAAAGTCTCTGGAGCCTCGGAGGCCAGGCTGGTCACTACGAATGCGTGGTTCCAGGGAACTAGCTCATCTGCCGTATGAGTAGAACATACGATAACACGGCGAGCTTTACCCCATGACGCGGCCTGATACTTGAATTCGTGGTAGACGCATTTGCTCTCTTCATATTTTGGAGGACAATCCACTAAGGCCGTTTCTGCCAGCTTCCCAAGCTTTGAATTTGCCTTGAGTCGAACCAAAAAGTCGACGCCATGTGTGTCGCACATCTCGTAAAATTTTGGCGCAGCAAACCCCGAATCGCCTCGAATGATGACGCTGGTGCTTTGAGGGAGCGCCGATAGGCGCGAAAAAGTTGTCTCGACGAACTTATCGGCTTCCTTGCCGGTGTACTCATTGCCAGGGCGCATCAAGGCGTCTAAGAGCAACCCGGACTCTTGATCAAATACAACCTGAGGGTGATATCCATAGGCCATATAGTGAGCGTTGAAGGCGGACCGTTCTTGATTACCGAAAGTATCACAATGCGTTGAGTCTATATCCAGCACGAAGCGGGATTGACCACTAAGACGGAAAGCCAAGGCGGCTACTTGCCAGATAAGCTTCCGAAAG
>NZ_RHOK01000041.1 GCF_003946175.1 Lacticaseibacillus suibinensis | reverse complement strand
AGTTGTTGGTAATGCTTGTGGGTGTTAGTCTGAGAGTGGGTCATGAAGATTCCTGCTTTCTTGTTTAGCTAGTACTAACAAGAATAGGTCTTCATGGCCTTTTTGGTCTAGTCGTCAGGGTGTTGCACTTGAATTGTAAACTGGGGAAGTGTCAAAGCTTAAAAGTATTGACACTGACACCATGTGCCCGCTACAATAGGCCTGAATGAGTCTCATATATTGGTATCAAAACGAGAGGGCGAAAATCATGGCCAAGGTAGCAAAAACGGACGAATCAGTATCAGATACAAACCAAAATCAGGCCGGCCACATTTACGGTTACGCCCGAGTCAGCACCTTGGCTCAAAGTCTAGATGAACAGATTTCAGAACTCCATCTCTTGGGTGCCCAAACCGTGTACGCAGAGAAGTACACCGGTACGACGGTCGAGCGACCGGAATTTCAAAAAGTGCTCGCCATTCTCCAACCAGGCGACACTTTGATTGTCGCCAAGATGGATCGATTGGCTCGCACGGTGAAGGGTGCGCTCGAGGTGATGGATCAGCTTCAGGTCAAAGGGGTATCACTCCGAATCGGAAACATCGGCACTTTTGAGACTGACCGTGAAGGCAGACTGACTCCGATGGCTAAGATGATGCGCACCATGATGCTCGCTTTTGCTGAATACGAACGCGATATGATCGTTGAGCGGACCCAAACCGGTCGCGCATATGCGCGCAAGCATGTGCCTGATTATAAGGAAGGCCGCAAGCCGGTGATCAACGGTAGGCGGCTCGAACAGATGCTGGAGTACTATGATGAGCATACTGTAAAGGAAACTGTGTCGGCATTTGGTGTCTCGAAGGCGACGCTGATGCGCCGGGTCGCAGAGAGACGATCGCAAGAGATGGGAAAAGTTGAAAAATGATAACGCAAGCAGGCGCTCACACTATTCCATGTGGGCGCCTGCTTTTGAGATTAATTTGTATAGTTATAAGTGTTAATAGCCGTTCAGGAGGGTATGACCGGGCTCGATGAGGTAGTCGTAATGCGCTCGAAGACTATAGGTCTTGACCGTTGCTCTTAATGACCTTCTGATACCAGCTAAATGACTTCTTCTTGCGGCGATTAAAGGTGCCGTTGCCATAGTCATCGCAGTCAACGTAGACAACGCCGTAGCGCTTGCTCATTTGACTGGTGCCTGCGCTGACTAAATCAATCCAACCCCATGGCGTGTAACCTAGTAGATCAACGCCATCTTCTTCAACGGCTCGAATCATCTCACGAATATGAGTTCGCAAGTATTCGATACGATAGTCATCATTGATTGAGCCATCTGATTCGACTTTGTCGATGGCGCCCAAGCCATTTTCTACTATGAACAGTGGCTTTTGGTAACGGTCATACAGATCAATCAGAGACTTTCGTAATCCTTGTGGATCCATTGCCCAGCCCCACTCTGAAGTCTTTAAGTAGGGATTTTTGACGCCACTATAGATGTTGCCACTATCTGTCTCGCCTTTGTCGGTCGTGGTTACACAAGATGAAGAATAGTAGCTGAATGAGATGAAGTCTACCGGATAAGCACGCATAATCTCATCATCGCCCAGGTTCTTAACCAGGGTGATGCCCTTCTGGTTCAATTGATTGTAGTAATACTGCGGATAGTAGCCGCGTACCTGAACGTCGGAGTAGAGATAGACATCTCGTTCGGCAGCCTGAGCTGCTAAGACGTCGCTTGGGTTTGCCGTCAGGGGGTATACAGTGCGTTTGGTAATCATGCAACCAACCTGAGCCTCAGGACGAATATCGTGGATGATCTTGGTCGCCAGAGCGCTAGCGACGAATTGATGATGCATTGCTTGAACATAGACTTCTTCCAGATTGCGACCTGTAAACTTCTCTTCGATGATTGCTCCAGTGGTCAGTGGGTGGCGCGACATTGAGTCGACTTCATTAAAGGTGAGCCAATATTTGACTCGTGAGGCGTAGCGGGTCACCACGGTGTTGACGAACTTTAGAAAGAAGTCAATAACCTGTCTGTCATACCAGCCGTCGTAGTTGAGCGCCAAGTTTACAGGTGGTTCATAATGAGACAGAGTTACTAAGGGTTCAATATTGTACTTTTCTAGTTCATCAAATACGCGATCGTAAAAGGCAAGGCCTGCTTCATTAGGCTTTTCGTCGTCACCGTTGGGAAAGATGCGCGTCCATGCGATTGACATTCTGAAGGTTTTAAAACCAAGCTCTGCCATCAGAGCAATGTCTTCTTTATATCGGTGATAGAAGTCGGAACCATGTCGCTTGGCATAGCGCAGTACGCTGTCATCAGCGGTATCACTTGCGGCCGCCTCCACCTCAGCAAGCGTGTAGTATTGATTCTTAGCAAAATCGGTCATTGGGATCTCAGGGCGAAACTTGGTGACATCTGCCACTGAAAGGCCCTTACCATCGGTATTAAAGGCACCTTCGTATTGATTAGCAGCAGTTGCTCCACCCCATAGAAAATCTGGACGTAATGGCATTGCAGTTCACTCTCCTTTATTTATATTCGCGGTTGCGGAATTTTTTCTCCTCTGTGCGGAGAGATTTCTGCAAAATCAGACCAGCAAACACATACAACAAGACGTTTAACAATAGTTGATATTGATAGTTCTGGAAATAGTCGAAGATAAATCCATTTGCCGCATTTGCAAAGGCGGTTGCAATGGTCCCTACTAGGATTAGCCTAGAAAGTACTCGTGTGTACTGATAGGGGGCTAAATGCTCTTGTAGAATCAATGGAACCTGCACAAGAACAATTGCCTGTCCGAGGCCAATCATTAAGACGAAAACAACGAGAAGGTAAAAGCCGTGGCTTAGAATCATGCCCAGCATACCTAGTGTGGCAAGTAACACGTAAACGGTTGTTACCATTCGATTGGGAAGCTTGGATAAGAACCACCCAATAGTCAGTTTTCCTAAGAAAGCACCAATCATGAATGCCGAGTTGAGAAATGCTGATTGGGTTCCGGAAAGGGCTTTTGATAATCCGAAAGCGTTAATATGTACCGCAATTCCGGAGACAAAGTATAAGGCACCAGCGACAATGAATATGGAAATCAGCGAACTGTAGACGGGCCTCTTGGGTTCTATGCCGTGTGGGGATTCTGATTCTTGCACCGTTTTTTGATCTGAATCACTGGGAATCAGAAGTCTGACGCAAGGTAAGACAAGAACGAGAATGATGGTACCCTCAGCCACCCAAGAAATACGCCAATTAAAGCTGCTAATCATCCAGTTAACCAGAGGGCTAAACAACATACCGCCCAATGCGGTTAAGGCAGTCGCGATACCTAGGACTTTAACCATCTGTAGATGAAACCACCGCGCCAGTAGTACAGGGGTAATTAGGGCGTAACTGAGCGGTTGGCAGATGCCGAGGATTAAGAATCCTATGAACAGCATCGTCATGCTATGACAGCTAGAAATCAGGAAGGCGCTGACGGCACTAATTAGTAATGAGGCTGTCAGGATTCGCTTTGGTCCTAGCCAGCGGATTAAATAGTCAGCAACCAATAGTCCAATCGCTGAACCGATTCCCGTTAAGGTCGATACCAGGGCAACGATTCCACGGGTAACATGAAACTCCTGTTCAAATGGCCGATAATACATACCGATGGTGTTTAGGATTAGCCCAGCCATGATGAGGTTAAGAATGCAGGTTGCCAGTAATACTCTTAACTGAACGTTACTGGTTGCGGTCTTTTTGGGCAAAAGCCCTCCTTTCTCCGAATTACTTATCTATATTCATCTTTCGCCTAGATGCATCGCGCTGCTTAACATAGGGGGTATAGTCGTCATCGTTTGCGATTAAGTCAAGCAGATTACTACGTTTAACGTAGATTCCGACTGCTAGCGTATCTAATACATATTGCATAGCAGTGCCCCAGATGACGTTTGCGAATCGGTTCTCTGGTGTCCCCGAATAGAACTTCAGATGATAGTCTGCCATCTTTCCGAGTGAGGGATCACGTTCGTATCCTGATACGACGACAGTCTTAATATGGTATTTGTGAAGCAACTTAACTGCGTCCACCATTGTCGGATTGGTTCCCGTATGAGTCAGAATAATGGCGAGCGTGCGTGTATTTGACTTGCTTAGTAGGCTAACAAACTGTGAGTGGGCTGATTCGTAGACTTTGCAGACGATTCCAAGGCCTTCTAGTTTATAGCCAAAAGCTTCGGCGGTCGCATTATTTTGACCGGATGCAAAGATTAATACGACGGACCGGCCCATCAGATCTACTAATTCGCTAAGCGTGTCGCTATCCAGCAGAGATTGAGTGATTCGATTAGCCTTATCGTACATAAGCGGAAGCTGGCTCAAGATATTGGCCATCGTTGCCTCACGGCTAAATGGCGTATCCAGTGACAATTGATTGGATAAGTAATCCCGGTAGTCCTTAGCAAGCGCCAACTTGAATTCACTGTAGTTTTTGAATCCAAGTTTTCGGACAAAGCGAGTCACGCTAGCGATTCCAACAGAGCAAAGGCTGGCAAGCGTCTTCGCCTCCATATCCACAACTTCGCTATAATTATCAAGAATAAAAGAAGAAATCTTCCGTTCGGTGTAGGTCAAATCTTTCCGAGTTAGGAAGCTATTGATCAGGTCATTAATCATTGCTCTTACCTAAGCCTTTTTCTTCCATGATACCGTATATCCTAGGCGATGTAAGCGGAGCCAATGGCTATGGCTCTGAAACTGCGGCTTCCTGTTCCTCTTGCAGTTTTTCTTCTTTGAGTGCATCGCGGTCTAGAGACTTAAAGAAGGGATAGTAGACGGCGGCTTGCACCACAATGGCAGTGAGACAGGCAAGGAGTAACATGAACCCGCCTCGTAGAAATGCCTGTACTGGCATCGGTAGGACCCAAGCAACGGTTACTGCAGAGATGAAGTTGCTGGAATTAATGAGCCCAAGCTTGATGAATGCAAGCCCTACAAGACCGCCGGAGATTGGGGCGAGAATCATTGGAAGTAACATTATAGGGTTTAGCATCAGCGGAATCCCGAATACATAGGGCTCATTGATGTTAAAGAGGCCTGGGATAAACGCGATTTTGTTAATTTCCTTATATCGTTTGGCCTTGCCGAATAGAAGAATGTCCAGACCCAGTCCCAGTGTGCAGGCCGTCCCGCCAATCATGCATAGTTGAGCCATAACATCAAAGTCTAGGTACGGTAATGGCTTGCCAGCTAACTGAGCTGAAATGTTGGCTGCAATAACAGAGGATTGAAGTGGTAAGTAGATTGCGTTCAATGGGCTAGGATGAATCCCAAAGAACCAGAACACGGCCCGGAGAGCGAAGTAGAAGATGATTGCGGACCATGCACTCTTGCCTAACAGCATCGCGGGAGCAGTGAACACCTTATAGAATAGTGAGAAGATGTCGTTGTAGTTGGTCAAGCTAATTGCGTACTTAACCGCGAATCCACCAGTGATGATAATCACTGCCGCTAGCATTGGTGCCATCATCGAATCGACGACATTGGCAGGAACTTGTTCGGGCATCTTAAACTTAATGTCTTTCTTGATTAAGAATTCGTATGTAGCGCCAACGACTAATGCAACGACAATAGCGAGAAAGATACCGTTACTTCCCAGGTTAGTGGACAAGAGCGCCGCAACCTTGGTTTTGCCGACTTGAACACTTTGTGGCATGAGTAAAATGAAGACTGCGGTTGCGATTAATGAAGTCGGCTTTGGATCCTGACCAACTTCTTTTGCGTAGCTGTATGCAACGGAGATAACCGTGTATATTGCCAAGAGGCTCGATGTTGCCGCGATTAACTCGGTGGCCGGATCGATGATTTTGATATGATTCAGGAATGCAATCCAGGACGGAATCGGTAGATTCACCATGATTGAGACAAAGCTAACGCCAATCATAATCGGAATTATTCCGAGCATACCGTTGGTAATCGAGCGAATAAATTTGTTCTGGCTCATCTTAACGGCAAAGGGTTTCAAGTATTTGTCTAGGAAACTTATTAATCCTGAAAACATGGGACTTCCTCCTTTAGGAATTATAAATTTGAGCTCATAGCTACTTTAGAAAACGTTTGCAACTAAGGCAATAATTTGACAACCTTTGGCGATTCGTTTCCAGACAAAGAGTAGTTAAGGAGTAAATAACGGGAAACCGTTTTCAATAAATGAGGATCTAGGTTGACTTCTGTGGCGATAACTTATCGAGTAATCTGTGGTAGCTCTAGTTAAAAAGAGATGGACAATACGAATAGGAGGGTACGAATCAAGTGAGAATCTGTGTATAAAAATAACGTCGTCATATGCGACAACGGGTTCTGGTGCAAAGTTGAAATTAAGCGTAGATCAAAGTGACTGTGTTTAGTGGTTGTAGCCTATGCCGCTAACAATTGGTCGACTTCTTGATACGCTGAAAAGCCGAAGAGGCCTAGCTTCTTTCGGCTTTCTTTGTGTATCGCATGCATGGTTTCAATGCCGTATAATGTCTAGCTGCTGTCCGAGTTCTCTGTTAACTTGCGGAACGAACTTGTTGCCGCTTAATAAAACGGTGATCTTGCTCAATCAGATTATTGCGATATTTGGAGCACTGATGCACACCTTTGTGCAGATAGCCTTCCCTAGTAAGCTTTTTAATTGCCGTTAGGGTCGCTCCGTACTGATCAGTCACTAATCGATGTGGAAGACCATAGGTCATTAAAAGGCGTTTGAGAAAATGATAGGCCGAGTTAAAGTCACGCTTCTTGCGCAGTTGAAAATCAAGCGTAAGACCTTGATCATCAATGGCACGGTAGAGGTAATTCCATTGACCTTTGATCTTGATATAGGTCTCATCCATACGCCAACTTTTGGAAGTGCGCCGATGGCGCTTACGCCATAGAGCCCGCATAATCGGTGAGTAATGTTGTACCCAACGCATGAGGGTTGTGTGATGCAGGAAATACCACGGTCGCGCATCATTTCAACTCTGAATGCTTTCAGGGATTTCGGCTACAATTCGGTAGAGCGTTGGTCGACTGATTCCCAGTGTCCTGGCGATTTGCGCCTTTGACAGTTTGCCATCCTCGAGCATTGTGATGGCCTGATTATAAATGTAGCGCCGATGTTTGTCTGGAGAATCTGCTGAATATTGAGGTACCCCGCCTTTGTAGACTCCCCGCCGCTTAGCTTCTATAATGCCAGCGGCCTGGCGCTCGTGGATTGCTTCACGTTCTTCCTGGGCGATGTATTTATAGATTTCCAGAGTTAGGTTTGTGAGCATGGTGCGCATAGCCTTGTTGGGGACCTCCGAAAAGGTTGGCAGGTTCAGCACATTTAGCGTCGCGCCTTGTTGACCAATGGTGTTGATGGTTTCAGTGAGATCCGCAGCGCTTCGGCCGAGTCGATCGAGCGCAACCACTACGACTTCGTCATCGTCGTGAATATAGTGAAGCATCGCCGCTAACTCGGGCCGTTCCAACGTAGCTCCAGACCGTTTTTCTTGAAAAATGCGAGTACAGCCGGCCCCTTTTAGTGCCGACAGCTGCCGATCCAGGTTCTGTTCGCGGGTGCTTACCCGCGCATATCCAACTTTTGTCATCAGCGGCACCACCTTTACACATAGTTTTTACACCTGTTATTCCTTTAGAATAGCCGATTAGAATAGCCGATTCAAAGTGTAAATTCAAGGTACACCCTGATGAAACAGATTTGATTCCAGTCTGACCATATCCAAGATTATTCATCAGGCTATACCCTGGCGGGACACGGCCATAATGACGATGTAGTGGGTATACCTCATTCGCTGCCCTTGATTAAACGCAGCGTTTTCC
>NZ_RHOK01000040.1 GCF_003946175.1 Lacticaseibacillus suibinensis | reverse complement strand
CACGGTTGAGCATTTGGCGCTGATTCAAGGCGTAGGTCAAAGCGACGCCCAATCGCGACTTTGGCGCTGGAGCGGCTTGTTCACACCATGCCCAGAACTGATCGATCAGCGGTTTCAGGTCGGTCTGTCGACACTTCAGACGCTCCTCTGGCGAGAGAAGGCGCCACTGTTCTTCCAAATGGAACATCTGGTTGAGCAGCTCTAAAGGCTTCGTGCGAGTGAACTTACCTTTGACCTTCACGGCGTCATCGTAGAACTTGCGTCTTACGTGGGCCCAACAACCAACCCGGATGACGCTGTCGCCGAGGAGATTATAACCGGCGTAGCCATCACACTGCAGGACACCCGTATAACCTGAGTAAATTTGCTGGGCGAACTTACCGGAACGGGTATTGCCATATGCGTAGTAGACGACCTGCTGGTCGGCGAGACGAATACTGCGCTCGACCCAGATGTAAGACTTGCTCCTGGCAGACTTGCCAGGTTCTCTTAACACTTGGAATGGTGTTTCATCACCCTGAAGAAATCGCTGCGATAAGAGATGTTCATGCATTAGATCATAAACTGGTCTGACGATTTCTGCGGCGTTAATGACCCAGTTGGCCATCGTTGTTTCGCTGACGATCAGGCCAGCACGCGCCCACTCCAATTTCTGGCGGTAGAGTGGGGTCCCCAGAGTATATTTCTGATGAAGCACCTCGGTGACTAATGATGGGGTTGCCTCGCTGTGAGGAAACAACGCCTGCGGCGCCTGGCCTTGATACAGGTGAGAGACGCCATCGGATTGTTCACAGTCAGCGCACTTGTATGTCGCTTCATAAATGTTCTCAACATAGAGTCTACCTGGAATGTGTTGCACGACCTGGCGAACAAAGTGTTTGCCGACCTTTATTAGCTGATGTCCATGTTCGCAAACGCTGCTTTCGCGCTCAATAACCGTTTCTTCAACCGGTAGATTGACATCAATGGTTTCAACGCGGCGCCGTTTAGCTTTACGCTGGATTGACGTTACGACTGCTTCTTCGCTTTGTTCCCCAGTCTGCTCTGGGTCCGTAAAAACACTACTGTCCTCCAACAGAGAAAGCTGATTCGGATCAACCAGCTTCTCTGAATGAGACCCGTAGAGTTTCCGAGTTAAATATGCGACCTGTTCCGTCAGGGCCTGAATTTGGTCAGTCAGACTCCCAACCTGTTTGGTCAGTTCGCTATTTTGCTCGAGCGCCTGTTCGAGTAATTCTTCAGTCGTTTTCGCCATCGGCGTGGACCTCAATTCATCAAGATGGGCTGAGTGTACCACTGATACGACAGGCTTCCTAGCTTTATTTAGTGGACACTTTACCAGAATTCGGCGCCTGTCTTTGTGGACAGTAAGGCCGAACTGTGGACTCCAGTCCCCAGCCCGATAACAGCCGTTCTAGTTGTTTTGCGTGTAGCTTTTTCACCTCACTTTGGGTCGTTGGCCACTGAAGTCGGCCGTCTTCGATCCGCTTATAGAGCAGTATGAATCGTTGATATTCTTCCTTGATCACGCCAGCCAAACCATCGATGCCGCGACGCAAGTCGGTCTTGCCACAGATCAGATAAATGCCGCTTAGTCTACGCACATCAATGAGCATCGTTGAACACGGCTTTCAGTAGGGCGTCAAGAATGTAACCCTGAATCCGGCCATAGACCACCACGGTCTTATTGTCACCAATCCTGACCTGGAACGCCTTAGTCGGCACGCTCTGAGTCTGCCGGCGTTGATTCTCTTCCAATTTGATGCGAACAATCTCTGGCTTCTCATCCAATAAAAATCACCTCACCATATTTGATGAGGCAATCATATCGCCCAGAAGCTGGCATTCATATCCGGTCTGTTATTAGGTGCTTACTTATATTTGGACCGTTAGTTGAAATCAAAAACCCGATACCGACGCAAAGGCCGTCAGTATCGGGTTTTAAACTCTATGTGTAATTAAAATTGGTGATTAAGCTTTTAGGAATCCCAGGTATGCTCCGATGATGCTGAAGGCAAAAATGCCAAGGATGACCCAGATGACTTTAACTTTTTTCTTCAAGAGCCAGTAAACGAAGAAGGTCAGGCCCAATGCCAGAATCCCCGGGAAGATGCCATCAAGGATGCCCTGGATATCAATCTTACCGCCGGCAGTCTTAAATACCAGTGGAATGGTGAACTTGACTAGGGAAGAGGTCATTGATCCAATTGACATGAGACCAACAATTGAGGCTCCCATCGTGAAGATTCCGATTGAGTCACTTTCAAAGGCGTTTTCGATGGTCTTGGCCCCAGTCTTGTAGCCCAGATGCAAGGAACCATAGCGCCCGATGAAGTGAAGCGCTGTGTAAATCAGAAAATACAGAACAGGGCCGAGGATATTCCCAACGCTTGCAAGCGAAAGGCCAATCCCGGCAGCAATGACCCGGAAAGTCCCCCAGTAGAAGCTATCGCCAATCCCAGCCACGGGGCCCATTAAAGCCGCTTTAATCGATGAGATAGCCTCTGTATCAAAGTTATCGTCGCGGGCATTTTGCTCTTCCATCGCGAGTGACATGCCCATGATGAAGGGTGCAACGTGTGGGGTCGTATTGAACAATTCTGTGTTGCGATAGAGGGATTCGTACAATTTGTCATGCTGACCAGCATAGATTTTCTTCAGAGCTGGCAACAGGGTGAACGAGTAGCCCATGCCTTGCATATCGGTGTATGACTCGGAGCCTTGAAGGGCAAAGGAACGCCAGAAGATTTTATGAAGATCCTTCTTGTTCAACATTGGCTCGAGTTTTTTTGATGTGGTGGTTGGATTGTCTGCCATCGTTGATCACACTCCTTTTCTAAGCCTGCAGGCCTTTTTTGTTCCGGTTCAAAACAAGTAGGGCAATCAGGACGGCGCCAACCGCAACACCGATTACTGGCATCTTGAGGTAGGCTGTCAACATATACCCAATGAAGAAGTAGGGGGCCAGTTTCTTACTGATCATGCCTTGGATCAACATTGCAAACCCGACGGCTGGCAACAATCCTGAAGCTACGGAGAATCCAGTCATGAGCTGTTCAGGCATGATATCTACTAGTCCTTTGGTGGCTGTAGCGCCAAGTTGGACGACAATAAAGGTAAGAATCCCAGCGGGTAATCGGAGAATTAGTGGGAAGAAATGCCACTCCTGGAATTTCTTGAGGTTCTCTTCTTTGATTGCCTTGCGACCTTGAGCAATAGTGAATGAGTTCAGTGTGAATGCCAACATATTAAGACCTTGAGCAAGAACCGCAAAAGGCATGGCTAACGCAACAGCGACGCTGGCACCGGAACCGCTTTGAATAGCTAAGGCCGTAGCGATGGTCCCCGCAACACCAACGTCAGGGGGCAGGGCAGCGCCAATCGTGACAATACCAATGAACATGGCCTCAAGAGCAGCACCAATCAGAATACCGTCATGCAGATTACCTAGAATGAGGCCGACAATTGGACCGACAATAATAGGCCGGTTCATCATAGAAGCGCCGAAGTACCGTTCGTCAATGGTGGTAATATAGCCCACCAGAGCGATGAGGATATTTTGGATAATCATTGAAGATTGCCTCCTTTTCAGTATGGCTTTTCGCTAGATGTAGGTGTGGCTTGGATGACAATTTTGGTACCTAGGTCTTTGATGCTTTGCAGATTGGCTTTATCTTCAGGTGTTAATGAGATTGCGTCTGAGATTCGTTCTTTGCCCTCGGCATAGCGAATACCGCCCAGGTTGAGTGAGGTAGGGGCTTCGTCGCCAAGATCATTCATGATTTGAAGCGCATATTTCGGGCTACTAGTTACAACCATGATATTATGAGACTTAATGGGCTCATAGGTACTGGTAAAGTCTGTGCTAGCAATGATGTGAAGATCAACGCCAGCGGGCTTAGCCAAGCTAAGAATCATCTTTTTCATCGAATCCTTGGCCGAAGCGTCATCGACAACGATGATGTCGTCGGCTCCTACCGCTCTGGTCCATGCCATTGCGATTTGACCGTGAATAAGCCGATCGTCAATTCTGATTAGCTTGATCATTAAGATTAGCCTCCTCTAAAAGTGCACTACAGTTCATAATCGTCTGCTGATTATTCTTAAGGATGTCAGGCAAGGTTCTTTCAAACGCTGCATCGTTGCCTGCAAACATTGCAATCTCAAGTACAAGGGCAAGATTCATACCAGAAATAATTGTCACTTGGTCATATAAATTGTGCTCGGCAACGTAAGACATCCAACTATTATTAACACTACCACCTGGAATATCTGTGATGACGGTCACTTTTTGACCGTGCAACAACGCTAATCGTTGCTCGATATCCTGGTCGATATTATATTCAGGACTGGTGTAGGCACACATGGAAGACAGTTGAGGTAGCGTCCCGCCAATGTATTCCGCGCTTTTTTGCATACCCTCAGCCAGTTGCTGATGACTTGCGAGAATGATCTGTTGCAATTAGACACCTCCTTAATTGAACGTTACCAGTGATAACGTGTTGCTAACAAAAGAGACATTTTACAAAACAATAGTAAGCGGTTACAAAAACATTGTCAACCCGCTTGACACATTTTTTTGAAGGTGATATTATCCAGTTGTAAACAAATATGTTTACCTTTGGTAATCTTATTTCCATATTTCTAAGGAGGACTTGCAATGCTTAATTTTGATCAGGATCGGTTTTTGAAGACGGAAACAGGCGCGGTGAAGACTAACGCCGAAATCCAGAGTGTGTTGGATCGCGAGCTGGATAGCGTTGATAACATCTACTTCATCGGTTCAGGTGGTGTGGGCATTCTCTTCGATTCAACCGTAGAATTCGCACGCTCCCGCAGCGCATTCCCATTCCATCGGGTTATTGCCGCTGAGTTCATGCTTCAGCCAAACAAGACTTTCTCTAACAAGTCACTTGTTGTCATTCCTTCATTGTCTGGGACCACTAAGGAAACACTGGAACTCGTTAAGTATTGCGAAGAACACGATGTTCGGACGTTGGCCTTAGTTGGTAGCCCTGACACACCGCTTCAAAAAGAAGCCACCTATGCTATCTACAATGATGTATTAGATGACACGAGTTCCGAAAACTACTACCTGCAAGGGTTGATGATTGTCTTGTACGTCATGCTGAAGAAGGGTGAAATCGACCAAGCTCAGTACGACAGCTACATTTCCGACTTTGAAAAATTGCCAGAAGCTTTACTGGCAGCAAAGAAGCAAGCAGAACCGATTGGTGAAGCATTTGCTAATGAACATAAAGAAACGCCATACCACATCATCACTGGGGCCGGCGACAGTTTTGCCGAAGCCTACTACTATGGCATGTGCATCCTCGAAGAAATGCAATGGATCAAGACTCGGCCAGTTCAGGCAGCTGACTTCTTCCACGGCACCCTGGAACTGATTGAAAAGGGCGTCAGTGTCATTATCATGAAGGGTGAAGATAAGTCCCGGTCCTTGTCTGATCGTGTTGAGCGCTTCGTTCCGAAGTTTACGGATCAAGTTACTGTTATTGATACTAAGGCCTATGACCTGCCAGGTATTTCCGAAAACACACGTGAGATTATTTCTTCCGTTGTGTTGGCTACCGTCTTGGAACGCTTCAGTGCTCACCTTGAAGTGGTTCGGGATCACCCATTGACCTTCCGGCGCTACTACAAGAAGATGGAATACTAATATTAACTAGAGTTTAGAAAAAGCAGCACCGCGTGATGCGGTGCTGCTTTGTTGGAGGCAGAGATATGCAGATTGGAGTACTTTGCAGCGGCGGCGACGCCCCTGGGATGAATGCAGCGGTCTTAGGGACCGCTGATACAAGTGAGGCTGAGATTGTTTTTATTAAGAACGGGTACCGAGGCATCTACGAGAGAACCTTTGCCTTTCCTAATGCCATTGAGATTGAAGCTTCTCAAGCTGGTGCTGCGATTGGCACAGCGAGATTTGATGAATTTCGACAACCAAAGACAAGGGCGGAGATTGCTAAAATTCTCCATGAGGAAGGGTTCGACGCACTTGTCGTTGCCGGCGGTAATGGGTCATGGGAAGGCGCTCGCCTGTTGAAAGCAGAGACAGGATTTCCTGTGATTGTCGTGCCGGCGACGATTGATAATGACTTTCCCAACACTGATTACACGCTTGGCTTTGATAGTGCGCTCGACTGCATCTCTAATGCGGTTGATGATCTGATTCTTACCGCCCGGTCCCACCATCGGGTATTCTTGCTTGAGGTTATGGGCCGGAAAAGCTTTGAGCTGGCAGAGTCCGCAGCATACGCCAACTTCTCAATTCCGGTGCTTGATGAAAGTAAAGATAATTTAGATCGGATTGCTGAGAATGTGAACAAGCAGGGACGTTCCCAGATTCTGATTGTGCCAGAAGGACTGCCGGACAAGCAGGATGCGATCGAGTACTTGAGCGAGAAGATTGAATTAGAAACGAAATATCTGAATCTTTCTTATCTGCAGCGGGGCGCAAAGCCTACAACCTATGATCGGTTAATTGGTCACAGGTTTGGTGCGGAAGCAATAAGTTACCTATTGGCAAACCAAGACGGGTACTTGGGTAGAAAAGATGGTAAAATAATGCTATCAAATTGGTAAGAAATCTGACGTAATTCAGGAGGAAATGTATGATTTATCAGGATATAAAGGCTCAGATTATACAGGATTATATAGCTCCTTCTGATGCGCCAGACATGCTGCCATCTGAACGAGAATTGTCAGAACGTTACTCTGTGAGCCGGCCGACCATTAGAAAGGCCTTGATGACGCTCTCCGATGAGGGCAAGCTAGACAAAGCCAGTGGCCGCGGCTATCTCCGTCGATCAACCAAGCCGAAGTATACAGACCATGAGTTGAATACCTTTATTGGTTTCTTTGAAGATGTTAACGAGCAAGGCAAGAATACTCACTCGAAGGTTATTCAGCAGACGGTGCAGCCGGCTTCTGCAGAAGTGGCCGAGCACCTTGCTATTGATGAAGGCGATATGATTTTCGTCCTAGAACGTATTCGCTTTGTTGACGACACGCCGGTCTGCATTGCCAAGTCATGCTTACCGTTAGCATTAGTGCCAGACATTGCCGACCATGACTTTACATCCGAATCTCTGTTTTCGGTCTTGGAGAATCAGGGCTTACAGCTTGCAGTGGCTGACCGTTCGATTGAAGTTGTGCGTCAAAGTACGCGAGACAATCTCTATCTGTCACTTGAGCCAGACGAGCCGATTATGAAGTTTAATAGCATCGGTTATACTAAAGAACAAACGCCTTTTGAATATGAGACTTCTAAGTATCCAGCCTTCACCGTGAAGTTCGCCACGACCGTCAAGAAACAGGCGAACAATGATGAGGGTACAACGTCAACCAACCTTAAGTTAACGCAGCCAAAGGATTAATGATTTGCGAGGATTCAGCGGCCTTCTGTTAGATGCGTGATTTTTTTGCAAAAGGTGGTATACTTTAATCAGGAAATGATACATCGGTCTCATGTCGGGGTGGTAACCGACATTAGGTCCGGCCCGGCGGGTGTCTTCGCAAGAAGGTGCCCGTTTTTGTGTACCCAAAAAGGCATCTTCCAGGTTGGTAGGGCCCGAAAGATGCCTCAGGGGGCTATCCATCTAGCTACCCGCGCTTGGCCTTAGCCTTGCGTGACTTGGCACGATGGCGACGCTTGTGGGCTTTGTACGAGGATTGAATCCAAGCACAAATGCCGGTAGCGCATACCCCAGCAGCGGCGCCGGCCGCTACTTCAAGCAGGAAATGATACATCAGATCTCACCGCCAGGAGGCTCCAGTTGAGTTGCTCCCAGCGTTATAAGCATAGCAGAGATGGCGGCATGGGAGTAGCGGAACCCGAAGCCTTTTTCGCTCTGAATAGGATTATTAGGATGACGAATTGTCAACTCAAGTGCAACTTTTTGCCCATGAAGACTTCCGATGGTGTCTTCCAGCCTAAGACCTTGCGTGGTCGGTTATTCAGTTGTGCAATATAGGCATCGATTTCCGCATCCGTTTGGAGGTCTAGGTCTGTGTTCTTGG
>NZ_RHOK01000004.1 GCF_003946175.1 Lacticaseibacillus suibinensis | reverse complement strand
CCCTCATTGTCATAAGACGCTCGATGTGGAATTTAACTTAAAGTAGTTTGTCTCAGTTCAATTCCGATAGAGGTCAATTCATCTGCCAATGAGTTGGCCTTTTCGATTGCGGCTAAATATTGCTCCGCTAAGCGTTGAGCCTTTTGAACATTGGACTTGTCCAAGGTTAAATAAATTGCATTTGCGACCGTTTTGTCTTCCTTGTTCATCGTGCTGCCTCCTGTCCTTTGACATTTGATTGTGTGAGATAATCGCCTCTGAAAGGAGGTGATTATGATGACTGAATACTTTGTTACATTCGAGCCGGACGCTGATCCTAACTCAGAATTTTCAATTGCCTTTAGAGGTACGCTTGAAGACTTAGCACCAAAATCTTGGTATCAAGTCTTCACGTTCCAAATCGCAATCAAGACAAACTTGACGATTGAACAATTATCAACTGAGCTGTCTAAGGTTGATGTCAAAAAGCGATTCACAATCGTGAAAGTTGATAGTTGGTTCTACAGTGACTTATCGCGTAGTAGTGAAATGAAAGACGCTGGCTTCTAGTTACTGCAACGTCGTTTGTACTCGTCAAAATGCTTCATGTAATCATCGAGGGAAACTGCAGGGCCTGGAAATGATAAACCTGCAAATATAGCTTCTTGAGCGGTTGGGTGTGCAGACTCAGCCGCTTTATCATTCGGAATGGACACATCGGTGGAAACTATTTTGATTTCGTCCTGTGTAATCTCAACTCGTTGGTATGGATTTCCTTGTTCCTGCAATATTTCTACGATGCGCAATGCGTGCTGCTTCAGTTCTTCGCTCATTTGACTGCCTCCTGTCTTGGCGACGTTTTGTAGCTAAATGCTGCAAAAAAAATTTCTTCCTTGGGAGCTCCCAAAATATCTTCAATATGTTGCATTGCCGCTGGCTTTGGGTTTCGATAGCCTCGCTCCCATGCATCAACGGTTTTGGGTGACACGCCCAGCATTTTTGCAAATGAATCGGAAGAAATATTCTTTTGTTTCCTTAATTGCTTAAGCTTATTCAAAGTAATCACCTCCCGCTACGTTTCGTAGCCTTTCGATATTTCTAATATAAAACTACAAAACGTATCTGTCAACATAAATTGCTACAATTTGTGCGTGTTAATTTTTTGCTACGCTTTGTAGTATTTAATCAATAGGAGGTTACACTATGTTCGGACAACGGCTACATGATTTGCGAATTGAAAATGCCTACACCCAAGAAACTCTGGGTGAAAAGCTTGGCGTATCTCCTAAGACGATCGGTACTTGGGAGCGCGGTACGAGAGAGCCACCGATGAAGGCTATTGATAGACTCGCAAAACTTTTCGATGTTTCTGCTGACTATCTGATGGGCCGCTCTGATAAGCGTCACTACTATTCCCTCGCTGAGAAGGACCAGAAGTCCATCGACGAAGAGCTAGAGCGTATCATCAACGGGCTAGACGACAAGTCAGGCGTCAACTTCTTCAAAAACGATGCCGAGATTTCAGATCACGATCGCGAGTTGCTGGTTGCCTCACTGCGCAGCTCTCTTGCCTTGGCTCACGAGATGGCCAAGAAGAGCTTCACGCCAAAGAAGTATCGCGGCTCCGAGTCCGGGGACTAAGAAGGTGGCCAAATGCGATACGAAGCAGAGTCGGCCATCGTCAAAGCACGTAGCATCGTCAACCGATACAATACTCGGGACCCTTGGACTGTTGCCGAGTATTTGCCCGGCGTCCAGGTTGTTAAGCGAGACCTTGGGACAAACATCATGGGCTACACTCTCGTGGCCGCAAGAAGAGCCATCATTAACCTGAACACGGTGCAGAGCTATTCAAGTGCCTCTGGCGTCTTGGCGCACGAACTGGGGCACTCGCAGCTAACACGGTCCGCGGACACCAATTACTTCTATCGGAATGCATCCGTGGCACGAACCGGTTCAGCCGAATACATTGCCAACTGCTTCATGTTTCAGTTTATGTTTGGCGACCGCGGTGGCATTAACCCATTGAACTACGATCAGATTCTCGATGAGTACGAGCTTCCGCAGTGGATGGTACGATACTTTGAACTCATTAGATGAGCTACGTCCAAATACTGATGGCGAAAAAGCCGACAATACACGATGTGATATCAGCTCTCAAGTATAAGAAGGAAGCCTCATTCATGATTGATTTAAAGCGAACTCACATATCTTTCACAGGACGCCTCCAAACGATGACGCGTAAAGACGCGATGGCGCTTGCTCGAGCATGCGGCGCCTTCCCCCATATTCGACCAGTCGAGACTACCCAAGTCATTGTCGCGGGTGTTGTCAAGAAACCGCTCGGGGAAAAAATGGATACTCAGAAGCTAGAATACGCTAAGCAGTTCGCCCTACCAGTTATTACCGAGCGAGAGTTTCTGGAGTGGTGTAGCGCTCAGATTACCAGGTGGTTGACTAATATTTCCTAGCACTACGTGGACCTGATATCCACGTTTATGCGGGTGCAGTTTAGCGGTAAAACGACAGCCTTCCAAGCTGTAGTCGCGGGTTCGACTCCCGTCACCCGCTTTGTCGAGTGTGTATCGACAATAATTTAACATTGGAGGTCATCAGTATGGCAGATCGAACATTCACTAAGGAAGAACTGGCAAAGTATAACGGCAAAGACGATCCCCACAAATATGTGGCAGTCGATGGTGTCGTATACGATCTAACGTCCGTTAAAGCTTGGGCGGGCGAAAACCATCACGGCAATGTTGCTGGTCAAGATCTCACTGACATCATCACTAACGTCTCTCCTCATGGCAAAAAGGTTCTCAGCAAGGTCCCCGTTGTTGGCAAGTATATTGGGTAGCGTACAGGCTCTTCTTAAATAATCTGTCGGGGCTATTGACTGACGAAAAAAGAAGCCGCCAATGCTAGGAATGATAACCATTCAAACAAACAATTCGTGGTTTCTTTTAGTTACCATGCTTTGCTTTTTCGTCGGCACCATCATCACTAACTGGGGAGACAACGGTGGATTTCCTGGATCATTATCAATCCCGATTTTCCACCAAACAGATTTTACAAGTGGGGATTCGTTCTTGAAGCTTTTGGTGTTGTTGGACTTATAATTTACGCATTTAGCTAACTTGATTGGTTCTGGGCAGCCATCAGTCTTGTGCCTTCTCAGACACTTTCAATTTCTTAATCGAGGCATAGTTTGGTGAATGAATGGATGAATATTTTCCACGAAAACTCTATTTTGATAATTGCTATTTTGCTTTTGTTGTATGGCCTTTATATATTGATATTTGGCCACGCAGGACATTCTACTTATTGGCTGCTAAGCCCCGATAATCCTCATAGCAATATTGCTTGGGCTTCTCTTTTCATTTTTGGCAGCATAGTCCTGTTCATCATATATCTTGTAAGCTGATATGTTACGGCACCGCCGACCTCTTCCGCATCGCCGAGGAGCTTGGCGCAGATCTTCGCTGATCTGACCTAGACGCAGCGTCATGGGCAAGACACAGTACATGCTTGGCCAACCAGTCGTCATGCTCAACGAATCCGTGCACGACAGCAACAAACGTTACTATGTGATGGCGCATGAGCTTGGCCATGTCATCCTGCACGCAGATGTAGCGAGCTTCTACAAAATTACCAGCCACGGCGACAGCAAGGCCGAGTACGAGGCCGATCAGTTCGCCAGCGCGCTCATGGTGCGTCTGTACTGGGAAGAACACTCCGAGCTACCAGACTGCGTGAGCGATTTGACACATGAATATGGGGTACCGCTGGAGTAGTTATACGTCCAAATACTGATGGCGAAAAAGCTGGTCAGTGATTAGCGTAAAAATCCACAGACCGCTCTAGCCTATCGAAAATCAATAACCTCGCGCGGAGGCTGGGATAATACGGAATACAATTTGCAAATTTGACTTATGGAGGAATTTGTAATGGCGAAAATTGTCAGTTTTATAAACATGAAAGGCGGCGTTGGTAAAACAACCGTGGCCGTGAATCTCGCAAGAGAGCTTGCATCAAACCACAACCAAAGAGTGCTTTTGGTCGATATGGATCCTCAATTCAATGCAAGCCAGCTTTGTTTTACTCGATTTAACGACATTGCAAACTACACTCCCCTTCGTACAAAACATCTTACAATTTCCGGTTTACTATCTTCATCTGACTCATTCACGTCAGGTGTGAATATTACAACGGCAAGTACAATTTTCCCACTCGACACAAATTTAGACATTATCCCAGGGGATCTCAAACTAACAGATTTCGAAACTTCCCCTAGAGGATCCGAAAAGCTTTTAAAAATTCGTTTAAAAGAAATTAGTGATCAGTACGACTACATACTTATCGACACTCCCGCTACTTACTCCGTCTATTCCCAAGCTTCTCTCATCGCAAGCGATTATTATGCCGTACCAATACAGCCAGATATGTTTGCTGCTTTGGGATACTCGCTACTTCAAAGCAAAATGAAAAGTGATCCAATAGTTTCTGATCTAGATTTAAAAAATCTCGGAATTATTGTAAACTTATGGCGTGATAAACTTGCAGGACGTCAGAAAGTCCTTGACGATTTAGAGAGAGAAGTTTTCTTTAAATCAAAAATTTCCGAAAAAGAAATTAACCGTACGGGTACAGGAGCACTGATGAGTGATCGTACCCTCAACGCATCTGAAATTCATGCACTAGCAAACGAGTTTATTGCAAAGACCTCGGAGGAGAAAGCCAATGAGTGAATACTTAAAAGATTTCACTACTCTAAACATTACGAAAAGTAATCTTGAGATTACTTCAGACATGATTCCATCCGTATTAGCAAAAATCATCCTAGATAGGAACCTTATCCACCCTAATATTGAGCTTCGCCCATTTGCCAATAAAATTGGTCACGATGAGTATAAAGACTACTTATTTGGGTCTCGCACTGCATTATTTGCTCGTCTCACTAAAGACGCCTATATAACACCGTCTATTACTATCTCCGACATAAAGGAACTTCAGAATATTGTCTCGGAAATGCTTCTATGGAACAAAAAATCCAATTCTCCTCAGGATGCTCAGCCGGCTAAAGAGAAACCATCTGGATCAGACTCCCCTCTCAAGCAATGGAAACGGATCATCGAAGAAGGATGATAAATACTGAATACATTGACAGTTCCGGTGTTGAATCACTTTTAGCCCAGTATGACACCAATTTCGTACTTACACACGAGTCTATCAACTCAATATCTTCTTTAATCTCATTGATTTTTCGGGCAACCCAAGACTTGGAAGGTGCATTAAGTCTTCAAGGTATTCCAGTAAAACTAGATTATAAAGAATATGAAATAACATTTAAAAACAACGTACTCGAAGTTTTCACAGGATTGTTCCAAGGAATCCCAATGATTAGATCTCAACGAACCATCATCGAAACCCTCGCAAGGTTATGTTTAATTCTACAGTTTAATACATTACTTTCTCAGGGACATAGAAGAAACGAACCGGAAGTTGGAACGCTTGAAGGTGCTGTTACCACAAGAAAGGTGAAGACCTTGACATCCAAATTTTCAAATCAGTTAAAAGCCATTGGTTGCTCCGAAGTTGCGGAATATTTTGATAGTTTATATACCAAGCTAAACGGTACAACTCATGGAAATCCATCCACTAGGTATCCAGAATATTTCGATGATTTTCTATCAAGGCTGCATAAGCAATCTGATCAATCACTCATACAGTTTCAAGCAGAATTAGAAAATTGCTTATTTTGCATCATCTTCTATGCACAGAAATTCATCAATACCCGAGTATTATCTCGGTCAGATTTTGCTTGGCTTTCGAAACATAGTTCAATTTCTGAATCATCACTTTCAATAATTGCCTAAAAGCCTCATTTCGGGGCTTTTATTTCACACATGTAACGAACACCAGTTCGTGAATATTAAAGGAATTGAATATTCAGGAGGCACAAAAATGACAGAAGGACACGTTAGAAAGCGCGGCGAGAAATGGTATTACTCATTCGAGGCCGCAACAGTAGACGGCAAACGTCAGCGCATCGAGCGAGTTGGCGGCTACACCGAGAAGGACGCACAGCGCGCGCTCCGAAAGGCGCTAGATGAGTACGAGCGTGGCGGCCTCACCGTCAAGCTCAAAGATATGTCGGTAGCAGACTATATGGACTACTGGATCAAGAACTATGTAGAAAAGAACCTGAAATACAACACGCGCAAAAATTACCTGAACGTCGTCAACCGCTACGTCAAGCCTTACCTAGGAAAGTATAAGATGAAGACGATCTCACCTGCCGTGATTCAGCAGTTCGTGAACCACATCGCCGAAACGAAGCTGCCACGGACTGGCAAGCCGCCTGCAAAGCACACGGTCGAGATTATCCTTACGGTCGTGAAAGAAGCGTTGAAGCGAGCTGTCTACCCCTACCAGATCATCAAGGAGAACCCGGCTGGCTACGTGGATATGCCAAAGTATGCGCCAACACCAGCCACCACTCGCCAAGATTTTAAGATCATCACATACGACCAGTACGAGCAACTGCTGGCCGCCTGCCCGCCTGCTGACCCGTATCACATGCCACTTGTCATCGCATTCAATACTGGTATGCGGCGCGGTGAGGTGCTCGGCCTCGAATGGGACATGGTGGATATTGAAGGAGCTACTATTCGCGTTGAGCGGAACATGATACAGAAAGGCGACGGCGTCTACGACCTGGACTCGCCCAAGAGTGCCGCCGGTTACCGCACCATCACCATCGGCCCTTCCCTGGTGGCTGAGCTGAAAGCCAAGCGCCAAGCTCAAATGCAGATGCGTATCCGCTATGGATCGCTGTACAACGAATCCAACTTCGTCTGCACGTGGGACAACGGCAACCCGGTGGTGCCGGGTTACATCAAATATCGCTCACGCAAGCTATCAGATGATCTTGGCTTTCCGTTTTCCTTCCACTCACTGCGCCACACTCACGCCACGATGCTGCTTGATGCGGGTGAGAAACTCAAGGTCGTACAGGAACGTCTCGGCCACGCCAAGATGTCGACGACTGCTGACACATATCTGCATGTCACCGAAGAAATGAGGAACGATACGGCCATCACTTTTGAAGACTACTTGAAACGCAAAAAAGGCTGAACCCTTTCCGTTGGCAAGTGCCAAAACGGAACAGATTCAGCCGAACAATTTGAACCATATTTTGCCTACGGATTTTAAGCGGCGTAGGCAAACCGTTGGCAAGCAAGCAGAAAATATCGAAATTTCACAAGCAAAACCCTTATTTATCGCCACTTCCGTCCTTGCTTATGTTCAGAATGCTCATGAACGCTTCTTGCGGAACCTCAACAGAACCAACCGCCTTCATTCTCTTCTTCCCAGCCTTCTGCTTTTCCAGCAGTTTGCGTTTCCGGGTGATATCCCCGCCATAGCACTTCGCCAGGACGTTCTTTCGATAGGCCTTGACCGTGCTGCGGGCGATAATCTTAGTCCCAATCGCAGCCTGAATCGGCACTTCAAACTGCTGCCGAGGAATGGTTTCCTTTAGCTTCGAAACAATCGCGCGGCCACGCTCAAAGGCGAAGTCCTTGTGCACAATGGTCGATAAGGCGTCAACCGGATCACCATTCAGCAGGATATCCATTTTGACCAGGTCAGAGGCGCGGTAGCCGGTGACTTCGTAATCCAAACTGGCGTAACCCTTGGTGGACGACTTCAAATCATCGAAAAAGTCATAAATGATTTCCGACAGCGGCAAGTTATAGATGACGTTGACGCGATACTTGTCGAGGTAATCCATGGTGACAAATTCGCCGCTCTTACGCTGCGCAATTTCCATCACCGGGCCGACGTAATCATTTGGCACCATGATGCTGGCTTTCACGAACGGCTCGCGGATTTCTTTCACTTCACTGGCTTCCGGCAATTCTGACGGATTATCGATCTGAATCGTGGTGCCATCGGTTTTGTCGACTTCATAGTCCACACTCGGCGCGGTCATGATCAAATCCAAATCAAAATCGCGTTCCAACCGCTCCTGCACCACGTCCATGTGCAGCAAACCTAAGAAGCCTACGCGGAACCCAAAGCCCAAGGCCTGGGAGGTTTCCGGCTCAAAGGCCAGCGCTGCGTCGTTCAGTTGCAGCTTTTCCAAAGCTTCGCGGAGGTCGTTAAACTTGGCGTTATCGACTGGGAACAGGCCAGAATAAACCATCGGAGTGATCTGGCGAAAACCATCCAGCGCTTTGTCTGCCGGCCGGTCCGCTAAGGTCACCGTATCGCCGACGCGGGTGTCCTGAATGGTTTTGATGGAGGCCGTAATATAACCGACATCCCCGACCATCAGATAATCCTTCTGGACCGCTTTCGGGGACATGACGCCGACTTCGGTGACTTCATAGCGCTTCTGATTACTCATCAGCTCAATGGTGTCGCCGACTTTGACCAGACCGTCCTCGATCCGCACCGCCAGCACGACGCCGCGGTAAGAATCATAAACCGAATCGAAAATCAAAGCTTTCAGCGGGGCATCGATATCGCCACTGGGGGCCGGGATATCAGAAACAATGCGTTCCAATACTTCCGGAATGCCAAGGCCAGTTTTGGCGCTGGTCAAAATCGCTTCCGAAGCATCCAGGCCAATCATTTCTTCAATTTCTTCCTTGACGACATCCGGCTGGGCGCTAGGCAAATCGACCTTGTTGATGATGGGCACGATTTCCAGATCATCATCAAGGGCCAAGTAAACATTCGCCAGGGTCTGCGCCTCAACACCTTGAGCCGCGTCCACCAGCAATAGCGCCCCTTCACAGGCCGCCAGACTGCGGCTGACTTCATACGAAAAGTCGACGTGCCCTGGCGTGTCGATGAGGTGGAAAATATAAGTTTCGCCGTCGTTGGCTTTGTAATGTAGCTCAACCGCGTTTAATTTGATGGTGATCCCGCGTTCACGCTCCAGCGGCATATCATCTAGAACCTGCGCCTGCATATCGCGCTTGGCAATGGTATCCGTTAGCTCCAAAATCCGATCCGCCAAGGTCGACTTGCCGTGATCGATATGCGCCACAATGGAAAAATTGCGGATATGCTTTTGCCGGTCTAATAATTCTGCTTTATCGATATTTACCATACGTGCCCACTTTCCTGAAAGTCATGTCACTCTATTATAGCAAGCCCGCCAACTGGACTCAAACAGAGCCTTGGTTGAACACAGGTCGTGAATTGAAAGGCTCACGCCTCCCTCTCGCTAGTTTCATCTCCTAGTGGTGCAAGCCAAAACAAAAGGAGACCCGCCTCAACTGATCTCCAAGCGCTTATTTACCTTTGAATGCATCCTTGACGCGATCGAACAGTGAACCTTCGTGAGGGGTGACGTCTTCGCCGCTAGCGGCAGCAAAGGCCATCAACGCATCCTTTTGCTTCTGGTTCAGGGTCTTTGGCGTCTTGACCGTCACTGTGACGATTTGGTCCCCAATGCTGGCTGGCCGATTCGGATTCGGCGCGCCTTTACCGCGCAAGCGGAACTTGGCTGCGGTTTGGGTGCCGGCCGGAATCTTCAGTTCTACTGGGCCATGGACGGTGTCGACTTTAATCGTGTCGCCCAGCGCTGCTTGCGCGAAGCTGATCGGCAATTTGAAGTAAATGGTCGAGCCATCGCGTTCGAACTTGTCGCTTGGCGCCACCCGGAAGACGATGAACAAGTCCCCATAAGGGCCGTTGTTCGCACCAGCTTCCCCAGCATCGCGCAAGCGCATCTGTTGACCATCTTCGACGCCGCCTGGGACCTTAACGTCGATGGTGTGGCGCTGCTTTTCATGACCGGTGCCGTGGCAAGTTGGGCACTTTTCTTTGATTTCTTTACCGGTGCCGTTGCAGACGTCACAGACCTGGCGCGTCATCATGGCGCCAAGTGGGGTGTTGCGCTGTACCTGGATGTAGCCACTGCCATGACACTTCGAGCAGGTCACAGGGCTAGTGCCAGGTTTGGCGCCAGAGCCGCCGCAAGTGTGACACATGGCTTCCCGGTCATAAGAAATCTTAGTATCTTTGCCAAACACCGCCTCTTCAAAGGTCAGATCCATCCGATACTGGAGATCTGCCCCTTGCCGCGGTGAGGTCGCGCTTTGGCCGCCTTGACCACCGCCGCCAAAGAATTGACTGAAGATATCGTCGAAGCCGCCAAAACTTTGACCGCCGCCAAAGTTGGAGAAGCCCTGACTATATCCGCCCTGGCCGCCGAAGCCTTGAGGGCCATCAGCCGAGCCGTATTGATCATAAGCGGCACGTTTTTGCGGGTCGGATAAGACTTGATACGCCTCATTGATGTCTTTAAACTTCTGCTCCGCCCCGGGTTCATGGTTAATATCGGGGTGGTATTGTTTCGACAGGCGCCGAAAGGCCTTTTTGATTTCATCATCACTGGCATCCCGACTGACGCCAAGTGTTTCATAGTAATCTTTTTGATCTGCCATTATTGCCTCCTCGATTTGGAGCTGCGTGCCCCAAAAAGCTTATTCAGGATAACATACCTCGTCGATCCAATCAAAAAGCCAAAGCCGCGTGGCCTTGGCTTTTTAACGTGAGGCAAGCTGATTACTTCTTGTCGTTGTTGACGTCTTTGTATTCGCCGTCAAACGTTTGGCCATCGTCGCCGGAATCCTTGCCTTGGGCACTCGCGTTGCTGTCAGCGCCGCCTTCAGCTTGACCCTTGGCTTGTTGTTCCTTTTGGGCCTGTTCGTAAAGCTTGACTGTCAGATCTTGCACGATCTTGTTGAGGTCGTCGCGCTTGGTCTTCATGTCCTCGATGTTGTTTTCTTGTTGCGCCTTCTTCAAGGCATCTTCAGCATCCTGGGCCTTCTTGATTTCGTCGTCAGAAACCTTGCCCTTGAGATCCTTCAGGGTCTTGTCGGTTTGGAAGATCAATTGGTCAACATCGTTCTTCAAGTCGACTTCTTCCTTGCGCTTCTTGTCGGCTTCCTCGTTTTCCTTGGCTTCCTTCATCATGCGATCGATTTCATCATCGGACAACCCTGATGAACTCTTGATCGTGATGTTCTGAGACTTGCCAGTGCCAAGATCCTTCGCGGAAACCTGCACAATGCCGTTCTTGTCGATATCGAACTTAACTTCGATTTGAGGAACGCCACGCGGAGCGGCTGGAATGTCGGTCAACTGGAAGCGGCCCAAGGTCTTGTTGTCCGCTGCCATTGGGCGTTCGCCTTGCAGGACGTGAATGTCAACGGCAGGCTGGTTGTCAGCAGCCGTAGAGAAGACTTGGCTCTTCGAAGTAGGAATAGTCGTGTTGCGGTCGATCAGCTTGGTGAACACGCCGCCCATGGTTTCAATCCCTAAGGACAGTGGCGTCACGTCCAGCAAAACGACGTCCTTCACATCCCCGGAAATGACCCCACCTTGTACCGCAGCGCCAAGCGCAACGGCTTCGTCAGGGTTGATGCTGTGGTCAGGTTCCTTACCGGTCCAGCTCTTAACCGCTTCTTGGACGGCTGGGATCCGAGTGGAGCCACCATTCAAGATGACCTTATCGATATCAGCGTTGGTCAAACCGGCATCCTTCATGGCGTTTTCCACTGGGATGCGAGTCTTGTCAACCAAGTCAGAGGTCATGTTGTCGAACTGAGCACGGGTCAACGTGCGTTCCAAGTGCAGCGGGCCATTGGCGCCAGCGGAAATAAATGGCAAGGAAATCTGAGTCTGGGAAACGCCAGACAGGTCCTTCTTCGCCTTTTCAGCGGCATCCTTCAGGCGCTGCATCGCCATCTTGTCTTGGCTCAGGTCGATGTTGTTGTCCTTCTTGAATTCAGCAACCAGCCAGTCGATGATCTTGTTATCAAAATCATCACCGCCCAGGTGCGTATCGCCGTTCGTGGACAGCACTTCGAACACGCCGTCGCCTAACTGAAGGATAGAGACATCAAACGTCCCACCACCAAGGTCGTAAACCAGGACTTTTTCATCCTTGTCGCCTTTGTCCAGACCATAGGCCAAAGCAGAGGCGGTTGGTTCGTTGACGATTCGGGAAACGTTCAAGCCGGCGATTTTACCAGCATCTTTGGTCGCCTGCCGCTGCGAATCATTAAAGTAAGCAGGCACGGTGATGACCGCATCCGTCACTTCTTCGCCCAGGTAGTCTTCAGAGAACTTCTTCATGTATTGCAAGATCATCGCAGAGATTTCTTGCGGGGTGTATTCCTTATCGCCGACCTTCACTTTGTAGCCGGCTTCCCCCATGTGACGCTTGATGGAGGTAATGGTATCTGGGTTGGTGATTGCTTGGCGCTTAGCGACTTCACCGACTTGGATTTCGCCGTCTTTGAACGCCACAACAGATGGCGTGGTGCGGTTGCCTTCTGGGTTAGTGATAATCTTTGGTTGGCCGCCTTCAAGCACCGCAACCGCAGAGTTGGTGGTCCCTAAGTCAATGCCGATAACTTTACTCATAGTTAAATCCCCTTCTTAATTCAGTTTTTAAAAATTGAGTTGACTAATTTGCGACAACAACCATCGCTGGCCGCAGCACGCGATCCTTCAGCATGTAACCACGCTGCAGGACCTGCACCACAGTGTCTTTAGGATGGTCATCATCCGCCGGCACAGTTTGCACCGCTTGATGCAAGGTCGGGTCAAAGTGGCCCTTGGTGTCGATTTCGGTGACGCCATTTTCTTTCAGCGCCGCCTCAAGATGATTGTAAACCATTTCGACCCCTTGCTTCAAAGACACCGCGCTGTCCTCTTTCACCTCAGCCGTTAAGGCCCGCTCCAGGTTGTCCAGCACCGGCAGTACCGCCTTGGCGAGCTTTTGCCCGTCGTATTTAGCAGCGGCCTCGCGCTCCTTGTTGAAGCGCTTGTTCATGTTGTTGATTTCTGCCGCTGCCCGCAGGTATTTGTCTTCGAGCTCATCGCGCTCTTTTTGCAGTGCCTTCACATCGACTTTTTCGTCTTTGATTTCAGCATCCAAATCGGCGGTCATTTCCGCGGCGATTTCTTCTTTCAACGATGGCTGTTTGGCCGGTTCAGCTTTTGGCTGCTCGGCCTTTTTCTTTTCAGTCATGTCGTGCCTCCCTTACCGTTTTACTGATCAAAATGCGAGTAATAATCGGTCAAGCGTTTTGCCAGCTCCTCACGGAAGGCATCCAGTAGTCCGATCATCTTAGAATATGGCATTTGGGTCGGGCCAATCAAGGCAATCATCCCGGTCCCATGCTCGCCGACAGAGTAGTTCGCTGTCAGCAGGCTTAAGTTTGCCAGCACATCTGGGGTCAGCTCTGAACCGAGCTTGACCTTGATATGCGAGTCATGGAGCGGCCCCAGCAAGGCGTTGACGTTGCCTTGCTCGGAATCCATCATGGCCAGCAGGCGCTTCAGCTGATCCACGTCGTTATCGCCCAGGTAATCCATCAGGTTTAACCGGCCACCGACGTAAAAGCGTTCAGCCGCGGCTTTCTTAAGGACGTTCCCGAAGATATCCAAGAACCCATCAGGCGATGTCATGTACTTAAACAGCACCGCGGGTACCTCGGTTTGCAGCTTCTGGGCCACTTCACCGAGACTCAAGCCGACCAATTCGTCGTTGATGATGCGAATGGCCTTCTCGACACCATCGGAATCAACTTCCGGCGGCAAGGTGAACAACTGGCTTTCAACACTGCCGTTAGAAGTGACCAGAATCGCCATCACCTGATGATTGCCCAGTGGCACCATCCGAAACCCGGTTAACTTGAGGTTGGTGACCTCAGGCCCAAGGGTGATTGCCGTGTAGCTGGTCAAGTTGGACAAAATCCGCGCACTTTGCGCCACGATTTCGTCGATCTTGTAAAAATGACCGCCGAAACCTTGTTGAATCGCCGCAATCTCATTAGCCGAAACCGCCGTCGGTTCAACCAGGTTATCCAAGTAAAAGCGATAACCCTTGGTCGATGGGACCCGGCCAGAGCTGCTATGCGTTTTTTTGATCAGGCCTTGCTCTTCGAGTGCCGCCATATCATTTCGTATTGTCGCTGAACTGACATGTATCGGCAGTTCAGCCATCAACGTCTTGGAGCCGACCGGTTGGCCACTTTCTGTGAATGACCGAATGATCTCCTTCAAGACGAGCAGTTGGCGTTTCGTCAACATAATCCCACCTCTTTTAGCACTGATACCGTTTGAGTGCTAAGTACACTACATAATATAGCAACCACGCTTAGCAAAGTCAACCTCTGCCTGCTAATTCCTTGCCGTTAAGCCAAAAATCGGCCCCAAGACGGAGGCCGATTCATCATACCAATTGATCATCCAGCAGAAATTGCTGAAAGACTTCATTGCCTAAAAACTGGCCCTTGTTCGTGAGCCGAATGCGCTGGTCATCTACTTCTATTAGCTGCTGATCAACCAGCTGCTCAAGTAGCTCGCCATACACCGCCTCCACGCTCATATGGTAGCGTTCCGCAAAGCGCTGGCGTGACACGCCTTCGCGGGTCCGGAGGCCAAGGAACATTTCTTCCTCAACTTGCTCTTCGAGTGGCACCAAGTGATGTTCAATCACCGGCACCTTATGGTCATGCAGCGGCGCCAGATATTGCTGAATGGGGCCAAAGTTGTGGTACCGATCGCGGCCGACATAACCGAACGCGCCGGCCCCAAACCCGAAGTAGTGGTCATTGCGCCAGTACAGCAGATTATGCTGGCACTGGTAGCCCGGTTTGGCGAAATTTGAAATCTCATATTGAGCCAAGCCGTGCGTGGCCATCAAATCAATGGCATCTTGATACATATCCGCTTCAGTATCCTGGTTAGGCAGCTGCAGGCGCCCTTTGCGCATCAAGTTGTAGAAAATCGTTTTGCGCTCCAAAATCAGCGAGTACGTCGAGTAATGCGGCAAATCCAAATCTAAGGCCTGGTGCAGACTCGCCAAGAAGTCCTCGCGGGTTTGCTGCGGCAGCCGGAAAATCAGGTCGATGGAAAGATTCTCGAAGCCGACTTTGCGCGCGTTGGCAATGGCCTGGTACACATCCGCAGCGCGGTGGGTGCGGCCAATGCGCTTAAGAATGTCGTCATTGAAGGATTGCACCCCAATGGACAACCGATTGACGCCATTGTCGTGCAACACCTGCAGCTTGTCCGTCGTCAGCAGGTCATTGGGATTGGCCTCAAAGGTAAACTCCCCGGCGTCAAAATGCAGTGCCTCGCGAATCCCGGTGATCAGCCGCTCCAGCTGCACCGGCGTCAGCGTTGTCGGGGTCCCGCCGCCGACATAGACGGTTTCAATGCGTTCATCCGGGTGACTGGCCATCACCAGTTTCATTTCCCGAATCAGCATGTCGACATAATCATCAACCGGCTGGCCTTCAATGAAGACCTTATTGAAGTCGCAGTAGTAACAAATATGCGAACAAAAAGGAATATGGATATAAGCGCCTGCCATTATGCCTGCTCCTTAAGCGTGTTGCGCGCGTGCTGTTCATCTTGCGCGAGCTGATTAATCAACCCTTGCGCCCCATCAAACTTCACTTCACCGCGCAAGTAGCGCCACCATTCAACCACCACTGGTTCGCCGTAAATATCTTGGTTGAAATCAAATAAATTGATTTCTAGCGTAATGGGCCGATCTGCCCCAAACGTGACATTACGGCCAACTGAGGCCATGCCGCCGTACCACTGCCCTTTCACCTGCAGCCGCACCACGTAGATGCCGATGCCAGGCAGGCGCTCGGCGGCCGGGGTGTTGATGTTAGCGGTGGGGTACCCCAGCGTGCGCCCACGGGCCTCGCCATGAATGACTTCGCCAGTTGTTTGGTAGCGATAACCCAGCAAATGATTAGCTAAGCTGATGTCGCCGGTATCCAAGGCCTGGCGAATGCGGGTGGAAGAAATCTTCTGGCCATCGTCACTATCTTGGGGCACCACGATAATCTCAAAGCGATTTTTGGCATACATGGGTAAATTCGTCATGGTGGCGACGTCGCGTTTACCATAAGTATAATCAAAGCCAGCGACCACCACCTGCGCCTTCAGGCCTACGAGGTAATGATCGACAAATGCCTGCGGCGACTGGCGGGCAAACTCAGGGGTAAAATGCACAAAATACAGCAAATCCACCCCTAGCCCAGCCATCAATTCAATTTTACGCGGCCGCGTTGACAGGTATTTCACGTCATTGGCCGCCATGCCGCGGTAAATCACCGCCGGGTGAACGTCAAAGGTCATCACCGCGAGTGGCAAATCGCGCGCCTGCGCGGCCTGCTTGGCCTGGCGAATTACTTCTTGATGGCCGCGGTGGACCCCATCAAAAAAACCTAGTGCCAGCACAATGGGCCCGGCAGGCACCTGCGCCGCCTGCAACGGCGGCATAATATCGATCACTTGCATTGTTTTAATCACCTAATATGTCTGACAGTCCAGCATTGGCCAAAAACATGACCGCCGGGCGATATTCGTTTTCTTGTTGTTCGTAAACGGCTTTGAGGATGCCTTGATACGTCAGTCCCACTTGCGGTGCAGTTTGCGGCAAAGCCAACGCCCGGCCGTCTTGCACCCGCTGCCACTGAGTTTCATCTAACGCGACCAGTGGCAAATGAGGATAAGCAAACTCAATCGGCTGCAGATGCGCGGCTACCACCGCTGGCGCCGTTTCCCGCGTCAGGGACCGCAAATCCAGGGTATCGGCCAGCGTAAAGCCGCCGCTTTGAATCCGAGTCAGCTGCGCCATCACTGCCGGCACGCCGAGCTGCCCGCCCACGTCCACCGCTAATGTGCGAATGTAGGTGCCTTTAGACACCTGCGCCTCAAAGCGAAAGCTCTGGGTGCCAGCTGCAGCATCAAAGATACTTGGCGCCGTGCGGTCAAAACGGTAGACCGTGGCTTGCCGCCGCGGCCGCTCAACGGTTTCACCTTTGCGGGCGTAATCATAAAGCCGCCGGCCGTTGACCTTAACCGCTGAATACATCGGCGGAATTTGGGTAATCTCGCCAGTCAGCGAAGCGAGCGCCGCATCAATGGCCGCGTCCGTGTATGGCTCAGCTAAGCGCTGGCGCGCCACCTCCGCCCCATCGAGGTCTTTTGTTTCCGTGGCGAAGCCTAACGTGGCCGCACCGGTGTAGGTTTTACCGAGATTCATCAACGCCGGCACGGCTTTCGTCGCGGCACCTAAGGCAATCGGCAGCACGCCATCCACGCTGGGATCAAGGGTGCCAGAATGCCCAATTTTTTTCATGCGGAGCAAATAGCGCAGCTTGCTGACGACATCGGCTGAGGTCATGCCAGCGGGTTTATAAACGGGTAAAATGCCGTCCATGCTTATCCTTTCCCTCCTGCGTGACGCACATGCTGGCGGTGTACCAACCAAGTCACGAAAAACGCGCCGAAGACGAAAATACTGAAGGCCCAGTTTGGCACTTCAAGATTGATCTGCGGTAGGCTCAGCGCCAGCTTCAAGGCGATCACGCCAATCAGCACATACGCCATCACTTCCAGCTCTGGCACCTTGGTGATGAAGTCCGTAATGACTTGCGCGACAAACCGCATGGCCAAAATGCCTAAGCAACCGCCGATCAGCACAATCACCGGATTATTATCAATGGCCAGCGCTGCCAAAATCGAATCCACGGAAAAGACGATATCCAGCGCCTCGATTTGCGCTACGGTGCGCCAGAAGTGACCAGCACCTTTTTTGACAGTGGTCGGCTTAGGGCCGCTATCGGGGTGGCGTTGTTCGTAGAAGAAATGCAGTGACATCCACAGCAGATAAGCCGCCCCCAGCGCCTTGATACCCCAGAAGTGCAGCAGATAGGTGCCGAGGCCGATGGCGATGAAGCGGAACAGATAAGCCCCCCACATGCCGTAAATCAGTGCATGATGTTGTTCCTTCTTGTCTGGCAGCGACTTGGTTTGTGCCGCCAGCACCACGGCGTTATCTACCGATAGCAGGCATTCGAGCATGGCCAGAGTCAAAATCGTGACCCAGCCTTGCGTGGTCATCACGGCTTGATGCCAATCTGTCGCCTCAAAGAAAGGCATATATAATTTCTCAATCAAATTCAACCGCGCCACCATCCTTATTCGTTCTATTATACCGTTGTCTGCCAGCTCATGCACCCGGAACTCGAGGGTTGATCTTTACGGACGCGGGATTGGTGGCGGCGAGCTCCGCTTGGGGCGCGTGGCCTGCTGTGCGGCCGGTTGGAGCCAAAAACCGGTCTCGAGCCTAAAGTTGAAGCCACCTTCGCTACGCTCATTGGTGTCTTCAACTTTGCCGCGATTAGCTCTGGGAAGCCCAGCGCAAAAACCGCACCGGTCTTCCTGTCGCTAATCGATTCACTGCCAGACCCCCGCCAAGCTCCGCGCACCACCACCAATCCTGCTCGATAACAGTAACGTCTATCAACAGACCTACTGTCACGCGGACAATAAATGAATATACTCACAAATGGCGGCCAAATTAGGTCCAGAGGTAGCTAACCATTCCTATTGCTGAGATCAAAGAAACGGCTACCTTTCTCTAGCGGGACAGGTCGGGGTGGCAGAGGGGCGCGGCGGTCGGGCCGCGAAACGGTCAGCACACGAGGAGACTGCGTTTTTTGCAGGCTGCTCCTGTGCTGACCGGGGGCAACGATGAGACAGCGTTGAGCGCGGCAGCGCGATGCTGGCTCACCGTTGAGGCTGGAGACCGCCCTTTGGCTTCAGCCGGCCCCCGCAGCCGGACCATTGCGCCCCGGCACCACACCGACCTGCCCCGCGGGCCAAAACGTCAAAACAAAAAAACCTCCGAACCAGATCAGTTCGGAGGTGCAATGACGGCTATTCGAGGCCGTCTTTTTTGACTTCGTTGAGGAGTTGATCGATATGTGCCCCGTATTGAACAGAGGCATCGTGCGTGAAGGTCAAGGTTGGCACCTTGAACAATTTAATGCGCTGACCAACTTCGCTACGAATCAAACCTTTGGCTTTATCCAAGCCGGCTTGCGCGTCGGCCAAGGCCTTTTCATCATCGCTCCAAACGCTGAAGTAAACCGTGGCCTGCTGAAGGTCACCGGTTAACTTCACGCCGGTAATGGTGACGCCTTTGACCCGCGGATCGTTGACATCTTTGAGCAAGATATCATCGACTTCGCGCTGAATCTGCGTTTCGACGCGGCCAATTCGATGCTTCATAGGCTGCTCCTTTGATGGTCTGAATTCCTACTTCACTGGGACTTCTTCCATCGTGTAAGCTTCGATTTGATCATCAACCTTGATGTCATTGTAACCATCAATCGTCAGACCCAGTTCGAAGCCTTGGCGGACTTCCTTCACGTCATCCTTGAAGCGACGCAGCGAGCCCAGTTCGCCTTCGTAAATCACGATGCCATCGCGAATCAGGCGGACCTTGGAGTCGCGGCGAATGAAGCCGGTGTCGACAAAGCCACCCACAACGGTCCCAATCTTGGAAACAGGAATGGTTTCGCGCACGGTGATTGAGCCAGTCACCTTTTCTTCGTAGGTCGGTTCGAGCATGCCCTTCATCGCTGCTTCAACTTCTTCAATCGCCTTGTAGATAACGCGGTGCAAGCGAATGTCAACGTCTTCGGCGTCGGCTTGCAGCTTCGCTTGCGGCGTTGGGCGCACATTGAAGCCAATGATGACCGCGTTAGAGGCAGAAGCCAGGGTCACATCGCTTTCGTTGATGGCACCAACAGCTTGGTGAATGATGTTGACGCGAACGCCTTCGACTTCAATCTTCTGCAGACTGCCAGCCAAAGCTTCAACCGAACCCTGCACATCCGCCTTGATGATGACGTCAACTTCCTTGAGTTGACCTTCCTTCATGGTTTCAAACAGGTTATCCAGCGTGACGTGATGCGTCTGCTGACGTTCACGGTCTTGCGCTTGTTGCGCCCGCTTTTCGCCGGCGGCCCGGGCGGTCTTTTCATCGTCAAAGACGACAAACTTATCGGCGGATTGCGGCACGTCATTCAAACCGGTGATTTCCACTGGCATGGATGGCAAAGCTTCCTTGACGCGGCGGCCATGATCGTTGGTCATGGTCCGGATGCGGCCGAAAGTGTTCCCGACAACGACAGGATCGCCGACGCGCAGAGTGCCTTCTTGAACTAGCACGGTGGACACTGGGCCACGACCTTTATCCAGCCGGGCTTCGATGACGGTCCCAATAGCCTTTTGGTCCTTGTTGGCCTTGAGTTCCAAGACGTCAGCTTCCAGCAGAATCATTTCGAGCAGTTCGTCGATGTTCTTGCCGAACTTCGCGGAAATGTTGACGAAAATCGTGTCGCCACCATATTCTTCTGGAATCAGCTCATATTTCATCAACTGTTCGGTCACGTGCTGCGGGTTGGCGCCTGGCTTATCGATTTTGTTAACCGCGACAATGATTGGCGCATTGGCCGCTTTGGCGTGGTTAATCGCTTCGATGGTCTGAGGCATCACGCCATCATCCGCGGCGACGACGAGGACGATGATATCAGTGATATCTGCCCCGCGCGCCCGCATGTTGGTGAAGGCCGCGTGCCCAGGCGTATCCAGGAACGTGATCAGGCGATCATTGAGCCGGACTTGGTAGGCCCCAATGTGCTGCGTGATCCCACCGGCTTCACCGGCAGTCACATGCGTGTGGCGCAACTTGTCCAGCAGGGTTGTTTTACCATGGTCAACGTGCCCCATGATGGTCACCACTGGTGGCCGCGGCGTCTGAGTGGCCTTGTTGTCGACTTCTTCTTGGAACATCTTATCCAAGTCAGTGATGTCTTCTTGAACCTTCTCTTCAGCGTCGATGCCGTAGTCGGTGGCGACCAGTTCGATGGTATCTTTATCCAAGCTCTGGTTCTGGTTCACCATAATACCGAGCATGAACAACTTTTTGATGATTTCTGCGGGTTCGCGGTGCAAAATCTTGCCCAGATCCTGCGCATTCATCCCAACAGTGTAAACAAGTTTTTCTGGCAATGGCCGCTCCTTGCGCTGTGGCATTTCTTTCTTCGGCTGACTTTGAATCTGGCGCTTGTTCTTACGCTTATTGCGCCGGTTGTTATTCCCAAAACCGCCCCGGTTGTTATCAAAGCGGCCGCGGCCTTGGTTGCTGTTATTGCGTGCAGGCCGACTGTTCGCACTTGGCCGCTCGTTGCGGCGTGTTTCTGCCGGCTTGGCCGGCGTTGGCGCTGGTGTTGGTGCCACTGGCCGAGTTTGTTCAGCCACCAGCTTTTCGGCGACTTTTTCAGCTTCACGGGCTTGCGCCTGTTGCGCCTTTTCGCGTTCCTTCTTGGCCGTTAACTGTTTGATGAATTTCTCATCATTCCCTGCGACTGGCCGCGGATTGCCGTTTGCCTGCGTAGCGCGCCCGGCGCGCGGCATTGGGCTGGTCGTCCGGTTCATGAAGCGATTGTCACCGCGGCGATCGTCACGGCGACCATTGCGATTGTCGCTACGCTGGTCATTGCTACGCGGATTGCGCTGATCTTGCGGCCGATTTTGCTGACGGCCAGCGGGGCGATTGCCCTGCGTGCCTTGGCCTTGGCTGCGCCGGTCATCTTGACCGAAGCGGCCTTTGCTGCGGTTGTTGGCCTGCGTGTTATGCGGCCGGCGAATCGCGGACTTGCTGATCAGCGTTTTGCCATCAGCGGTTTTTTGCGGCATGTGGTGCGTGCCAGGCGCCGCTTTTTTGGCCTCGGCTGGCTTTGCTTCAGTGGCGGGCTTTACAACAGCTGGCTTAGCTGATTCTGGCTCAGCGGCAGCCGCTTTTGCTTCAGCCTTAGCTTCGGCTGGCTTGGCAGCAGGCTTCGTTGGTGCGGCCGGTTTAGCAGCGGCTTTTGCGGCAGGCTTGGCAGCCGCGGGGGCCTCCGTTTTGCCTAACGCGCTGCGCAGCGTCTTTTCCTGACCTTCATCAAGCGTCGACATGTGATTTTTTAATTCGATACCTTGCTGCTTAGCGGTGTCAATCACCGTTTTGCTTGGTACCCCGATTGCTTTGGCAAATTCATATACTCGTTGTTTGCCCATTTCTTCACGCTCCCTGTTAATTTTTAGGTGAGCAGCTTCAGTAACTTCTTGGCAAAGCCGTTATCTTGAACGGCAATCAGCGACCGCTGACTACCAATGGCATCAGTCAGTTCCTCAGCACTGAGGGCAAAGGAAATGGGCACTGCATAGAAGTCACTTTTATCGGAAAACTTTTTCCGGGTATTCGCTGAGGCATCGCTAGCAACCAGCACCAGTTTGGCGCTTTGGTCGCGGATGGCACCGAGGACGAACCCTTCGCCTGTGATCAGGCGGCCGGCGCGCTTTGCGAGCCCCAGCAAGTTTAACGCTTGCTGCTTATTCATGCTTGATCGCCGAAAAGCTCCTGACGAGCCTTTTGATGGTCAACATAGGCGAACAACTCATCGTAAAAGCTGGGATCAATCTTGATGCTAAAGGCTTTTTCGATCAGTTGCTTCTTTTTTGCTTTTTGAACAGCGGCTGGATCGAGCGCGACATAGGCGCCGCGACCGGCTGCTTTACCAGTGGGATCGATGGCAACAGTGTTATCTTGTTGCTTCACAATGCGCACCAGGGATTTCTTCGGAAACATTTCGCCCGACAAGAGATCCTTGCGCATCGGGATTTTCCGTTTCTTCATGCGACGGCCTCCTATTCAGCAGCCGAATCAGACGCTGCTTGATCATCATCAGGCAAGTCAACGGTTGCTTCTTCTAAGGCTTCGTCGTTTTCTTCGAGTTCTTCATCATCGACAAACTCAACGTCGGATTCGGCCTTGATGTCGATCTTGTAGCCGGTGAGTTTAGCCGCCAGCCGGGCGTTTTGACCCTTTTTACCAATGGCCAAAGACAATTGGTGATCTGGCACAATGACCGTGCAAGAACGATCGTTGTCTTCGTCGTTGAACTGCACCGCAATCACTTGGGCTGGGTTCAAGGCGTTAGCAATGTAATCAACCGGGTCTTCTTCGAATTGAACGACATCCATGTTTTCGCCGGACAGTTCATTCACCACGGCTTGCACCCGCGCCCCGCGTGGCCCGACGGTGGTGCCGACTGGGTCAACAGAGGGGTTCGTCGAGCGCACCGCAATTTTGGTGCGGTCGCCCGCTTCACGCGCGATGCCAGCGATTTCGACCGTGCCATCAAAAATTTCCGGCACTTCTTGTTCAAACAGGCGCTTGACCAAACCAGGGTTGGTGCGACTAACAAAGACTTGCGGGCCCTTGCTGGTGTTTTCCACCTTCGTCACGAACACCTTGATGCGGTCATGGGGTTCATATTGTTCATTCGGCATTTGGTCTTGGCGGCCGAGGACCGCTTCGATTTTGCCGAGGTTCACATAGATGAACTTGTTATCGCGGCGCTCCACTTCCCCAGTCATGATTTCATTTTCATACTGAGAGTATTCGTCGTAGATAATGCCGCGTTCTGCTTCGCGCACCCGCTGCATAATGACCTGCTTAGCGGTTTGGGCCGCAATCCGGCCAAAATCTTTAGGGGTCACTTCAAACTTAATGTTATCGCCGACTTCGTAAGCCTTGTTGATACTCAAAGCTTCCTTGAGGCTGACTTCCAGCCGAGAGTCGAAGACTTCTTCAGTCACTTCCTTGACCGCATAAACATGAATGTCGCCTTTTTTGGCGTCAAACTCAACATCCACATTCTGGGCCTGGTTGTAATTGCGCTTGTAAGCTGAGGCCAAGGCGTCTTCCAACGCGTCGATCACAACTTCCTTTTTGACTCCTTTTTCAGTTTCAAGGGCGTCAAGCGCTTCAATCATTTCCTTTGACATGTTGATCCTTCCTTTACCAGGCGGCAAACCGCCGGATTAAAATTCAATCGCTAACCGGGCGTTGGCAATGCTGGCGCGGTCAAACACTTGGTCAAACCGGCGCGCCTTGTCCTTCAACGTTAACGTCAGCTCAGTGGCGGTTAAAGCTTTCAAAGTGCCTTCGAACACTTTTTTACCCTCGAGCTTTTGAAACAGTGAGATATGAATATACTCACCGATGGCATTTTCAAAATCCTGCTCAGATTTGAGCGGGCGTTCTGCGCCTGGTGAGGAAACCTCCAAGAAATAGGCCTGTGGAATCGGGTCAGGGTCCATCGCATCAAGTTGCTCTGACAAGCTTTCTGACACCGCCACGCATTCATTCAATGTGATGCCGCCTGGCTTATCAATATAGACCCGCAAGTACCAGCTGCCGCCTTCCTTGACGAACTCGATATCGCTCAGCTCAAAATGGTTTGCCTCTAAAATTGGATCAACGAGCGTTTTCACTGTATCGACAACCGTGCTCAAGTCTTTCCCCCCTTTTGGTTGTTTGTGCGTACTACTACCTAGCCTAAGGCGCTAGGCTTAGGCAGCCTGACGCCTACTTTCCAAGAAAAAGAGTGAGCATCTCTGCTCACTCCTTTTCAAAGGATTTAACTACTAGATGTAACTTACCATAGAATAGGCCTTTTTGCAAACGTGATTGCTATTGGGGCTTAGTGGGACGGGACGCGAGTGTGAGCGGGGTGGCACCCCACTCGCACCCGCTAGATAACAGATCAATCACCCAGGTAGCGGTACATTCACATTTTCCTACTCGTCATCAAACGCTAAGTTAGCTATTTGACTCGGACGTTTTGGATTTTGACTAACAAGATGTTGAGTAAAACCCATTCCATCTATCTCGCCGTTACGCCTATTTTGCCACTACGGGGGCGGAGCTTGGGGCGCGAGGCCCGCCGTGAAACGAAAATTAGCCTTTAACCTGCGCACTTTGCAGGCTAAAGGCTAATTTTCGCGGCAGTTTGGAAGACGCAATGGAGCGCAGCGACTGCGGCTTCACAACTAGGTTGGAGACCGCTCTATGGCTCCAACCGGCCGCACCGCAGGCCTTGCGCCCCAAGCGGAGCCCTCCACCGAACGGCAATAGGTTAGAACAGGTTGTCGAACAAGGACAGCTGGTTTTCATCCGGCAAATCATCTAGCACGTGGTTTTCAGTCATGTAATCGATCAACGTCTTGGAAACCTTGCCGCGGTTGGCGAGATCTTCCTTCGACAAAAATGGCTTTTCCTCCCGGGCTGACACGATTTGCTTCGCAACGTTATCGCCCAAGCCTGGCACGGCACGGAATGGTGCGAGCAAGGTGTGATCATCCACAATCAGAAAATCATGCGCATCGGAGTGGTTGATGTCGACCATTTTGATTTTGAACCCGCGTTCCAGACACTCGTTCGCCAGTTCCAAAATCGTCAGCAGACTCTTTTCCTTCGCCGAGGCGTCGTTGCCTTGATCCGTAATGGCTTTGATGGCAGCTTTGGTGGCTTCTTTGCCATGGCTCATCGCCACCAGGTCGAAATCTTCGGCGCGGACAGAGAAGTAGGAAGCGTAGTACACCAGCGGGAAGTACACTTTGAACCACGCAATGCGCAGCCCCATCAGGTCATACGCGGCCGCGTGGGCCTTCGGGAACATGTACTTAATTTTCAGGCAGGAATCAATGTACCAGTCTGGCACATTGGGATTGTCCCGCATCGCCTGCTGCCAGTCGTCAGGAATCCCACGGCCTTTACGCACGTGCTCCATGATGTTGAAGGCCATGGAGTCATCCATTCCCCAGTGAATCAAGTCCATCATGATGTTATCACGACAACCGATTACTTCTTTAATGGTGACTTTGCCCTGTTGAATCAGCTCTTCGGCGTTGCCCAACCACACATCCGTCCCGTGAGACAAGCCGGAAATCTGCAGGAGTTCAGAGAATTTCTTCGGATGCGTTTCTTCCAGCATCCCCCGCACAAAGCGGGTCCCGAATTCAGGCACGCCCAGCGTCCCGGTTTTCGAGTTGATCTGCTCTTCGGTTACGCCTAGGACTTCCGGACTGGAAAACAGGGACATGACGCCAGGGTCGTCCATAGGAATCGACTTTGGATCGACCCCAGAGAGATCTTGCAGCATACGAATCATGGTCGGGTCATCATGACCCAGCACATCCATTTTCAAAATATTGTCGTGAATCGAGTGGAAATCAAAGTGGGTGGTTTTCCAAGCCGCGGTTTGATCATCGGCCGGGTACTGAATCGGGGAAAAGTCGTAGATATCCATATCCGCCGGCACAATCAAAATCCCGGCCGGATGCTGACCCGTGGTGCGCTTCACCCCAGTGGCGCCTTTGGCCAAGCGGTCAATTTCCGCACCGCGCAGCATTTGCCCGGTGTCGCGTTCGTAGGCTTTGACGTAACCATAAGCGGTTTTATCCGCCACGGTGCCAATGGTCCCGGCACGGAAGGCGTGATCTTCCCCGAACCGCACTTTGATGTAGTTATGGGCCACTGGTTGGTAGTCCCCAGAGAAGTTCAGATCGATATCAGGCACCTTGTCGCCATGGAACCCAAGGAAAGTTTCAAAGGGAATATCCTGCCCGTCTTTGGCTAGCTCGGCGCCACACTTGGGGCACTGCTTGTCAGGCAAGTCAAACCCGGAGCCGTACTCCCCTTTGGTGAAGAATTCTGAGTACTGGCACTCGGGGCAGCGGTAATGTGGCGGCAGTGGATTGATTTCGGTAATCCCAGACATGGTCGCGGCCAAACTCGAACCGACGGAACCACGGGAACCAACCAAGTACCCGTCTTTGTTCGATTTTAAAACCAGCTGTTGGGCGATGTTGTAAATCACCGAGAACCCATTGCCGATGATGCTCTTGAGCTCTTTATCCAGCCGCGCCTGCACAATTTCAGGCAGCGGATCGCCGTAAAGCCGGTGCGCCGTCGTCATCACGTCATTTTGCAGGTGTTCTTCCACGCCGGGGATATCTGGCGTGTAGAGCTTGGTTTTAACTGGCGTAATGTCATCATCGATCATATCCGCCACTTGGTGCGTGTTCTCTACGACTAGGTGATGCGCCAGTTGGTCGTCCTTCAGCCAAGCAAAAGCATCCAGCATCTCTTGGGTCGAGCGGAAATGCACATCTGGCAGCTCATGGCGATTCAGCGGATTCGCCCCGCCTTGACTGTGAATCAAAATCTTGCGATAAATCGCGTCGGTGGGATCAAGATAATGCGCATCCCCTGTGGCCACCACGGGTTTGCCTTGTTCCTGGCCGATTTTAATGATTTGCTTGATGATTTCTTGCAAATGCGCCTGGCCTTGAATCAAGCCGCCTTCGATCAACGGCTGGTAGTTGGCCAGCGGCTGCACCTCTAAGTAGTCGTAGAACTTGGCCTTCGCTGCAGCTTCGGCATAGCCTTTTTGCATGGCAGCCACAAAGACTTCGCCAGAAGCACAACCGGAGCCGACCATCAGTCCTTCGCGCAGCTTCTGGAGCTGGCTGCGTGGCACCCGTGGGAGGCGGTAGTAGTACTTGACGTTCGACAGCGAGACGAGCTTGAACAAGTTCTTCAGCCCGGCTTGGGTCTTGGCCATAATCACCGCATGCACTGGCCGGCTTTGCTTGTACGCATCGTCTTCACCAATGCGAGAGTTCAGTTCATTGAGCTTGGTGATGCCATACATGCTCTTGGCTTCTTTTTCCAAGGCATACATCAAATAGCCGGTCGCCTCAGCATCGGCGTTGGCCCGGTGGTGATGATTCAGGCTAATTTTGTAGGCCTTACTCAACGTATCCAGTTTATGATTCTTCCGTTCCGGATGCAGCATCCGCGAGAGCTCCAGCGTATCAATCACCGGATTTTGAATGGTTTCTTCATTCATCCGTTGGTAAGCCGTGTTCAAAAAGCCCACGTCGAAAGTGACGTTATGGCCACACATGATGGTGCCTTCACAGAACTGGCGGAACAGATGCAGCACATCAGCTTCAGATTTGGAGCCACGCACCATTTCATCCGTGATATGGGTCAAATTGATCGTGGTTTCCGACAACGCGAACCCAGGGTCGATCATTTCCTCGAAATTATCGATCACCTTACCGTCTTTCATTTTCACAGCGGCCAGTTCGATGATTTTGTCGTAAACGGCAGACAGCCCGGTGGTTTCAATATCAAACACGACATAAGTGTCTGACTCCAAATCGCGCGGCGCTTCGGCTTGATAAGCCACCGGGGTCCCGTCATCCACCAAGTTGACCTCAACGCCGTAGAGCATTTTCAATCCGGCCTTGGTCGCCGCAGTATGCGCTTCTGGATAAGCTTGCAGGCCGGCATGGTCGGTCACCGCAATGGCAGAGTGGCCCCAGGCCTTGGCGCGCGCCACATAAGCCGAAATACTTGGCATGGCATCCATCTGGCTCATGTTGGTGTGCAGATGCAACTCGATGCGCTTCTCACCCTCAGCGGTATCTTGCGGCGCGGCGTGATGCACTTCTTCGATGGCTTGGGCGTTTACGGTCAGTTCGCGGGAGTAGTTATCTTCCTGGACACTGCCGCGAATGCGTAGCCAAAGGCCCGGCTTAATGCGTTCAAACGCCGCCTCATCGTCGGCGTCATTACTGAATTTTTTCACGACAAAACTCGAGGTGTAGTCGGTCACTTTGAAAATCAAAAGCGACCGCTTGGAGCGCAGCTGCCGCACCTCGGCATCAAACACATAACCTTCGATGACCACTGACCGCTCTTCCTGGGTGATGGCCACCATTTGGGTCGGTTCATCGCTGGCCTTCATGCTGCGGCCGAGCTGAATCGGGCCGGTGCTAGCGGCTGGTGCTTGTTCACGTTGCGCCACCACCGCCTGCGCCCGCTTAGCCAAGGCCGCGGCTTGTTCGGCTTTTTGGGCCTGAAAAGCAGCCAGTTTGGCCTGGGTTTCCCCAGCATCCACCCGGGCCACCAAGTTCACCCCAGGGAGACCGACTTGCGCGTAGGTTTCAGTGAGCTTACCTAGCCCTTGGTTGATCAAAAAGCCTCGCACCGGTTCATTTTCCGCTGTGAGTGTGATTTTACCGTCCTCAAACTGCGGCGTTTGGCGCATGCAAGTTTCTTGCACAATGGCGGACTCAATCTGCGCATGGGCAACGACATAAGACCAATAAGCGGACAGCTTGTCAGCGCCTAGGTCCACCTGGCGCGGGTTGATGCGCAGGGTGGTTTGAGCGATGGCTTTGAACGCCGCCGTCAAATGCGCCTCAAGCTGGACATAAATGGCATAAGGCAACACTTGGTCGGTATTCAGGGTAAAGTCATAGCGCTTGGTTTGGCTATGCACCGTGACCGTTTCAACGCTTGCGTGGGCTAAACTGTCATCTTCGCTAATTTGCTGCGGCAATTGCAGCTGCTCGACCAGCTTCGCAAACATTTCCTCTTTCGATAGTGCCAAATCGGCCACACTCCTTTTTTGTCATGCAACTATCGTAACCCGAAACCAGCGATTGAACAAGGCGCCATCACTGCAGGTTAAGCCACCAAAAAACGCCTGCATCACAACGATGCAGGCGCCCTCATCACTTTAGGCTTGATCAAGCAAAATCTTTAAGGAAGCCGTCAGCTCATCGGCTTTCACTTCCAGCGTTTCACCGGATTTACGGAGCTTGAGTTCCACGATTTCATCCGCGGCTTTCTTGCCGACGGTGACGCGCACTGGCAAGCCAATCAGATCCGCATCCGCAAATTTGACCCCAGGGCGTTCGTTACGATCGTCGACCAACACCTCATACCCGGCTGCTTCCAGCAACTTGGTGATTTTCGCGGTGAGATCGGCTTGGTCTTGCTTCTTCAAGTTAACTGGCACCACATGGACGTCAAATGGCGCCACGGCCCGCGGCCAAACCAGCCCGTGTTCATCGAGGGTTTGTTCCGCAATCGCGGACAGCAAACGCGACACCCCGATGCCGTAAGAACCCATGATGATTGGCTTGGCGCGGCCGTTTTCATCCAAGAAGTTGGCCCCCATCGCTTCGGTGTAGCGTGTGCCTAGCTTGAAGATATGGCCGATTTCGATCCCTTTAGTGAAGTGCAAGACCCCTTCGCCATCTGGGGACAGCTCCCCTTCGGTCACAAAGCGAATGTCGGCGGTTTGGGCCGGCGTGAAGTCGCGGCCGAGGTTGACGTTTTGCAGATGCTGGTGGGCAGCATTGGCGCCAGCCACCATATTGGCACTGCCCGTCAAGCTGTTGTCAGCGATGATTAAGACGTCCTCATCGACGTTCACCGGCCCGATATTGCCGATTTCACAGTGCATGTACTGCTCAACTTGCTCCGGCGTCGCCATCTCTAAGAAGTCAGCATTCAGCAGGTTCTTGAGCTTGACGTCATTGACGTCGTAGTCGCCGCGGACCAAAGCCAGCACCGGCTTTTCGTCGGCGATGAACAGCACTGCTTTGATCAGCTTGCTGGCAGGAATCGCCAGGAATTCAGCCACTTCCGCAATGGTTTTGGCGTCCTTGGTATCAACCGTGGTCAACTCGCCCAGGTCTTCGTGGCTAGGCGTTGGCACGGTCATACTGGTGGCCATTTCGAGGTTCGCCGCATAGTCGGAGCCATCCGAATACACAATGGTGTCCTCCCCAATCGGCGCAATGGCAGAGAATTCCTTGGAATCTTTACCGCCCATGGCCCCGCCATCCCCAACAATAGCCCGGAAGTCCAGGCCGAGTTCGTTAAAGATATTGGTGTAGGCTTTTTCCATCTGGTTATAGATGGTATCCAAGTCTTCCAAGTTCGCAGTGAAAGAGTAGACATCTTCCATGATGAATTCCCGGGACCGGAGCAAACCATAACGTGGCCGATCCTCATCACGATACTTGGTTTGGATTTGGTACAAAACCAGTGGCATCTTCTTGTATGAGTTCAGGTCATTACGGACCAAATCAGTGAAGGTTTCTTCGTGGGTTGGGCCGAGAATGAAGTCGCGATCATGGCGATCCTTCAGCTTGAACAGATTTGGACCGTAAGTTTCATACCGGCCGGATTCTTGCCACAATTCTGCTGGCAAGAGGCTTGGCATCCGCATTTTCACGGCATCGATTTTGGTCATTTCAGCATCGATGACCTTTTCGATTTTGGCCAGCACCCGGTCAGCGAGCGGCAAATAGGCATAAGCGCCGGCCGCCACTTGGCGAATAAAGCCAGAGCGCAGCATCATTTGGTGCGACTTGGCTTCTGCTGTACTGGGTACTTCTTTAACCGTCGGGATGAACATTCGTGATTGTTTCATTAACATTTTGCCTCCAAAGCATTTCGATTAAAAACTGCGCATGATATCGTTGATGGTCACGGCGATGATTAAGGCGAACATGATGCCTGCCCCAATCAGCGTCACCATACTTTCGTGCTCTTGTTTCAGCGGCTTGCGGCGAATCAGTTCAATCAGATTCAGCAGCAGCTTGCCCCCATCCAGCACTGGAATGGGAATTAAATTCATGATGCCTAAGTTGACACTCAGCGCCGCCAAAAATACCACCAGTGACGCGATACCGGCCTTGGCCGCCGAGGCGGTCATCGTGTAGATGCCCACCGGCCCCGCCAATTGATTCAGCGAGAAGTGGCCGGTGACCATTTGCCCCAACACATGGAAAATGGAGCTGGCCACCCCCCAACTCGCGGTGAAGCCATATTTGATGGCACCGAGCGGATTGTGACTGACGGCCGCATACACCCCGATGGTGCCTTGCTTGCTTGGGGTGATGGTGAGATGCTGGGTGACACCAGCCTTAATCGCCACCACCTTGATGGGCTCTTCTTTATGTTTGGCCAAAATCGGGCCGATGTCGTCAAAGGCTTTGACCTTTTGGCCGGCAATGGTCTGAAGATGTGAATTGGCTTTCAGACCAGCGACAGCGGCCGGGGAGTTCGGCTGAATTTGACCGATTTGATTCGTGTTGGTAACCGCGACCCCGTTGGCCAGCCCCAAGCCGATGAACACGACAATTGCCAGCAGGAAGTTGTTCAACGGCCCAGCAAAATTGACCAGCATCCGTTTCCACAACTTGGCATTTTGAAACTGCACATCTTCCGGGGCAATCACGACTTCCGTGCCATCTTCTTCGATGATGGTGGCATCATGATCCACCCGCCAGGTCTTCAGTTCACTTTCATCGCCGTTAGCATAACCGCTGATTTCAAGGGCATGGACCAAATCGACATGATCGACCTGCACGGGAATCCCGCCTTGCAAGGTGGTTTTTTGGCTTAAGTTGATGCGGCTGACCACGCCTTGCCCATTGGTTTCAATGGCGAGCATCGTGCCGGGTTTGATTTCATCATCTTCGTCTTGCCAACCCGCCATCCGCACGTACCCGCCCAACGGCAGCAGCCTTAGCGTGTAGGTGGTGTGGTGGCGGTGCCAGGCAACCAGCTTGGGGCCCATGCCGATGGAAAACTCGCGCACCAAAATCCCGGACCATTTAGCAAAAATGAAATGTCCGAATTCATGGACCAGCACTAGGATGACAAAAACGATCAAAAATTGAATGATGGTAGTCATGAATCGTTCCTTTCCGGCTTACAAAATACCGAAGAAGTGAATCATCGGCAGCACCAGCAGCAAGCTATCAAAACGATCGAGGATGCCGCCATGGCCTGGTAAAATCTTACCGGAGTCTTTGACGCCATAGAAGCGTTTGAGGGCGGATTCGATCAAATCACCGAGGGAGCCAATAATCGACAGCACCAAAGCAATCCCCATCATTGGCCAGAAGCCATACGCTTGCGGGAAGAATTGCAGGTAAATGGCGGCAAAAATCAAGGCCACCACATTACCGCCAATGCTGCCTTCCCAAGTTTTATTGGGACTGATGGCAGGCCACAATTTATGTTTGCCCAAGGCGCGGCCGACAAAGTAAGCCCCGGAATCAGTGAGCCACACAATGATCATGGCAAACAGCAAGGTATCTAAGCCGCCAGCTGGGCTGTTGCGAACCGCAATCAAATAATGAAACCCGGTACCAATATAGAAAATCGACAAGGTCGACACCGCCACGTCATCATAGGTGACCCGGTTTTTGCTGGCCACGGTGTGCAGCAACAGGAGCACCACCACCACATAGACGATATCCAGCCGCGAAATGAAGCTTGGCACCCAAGCCATCATGTTGTCCGGCAAGGTCACCGCTAAAATCCCGATGGCCGAAATCAGGAAATCAAACGAAACGATAATGCGTTTGCGCATGATAAAGACTTCCGATAAGGCCACCAAGGCCAAGGCTGACCCGGCAATTTCAAGCCAGATCCCGCCTAAAATCAAAATCGGAATAAAAATCGCCAACGCGACGACCGCGGTAATGATTCGCTGTTTCATTAAAGATAACCCTCCATGTTTCGCTTATTTGAGTCCGCCAAAGCGCCGATCCCGACCTTGATAGTCGGCAATGCAAGCCTGCAGCGTCGCAGCGGTGAAATCAGGCCAGAACGTATCGGTAAAGACGAGTTCGCTGTATGCCAACTGCCACAGCAGGAAATTCGAGATGCGTTCTTCCCCGCTGGTTCTAATCAACAGATCCGGATCAGCTAGCTCACCTAAGGGGTGCGTCATCAGATGGTCAGCGATGGTTTGCGCATCAATCGTGCTGGGTTCGAGCTCGCCGGCCGCTGCTTCCGCCGCAATCGTCTGGGTGGCCTGAATCAATTCGTCGCGGCCGCCATAGTTCAAGGCAAAATTCAAAATCATACCGGTATTCGCCGCGGTATCTGCCATCGCATCGCGGGCGGCTTGCTGGGTTTTGGCTGGCAGTGCCGCCAGTTCGCCCATCACCATGACGCGCACGTTTTCTTCAATCAGTTCTGGCATAAAGGTGCCGAAGAAATCCACCGGCAGCCGCATCAGATAACTGACTTCGCTGGTCGGCCGTTTCCAATTTTCAGTAGAAAAGGCGTATAACGTCAAAGCCTTCACCCCGAGGCGACTGGCCGCTTTGGTGATGGTTTTAACGGTTTCCATGCCTTGCTTATGGCCGGCCACTCGCGGTAAATGGCGGTGTTTGGCCCATCGCCCGTTGCCATCCATGATAATGGCGACATGGGCGGGTATCCGCGCCGGGTCTAACGCATGCGCTAACTCTGCCACACTGAATCCTCCTGTTCCCAAACGCTTATAGTCTTATTGATTGTAGCAGAAATCAGGCGGTTTAAACAGCAACGCCCGCCGCCCAATCAAAAAGCTGACCAGGCGGCCTCCAAAAATAGGAGCGCGCTGGCCAGCCGAAGGCAATCAGCCTTCTTTGATTTCGGCTTCTTTTTCTGCGGCGATTGCTTCAAGCCGCTTGGCTGAGGCATCAGTCACCTTTTGAACGGCCTTTTCGTCGCGGTGCAAATCGTCTTCCGTGATTTCGCTGGCCTTTTCCTGCTTCTTGAGCTTGTCCAAGGCGTCGCGCCGGACATTGCGAATCGCGATTTTTGCTTCTTCTTCGTACTTGCCGACTTCTTTGGCAATTTCTTGCCGGCGTTCCCCAGTGAGTTGTGGCACCACTAAGCGAATGGCGTTACCGTCATTGGCCGGGTTAATCCCAAGGTCGCTGGCATTCAGTGCGGCCTCAATGTCCTTCAGCGCGGTTTTGTCGTATGGCGTAATCAACAGCACCCGGGCTTCTGGCACCGTGATAGCGGCAATTTGGTTCAGCGGCGTATCAGCGCCGTAGTAACTCACCGTGATGCGGTTGAGTAAGCTGGCATTGGCCCGGCCGGCCCGAATATTGCCCAGCTGGCGGCCCAGTGCCTCTTCAGTCTTCTTCATTTGCGTTTCCGCTTCAGCAATGATTGGATTGGCCATGTTATTCTCTCCCTTTAATGGTCGTCCCGATGTTTTCACCTTCAACGACCTTCTTGATGTTGTCCGGATCGTTCAGGTTGAAAACGACCAGCGGAATGTCATTGTCCATCGACAGCGTGCTAGCCGTGGAATCCATGACATGTAAATCTTTATTGATGATGTCCATATGGGTCAATTCTTCAAACTTCACCGCCGAAGCATCCTTGTTGGGATCAGCAGAGTAGACGCCATCGACCCCATTTTTGGCCATCAAGATCACATCGGCATCGATTTCGGCAGCGCGCAAAGCCGCGGTGGTATCTGTGCTGAAGTACGGGTTCCCAGTGCCGCCAGCAAAAATCACAACGCGGCCTTTTTCCAGATGCCGCACGGCCTTCCGCCGGATGTAAGGTTCAGCGATTTGGCGCATTTCGATGGAGGTTTGCACCCGCGTTGGGACGCCCAGGTTTTCCAGGCTATCCTGCAGCGCCAAGCCGTTCATCACCGTTGCCAGCATGCCCATGTAGTCGGCCTGCGCGCGCTCCATGCCCATCTGTGCGCCGGTTTCGCCACGCCAGATGTTGCCGCCGCCGCAGACGATGGCAATCTGTACGCCAAGTTCGTGGACTTGTTTAATCTGTTCAGCAATCAATTTGATCACTGGGGGCTGAATGCCAAAGCCGTTCGCGCCGCCTAAGGCTTCACCGCTCACCTTCAGTACAATGCGTTTATATTTGATCATGATGAATTGTCCCTTCTTATTTGCTGGTATTAGTTTACCATATTCAACCCCACCGCTGGGCTTTCGCCGGGGGAATTATCAAAATCTTGACTACCTACGCCCTAGCAAAAAGCAGCCTCCTCTTGCGGGGAAGCTGCCTTAAGTTAAGCCTTAGTCTTTGATTTGACCCATCACTTCATCGACAAAGTTATCTTGCTTCTTTTCGATCCCTTCGCCGACTTCATAACGGACAAAGCCCTTCACGGTAGCGCCTTTGCTCTTGGCAAATTGGGCAACCGTTTGGTCTGGGTCCTTGACATATTCCTGATCAACCAGGGAGCTTTCGCTCAGCCATTTGTTAACCCGGCCTTCAACGATGCGTGGAACAATCTTCTCAGGCTTGCCTTCATCAAGCGTTTCCTTGGTGAAGATGTCGGTTTGCTTCTTCAGTTCATCAGCTGGTACTTCGCTCCGGTCGAGGTAAGTTGGGTTGATAGCCGCCACGTGCATCGCAATGTCGCGCGCGGTTTCGTCATCGCCGCCAGCCAAAGTCACCAAAGCGGCAATTTGGCCACCATTGTGCAGGTACGCGCCGAAGTGGTCGCCATCTTCTTTTTCCACAACGGTGAACCGACGCAGGTCGATCTTTTCACCAATAACAGCGGTCAACGCCTTAGCGGCATCATCCAAGCTCTGGCCGTCAACATCCAGGGCCAATGCGGCAGTCAGGTCAGCTGGCTTGCCGGCAACAATAGCAGCACCGGCTGCTTGAACAAAGTTTTGGAACTTATCGTTGCTAGCCACAAAGTCGGTTTCGGAGTTCACTTCGATGATAGCAGCAGTGTTACCGTCAACGGTAATGGCCGTCAAACCTTCAGCCGCAATGTTGCCGCTCTTCTTCGCCGCTTTCGCCAACCCTTTTTCGCGCAGGACGTCGATGGCCTTTTCCATGTCACCATCAGCCGCCACCAGTGCTTTTTTGGCGTCCATCATCCCAACTTGAGTGCGGTCGCGTAGTTCCTTGACTTGTTTAGCAGTAATCGCCATTGTAGTTCCTCCTTGTTTTGTCTAAAAAAGTCGCCTGCGCCTGCATTTGCTGCAAAGCACAGACGACTGAGTCTTACTTATTTATTATTTTGCTTGGGTATCGTTGTCGCCTTCAACGGCTTCAACAATGTCTTCGATCGAGTCAGCTTTGGCGTCTTCAGCTGGTGCCTGAACGTCTTGCTGGTCGTCTTGGTCTTCACCCTGGTTGCCTTCGATGATGGCATCGGCCATCTTGGCGGTAATCAGACGAACGGCGCGAATCGCGTCATCGTTTGATGGGATGATGACGTCGATGTCATCTGGATCGGAGTTGGTATCAACCATCGCCACGATTGGAATGTTCAGCTTTTGTGCTTCCTGAACGGCAATCTTTTCCTTGCGAGGGTCAACGATGAAGATAACATCTGGGATGCGAGGCATGTCTTCAATCCCACCCAAGAACTTGGTCAGCTTTTCTTGCTGCTTCTTCAGCAAGGAAACTTCTTTCTTAGGCAGCTTGTCGAAGGTGCCGTCAGTGGCCATCTTCTTGATGTCCTTGAGGCGCTTGATCCGGGTCTGGATGGTGTTCCAGTTGGTCAAGGTCCCACCGAGCCAACGGTGGTTAACGTAGTACTGGCCGGCGCGAGTTGATTCTTCAGCAATCGCATCTTGGGCCTGCTTCTTGGTCCCAACGAACAGGAATACGCCGCCGTCAGCAGCTTCGTCCTTGACGAAGTTGTAGGCGTCGTCAATCATCTTAACGGTCTTTTGCAGATCGATGATGTAGATACCGTTCCGTTCGGTGAAGATGAATGGCTTCATCTTTGGGTTCCAGCGACGAGTCTGGTGACCGAAGTGGACACCAGCTTCAAGCAGTTGTTTCATGCTTAATACAGACATGTGTAGTCCTCCATATGGTTTTATTCCTCTCAAGGTCGTCGACTCGCCGCCCCACTTCTCCCGAAGCACCGGGGCGACAATCTTACCTTGATGTGGTTTGTGCTTTTCACACTCAAATGATTATACAGAAATACTTCTGTTTATGCAAATACTTTAACGGCCGGGCAGGGCAGCCTCCGCAGACAGGGGGCGAAAGCGGGGTGGCCAGCGCTTTGAGCCTCGCCTTGCGAGTCTCAAAGTCGCGGCTTGTTCTAAGCCAGAAAGACCGCTGGCTAAGAACAATTTCACCCCTGAGCCCCTGCCTGCTCCGGCTGCCCTGCCCTACCTTGGTGTGTTGCTATTCAGTATTGCAAAGGCCTCAGGATTGAGCAAACAGGCACACCTTCCAAGAGTGTGCTACTTTTTCTGCCATTCAACCTTCTTGTCAGCGAGGAACGCCTCTTTGGCTTTGCGGCTTTGGTGCTTGAAGTGCCACTCGGCGGATAAGGCGTCATGTTCGTTGGTGAAGGCTTCTTGATAAAGCAGGCGCACGGGGCGGCGGGTTTTGGTGTATTTGGCGCCTTTGCCTGCGTTGTGCGTGGCGACGCGGGCTTCGACGTCGGTGGAGTAACCGCCATAAAAGGTGCCATCAGCGCAGAGCAAGACGTAAAAGTAATAGCTATCCATAAAGTAAGTGTTCCACCTCCGGGGTATAGTGGCTGTCTTCGTCATAAACCACCAATGGCGGCATGACGCGAATGCCATCCGGTTTGCCCGCGCGAATGCCTTCAATTAACACCATGTTAGCTTCCTGGTTTGCCCGCGGGTGAATGAACCGCAACTTCTTAGGCGCGAGTTTGGCGGCCATCATGGTGCTCAATAGTTCTTGCAAACGGTCAGGCCGATGGACAAAAAAGGCTTTGCCTTGATACTTAAGCAGCGCACTGGCGGTTTGGCAGACCGTGGCAAAGTCGGTGGTGAGTTCGTGGCGGGCCAAAGCTAAGTGATCGTTGGGGTTGGTTTTGCTTTGCGGACTGACCTTGAAATACGGCGGGTTGCAAACCACCACGTCAACGGAATCTTTGGCCACAACTTCCGGGGTGGTTTTGAGATCGCGCGTCAGTACCTCGACATTGGGCAGCTCATTCAAAGCGACACTGCGGCGCGCCATTTCTGCGAGGCGCGGCTGCAGTTCCACCAAAGTCACCGGCTGATCGGTGCGCTTAGCGACAAATAAGCCGACGGCACCGTTGCCGGCTGCGAGGTCCACCACCCGGCTATGTTGGCCAATCTCGGCAAAAGCCGCGAGAACGACGGCGTCCAAGGAGAACGCAAATAACTGAGGGCTTTGGATGATTTTGATGCCAACACTGGCGAGTTCGTCAATGCGTTCATCAGGCTGAAGGGTTGGATGCGTCATTGAGGTGGTCCTTTCTGCAGATACCAACTAGTGTGGTATAATTTATCGAACTTAATGCTAGTGGCGACGCGCCACGAGTCTTGAATGGAAGGATTAAAAAAGATGTTTTATTCATTTATCCGCGGGTTGGTCCGGATTTTGATTTTGATCATCAACGGCAACACCCACTATGAAAACAAAGAAGCGTTGCCTGACGGGCCTTACGTCCTAGTTGGCCCTCATCGTACCTGGCTCGATCCCGTGTTTTTCGGGTTGGCTGCTAGCCCCCGCCAGTTTGCGGTGATGGGCAAGGACGAGCTCTTCGAAAATCCGGTGCTGGGCTGGTTTTTGCGCCACATGCATGCCTTTGGCGTTAACCGGGCTAATCCCGGTCCAAGTGCCATTAAAACACCGGTGCGCCTGCTAAAGCAAGGTCAACTGTCTGTGATGCTGTTTCCTTCCGGCTCACGCTATGCCAACGACCTGAAAGGCGGCGCGGTGTTGATCGCCAAGTTAGCCAAGGTGCCGATTGTGCCGGCGGTCTACCAAGGCCCCATCAAATTCTCCCATGTGCTGCTCCGCAAACGCATCACAGTACGCTTCGGTGAGCCGATTGAAGTACCAGCCGGCCGCGTGACCGATGAGATGACGGCCCAGATGGGTCTGAAAATGCAGCAGGCCTTCGACGCCATTGATAAGGAAATTGATCCGAACTTCAAGTATGTCCCCGACCAAAAGAAATATTTGGCAGAAAAAGAGGAAGGCAAGGTCAAATGAAACCTCATTCTTTTTGGCAGCAGCTCACCCGCAAGCCTGACGTCGCCCAAACCTTGCAAAGCGATCATCAGCTCGCCCGGACTTTGACCACCCGCGATTTGATTGCGCTGGGGATCGGGGCGGTGATTGGCACTGGGATTTTCATCTTGCCTGGCACCGTTGCGGCCACCACTTCAGGGCCAGCCATTACGCTGGCTTTTGTTTTGGCCGCAATCGTGTGCTCGCTGGCTGCGATGTGTTACGCCGAGTTTGCCTCGGCACTACCAGTGGCGGGTTCGGCGTATGCGTATGGCAGCATTGTCTTCGGCGAAATTTTTGGCTGGATCATTGGCTGGGCGCTGATTTTGGAATACATGTTGGCGGTAGCCGCGGTGTCGACGAGCTTCGCCGCTTACTTTGCCAATTTGATCAGTGGCTTTGGCCTCCGCATCCCCCATGCGCTCAGTGGCGCCTTTGACCCGGCCCACGGGACTTACATCAACCTGGTGGCAGTGATTGTGGTCTTGATTATCGGCTTGATGTTATCCCGCGGCATGACCACCTCTATGGCGGTAAACCGAGCCATGGTCTTGGTCAAACTGCTGATTATTGGCCTGTTTGTCGTGGTGGGGGCCTTTTACATCAAACCGATGAACTGGCAGCCTTTCATGCCATTCGGGTTCAAAGGGATTCTCGCTGGTGCTTCACTCGTCTTTTTTGCCTATCTCGGCTTTGACGCTGTTTCCGCCTCCGCGCCGGAGGTCAAAAACCCGCAGAAGACCCTGCCGCGAGGCATTATTGGCACCTTGATTATTGCGACCATTTTGTATGTCCTGGTGGCAGTGGTGCTTACCGGCATCGTCAAGTACACCCAACTTAACGTGGCGGATCCGGTGACTTTCGCCTTGAACCTGATCCACCAGCCGCAGCTTGGCGGCATCATTGCCGTCGGGGCGCTGGCTGGTATGTTCACGATGATGATTACCATGGTCTACAGCTCCAGCCGCCTGGTGTACGCAATTGGCCGCGATGGGTTATTACCGAAATGGTTCGGCAAAGTCACCCACCAACTCCCCTTTAACGCCTTGTGGACAGTGACCTTGATTATTGCGGTGATGGGCGGATTCGTGCCACTGACCCAACTCGTCAATCTCGTGAACATCGGCACCTTGATTGCCTTCGCCTTTGTCAGTCTGGGAATCATTCCGCTCCGCAAGCATGAGCAAATCGACAACCACGGCTTCCAGGTACCTGGTTATCCGGTGGTGCCAATTGTCTCGTTTCTCTTTTGCCTGCTGCTCATGAGTCAGCTGAGCGCAGAAACTTGGGTGATGAGCCTCATCTGGTTTGGCATTGGCATGGTCATCTACTTCGCCTACGGGTACCGGCACGCCAAGTAAATCGCACACGCAAAAATAGCGTCATCCCTTCACGCAAGGATGACGCTATTTTTGTGGCCTAATCAAGGCGCTGGGCGTAGTGAATCCAGCCTGCTTCCCTGGTGGCCACTTGATCATACAGATGTTGCGCGCCCAAGTTGGTGGTGCGGGTTTGCCAGTTCATCTCTGCGCAGCCCTGCGCTTTGGCCCAGTCGCCGCTAGCGGCTGTGAGGGCGCGGGCCAGGCCTTGCTGGCGAAATGGGGCGGCCACGAACAGGTCATTCAAAATCGTCAGCGGCTTCATGGCCCGGGTTTCGTAGGTTAAATACAACAGTGCAAACCCGGCCAGCTGCCCGGCTGATTCAGCCACCAACAGCGCGCCTTGTTGCCGGGTCAGAATGCCGGCCAAAAACGTCTGCAGCTCAGCATCTGCGAACTGATGGGGTACCGTGCTCGATGCATAATAGTCATGAAACATCGGCACCACCTGAGGCAATTCCTCAACTGTCAACGCTCTAATCATCGGTCAGTCCCCCTTTGGTTTCAGTATACGAAAAGCCAGAGGGAAACACCACCGAGCTTGACGGTAATTAGTGTTCCGACTTAGTAATATCACCCAGCAAATCGCCATCCAGATCGGCATTTAGGAATTCTGGGTCAGTTGTTGGCAGGTGCAATTGGATGTCACTAAATACCTGCGTCGCCAGGGTACCGGCCGCTACTGTGTAGTCCAGCACATGGCCGCCAAATTGATGGTCAGCCGCGAGAAAATGCAGGTGGAACCCCGGCGAGGCCATGCCAGCATACAACTGCGGCGACCAGTAGCCCAGGAGGGTCCCTGCCACCTGGTCACGGGAAAAGACAGCTTGGTCCGCCGCTGTCGCCGCCAGGCCTGGGTATGGCCGTTGCTGCGCCTTCACAGCGCGCGTGGTCATGTGGGCAAAGGTGCCGCGGACTTGCACCGCAGCGAATAAATTATGGGTCCCCAGTGCCGCTAGCATCTGCTGCTGCACGGCAGCGGCCGCCCCGCTGACGTCACCAGCAGGTTTGAAAGCGGCAAAGTGAACGTTGGCGAATGGCACCTGGCCGTTTTCGATCACCGTGACCTGGCCAGAGGCCCTGACTTGGTAGACGACCCCATCGATAATGACCAGTTCGCCGTCAAGCCCAGTGAGGGTACCAATCCCAGTATCACCATGCTTGAGCAGCTCCGCGACGGCTAAGGTGCCTTGAAACAAGCCAGGCACCAACGCGCCTAACGTGCCATGTTGATATAAAAGCTGATTATTCACCTTGTGCCTCCTAGAATTGATCATCCAACATCGCTGCGCCGAGCTTCGGGTTGTCGCTATAATCAACCGGAATATCCACGACCACCGGTCCGGCCGTGTTAAACGCTTCATCCAGCACGGCATCCAACTGACTGGGATCAGTCACTCGCAGACCTTTGGCGCCGAAGCTCTCGGCATATTTCACAAAGTCTACCGGGCCAAAATCAACCCCGGCAGCGCGGCCATACTTCATCTCTTCCTGAAACTTGACCATGTCATAGTAGCCATCATTCCAGATAATGTGGACGAGGTTAGCTTTCAAACGCACCGCCGTTTCCAGTTCGGCCGCCGAAAACAGGAAGCCGCCATCACCGGACACGGACACCGCTTTTTCGCCTGGCCGCACCAACGTAGCCGCAATCGCCCAGGGCAAGGCCACCCCCAGCGTCTGCATCCCATTTGAGAACAAGAGCCGACGAGGTTCATAGCTGCGGAAGTGGCGCGCCATCCAAATGTAGTGACTGCCGACATCGACGGCCACAGTCATTTTGTCGGTCACCCGCGCCTGTAAGGCGGCCACAATGCTCAGCGGATGCACGCGGTTGTGCGCCGCTGCTGGGGCGACATCGCGGGCCTGTAGCTGAGCCTGCAAGTCGGCCAGGTAGTTTTTAGCGGCCGGCGCCACCTGATAACCACGCACCAGCGGGGTCAAAATACTCAGGGTTTCAGAAATGTCGCCAATCAGTTCTTCCTGCGGCTGGAAGCTTTGATCCAGTTCGCTTGGTTGGGCATCAATCACCACAATCGCCGCCTTGCCATCAGCGTTCCAGTTACGTGGTTCGTATTCGACTGGGTCATAACCGATAGCAATCACCAAATCACTCTTTTGAAGCAACTGATCCCCTGGCTGATTGCGGAACAAGCCGACCCGGCCAAAGAAGTTGCTTTCCTGCGCCCGGGGCACAATGCCGGCGCCTTGGAAGGTCTCGACCACTGGCAGGGCTGCGGTTTGAAGTAGGTCGCGCACTGCTGCGGTGACATCAGCCGACGACGCCCGCATGCCCAACAGGAGTACGGGTAAAGTTGCCTCTTTGATGCGGCGGGCTAGATCCGTCATATCGCCAGGCGCTGCCGGTCCGAGCTTGGGCGCCTTGACGGCTGCCAGCGACTGGGCGGTGGTTGCTGCATCAGTCACGTCTTGCGGCACGGAGACAAAGCTGGCGCCTTGCTTGCCAGAGCTGGCTGCCCGCCAAGCGTTCGCCATCAGTTCTGAAATGTTGTCAGGATCCTGCACTTCGGCCGCGTACTTGGTGATTGGGGCAAACATTTCCGCGTTGCGCATGCTTTGGTGAGCCGAACGCAGCAAATCCTTACGTTGGACCTGGCCAGCAATGGCCAGCACAGGGTCCCCTTCTGCCGTCGCGGTCACCAGGCCAGTGGCCAGGTTGGCAGCCCCCGGCCCAGAGGTCGTCAGTACGACCCCCGGGTGGCCGGTGATGCGACCCACCCCGGCGGCCATGAAGGCGGCGTTTTGTTCATGGCGGGTCACCACTAACTGCGGGGTCCGGGGATCAGTCGGATGCTCCAGCTTTTCAAAGACGCGGTCGATTTTCGCGCCTGGAATGCCAAAGACAAACGGAACCTGGTGATTGATCAGGCTTTCAACAATTAAATCTGCACCATACCGCTTTTCTGTCATGGTTAAGTCTCCTCTTGAATTCGTATGTTTCAAATCATACGCCTTCTGTTTCATAAATGAAAGAGATAGACGCAAATTGTTTTTGTTCTGGCTTTTTACTGTACTATTCTTATTGTCAATCTGTATTATATCCAGGCCAAAAAAAGCCTTGCTGTTATCACCAGCAAGGCTTTTTCCTTTATTCAACAGCCGTATCCCCGTTTTGGAGTTCATACATATCGAAGTACCGGCCTTTTTTGGCCAGCAGCTCTTCATGGGTGCCGCGTTCAATGATGCGCCCGGCATCCAGCACCAAGATCAAGTTGGCATCTTTAATGGTCGACAGCCGGTGGGCAATCGCAATCGACGTCCGGCCCTTGCGCAACCGGCGGAGGCCTTCTTGAATCATGGTTTCGGTTTCGGTATCAATATTCGCTGTGGCTTCATCCAGCACCAGAATTTTCGGGTTGGTGACAATGGTCCGGGCAAAGGACAGCAACTGCCGCTCACCGCTGGAGAATTGACTGCCGCCTTCAATCACGCGGGCATGGTACTGATGAGGCAACTTCTCAATGAATTGATCTGCCTGCACAAATTTCGCTGCCGCTTGAACCTGTTCGTCGGTGATGTCCTGATTAAACAAGCGAATGTTCGAGGAAATGTCCCCATAGAACATGAAGGAATCTTGGAGCACCAGCCCCAATTTCTGCCGCAGCTCTGGCATTGGGTAATCGCGAATATCGCGGTCATCAATCAAAATCTCCCCGGTGCCGAACTCATAGAACCGCATCATGACATTGATGATCGAGCTTTTACCAGACCCGGTGTGCCCGACCAGCGCGACTGTTTCGCCGGGATTAGCGACGAAGCTGATATCATGCAAGATATCATGCTTGCCGTCATAGGCAAATGACACATGACGGAATTCGATTTTGCCTTTGGTGATGGTGGCATTGGCCCCTGGATTTTGCGCCGGCGCGTATTCCTGATCATCGAGAATGCGGAAAATCCGGCTGCCGGCGACAATCCCATCTTGGAAGAAGGACAGCGAATCCATCATGTTGGTCATGGGATTGAAGAAGTTCGCCACGTACTGGGTGAAGGCATAAACCACACCAGCCGCCACGAAGTTATCCAGCGACATCACCCCAAACGCCCACAGCACCACGACTAGGCCGAGGCTGTAAAGCAGGTTGATGATTGGCGACAGCAACAGCGAATTGGTTCTGATCATCGCTTTGCGGGTGGCCAGGTAATCTTCGTTGGTCGCTTCAAACTCCTTGGTGATCCGTTTTTCTTGGCGGAACTGTTGGATGATGCCGATACCTTCAATGGACTCATTCAGCTTGGTATTCAGTTCGCTGAGCTTTTCCCGCATATGCCGATACACTTTGGAACTGTACTGACTGTAATACCAGATTGCAAGCAAGAGTAGCGGCATGAAGGCCAAGACATATAAAGCAATGCGATGATTCAAATTCCACATCATGACAAAGCTCGAGACCACCGAGAACAAGCCGACAATCACGGACAGCAGGACGTTCCAAAAATCGCCCAAGGTCATCGTATCGTTAGTGACGCGACTGACAATCGAGCCGGCTGGGGTCTGATCAAAATACCGCATTCCCAGTGTGTGCAGCTTACGGAACAACTCGCGCCGCACATCTTCCAGCCCGCGCTCTGCCCCCATCAGGAAGGCAAAGTTCTGGATAAACTGGAACACGGCCTTCAAGACGACGCCAAACGCATACAAAGCCGCAAAGCCCAGCAAAATTTGCACCGTGGCGGATTTGTTTTGCAAATAGCGATCCATGAATTCTTGCAGAATGTAAGGCAAGGCCACATTCGTCCCGGCGAGCAAGCCTGCCGCCAGCAGGGCGCCTAGGAACTGACGCCAGTAGAGTTTGGTGTACCCCATCAGCCGGACAAAAATGCGCATTTGCTGCTTGAACGGAATGCTCTTGGACCAAGCACTTTCATATTTAGCCAATGGTTTCACCTTCAATCTTATTTTCAATCTGGCTTTGCAGCTCTTGCTTGGCCCACATTTCGGCGTACCAGCCATCGCTGGCCAGCAGTTGTTCATGTGTGCCGCGCTCGATCACATGGCCGTCTTGCAGCACAATGATTTGGTTGGCATGCATGACGGAGCTCAAGCGTTGCGCCGCGATAATGGTGGTTTTATTCTGCCGTTCATGTTTCAAATTCGCCAAAATTTCTGATTCTGTCTTGGCATCAACCGCGGACAATGAATCATCCAAAATCAGCAGCTCAGGCGTGGTGATCACCGCCCGGGCAATCGCTAAGCGCTGCTTCTGGCCGCCAGACAAGCTGACGCCACGTTCACCGACCAAGGTGCCGTAGCCTTCGGTAAAGTCCAGAATATCGTTGTGCACGGCACTTTCCCGCGCGGCGTCTTCCACCTCGCCTTGCGCCTTGTCAAAGGAGCTAAAGCGGATATTATCCGCCACGCTGGTCGAGAACAGGAAGTTATCCTGCGGTACATAGCCAATTGAATCCAGTAGCGCATCCAAGGTGTACGCCTTAATGTTGTGGCCGCCGAAATCGATTTCGCCATCGTAATTGTCGAATTCGCGCAGCAGCAGCTTGAAAATCGTGCTCTTCCCAGCGCCAACCCGGCCGACGATACCCAGAGTTTCCCCTTCTGGCAACGTGAAGTGTACATTGACCAAAGTGGCGTGGTCGTCATCTGGATAGCTGAACTTATTGACCTTGAAGCGAATATCCCCTTGCGCCGGCGTTTGAATGGCGTCAGGTGCTTCAATGATCGCACTGTGCTCGTTCAAAAGGGACTGAACCCGGTCATAGGACGCGTTCCCGCGTTCCAGCACGTTGAACAGGCGGCCAATGGCAAACATCGGCCAGACCAGCGAGCTGACATATGACACGAAGGACACCAGCTGACCAATCGTGATTTGACTGGTGACCACCAAATGGCCGCCGTAAATAATGGTGACCACGTAAGTAATCCCCATAATCAAACTCGTGGTGGGGTCAAACAGTGAATCAATGAAGTTGACCCGCTTATTGATGCCGATGGTGCGGTCCACAATCCGGTCAAAGTCTTCCGTATCTTCTTTTTCCTGGCCAAAGGTCTTGATGACCTTGATGCCAGAAATCGATTCTTGCGTCTTATCATTTAGCCGGGAAAATGCCGCTTGCGAATGGGCGAATTCGCGGTGCAACCGCATCCCCAGGCGCCTGGCCATCACCGCCAAAAGCGGCATGGGCAGAATCGCCAAAATCGTCAGCCGCCAATCGACAAACATAATCATGGCAATGATGGTGGTGGTGCCGGTGATCAGTGAATCGAATAAGGTCAAAATCCCTGCCCCCGCCACGTTTTGAATCGCGTTCAGGTCATTGGTGGCATGCGCCATCAAATCGCCAGTGCGGTGGCGCTGATAAAAGGTGGCATCCATTTTCATAAAATGCCAAAACAGCCTGGACCGCAGCGTTTTTTCGAGCTGCGCCGCGCCGCCCCAAATCGCGGTCCGCCAACCGTAGCGGAACAGATATTGGCCAACGCCTGCGGCAATCAGCAGGCCGAGCATCAGCCATAGTTTTTCGGCCGTCAATGCATGGCGGTCCATTAAGTCAATTAAGCTCCCGATGACCTTAGGTGGGATCAAATTGACCAGGGCCACCAGCACCAGAAACAGAATGCCAAACAAGTAGCGTTTGCGCTCTGCTTTAAAGTACCAACCTAATTTTTTGAAAATCCCCATGCCTCGCAACCCTCCTCATGATTAGAACCGCTAAGGCGTCAATGATGAGCGCCTAAGAGTTCAATAATAATCGCGTGATAATTCATCATTTGATGACAAAACAAAACGGCCCAGTCATTAAGGAGACCGAACCGCTTCCTAGATCATCATCGTCAGACTACTTGCCTGAGCGTTTCTGAGCTTGCTTCATTTGGGCCATCATCTGGTTAAGCTTTTTCTGGGATGGCTTTTGCCCCATTGACATCATCATGGTTTGAAGCATTTCCTCATTTACAGGAGGATTATCGCGGAAGTATTTTTTCATATAAGCACGCGCGCCGAAGAACCCAGCGGCGCCGCCGGCCAGCAAGCCGACGATCAATCCGAATACAAACATCATCATTTATTCCTCCCCTCGTCGTGTCGATGCACGTAATTCAACTCTTTCATTGTACAAAACGAGCCTGCAGTTTGAAAGCCTAATCTTGCCGTAATCCGTGTTTCTTTTGTAAGTCGCGAATCTTTTTTGGCGTGACTTCGTGGCCTTGCTTGTCAAAAAACTGCGTGGTCTCGAGCTGTTGCGCAAAACCAGCTCGAAAGTCTTTGATATAGGCCGCGCGCAATTCTTTCCGTTCGGCCTCTTCGGCGGCGGTTAAACCTTCCGCCTTGGCCTTATGCGCCAGCTCATTAATCCGATCTAGTCGTGCTTGTGGTTGTTGAGCCATGACTATTCACCTCTAATTCAAATGAATCGTGCGCAGGCGGTACCCGGCTGGCACTTCACCAGGAAACGGAGCCGCCTGCATCATCTGCAGATACTCTTGAGCGCGCTTAGCAGAACGAAAAGCCTTGATCAACCTTAGCGCAGAGCCTTGAGCATAATACACAATCGTGACCACATCATCCATCCTAAGCGCCTCCTTTCGCAATGCATAAAAAAAGACCGCAAGCGCGGCCTTTTCCGAATTAACGGCGCTTTTCTTTGATCCGAGCAGCCTTCCCGCGCAGTGCACGCAGGTAGTAAAGCTTGGCCCGCCGAACTTGGCCGTGACGAACAACTTCGATCTTCTCAACGCGAGGCGTGTGAAGTGGGAAGGTCCGTTCAACGCCAACGCCATTGGACATCTTCCGTACCGTGTAAGTAGCGGAAATGCCAACGCCGCGCCGCTTGATGACAACCCCTTCAAACAGCTGGATACGTTCGCGTTCGCCTTCAACAATCTTGGCGTAAACCCGAACCGTATCGCCAGGCCGGAAGTCTGGGATATCTGTGCGCAATTGCGCTTTGGTAATTTCTTCAATCAATGGATTCATCGATGTTTCTCCTTCTTCCGACATTCATAAGCGTCCCGCCCAGCGGAATATCGTTGTTATGTGATTGCTCACAGTCAAAAATTTTAGCATAGGTTGCCAGCGGTGTAAAGAGAATTTGTTGACAGGCAACTACACGCTACGTCAGGTGGCCGCATTGAGATGAATGATCCAGCCTAATCTGCCTCTGGTTCGCCGGCGTCGATGGTGCGCGCCTCACGTTTCACTTCGGCCAAGAGCTTCTGCGCCGTTTGATCTAAGGTCAACCCATCAAGCAGATCTGGCCGCCGCTGCCAGGTCCGGCGCAGCGATTCCTTGAGCCGCCACTGGGCAATCAACTGGTGGTTGCCATTTTGCAGCACCTCAGGCACCGCCATGCCGCGGTATTCTGGAGGCCGGGTGTATTCAGGATACTCGAGCAAGCCGTTTTCGAAGCTGTCGGTCGGGGCACTTTCGGCATTGCCCAACACCCCTGGCAGCAGCCGGGCAATCGCATCGATCATAATCATGGCTGGCATTTCACCACCGGTCACCACGAAATCGCCCAGCGAGTACTCGTCGGTGACGAGGCTGCGAATCCGTTCATCATAGCCTTCATAGTGGCCGCAAATGAACACCAAATGTTCCGCTTGCGCCAGCTGTTTAGCTTCAGTTTGGTCAAAGCGTTTGCCTGCTGGATCCAGCAAAATCACGCGCTTAGGCCCTGGGTGCTGGGCGGTGAGATCATCCATCGCCTCAAATATCGGCTCCGGTTTCAGTAGCATCCCGGCGCCGCCGCCATAAGGGGTATCGTCGACGTGATTGTGTTTGTCATGGGAATACTGGCGAAAGTCAGTCACGGCAAAGTCGAGTAACCCTTTTTCCAACGCCTTACCCATGATGCTTTCGGTCAAAGGGGCAAACATGCCTGGAAACAGGCTTAAGACATCAATCCGCATCATCAATCAACCCTTCTGGCACCTCGACATGCGCCACTTTTTGCGCAAGGTCGATGTCAAGCACCACGCTTTTAAGAAATGGCAAGAGAATATCGCTTTTACCCGGCCGGGGAATGACCCACACGTCATTGGCGCCAGGGCTCAGAATTTCACTGACTTGGCCTAAGGTTTGGCCCGCTTGGTCAATCACGGTCAGGCCCACCAGGTCATGATAATAGTATTCGCCAGGGGCGAGTTCTGCCTGCTCCGCTTCATCAACGGTCAGCTCGCAGCCTTTGTATTTTTCGATGGCATTGATGTCATCGAAGCCGGCAAAGGTGAGCAGGTACAACTGCTTTTGTGGCCGAGCATTCACCACCGTCACTGGCAGCGGTGTTTTCGCTTCTATCACCAGCTTGCTACCTTTTGCGAATCGTTGCTCAGGGAAATCGGTCACCGGTACCACCTTGACCTCTCCTCGAATGCCGTGCGTATTGACGATTTTGCCGACCAAATAGCGCTCTGCCATAACTGCCTCCTTGACTTGATGATGTGAAAAAAGACCGGCGACTGCCGGTCTTTTTACTGCTCTGAATGCGAAGCATCCAGAATATTTAACCGTACTCGCTTAGAATACGGTGACTTGACGGCATAAACGATAGTGCGAATCGCTTGAGCGACCCGACCCTGTTTACCAATGATCCGGCCGACATCGTCCGGAGCCACCGTCAGGTCAAAAGCCATGTAATCTGCCGTTTCATGCGGCGTAATCACAATGGCGTCGGGGTGTGTGACTAATGGCGTCACGATTGCTTTGATGAGCGCTGCAATATCCACCGTTTAACTCCTACTTGTTTGTGAAACGAGATTCGTGGTACTTCTGAAGAATACCATGGCTGGAGAGCAACGTCCGAACAGTGTCGGAAGGTTGTGCGCCTTTTTGGAGCCATGCAAGGATCTCGTCGTCATCCAGCTTCAAATCAACTGGATCGGTAAGCGGGTTGTAGTAGCCGACTGCTTCGATAAACCGGCCATCACGCGGAGAGCGTGAATCAGCGATTACAACGCGGTAGAAAGGCTTGCGCTTCGAACCCATCCGCTTCAAACGAATTTTTACTGCCATTAAGTCCACCTCCTGTAAATTTCTCAACTTCAAAATCATACCAAAAGATACTCGGTGTGTAAAGAGTTTTTTCTTTACAACCCAAAATCCGGGTATGACAAGGCTTTGATGCCTTAGGACTTGAAATGTTTGGCTGCTTTAAGCCGCTTCTTCTTGTTCTTCTTTTGTTTGCGAACCATGTTGTTCATCGCCATTTTGCCTAAACGGCCGGAGATACCATTACCCATCAAGCCTTCCATGCCAGAGAAGTTGCCTTTATACATCTGGTTCATCATCTTCTTAGCCTGGTTGAACTGCTTGATCATTTGGTTGACTTTCATAATCGGCACCCCGGAACCAGCCGCGATGCGGCGACGGCGACTCGGGTTGAGCAAATCAGGGTCTTCGCGTTCCGCAGGCGTCATGGAATACACAATTGCCCGCTGGTGCGCCATATCTTTGGGGTCGACATGGAAGTTCTTCATCGCCGGATTGTTGGCTAGGCCAGGAATCATTTTCATGATTTCATCCATGGAACCCATGTTCTGGACCTGATCCATTTGGTCGAGGAAATCGTTAAAGTCAAACGTGTTTTCTTTGATTTTCTCGGCGACTTCTTGCGCCTGCTTTTCGTCGTAGTTCTTCTGGGCCTTGTCGATTAAAGTCAGCATGTCGCCCATGCCCAAAATCCGGTTCGCCATGCGGTCCGGATAGAAGACATCGAGGGCATCCATCTTTTCCCCTTGCCCAATGAATTTGATCGGCTTGCCGGTGACTTGGCGAATCGACAGTGCCGCCCCACCACGGGTATCCCCATCGAGCTTGGTCAAAACGACGCCGGTGATATCGAGGCGCTCGTTAAAGCCTTTCGCCACATCGGTGGCCGCCTGCCCTGTCATACTATCGACCACCAGCAGAATTTCGTCTGGGTGAGCCAAAGCCTTGATGTTAGCGAGTTCGGTCATGAGCTGTTCATCAATCTGCAGCCGGCCGGCGGTATCGATCAAGACATAGTCGTTTTTTTGCAGTGCCGCTTGCGCCAACCCTTGACGGACAATTTCCACGGGATCGGTGTCCGTGCCCATATCAAACACTGGGACTTGCAGCTGCTCGCCGATGACCTTTAACTGGTCGATCGCCGCTGGGCGGTATACGTCGGCAGCAATCAGCAAAGGCCGGGCATTGTCGGTTTCCATCAAGTACTTGGAGAGTTTGCCGACCGTGGTGGTTTTACCAGCCCCTTGGAGCCCAGCCATCATGATGACTGTTGGGATCTTCGCGGATTTGTTCAGCGGCACTGCCGCCTCACCCATCGTTTTGGTTAATTCGTCATTGACGATTTTGATGATCTGTTGGGCGGGGGTTAAGCTGTCCAGCACCTCGGCGCCTAGGGCCTGCTCACGGACCGTTTTGACAAAGTCCTTGACCACGCCAAAGTTAACGTCGGCTTCGAGCAGCGCCAAGCGGATTTCCCGCATGGTGTCGCGAACGTCAGCCTCTGTGACCTTACCTTTGCGGCGTAAGCCAGAAAATGCTTTCTGTAGTCGTTCTGATAAACCTTCAAATGCCATGGTTGCCTCCTATTGTGCGGCCTGATCCGCCACGCGGACGGCCAACTCACTGAGCTGTTCATCTGCGGGATAATGGGCCCGAACGTAGCGCACCAATTGATCGACCGCTTGATTTTGCGCCTGGTAATTGGCCAGCAGATGCAGTTTGCTTTCATATTCTTCTAAGCTACTTTCAGTGCGGCGGATGTTGTCGTATACCGCCTGCCGGGAGACATCAAATTCCGTGGCAATTTCGCCGAGTGAATAGTCATCACCGTAATACAATTCTAGGTAGCTGTGTTGCTTATCCGTTAGCAACGCGCCGTAAAACTCAAACAGAGAGTTCATGCGGTTATTTTTTTCAATTTCCATCTATTTTCCCTCATTTTTCGCCTTGCTTAAGCATACCGACCAATGCCCGTGGCGTCAACAACCGGAGCGCAACTCCAGACTTAAGCGATTGCGTGCACTGCCGGGTCGGTCAGCGATTGCTGACCCTGAACAGGTGACTCATTGCCTCAGTGCAAAGGATGCTCCATGGATTGGACAAGTAGCAAGAAGGTCAAGCATTGACGTGAGCCAACCCTCTTTGAGCCTTAAACCAGATGGTCCGGCAAAAACTCTGCTCGCTTGCTCACAAAAGAGTAAGTGTTCCGCTTACATTCGTGTTAAACTAGGAGAGTAATGAATTGGAGGGAACACTATGGTTGCAACTATTTTATACTGGGGCATCGTCGCGGCGTTCTGCGGCTGGGGTCTCTGGAATCTTGTTTTTTCTGGCATTTATCTGCACAATCATGAGAATGGCAATCTCTGGTTCTTCGCCATCTTGAACGCGCTTGGCGCCTTGTTGGGAGCAATCTTCCTTTGGGTCATGAGCAATGTCTCTTGGCAAAAGTACTGGTTTGATAGCTCCGTTAAGATTGGCCCTTGGCTTGGCTACATCTTGATTTTCTACGTGGTGCTGATCGTCCTTCAGGTCATCTTAGGCCGCGAAAAGAAAGCGCCAGCTGCAGCATAACTGGCCAATCAAAAAGCTCTGCCACCGCGGCAGAGCTTTTTTCGTGCCTATTCTTCTGGTGCGGCTTTGATCAGCCCTTTAAACAGGCCGTAAACGAATTTATCTGGGGCGAAGGGTTGTAAATCATCCATTTTTTCGCCCAGACCAACGAGCTTCACCGGTACGTGCAACTCATTGCGAATGGCCAAAACGATACCGCCTTTGCCAGAGCCATCAAGTTTGGTTAACACGATGCCAGTGATCTTTGTCGTTTGATTGAATTCCTTGGCTTGACTTAAGGCGTTCTGGCCGGTTGTCGCGTCAAGCACCAGCAGCACTTCCTGCGGCGCCTCAGGCAACTCGCGCACAATCACGCGTTTGATTTTGTCGAGCTCTTTCATCAGGTTGACTTTGTTCTGCAGCCGGCCAGCAGTATCTACCAGTAGCACGTCAAAGTTTTCCTCCTTGGCCCGCTTGACTGCATCGAACACCACCGCGGCGGGATCGCCGCCGGCTTGAGTCGCCACCACTGGCACGTCATCGCGGCGGCCCCATTCCTGGAGCTGTTCAATCGCGCCGGCCCGGAAGGTATCACCTGCCGCTAGCAGCACGGTTTTGCCAGATTTTTGGAGCTGATGGGCCAGCTTGCCAATCGTGGTCGTTTTGCCAGCACCGTTAACCCCAACGAACAGGAACACGGTTGGACCATTTTCGGCGAAGTGCAAGGTGTTATCCTCGCCTTCGCCAGCTTCACCATAGATGTCAACCAGCTTTTGAACGATAACTTGCGAAACCTCATCCGCCTGCTTGGCATTTTGCAACTTCACCTCGTCGCGCAACTCGTCAGTGAGCTTCACGGCGGTTTCAAAGCCAACATCCGCCCCAATCAGCATTTCCTCTAAGTCGTCGAAAAAGTCGTCATCCACGCTCCGGAAATTCGCAAACAAGGCATTGAGCCGCTCGCCAAAGGTGCTGCGGCTTTTTTTCAGGCCTTCATCATATTTCTCGGTCTCAGCCGCTTCAGGCTGGCCGCCGCCAAAGGCTTTCTTGATTGAATCGAATAATCCCATTTTCTTCTCCTTTAGGTTAAGCCGGTGCTTGTTCGGATTGCATCTGGTCTAGCGATACCGACACCATCTTCGAAATCCCACTTTCCTGCATGGTCACGCCGTACAGCATATTCGCCGCCAACATGGTGCCGCGCCGGTGCGTGATCACGATGAACTGGGTGTCTGAGCTGTAGTCGCGCAGGAACCGGCCGAAACGGTCGACGTTGACTTCATCCAGACTGGCTTCGACTTCATCCAGAATGGAAAATGGTACTGGCCGCACTTTCAAAATCGCAAACAGGAGCACAATCGCGGTCAGCGCCCGTTCTCCGCCAGACAGCAGCGACAGGCGTTGGAGCTTTTTGCCCGGCGGCTGGGCGGAAATTTCAAGGCCGGAATGGAGCAGGTCGTCGGGATCGGTGAGGCTCAAATGAGCCTCGCCGCCCCCAAACATCTGCGGAAAAATCTGCTCAAAGGCCGCGTTGGTCTGATCAAACATCGCCTTAAAACGGGTTTTGACTTCATCATCCAGCTCGTTCATCGTGGCTTCCAGTTGCCCCTTAGCATCCAGCAAGTCATTTTGCTGCTTGGTCAAAAAGTCAAAGCGGGTCTTGACGTTTTCATACTCCGCAATCGCATTCGGATTGACTGGCCCCAAGTCATCCAACCCCCGCTTAATGAGCTTCAGTTTGGATTTGAGCTGCGGCAGTTCCTCAGGCTTCGCAGTGGTTTGAGCCAAGGCCGCTTCAAAGGTCAACTGGTAGGTTTCCGCCAAGGTGCTTAAACGGTTGTCTAAGTTGATTTTGATGCGGTTCTTAGCCACCGACTGCTGCTCGGCCTCGGCCATGGCGGTATGCTGCTGGGTATAGGTCGTGGTGATGGTAGCAGAAACTTGGCTCAATTCACCGCGGTTGGCGGCCTTAGCCTTGGTCAGCCGGTCTTGCTCCGCCCGCAACTGCGCCGTGCTGGCTTTCAGCGCCGCAATGGTTTGGGTGCGCGTTTGCTTATCCTCGGTGCTTTGCTTAGCCTCTTTGGTGATTTTGTCGATGCGCGCCGTTAAGGCCTTGATCTGGGCCTCACGATCGCTGGTCGCATCTTGCCACTGGGCCAGCTGCGCAGCGGTGGTTTTAGCCTCGTTCTTCAGCACGGCCAGCTGGGTTTGCAAGTCGCTAATTTGCGTCTGCACTTCGGCGGCGGAGGCTGCGGCTTGATTTTGCTGGGCCTTGGTCGTATCAATCAGTTGCTGGGCCGCGGCCAAGTCGGCCTTAATGTCACGCGCCTTTTGCTGCAACATGGCCAGCTTACTTTCATAATCGGCCTCAGTCACCCCAGCGAGCTTAAGCGCTTCACGTTGCCGTTTGAGCTGGGTTAAAGTCGTCTGTTGCGCCTCAAGTTGCACCTTCTGCGCGCGCAAGTCGGCCTCATCTTGACTAGCAGCCTGTGCTTTGGTGGTGGCCTCAGCTTGAGCGGCCGTTAACGCGGTTTGCAGCGCTGCCACTTGGCTTTGCTGCTGGGTCAACGCCGCCGTCATTTCCCGCAGCTGCGCGTGCAACTGCGTCACTTCTTGGGTCCGGGCCAGCGGCGACACGCCTTGCTTCTTGACTTGGCCCCCAGTCAGCGCGCCCCCAGGGTTCAGAATATCGCCATCTAACGTCACAATCCGGTAGCGATGATGCGTCAAATTCGCCAGCTTAATCCCGGCATCTAGGGTTTCGGCGACCAGCAAACTACCCAGCAGATTTTCCATCACTGGGGCCACGTTATCGCGATACCGGACTAACTCAGCACCGATACCAACAAACCCTGGTGCCTGTGCCACCGTGGCTTTGAGGGCAGCCGGTAACAGCCGCGGCTTGATCACACTGGTCGGTAAAAAAGTGGCCCGGCCAGCGCGAGTTTGCTTCAGGTAAGTAATCGCCTGCTTGGCTGCCTCTTCACTTTCGGTGACCACCGCTTGGAGATTACCACCAAGCGCAATGTCAAAGGCCTGCTGATACTTGGCTGGCACTGCCAGCAATTCCGCGACGGCGCCAATCACACCAGGCAACGCTGCTTTGTGCTTCAAAACGGCGCGGACCCCAGAGTAGAACCCAGCATAGTCGTCTTTCAACTCCTGCAAGGTTTCATACCGCGCTTTGGCCCGTTGATAAATGGTTTGGGCCTGGTTGAGCCGCTCAGCGGCGTCTGCATAATCGCGCTGCGCGGATTCCGCCTTAGCTTGCGCCTGGCTGCTAGCCGCCCGTGTTTCTTCGCCTGCCGTAGTCGCCGTAGCCACTGCCGCAATCAAACCGTCAACGGTTTCCTGTTGCGCTTGTTGACGCTTATTGAGCGCAGCCAGCCGTTCCCGATCCGCAGCGTTTTGGTTATGCGCCACCTGCTGATCTTTTTCCGTAGCGGCCAAATCGTTGTTGGTTTGGGCCTGCTGTTGCAGTAAATCAATGTACTGGGCCTGCGCTTTGTCCAATTGGGCACTCAAGGCTTCTGGTGAGGCGGCGCCCGCCTGAGCCTGGTTCAGCTGCTTCTCCAGGGCCAGCTTCTGCTCGCGCTGGTTTGCCTGCTGGGTTTTGAGCGCTGCCACTTGCCGCTCGGCGTCGGCCAGATCGGCTTTGGTTTTGGTTACTTGCGCCTTCAGATCCGTCAAGGTGGCTTGAGCATTGTTCGCCCGTTCGGAAGACAAGTTGACCGCGCCAGTCAGGTTTTCCAGCTTCATCGACTGGCCCAAGAGGTCATCATTCACCGTAGTGAGTTTTTGATCCAGGTCCTGGTCCTTGGCGGTCAGGGTTTCTGACTGCGCCTCCAGATGCTTGATTTTCTCCGTCAGTGCCGTCACGGTCGCCGCGGTCACTTTGGCCTTGGCTTCGGTGTCGGTTTGCTCAGCCGCAAGCTGCTGAATTTCCAGGGCCAGAATGCTTTTGTGGGCGGCCTGGTAATCTGCAGTTTGGCGCTCGTAATCCTTGGCCAAAGAGGCTTGTTCGGCCAGCGGGGTGACCTGGCGATGCAGTTCAACCACGATATCATTGACCCGGTCCAGGTTATCCTGGGTGGTTTTCAGTTCGCTGTCGGCCTTGGCCTTTTGCTGCTTGTACTTCAAAACGCCGGCGGCTTCTTCCAAAATGCCGCGGCGGTCTTCAGGTTTGCTGTTAAAAATGGCTTCTACGCGGCCCTGAGAAATAAACGAAAAGCTCTCTTTTCCGAGCCCGGAATCCATGAATAGATCCACGATATCTTTCAATCGCACATTTTGATTATTGATCAGAAAATCGGATTCACCATCACGAAAAAGCCGGCGCGTCACAGTGACGACTGCCGGCTGATGCGGTAAATAGCCATCGGCGTTGTCAAAAGTCATGGTGACCTCGGCGCGATTAAGCGGTGGCCGCATCGCGGTCCCAGCAAAAATCACGTCACCCATTTTTTCGCCGCGCAGGCTCTTGGCGCTTTGCTCCCCGAGGGTCCAGCGAATGGCTTCGGTGATGTTACTTTTCCCGGAACCATTGGGCCCGACAATCCCGGTCAAGCCGGGGACAAAGTCGATTTCGGTTTTATCCGCAAAGGATTTAAACCCGTTGATAATCAGATGTGTTAACTGCATGAACCATCACTCACTTGACTAAGCCTTCAGCTTCAGTAGCGCGTCATTGGCGGCTGCTTGCTCAGCGGCTTTTTTGTTTTTACCAAATCCGGTGCCCAGCACCTTATCATCCACCGTCACGTCCACTTGGAACTGGCGGTCATGAGCTGGGCCACTTTCACTCAACAAATGATATGAGATTTCCACTTCACCATCTTGTTGAACAAACTCCTGCAGCGCGGTTTTGTGATCCATCGCGGCGGAGAACTGACCGGCATCGATTTTAGGGAAAATAATTTGCTCCGCAAACTTGATGTTGGCTTCGCGGCCTTGATCAAGGTATAGCGCCCCATTGAACGCTTCAAAAAGATCTTCTAGCAAGGTCTTACGCTGGCGGGCACCGGCGTTTTCTTCCCCTTTGCCCAGCTTAATGTATTGATCAAAATGCGCTTCTTTGGAAAAAGCAGAGAAGGCACGAGTTTGCACCGTGGCGGCGCGCATCCGGGTCAACTGGCCTTCAGGCAGGTCCGGAAACTTGCGGTAGAGATAATCGGAAACCGTCAGTTCGAGCACGGCATCCCCTAAGAACTCCAACCTTTCGTTATCCTTCAAACCTAACTCCTTATGTTCGTTGACATAAGATGAGTGGGTGAACGCTTCATCCAACAGCGCCAAGTTGCGGAATTCGATTCCGTAACGCTGCCTTAGTTCACTCACAAACTCCGATGCGACCATGGTCGTCCTCCCTCTTCTGCCGCAGACCAAACATCCGCGTACTCCTAATCATTATACAGAATCTTGGGACACAAGCAAAGGCAGGCTGCGGAGGTCGGCGGGCTTAGCTCGACGATTAGCCTAGCACTGGGACTTACCGTCGCCTTTGACGGCGAGGCCCAGTGCTAGGCTAATCACTCGAGCGTTGCCGGCCGGAGCGCAACTTAGCTGTGGAGGCTGCGTAGTGGCGCCGCGCTTAGCCGGATGGGCAGCCTAGCTCACGGCATTGCCGTCGCACTTCGAAGGCGAGGTCGTGAGCGTAGCTGTCCACTCCGGCGTTGGCGCCACGAAGCGCGACTAGGATTGCAGTCATACTGCCGGTCAGGCCAGCCCCTGCAGCAAGGGGCTGGAACGTGGTGGCCAGCGCTTCGAGCCCCCTGCTGCTCCGGTTGGCCTGTCCTACTGTTACGCTAAATTGAGGTGGGACGCCTTTTCCCCGACCAGGGTTCAGAACCTCGCCACCAATCAGTCTTCAGCGCGTGCCATCGTTAACTCATTTCGAACCCGTACAAAAAAGACAACCCCGACTTTAACAAGTAGGTGGCTGCCCTTCTAACTGTGATGCCAGAAATCTATGATTTAGCTTGACCAAAGTGTTGGATCACCCGACTAGCAAGCAGAACAATGATGAACGTGAGAATCCCGCCCAACAAGTCGTTCAACTGGAGATGGAGTATCACCAAAACAGTGATTGCACTGATGATCCCTACGAGAATGGCCTGCATCGCTTTCGACATTGTTACCCTCCACATGATTGTGACGTCATTGAGCAATGGAACTCGAGGCTGGCTTCACCCCGAGGCATTTATTTCAAGCAAGAATAGTCCCAACTACCGGAGATTTTACACCTCAAATGCCAAATCGACAGCGTTTTCGATTTTCTGACCAGCAAAAGTAAATTTCTAACAATAAAGCTCTAACCGTAATTGTGAGGCATGAAAAAGACGATGCCGCAACGACATCGCCATAAGTATTACTTCGTTTGGTGTGCGATCACATAGCTGACGGCATCGCCAACAGTCGCAATTTTTTCTGCGTCTTCATCGGGAATTTCCGCCCCGAACGCATCCTCAAGCTCCAAGACGAATTCCACGGTGTCGATGGAGTCGGCATCCAGGTCTTCCTTAAAGTTCAAGTCATTCGTCACCTTGCTTGCTGGCACTTGGAAATGGTCCTCAATCAGCGCGGCGATTTTGTCAAATGCTTCTTGCTCTGTCATTAAAGCGCCTCCTTGGTCTATTACACGGCTTTTAGCATAACCGATTCAGATGCTAATGTCACGCCTGTTTCTTCGTGTCAAAATAAGCGACGACTTTTTGAACGGTTTGGGCGTCAAGCATTTTCTCCACTTGCCGCACGGTATAATAGACCGCTTTGGCGTCAGCGCCGCCGTGGGCTTTGACCACTGGGGCTTTTAGGCCGAGCAGCACAGCGCCGCCATAACTAGAAACATCAAAGGTAGTGGCAATTTCTTTAATGCCATTGCGGAGCAAGGCGCCGCCGAGCTTGGCTTTCAGCCCATTGTCCATAATGGCGTGCTTCAACAGGCCCAAAATGGTTTTAGCTGACCCTTCAATCGCCTTCAACGCCGCATTCCCAGTGAAGCCGTCGGTGACCACCACATCGGCAGCGTGCTTCAGTAGCGAATCAGACTCAACGTTGCCGATGAAATTGATACCTTCAAGTTCGCTGAGCAACTGGTAGGTTTCCTGATGCAGTGCGTCGCCTTTGTTGGCTTCGGTGCCGTTGTTTAACAGCCCTATCTTAGGCTTGCCCAGGCCGCGCAAGTCATGAGCGTAGAAGTTCCCCATGACGGCATACTGAACCAGCTGGGAGGCCCGGTTTTCGGCGTTGGCGCCCACGTCAAGCATCACAAAGCCGGCGCCATCGGTGGTTGGCAAAGTCGGCATCAACCCGGGGCGGTCGATCCCGCGGATCCGGCCCACGATGAACAGCCCAGCGGCTAGCAGTGCCCCGGTGGAGCCAAGCGAAATCATCGCCTCGGCTTCCCCGCTTTTCACCGCCTGGGCGGCTAGCACCATCGAAGCCTGTTTTTTGCTCCGAATGGCGCGGACCGGTTCGTCGTCGCTGTTGATTTTTTCTTTGGTATCAATGATCGTCATGCGGGTATCGTCGGCCAGCAGCGGGCGAATTTTCGTTTCGTCACCATACACCAAAAACTCCAGCTCTGGGCGTTCATCGCGTGCCTGCGCGATACCTTGAATCACAACTTCTGGGGCGTGGTCGCCGCCCATGGCATCAATGGCAATTTTCATCTTAATCACTCCAATTCGTTAATCTAAACTTCCGACTTTCTGCTGTTGGGCCGCTAGGTAGGCCCGTAGCGGGGCGAATTCCGCGGCAGACAAGCTAGGATCGGCCTTGAAGAGTTGTACCGCCGTCTGCTGCGCGGCATTCAATGTATTGTAGTCATTCACCGGATCGGCAATTTTGAATGATGGCAGGCCACTTTGCGCGGCGCCAAAAATATCCCCACTGCCGCGTAATTCCAAATCCTTTTCGGCAATAGTGAAGCCATTGGTCGTTTCCACCATCACCTGCATGCGTGCCACGCCGGTATCGTTCTTGGGATCCGCCACCAAAATGCAGTACGCAGCGGCGTGCCCTCGGCCGACCCGGCCGCGCAACTGGTGCAATTGGGCCAGGCCAAAGCGGTCAGCGTCAAAAATTAACATGACCGTGGCGTTGGGCACATCCACCCCGACTTCCACCACCGTGGTCGACACCAGCACTTGGACCTCATTTTGACTGAAAGCCCGCATAATGTCATCTTTTTCCTCCGCCTTCATTTGGCCGTGCAACAAAGCGACTTTCGCCACGCCGTCAAATTCACGGCTCAAATCTTCGTAGAGCTGCTCGGCGTTTTGTAAGTCGATTTTCTCTGACTCGGCAATCAGCGGCGTGATCGCAAACACCTGGTGGCCGGCTTGCAACTCTTGCCGCACCCGGTCAAAGGCGCCCCGCAGCTGATTTTTGCGCACCCATGTCGTCGTAATCGGTTGGCGGCCGGCTGGTAGTTCGTCAATCGTTGAAACATCCATTTCCCCATAAGCCGTGATGGCCAAAGTGCGGGGAATCGGCGTGGCGGTCATCGCGAGCAAATCCGGCTTCAGGCCTTTATCCCGCAAAATCTTGCGTTGATTGACCCCAAAGCGGTGCTGTTCATCAATGACGACCAAACCGAGGTTAGCGAAGTCAACGTTTTTTTGAATCAGCGCATGGGTCCCAATCACCAGATCAATCTCGCCGCTGCGCAAGCCCGCGGTGATGTCGCGGCGGGCAGCCGTCGTGGTGTTCCCTGTCAGCAGCGCCAGCTTCACCGGAAAATCGGCAAAGAGCTTGGTCAGCTTGGCATAATGCTGCTCCGCCAGCACTTCAGTTGGCACCATCAAAGCCGCCTGATAGCGGGCCGTAATCGCAGCGTACATCACAATCGCCGCCACAATCGTTTTCCCACTGCCGACATCTCCTTGGAGCAGCCGGTTCATGTGATGTGGCGACTTCATATCGAGGCAGATCTCGTTGACCACCCGCTTCTGCGCTGCAGTCAGTTCAAACGGTAAGGTCTGAATCAGCGCCTTGAGCGCGGCGTTGTCGTAAGGAATCGCCAAGCCATTGCTGACGGTTTGACTGTCTTCGCGTAGGGCTTGAATTTGACATTCAAACAGAAAGAACTCGCGAAAAATCGCACTACGCCGCGCAGCTTTGGCTTCCAACTGGGTATCGGGGAAATGCATGCCATGCACAATCTCCTGATCAGACATGAGCTTAAACCGCTCCCGCACCGCCGCTGGCACCACATCTTGAATCTCACTACCCGCGTCAACCCAGGCATCCTTTACCAGCTGAACGAGCGTGCTTTGCCGGATGTTTTTGTTGGTCGGATAGATGCCGGCTAATGAGGGCGTGTCCTCAGTTTGGGTCGCGAGCACCTTCATGCCCAAAAGCGTGTGGCGCTTCGCATCCCACTTACCGTAAATGGCGGCTTCGGTGCCTTGCTCAAACTTATCTTTGAGCCAAGGTTGGTTGAAAAACGTCACCAGTACAATGGCATGATCGACTTGGACCCTGACATTGACCCGGCTTTTCCGCGGTCCGAATCGCGTCACCACAGCTGGGGCCACCACGACGCCTTTCAGCGTGACCTTCTCTTGATCGGCAGCTTCTGCTAGGTCCTTGACCTGCAGATCATCATAGCGAAAAGGAAAATAGAACAGCACATCGCCCACTGTACGCAGGCCAAGTTCCGCCAGGGCTTGCTGGCGCTTCGGTCCCACCCCAGGCAGAACCGTCACTGAATCTTGTAGGGTCAAGCAAACCCCTCCTTTCCATGAAACAGAAAACGTGGCGGCAAAGCGACTCTGCCTCCACGTTTTGCAAAAAGCGCGGCGAACCGCGCGAATATCGTTATTCGACAGAAACCAAGTACGGGTAGACCGGCTGATCCCCATCGTGAATTTCAACTTCTAGATCTTCGTGCGCCTCGGTAATGGCCGTTTCAATGGCTTCTGCTTCATCGCGCTTGCCATCTTCGCCGACAATCACGGTCACGATTTCACTGTCTTCATCAACCATCGCTTCAATCATGTCGATGGTGGCTTGCAGCCGGTCAGGTTCGCTGACATTAATCTTGTTGTCGATAATCCCCATGTAATCATCTTTGTGGATGGTGAGGCCATCAATGACCGTGTCACGAATCGCTTGCGTGACACTGCCAGAAACCACATTGCCGAGCTCTTCGGTCATGGCTTCTTGGTTAGCCGTCAACGTTTGGTCAGGGTTGAAGCCCAACATCGCCGTTAAGCCTTGGTTAATCGTCTTGCTCCGCACCAGGGCCACATTGACCTCGGCCGCTTTGCCAGCTTCTTCCGCTGCCATGAAAATGTTGCTGTTGTTCGGCAGCACAATGACATTCTTCGCATGCGCTTGGTTGATGGCTTCAAGGATGTCGTTCGTGCTTGGGTTCATGGTTTGGCCACCATTAAGCACTGCAGTCACACCCAAACTCTTGAACAGGTCGCCTAAGCCGGCCCCAGCGGCAATCGCCACCACGCCAATTTCGGCTAACGGTTGCGGCGCTTTCGCCTGCTCATTTTCGCTTTCGCGTTCAATGATGCTTTCATGCTGCAAGCGCATGTTGTCGACTTTAATCTTCGCCAAGGCGCCAAACTGCTGACCATAGCGGAAAACCGTGCCGGGGTGCTCGGTGTGCACATGGACTTTAACCACTTCATCGTCGGCAATGACTAAGGTCGAATCGCCAAGGCTATTCAGGTAATTGCGGAATGCTTCATAGTCAAACGGCTTCGGCGCCTCGCCTTTGCCCAGTTCCACCATCATTTCCGTGCAGTACCCGTAGACAATATCGTCAGGATTGAGCTGGGTCTGGGCACCTTGGTGATGCTTGGCGTTGACCATCTCTTCCATCTCTTTATCGTCCGGGGTGTAAGCGGGGTCGCTGGCCTTGCCAGACAGCCCTTCTCCAAAGCCTTCATACAAAAAGACCAGTCCTTGGCCGCCAGAATCGACGACGCCGACTTCTTTAAGCACTGGCAAAAGATCCGGCGTCTTCGCCAAGGCGCGCTTGGCGGCTTTGGTGACAGCATCCATCACAACGATGGTGTCGTCAGACGCTGCGGCAGCCTTCAGCCCAGCCTTAGCGGCTTCCCGCGCGACGGTTAAAATCGTACCTTCAACCGGCTTCATCACCGCTTTGTAGGCTGTTTCCACCCCAGCGGCGAAAGCGTCGGCCAAATCCTGGGCCGACAAAGTCTTTTTGTTAATAACATTCTTCGCAAAGCCGCGGAACAACTGGGAAGAAATCACCCCAGAATTGCCCCGCGCCCCCATCAGGAGTCCTTTACCAAGATGCTGAGCCAGTTCCCCGACGGAATCACGATCACTTTCCAAAACGGCTTTGGCCCCGCTTTGAAAAGTCAGCGTCATATTGGTACCGGTATCGCCGTCTGGCACTGGAAAAACATTCAGTGAGTTCACGAACTCGGCATTTTGTTTAATGCGATGCGCAGCGACGCGGATCATATCCTGAAACTTCGCTGCTGTGATTTCTGTAACTTCCACTCGATAATCCTCCTTGACCTGCCGGCTTAGTCCGTGCCCAATACACGCACACCTTGGACGATGACGGTCACTTCTTGGGTGGTCACGCCAAGCATTGTTTCAAGGTTGTATTTGACTTTTTCCTGCACATTACGGCACACTTCGGAAATCTTCGTGCCATAGCCAACGATGATATTGACCTCGATGGTGACCCCGTTGTCCGCTTGGCGAACCACGACGCCCCGCGAATAGTTCTCGCGATTGAGGATATCGTTAAGATTATCGCGAATCTGGTTGCGACTGGCCATGCCGACGATACCGTAAATATCAGTCGCCGCCCCGCCAACCACTGTGGCGATAACATTATTCGAAATATCGATGGTACCGTACTTAGTCTTAATTTTCACCGCCATGCGATGACCCCCTATACTTAGGTATTTCCCAAATAGTTTAGCATAGCCTCCCGGGATTTGAAAGCAGGCTGCGGTTTCAGGCCGCCCTTAGCCTGATGAGTAGCCTAGCACCAAGCATTGCCATTGATTTTTGATGGCGAGGCTTGGTGCGTAGCTACTCACTCCGGCGTTGGCCTGAAGTAGCGCAACTACAGGCCGCGCAGAGCGGCAAGCGTAGTCTTCTCCCCGTTCAACGTTTGCTGCTCCTACGATCCCCAGCCACCACGGCGCATTCTCCGTTCATCCCCCTGTCAAGTAAAATTGCTTGAAATGCTTGCAATCAACCCGGCCGTATGATAAGTTAGTTGAGTGAAAAATTCGCAACCCGCGAATAAGCAAGGAGGTCCGAGAATTGGCAAAAGACGTCATTACCGGCCGCCACACGACTTTTGGGAACAAGCGCTCACACGCTTTGAACTCCAGCCGTCGTGCATGGAAGGCTAATCTCCAGAAGGTTCGTATCTTGGTCGATGGCAAGCCGAAACGCGTTTGGGTTTCTGCTCGCGCCCTTAAATCAGGTAAAGTGACCCGGGTCTAACCGGAGTTAATGAAAATGCGTCCCCTATTGGGCGCTTTTTTTGTGGGCTTGAACGAAACGGCTCAAGCAACGTCACCCAAAAAGCAGGCACCGCGTCAGCCCCTCGTCGAGGCTAGGCACGGTGCCTGCTTTGCGTTCTGAAGGCTCTTTGCCGTTATTTCACAACATCAAACATGCCACTGGGATAAACCCAATACACATGGGTCAGTTTGAGCTGATGGTGACCCACCGGCAGATAACCGCCAATTTCAGTGACCTTCACCCCTGCATTGCCGGTTTGCTCACTGCGATACCGATAGACGCGGTTAGGCTCTTTAGCATCCGGATTGGCCTGGTAATATTTCTCAACCACTTGCAGAGCTTGATCATGCGCGGTGCTCAAGGATTCGGATTCATCTGAGATGATCGTCGCATCGTTACTTTGACTGGAGGCAGCCCTGGACGAAACGCTGGTGGCCTCCGCTTTAGTTTTGGTCATAGTACGCTTGGCGCTACTAGTTGAAGCTGTCGCTTTCGAGTGCTGGCTTGTTTGCACCGCCGCCGGTTTCGTGGTCAACACACCGGTGCGGTCAACAATAATCAGTCCCACCAGTGCCAGCACCAAGGCAATCAGCAGCCAGCGCGTCCCTTTAATCAGACTATCCAAGCGTAAGCGAGCATGTCGGCTATCTGGCATTTTGGCAAAATGGACATAGCGTAAATAATAGATCACCAAAAAGAGGACGATTAAGGCCCCTAAGGTTAATTCTCGATATAATGGCACGGAAAAAAAGTGACTCAATAATTTCATGTTGTCCTCCACCCATCCCCAAACAGAATCATTATATGGGCAAAGCAGAATCGGCGCAAGCGCCCACAAGAAAACCGCCAGTTTCGGGATGAAAATGGCGGTTCCGTTTAATTATTTTGCTTTTGGCCCAGCCGATCGCGACTGTAAATAACGGCAACCATTCCCGATTGCCATTGGATAGTCACTGGCGTTGGGCCCACAAACTCATTGGACGCCCAGGAAAACGGCGTCTGGCTTGACCAATCCTGAAGGGGATACTTAGCGCCTTGGATAGTCAGCAAGCTAATCGCGGTCAGCGGCACAATGCCGAGATAAGGATAAGCTGACTGGGGCTGCAAGGTATGCCGACCAGGCCGAAAGAAGCGCATCTGGTTTTGCGCATCGACGAGTTCAATTTGTTCAGCAAAGGCCTGAAAGCGCGGCTGGGTCGGCAGGAACAGATTCGACAATAAGTGATCTAAGCGCCCGCCGGTGGCCCCGACTAGGCGAACCTGGTCAGCGCCTGCCGCAAAGGCAAAGCGCACCGCCATTTCCGTATCGGTTTCATCTTTTTCAGCTGGGGCCTGATGCAAGCTTTTCACTTGCGCTTTCACCTGGGCAAATTCTTCACGCGTCAGCGAATCAAAGTCTCCCACCGCAAAAACCGGCGCCATCGCTGCCGTGAGTAGCCGCAAAGTTCCGCGATCGACACCCACCCATTGGCCTGGCAGTGCTTGCCAGTTGGCCGGTAGCGCCGCCGCGGGCCCGCCAACCATGAGATTATAGGTGGTCATTTGGCCTGCCTCAGCTTGGTCATCTGCGCTTCTGGTTCGCCTTGGGTAAAGACAAAGGAGCCTGCCACAAAAATATCCGCCCCGGCGGCTTTGACGCTACTGATGGTCTGGTCGTTGATGCCGCCGTCGACCTCAATGGCAAAATGCCAGTCATGCGCATGCCGCATGGCAGCTAGCCGCGCGACTTTATCGGCCATCGCCGGCAGGAACGCCTGCCCACCAAAGCCAGGGTTAACGGTCATCACTAGGACCTGATCCACAATCGGTAGGACTTCTTCAATCACCGTCAAGCTGGTGCCAGGGTTGACCACAACGCCGGCTTGAACGCCGAGTTTTTGCGCGAGCTGCACGGCATGATACAAGTTCTGAGTCGCTTCGGCGTGAATCAAAAGCGTGTCAGCACCAGCCTTGGCAAAAGCCGGTAGCCATGCTTCAGGATCAGAGACCATCAAGTGCACATCCAGGGGCAGCGACGTCACTGGCCGAATCGCGGCGACCATGCTGGGGCCGAAGGTGAGATTCGGCACAAAATGGCCGTCCATCACGTCAACATGCAGCAAATCCGCACCGGCTGCCTGAACTGTTTCAATATCACGAGCGAGATGCGCAAAATCCGCGCTTAAAATCGAAGGTGCAATCTTCATCAACTTTTCCTCCTCGAAGCCTTACTTTTTGGTATAAACCGGCCGTTGCCCAGACAATTCCTCGCGAAATTGCAGGTAATTGTCATAGCGACTCGGCATAATCGTGCCGGCGGCTACCGCAGCTTTAACCGCGCATCCCGGTTCTTTCACATGCTGACAAGAGCGAAACTTGCACTGATCCGCCACGGCATTGAACTCCGGAAACCGCTCGCGCAAGTCGTCCAGCGTCACATCCAGCAGACCCAATGAAGAAAAGCCCGGGGTGTCGGCGACCAGGCCGCCATCCGCCATAAATAACTCGGTGGTCCGCGTCGTATGCTTCCCCCGATTCAAGGCTTTGCTAATTTCGCCGGTGGCTAGTTCCAGACCTGGCACCAGATGATTAATCAAGGTTGATTTGCCGGCGCCAGTTTGGCCGGTAAATATCGTCAGCTGGTCTTTGAACGAGGCGCGCACTGCGTCTAGGGTCGTCGCTGCAAACGGCGGTTGGCTCAAAAAAGTACGATAGCCAATCGCCTCATAGCCGCGCAACGCGGTTTGAATGGCAGCCAGCTGCGATGCCGTGACCAAATCGGTTTTAGTCACATAGATTTCGGCATGGATTTGTTTGCCTTCCAGATAAATCAAAAAACGATCCAGCAAATTCAACGAAAAATCAGGTTGCGCCGCCGCCACCACCAAAATGGCCTGGTCGATGTTGGCGACTGGTGGGCGCACCAAGGCATTTTTCCGCGGCGCCAGCGCCAGCAAATAACCTTCGTCATCAGGACCCGCTCCAGGCGTGAAGGTGGCAAAATCACCCACTAACGGGGTGATTTTCTCCTTACGTAAGTTGCCGCGGCCACGGGTACGATAAATGGTGCCAGCGACATCAAGATCATAAAAGCCGCTTAACTGCCGAATAATTCGGCCTTTCAATTGCTCAGAATCAGCCACCAATATTATCCTCCGATTGCACCACTTGACCATTGTTCATCACGCGGTAGGCCCCGGTATCGCCATTGTTGAGCTGGAACTGCAATTGAACGGTGGTGTCGCTGCTGATGGTCATGGTTTTGAACACGGTATTTAACGAGTGCTTGCTGTCCTGCAGGTAAATCGTAATCTCGTTCGAGGCACTGCTACCAGAGCCGCTAGCTTCGCCACTTGGTGCTTGATAGCTAATCGTCAGATTGCGGGTCACCGTTTGGGTCTGAGCTTCAGAACTGGAACTACTTGCACTGCTCTTGGCCGGATCAACACCCTTAGAAATCACAACGCTAACGGTATCACCTTTCGACATGGCGGTGCCCTGGTCAGGGTTTTGACTGATGATATTGCCATTGGCCACCGTGTCGCTATATTCTTGAGAGACTTGCGGGGTCAGGCCATGGGCGGTCATCCAAGTATTGAAATAATTTTCGCTTTGCCCAAGGAAGCTTGGGAGCTTAACTGTTTTGGGCCCGCTGGAAACCGTGAACGTGAGCTCGGTGCCCTTAGCCACTAGGCGTTTGCCTTCAGGTTCCGACTGATCCATGATTTCACCGGCCGGCACGGTATCGCTGCTCTTGCGGTCGGCCTTGACGTCAAAGCCCACTTTTTCAAGCTTCTTTTTGACCGTTGAATACTTCTCGCCAGTGTAGTCCTTCACGGTATACCGCTTCTTACCTGTACTCAGGACAATCGCCACTTTGCGGCCAGCTTTCAAGTTGGCCCCAGAAGCGGGGTTGGAGCGAATGACCTTGTTCTTCGCCACAGTATTCGAGCTGGCTTTGGTGACGTCACCTAATTCGAGATTAGCCGCTTCCAGCGCGGATTCGGCTTGGGTTTGCGACATGCCAGTCAGATCAGGCACCGTCGCATCACCTTTGCCGCCGCTGAAGGCCAAAATCAGCATGGTGATCAGCCCCACCAGCAGCACGCCAAGGACAATCGCCGGCCACCATTTCTTCCAGCCGCCTTTACGCTTTTGTTTAGCCTTGGTGGCCTTCGGGTCGGTTTGCGGCGCTTGGGCTTCGGACCGGGAGGCAGCCGGCGTGGTTGTCTGCGAGGTCACCACTGGGACAACTTTGGTTTCATCCAAATCGTTGCTGTCAGGCACAAACTTGGCTTCATGCGCCCGCGCCGAAGACAAGGACGTCTTCAAATCTGCCGCCATGGCCGAGGCGCTGGTGTAGCGATTGGCTGGGTCCTTGGTGGTGGCTTTCAACACCACGTTTTCCAAGGCTTGGGGAATGCGCGGATCAAAGTCGCGCACCGAAGGCATTTCTTCTTGGAAGTGCTTGAGCGCAATCGACACCGCCGAATCGCCTTCAAATGGCACCGTCCCCGTCAACATTTCAAATAAAATGATACCCAAGGCGTAAATATCGCTTTGCTTGGTCGGCATACTGCCGCGGGCTTGCTCTGGTGACAAATAGTGCACCGACCCCAGCAGGGAGTTGGTTTGGGTCATGGAATTATCCGACAGCGCCACAGCAATCCCAAAGTCAGTGATTTTGGCGTTGCCATTTTCATCAATCATGATATTTTGCGGCTTCAAATCGCGGTGAATGATGTTGTGGTCATGCGCCACCTGAATCCCCGCTAAAATCTGCTCCATGATGTCAACCACGCGCTGATACGGAATCGGAAAATGCTCGACGATGTACTTCTTCAAATCCGATCCACGCACATATTCCATGACTAAGTATTGCTGGTCGTTGCTTTCCCCAACATCGTAAATCGACACGATATTCGGGTGCACCAGCTCTGTGGTCGCCATCGCCTCGCGCTGAAACCGGCGCTTGGTGTCGGGATCATTTTGTAAGTCCAGCCGCAGCACTTTGACGGCCACGTCGCGGTCCAAAATCAGGTCATGGGCCAGATAAACATTGGCCATGCCGCCTTCACCCAAGGTTTTGAGCAGCTTGTAGCGCTCACTAAGAATGTATCCTGGTTCGATCATGGCTGCTCCCTCCAATCTTGGTGAATGATTAAGGCCGAAATATTATCAGGACCACCAGCGGCATTGGCCATGGTGATCAATTGCTCCGCTTTTTCGCCGATTGGCGTGGGACTGGCAATCACTTTGGCGATTTCTTCATCGCTGACTTGGTTGGTCAAGCCATCCGAGCAGAGCAATAAGTAATCATCGTATTCCATATCGTAAATCGTCACATCGGCATCAACGTCTTCCGAGACGCCCAGGCTGCGCGTGATGACATTGCGCTGCGGGAAGCGTTGTGCTTCTTCCGGCGTAAGCTCCCCGGTTTTCACCAGCTCGTTCACCAGACTATGATCCTCAGTGATTTGAAGCAAATGGCCGCCGCGGTACAGATAAGCCCGCGAGTCGCCAATGTTTGCCACCACAAAACGGCTACCGGAGATGATGACGGCAACCAAGGTGGTGCCCATCCCCATCAGATCCGCATAGCGTTTAGCTTTTTCCAAAATCACATCGTTTTCTTGCTGCAACTCAAAAATCAGCCACCGCACGATGGTTTCCACATCGGTGGTGCTGGTACTTTCGAAGGCATAACCCAGGTGCGATACCGCCATTTCACTGGCCACATCGCCGCCTTGATGGCCGCCCATGCCGTCTGCCACGATGGCTAAAGTCGAGCCGGCTAAGTTGGCAAACAGTCCCACGTAATCTTGATTGTTCGGCCGTTTGCGACCGATATCGGTTCGGTAGGTGTATTCCATGCATTACTCCTAATTCCGCACAAGGCTAGCAATAAAGAACCCGTCCGTGCCATAGTCATCGGGAAACAGTTGCAAGGCCGGTGCGCCATGCGCCTTCACTGGCGTTAGCGTCGGCACCGCCACTGCTGAAAATTCGGGGTGCGCACTTAAGAACCGCGCGACCACCGCCTGATTTTCCTCTTCCACCATGGTACACGTACTATAGGTCAAGCGTCCATTAGGTTTTACTAAAGATGCCACGGCGTCAAGGATTTCGAACTGAATTTCAGGCAATTTAGCGATAGATGCAGGGTCCTTGTCATAACGAATTTCGGGCTTACGGCGAATCAGCCCCAGCCCCGAGCAAGGGGCGTCGACCAGCACCTTGTCAAAACTGCCAGGCGCAAAGGTATCGGCGGCTTCGCGGGCATCCATCGCCATCGCGGTCACCCGCTCCGCCAGACCCAGTCGTTTGGCATTGGCCGTGATCAGCTGCACCTTATGCGGATGCAAATCCAGCGCCGTCACCTGACCACCTTGGGCCGCATCCAGATATTGCGCGATGTGGGTGGTTTTCCCGCCGGGCGCGGCACACGCATCGAGCACCTGGTCGCCAGGTTGAACGTCGAGGCTTGGCGCCACCAGCATCGAACTTTCATCCTGAATGGTGAACTCACCAGCGGCAAATTCCGAAAGCCCAGCCAGGTGGCCACCTGGCGCCACTAACCCGACTGGCGTCAGCGCACTCACTGCCACGTCAGGCAAAGTCTGTTGCAACTCGGCAAGCAATTGGTCAGGCGTAATTTTGGTGGTGTTGACGCGCAGCGAGGCTGCAGCCGGCCGGTCAACAGTGGCAAAAATGGCTTCCGCCTTCTCCGCTCCGACCTGATCCATCATCTTCGCCACTAACCATTCGGGAATGCTGTACATGATGGACATCCGGTACGCAGCCGGCTGCAGCTTGGTTAAATCTGGACGCTGGCTGCGCTGCAAATTGCGCAACACCGCCGTCACAAACTTGCCAATGCCAACATTACCCATGCGTTTAGCAATCGCGGTGGATTCATAGAAAATCGCGTGCAGCGGAATTTTATCCAAGTACACCATCTGGTAGACCGCGGTTTGCAGCAGCGCATGCACCCAGGGATCTAACTTGCGCGCTTTGACGAAGGGCTTAAGGTAATAATCCAGGGTCAAAGCGTGCTGGATCACGCCGTACACCAGATTAGTCACTAACGCGGTATCGCGCGGGCTAAGGTCGTGCTGCCGCAGCGTGGCATCTAAGGTCAAGTTGGCATAGCTGCCTTGCGCCGCCACTTTCGCCAAAATGGTGACCGCTAAGGTTCTCGGATCAGTCGGTTTCGCCAATGATCAAGTCTCCTTCTTTAATGGTGCGCCCCGCCCCGTTCAAAAACGCAGCGATCGGCTGCTGGGCCTTACCAGCAGGTTGAATGGTTTGGATGCTAAACATCGTGCCCTGACCAGCAGCGACCACCAGTTGTTTTTTCGTGCGTTGAACGACCGTGCCTGGCGCAAGTGTAGTGGCCTCAGTCAGCGGCGTCACGGCCCATAATTTGACCCGTTCCCCGTTCAAAACGACATAACCGCCCACCTCTGGCCGCAGGGCCCGCACCCAGTTGTCAAGCTGCTCAGCAGTGAGGTTGGTATCAAGGTGTTCTTCTTCTTTTTTGATGGTGGGTGAAAAGGTCACTTGGCTTTCATCTTGCGGCGTTGGCTGGGCGCCGGCGATAATTGCCGGCAAGGTCTTCATCAAGAGATCGCGACCCATCAGGCTAAGCTTTTCAAAAACCGTCCCACTATCATCTTGGCGCGTCAGCGGCAGCTTAGCTTGTGCCCACATACCGCCTGCATCCATCTTTTTGACCATCTGAATCAAGGTGACGCCTGTTTCGGCATCACCATTGATTAAGCTGTACTGAATCGGGGCGCCGCCGCGATACTTCGGTAGCAAGGAACCATGCACGTTGACTGCGGTAATTTTCGCCGCGTTCAAGAATTTCGTGGGCAAAAATTGACCGTATGCTGCCGTGATAATCAAATCCGGCGCCAGCGCAATGGCTTGGTCTAATTCAGGACTGCCACTGAGCTTCTCGGGTTGCAGCACCGGCAAATGCAACGCCAACGCCGCCTGCTTCACTGGTGATTGGGCGACTTGCTGCTTGCGGCCGACTTTGCGGTCGGGTTGAGTGATGACCGCCAAGACATCATAACTGCCAGCGACGGCTTGCAAAATTGGTACTGCGAATTGGGGGGTGCCCATAAAAATCACACTGGTCAAACTACCACTCCTTCTGGTTGTTAGATAAACGTTAATGGTTCGCGGTCGATGCCCACAAAGTAACCTTTGCGGGTGCCGGTTTGGGTTTCGGTCAAAATGCGGTCTAATTCTGGGCCTAGCTTGGGCTCGTGTTTATATTTGATGACGAGTTGATAAATATAGCGATTTTTCAACCGCGCAATGGCGCCTGGCGTTGGCCCTAGGACGATTGCTTGCGGGCTGAGCGCGCCGGCCAGCTGCCTGGCGAGTTGATAGATCAACTTGGCTGCCGCCTCCTCATTCTGGTGGCTGACCGTGAGCTTAGTGGTGAAGTAATATGGCGGGTAATCACCGCGATGACGCGTGGCCATCTCCTGGCGGAAAAAGCCTTCATAATCATGATGCTGCGCGTACTGAATCGCATAGTGTTCCGGATTGAAGGTCTGAATGAAGACCTCGCCGGACTTTTCAGCGCGGCCAGCGCGGCCGGCCACTTGCGTCAGCAAATCAAAGGTGCGCTCACTGGCGCGAAAATCAGGCATCCCCAGTCCGGTATCGGCGTTGATTACGCCGACCAAAGTGACATCAGGGAAATCCAGGCCTTTCGCAATCATCTGGGTGCCCAGCAGGATATCGGCTTCATGCGCCCCAAAGGCGGCTAAAATCTTCTCATGGCCGCCTTTGCGCCGAGTGGTATCGACATCCATCCGCAGCACCCGCGCCGCTGGCAACAGCTGATGCAGACTGGCTTCGACTTTTTGCGTGCCAGTGCCATAGTAGCGGATTTTGCGCGAACCACACTTAGGGCACACCGTGGGAATGGGTTCTTCATGGCCGCAGTAATGGCATTTCAAAGTATGGGTATCCATGTGCAAGGTCAAGCTGATATCACAGTTGGGACATTGCACCCGGTAGCCGCATTCCCGGCACATCACAAAGGAAGAAAAACCCCGCCGGTTCAGCAGCAACACACTTTGTTCGCTGCGGGCCAAACGCGTTTGCAAGGCCTGCAGGAGCGGCTGGGAAAAGTCGTCCTTCCCGCCTTGTTTATACGCATCCCGCATATCGATGATGTGCACCGCAGGGAGCGGCTGATCATTAATGCGCTCAGGCAGGCGGAGCAAGGTATAAACCCCTTTTTCGGCGCGCGCCCGCGACTCCAAGCTTGGCGTCGCCGAACCCAGCAGCACCGGCGCGCCAAAGGTTTGAGCCCGATGCATCACCACATCTCGAGCGTGATAGCGCGGCGCGTCGTCCTGCTTATAGGAGGTTTCGTGCTCTTCATCAATGATGAATACACCGATATTGGTCATCGGGGCAAACGCCGCCGAACGCGCGCCAACCACTACGCGGGCTTCCCCGCGTTCAAGCCGCCGCCACTCGTCGAACTTTTCCCCTTCTGACAACCCGCTGTGGAGCACAGCGACGGCATCGCCAAACCGGCCTTTAACCCGGTGGACCATTTGCGGCGTCAAAGCAATTTCTGGCACCAGCATCATAGCATTACGGCCGGCAGCTAGCGCGGCCGCGATGACTTGCAAATAGACTTCGGTTTTCCCCGAGCCAGTTACCCCTTCCAGCAAAAATGGCTGAGCGGTGTGGCTTTCGACGGCGGCGACAACCGGCTTCACCACTGCGGCTTGGTCCGGGGTTAAGGGGAGCGGCTGGGTTAACGGCTGCTGATCCAGCTGAGCATAAGGGGCGCGGTAAATTTCGCGGGCGGCCAAAGTGAGCCAGCCCTTCTGGACCCCGGCGTTGACTGTGGCGCGCGAAAGTGCAGAATCTTTGAGCACCGTGGAGAGGGCCGGCTCTGCACCGGTTTGGACCCAATGCGTCAGTGCCTCCAGCAAGGCCCGCTGCTGCTTGGCATTCGCCCGCAGTTCAGCGGCAGAAGCCTGGTAGGCAGCCGGCGTGAGGCTAGGTACAATATAGTTTTGCGTTTTGACCTTGGCGCGGTCGCGGCTTTGATACTGAATGGTTAAAGCCTGTTTGGCCACCAGCTGCAGTACCCGCGCCGACAGTTCCGAGTCAAGGTGCTGGTCCAGCACCAGCCCAGGATGCGCCGCTAAGAGGCTGTCGGCCTCGGCGCTGGGCTTTGACCCAAGCGCCACGGTTTTCACCGTATCGACTTTCAGCATGGCAGGCAACATGGTTTGAATACAGGTAATCCAAAAAGCATAAGTCGTTTGCGCCAGCCAGTGCGACAGCTTGAGCAACTCGCTGTTCATCACGGGGGCGTAATCCAGTACCGCCAGCAGTGGCTTGAGAGTGCCCGCAAAGTCTGCCTGCGCTTCAGTCGCCACTACCATCCCACTGACCTCGCGTTTGCCTTGGCCAAACTGCACCCACACGCGCATCCCCGGCACGACTTGGCCGGTCAAAGCAGCCGGTATGGCATAGTCATAGGGCTGGTCCGTTTGCATCGTCGGCACATCGACAATCACCTTTGCCACAGTGGTCATGCGCGCACCTGAGCAATTTTTTGCCAAATGGTTTGCGCCAAGGCGGTTTTGCTGGCAGTTGGCAGTGGTTCTGGTGCCGCATTTGGCCACAACAGCGTCACGGTATTGTTGTCGGTGTTAAATCCAAGACCGCTGCCAACTGAATTAGCAATCAACAAATCAGCATGCTTCTTCGTTAATTTGGTTTGGGCATTGGCCAGCAAATCATTGGTTTCCGCCGCAAAACCCACCACGAACTGATGCGTCTTCGTGGCGCCAAGCTGCGCTAAAATATCTGGGTTTTGCACCAAATCAATGGTCAAACCTGCCGCCCCTTGCTTCTTCAATTTATGATCCGCTGGGGCGGCCGGTCGATAATCCGCCACTGCCGCCGCCATCAGCACAATATCAGCGGCCTCAAAGCGGCTTTGCACCGCGGTTGCCATCTCCTGGGCCGTTTTAACCTGGGTCACCTTGACCTGCGGTAGCGTCAACTGCTCTGCAGTGGTGATCAGCTCAACCTGTGCGCCAGCTGCCGCGGCGGCATTGGCCAGTGCGGTGCCCATTTTGCCAGACGAATCATTGGTCAAGTAACGAACGGGATCGATGCGTTCACGAGTCCCGCCAGCAGTAATGACAATTTTTTTGCCGGCCAAATAAGCCTGCTGCGGCGCTAGCGCTGAGAACAAGGCAATCGCGTCCGGTTCTGGCATGCGGCCAACGCCGGCATAGCCTTCCGCTAAAAAGCCAGTGGCTGGCGGCAACACTTGCCACCCCGCCGCCTGCAGATGGCTAATATTCGCCTGAGTTTGCGCATTTTGCCACATCTGGTCGTTCATTGCCGGCACCAGCAGCTTCTGCCCAGCAAACGCCAACAGCGTGGTGGTCACCACATTATCGGCCAATCCAAAAGCCAGTTTGGCAATGGTATTAGCGGTGGCCGGGACCACAATGGCCTGATCCATCCAGTGCGCCAGCGCGACATGCGCCACATGCTCCGGCGCGTCGAACTCGGCGGCATCTGTCAACACCGGCGCCTTGCTGACAGTCGCGAGGGTTTGCGGCGTCACAAAATTGGCCGCAGCTGGCGTCATCGCCACGCGCACCTCGTCGCCTTGTTTGATCAGCGCCCGCACCAACAGCGGAACTTTATAAGCCGCAATCCCGCCAGTCACAAAAACTCCGATGTGTTTCGCCATGCAATCCCCTCCATTTTTTAGTCTATTATACCAAAGAATATCACGCTGCGAAGGCTGGCGATTTTTGCCGACAAACTAGCCTAGCGCTGGAATTGACCGCTGGTTTTTGCGGTCGGTTTCAGCGCGTAGCTAGTTTCGTCGGCTTTGCCAGGCGGAGCGCACCTATACGCTGCGAAGACCAGCGGTTTTAGCGGGACGAGTAGCCTAGCTTAAGCCATTGCCGGCCGGTCGTGCCGGCGAGGGCTTAAGCGTAGCTAGTCGCTCACGCGTTGCTGGTCTGAGCGCACCTATCACGCTGCGAAGACCAGCGGTTTTAGCACGACGAGTAGCCTAACTATTCGCAATGCAATCATTCTGCCCAAAGAAAAAGCCCGCACCGCGGGCATTCAGTTTAGTCTTTGTGATCCAGCTTTTCCGCGTCACGTTCAAGCAACTTGGAGTCAGGGTCGATGATGACATCACCAGCCGCAACTTCTTCAAGCGCCTGGCCGACTTTTTTCAGCGAGCGGTATTCAGGCAACATTTTGATGCTGCCACTTTCCAGCTCATGCGCCCGCTTCGCAGCTAAGACTGCCAGTGAATAGCGGGAAGGAATCTTCGCCAGTAACTTATCGATGGATGGGTAAATAATCATGATGTTTGCTCCTTTTTTCCGTTAACCGTCAGTCTAGTTTACCATATTTCGGTATTTATCGATCACACGCGGCACCCGCAAGTGCTCACTTTCGATGATGCGTTCAATGCGCTTCACTGCCAGCGGCACTTCGTCGTTGACGACGGCATAGTCATAATTTTCCATCATCTTGATTTCTTGCGCGGCTTGCTGGATGCGCTTGTTGATCGTGGCAATGTCATCGGTGCCGCGGCCGACCAGGCGGTGCTTCAAAGCGACCAGGTCTGGCGGCGTCAAAAAGATGAAGACCCCATCTGGACATTTAGCCCGCACTTGCATGGCGCCTTTGACTTCGATTTCTAGCAGGACATCGCGGCCGGCATCGAGGGTTTGGTTCACATACTTAAGCGGAGTGCCATAATAGTTGTCGACGTATTTGGCATATTCGAGCATCTGCCCATCCGCAATTTCTTGCTCAAACTGCTCCTTGGTGCGGAAGTAGTAGTCGATACCGTCTTTTTCCCCAGGCCGGGGCTTGCGCGTGGTCATCGAAACTGAGTATTGAAAATCGCGAAAATCGTCTTGGAGCATGGCTTGCCGAACCGTACCCTTACCGACACCACTAGGACCCGATAAGACGATCAGCATTCCCCGTTCATGCATGCTTTAACCTCTTTCATTTTTGTGTTACCTCACATTATGCCGTTTAGGCCGGTGAATTTCAAGCTTGTTCGGCACGCCAAGCTTGAAATTCAGGGCTTTTCAGTAGTTTTTGCCCGGCTTGCCAGCCACGAGTCAACATCAAAGCCCGGCCTTGACGGCGAAAATCCAAAATGCCGGGCATTTGCGGCGGTATTTTAATGGTGAAATCGGCGGTCCGCGTTGACCGGGCGCCAACCCCACCGGCTTCGATTGCAATCACCGTGGTTGCCCCGAGATCATACGCCAAATCCACGGGTAATTCATCACACACTGCCCCGTCGACATACCGCTTGCCGGCAATGGTGACTGGCGGATAGACCCCAGGAATGGCAGCCGTCGCCAAGAGCCACTGCAACTGCTCTGCAGGTGGTTGGTTGAGCGTCACCACATGAGGCCGCCGGGTGCGCTTAGTGGCGGTTACTGCCAGCACTGGCCAGGCCTGTTGCCGCGGCAAACTGATCAGCTCCTGCAGGACTGGCACAAACGGCAGCTCGCCACCCAAGGCAAACATGCGGGTAGGTAATTTGGTCAGCCACCATTGTCCCAACTGCGCGCCAGCCAGTTTCGTGGCCGCCAGCGCATTAATCGCCCCAATCGAAGTGCCCAGCATAAACCGCGGCGTCAACCCGGTCTGGGCCAAGGCCGCATAGGCACCAGCCTGAAACGCGCCGCGCGCGCCACCACCACCAAACACCATGGCTAAAGGCATGGACTCACCTCCTCAAAATAAATTGCAAAACCGCTTGACTTCTCGAACGTTTGTTTGCATAATGAAGTCACAAACAAATGTTCGGGGGCAAATCAAAATGGAAAATCGCGCTAATGCATTACAAACCGTCACGCATTCACTGATTGAATCAACCAAGCAGTTCTTTGCGTTAGAAGAACCTGCTCAGACGATGCCGGCTAATCAACTCCGCGCGTTCACGGCCCAAGCGTTCGACCGTCACTATCGAGTGGCTTTATTCTTTGAAGGGGAAGCCACCCCGCTGGCTGGTCACCTCACCCGCCAACTGGGCGAGAACCGGTTCTTGTTCCAAGCATATCGCAGTAACTTATATCGTGTCGTCTCATTTGACCAACTGCGCTACATTCAACGGGTCTAAGTACCTATCCGGGGCTGTGACAAAAGGCGGTTTTGGAGCCGACAGGTAGCCTAGCTATCCACCAAGTCCGAACTTTGGACTCGGTGGATAGCGTAGCTAGCTACTCGGCTCCGGCCTTTTGGCACGTAACTCTGCTGAAACATTCGGAGTGAATCTAGGGGCTGTGACATTGGTTACAGCCCTTTTTTGATGCGAAAAAAGACTGCCACAGACAGTCTTCATCCTCACTTTTTGGCTGCGGCGGCCAGCCGCAACATTTCTTCCGCGTGTTCAACCGCGAGTTTCGTGACTTCCTCACCCGCCAGCATCCGCGCTATTTCTTGCACCCGGCCGGCGTTGTCGAGCTTTTGCACCTTGGTTTGGGTCCGGCCCGCGGCGACCTGCTTTTGGATCAAGAACTCATGATCGCTCATCGCCGCAACTTGCGGCAGATGGCTGATGCACAGCACCTGCGAGCGCTGCGCAATTTGGGAGATCTTCGAGGCGATGGCTTGAGCGACCCGGCCGGAAACCCCGGTATCGACTTCATCGAATATAATACTGGTAACGCCGTCGCTTTCAGCAAAAATCGTCTTTAGGGCCAGCATGATGCGGGAAAGTTCCCCGCCACTGGCAATTTTGGCTAATGGTTTTGCCGCCTCGCCAGGGTTGGTTTGAATGTAAAATTCCACGTTGTCAATGCCGTCAGGCCGCAGCGTGCCATCTGCCACTGGGGTAAAGCGCACGGAAAAGACGGTTTTGGCCATGTAAAGCGCAGCGAGCTGCGCATGAATGGCTTTGGTCAGCGCCTTCGCTGCATGCTGGCGTGCAGCCCGGAGCTTGGCCCCAAGCTTGAGCAAAGCCTCGTGCTCGGTCTGGACCCGCTGATCGAGGCCTTCCTCGTTCTCATCGGTGGCTGTCATTTGCGCCAGCTCTTTGGCCGCTTTTTCGCCGTAAGCAATCACCGCGGGGAGATCCGCACCATATTTGCGTTCCAATTGGTTGATCAACTCCAGGCGCTTTTCGACTTCATCGAGGCGGTTGGCATCGAATTCCTGCCCGTCCAGTTCCCGGGATAAGTCGCTTTGCACATCCTGCAAGCCGTAGTAAACCGACTGCACACTGTTGGCCAGCGCCTCGTAGTCCTTGCCATAGGTGGCAATGCCTTGCAGCGCATGCATGATTTCACCGATTTGATCCAGCGGGTTGGCGTCTTCATTGCCAAGCAGTTCATAACTTTCGGTCAAGGCGTCGGAGATCCGCTGATAATTGGCCAAGCGATCACGCTCAGTGCTAAGTTCGTCTTCTTCATTGGGCTTGAGCTGCGCCCCTTGAATTTCTCCCACCTGAAACTGCAACATATCCAGGCGCTGAGCCCACTCTTGCTCGTTGGCGCGTTTCTTCGCTAAGGCCGCTTGATCTTTTTGATACGCGGTGTACTGCGCCCGAAAATCGCTCAGCAAATCACCGACGGCAGCGCCTGCATATTGATCCAGCAACGTGATATGGGTCTCCGGGTGAATCAGCTGCTGATGCTCATTTTGGCCGTGAATATCGACCAGCGTTTCACCCACTGCGCGGAGGGTCGCTGTGTTCACCAACTCGCCGTTGATCCGGCACAAGTTGCGGCCACTGGCAAATAACTCGCGCTGGAGCAGCACGGTGCCATCATCTGGCGCCAAGCCATACGTCGCCATCACAGTAGCGGTCCGGGAATTACGGCTCGCGTCAAACAAGCCTTGCAACACCGCTTTGGGCGCGCCAGTGCGGATGAAATCAGTGGAGCCGCGCCCGCCTGCCAGCAGACCCACCGCGTCGATGATGATCGACTTGCCGGCGCCGGTTTCGCCGGTCAAGGTGGTCATGCCTTTTTCAAAGCTCAATTCCAGGGATTCAATGATTGCAAAATCATGAATGACTAATTCTTGCAGCATGGTTTATCCCACCATTTCGTCTAAATCCTGATTCACAGCGCTGGCGTCCTGATCGCTACGACAAACAATCAAAATCGCTGCATCCCCGGCAATCGAGGCAAAAATCCGCGGGTCGTCAAGCTGGTCAATCAGATTGCCGACCGCCGCGGCGGTACCGGGTGACATCACCAGGTGCACAAAATTATTCATCCGGTCACTGCGGACAAACGACGCCGCCAAGGTGCGCTTGAGTTTGTCCCGCGGCGAAAGTTGCTTTTCCGCCGGCAGACTATACCGATAATGACCATTGGCCATGGGCACTTTAATCAATTGTAGCTCCTTAATGTCGCGCGAAATCGTGGCCTGTGTGACATTGGCACCTTCAGCTTTCAGGGCCTTCACAAAATCACTTTGGCGTTCGATTGCCTGACTGGTGACCAAGCGCCGGATGAGCGCATGCCGTTGAGTTTTTTGCATCCTGCCACCTGCTTTCTACTAATAATTATACTACATACTGCATATTCGTGAAAGCTGATGCATAGATATACATTAGTGGCCTGGGCGCAATTCGGCGTAAGCAGCGGCCAGGGTTTGGTCGATAGCCACTGTGCTGGCGGCTTGGCCCGCCCCTTCGGTTTGCTGCAAATGAATCAGGAATTCAATGTTCCCTTCCCCCCCTTTGATCGGGCTGAAATCCAGGCCGAGCACGTTGTAACCGGCGCCAAGGGCAAAGTTGACAATGGTGGTTAAAACGCTGCGATGCACCGCTGGATCACGGACAATGCCCTTTTTACCCACATGGCTCGGGCCCGCCTCGAACTGGGGCTTGATCAAAGCCACTGCATGGCCGCCGGGCTGAATAATGGCATGCAGCGGTGGCAAAATCAGCTTCAACGAAATAAAACTCACATCGGTCATGGCGAATTCAACCGGGCCGTCAGTGAAGTCTTCCGGTTTGCTATAGCGGAAGTTGACCCGCTCCATCACCTTCACCCGGGGATCTTCGCGCAGTTTCCAGGCCAGCTGGTTGTAGCCAACATCCAGCGCATAACTCATCTTAGCGCCATGCTGCAGCGCCACATCGGTAAAGCCGCCAGTCGACGCGCCAATATCCAGCACCGTCAGACCGGTGAGATCCAAATCGAACACATCAAGCGCCTTGGCCAGTTTCAAACCACCGCGGCTGACATAAGGCATGGTTTTACCTTTCACATGCAAAATGGTGTCCCCAGCAATTTTGACCCCTGGTTTGTCCTGCCGTTCGTTGTTTTGGTCATACACTTCACCGGCCATCACAGCCCGCTTGGCCTGCTCCCGGGACATGAACAACCCTTGCTCGACCAATAGCACATCGACTCGTTCTTTTTTCACAGTTTACCTCGTTTCAAAATAGGTCAAAAAAGCGCTTAGTTGCGGTGCCGGTTGGTTCAGCGTGGCCAAGCTTGCTGCCGCTTGGGCGACTTCCTGCTGCAAAGCCTCACGACTGCCGGCCAACCCCAGCAGGGCTGGGAAAGTGGCTTTGTGCTCGGCCACGTCTTTGTTCGGCGTTTTCCCGAGCTGCGCCGCGGTTTTGGTCAGATCATTGATATCATCTTGAATCTGGAAAGCCAGACCAAAATGCGCCGCAAACGCCCGCAACGCGCCAAGGGTGACCGCGTCGACGTCAGCCAGCTGACCGCCCATCACCACGGCTGCTTCCAGCAAGGCCCCGGTTTTCAAACGTTGCAACTGTTTCAAGTCGGCTAAACTGATGGTTTGGCCTTGTGAAACCATATCCATCACCTGACCGCCCACCATGCCATTGCCGCCAATCGCTGTCGCCAGGGTTTGCAGCAACGCCACTTGCACCTGCGGCTGAGCGGTGAGCTGACCTAACAAGGTGAACGCTTCGCTTTGTAAGGCATCACCGGCCAAAACCGCCGTGGCGACATCAAACTTTTTGTGCGCGGTGGGTTGACCGCGACGCAAATCGTCGTTGTCCATTTCAGGCAAGTCATCATGAATCAGCGAATAAGTATGCACCAGCTCCAAGGCGGCGGCGGCTGGCATGGCCGCGGCGACCTCGCCGCCAAAGGTTGCCACTGTAGCCAGCAGCAAAAGTGGCCGCAGTCGCTTGCCGCCAGCGTCGACAGAATAGCGCATCGCGGCCTGTAAATGGGCGTTCTCAACCGTAGCCAGATGCTGATCCAAGAACGCGTTTAAAGGCGCCCGTAACGCCTCAGTTTCGGCTTCAAGCATGCTGATCGGCTTTCGGGTCAAATGGCGCCACCGTGCCATCTTCTTTGACCATTTGCGTCACAGTTTGTTCCGCGTTCTTCAAGGTCGCTTCCAGCTGCTGGGAAAGCTTGATGCCGGTTTTATATTGTTCCAGCGCTTCTTCCAACGGCACTTGACCTTGCTCCAGCTGCGTGACAATGGTTTCAAGTTTCTGCAGATTTGCTTCAAAGGTTGGTTCAGCCATTTTTCTTCGTCCTTTCTTGAACGACGACTGGGACAAGCCCATCCGTCACATGAATCACAGCAGCGGCTTGCGGCTTGAAATCAGCCACATGCTTGAGCATCCGCCCCTGCTCATCGGTCACATACGCATAGCCGCGCCCCAGAATTTGCGCCGGGCCCAAATGCTCCAGCCCTTCATTGGCTTGGGCAAAGGCTTGCCGCTTGGCCTGCAACAGACTTTGCATCGCCGTTTGCAAGCGATGGGTGGCTGTTTGCACAGTTTGCTGCCCTGTCGCCACCCGCACCCCGAGTTGGCGGGGATTAAGCGCAGTTTGCGCCACCTGGACCCGGTGCGCCAAGAAGTCCAATTGGGCTTTGGTCGCAGCATGCAGGCGGTTTTTCAGCTGGTCGACTTGCTGCAAATACTGATCATACAAGCGCTCTGGTTGCGTGAGCACCACGCTGCGCCGCGAGCGATCGAGGCGCTCTTGGGCATTCGCGATGCGATTTTTCATCGCCGTGGTCAAACGCAAGCGGTCTTGGGCAAGCCGGTCTAGCGCATCCACCAGCGGCACCGGCGTCACTAGCTCCGCTGCCGCGGTGGGGGTGGCGGCACGGTGGTCAGCGATGAAGTCCGTGATGGTGGTGTCAGTTTCGTGACCGACCGAGCTGACAATCGGCATCGGCATGTCGACCAAGGCCCGCGCCACCTTTTCTTCATTGAACGGCCACAGATCTTCAATAGAGCCGCCGCCGCGGCCGATGATCAAGGCGTCAAACCCACCCATGGCTTTGACCCGCTCGAGCTGAGTGACAATGGTGGCCGCTGCAGTATCGCCTTGCACCTGAGCCGGGAACAAGACAATCTGCAAAATTGGGTAGCGCCGCGCCACCGTGGTCATAATATCTTGAATCACCGCGCCACTGGGACTGGTAATTACTGCCACCCGCTTGGGAAACGGCCGCAGAGGCCGCTGGTTGCGGGTGAATAAGCCTTCTTTTTCCAGCTTTTCTTTCAGCTGGGCTAAGGCTTGATACAAGTCACCAACGCCATCAGGTTCCATTTTGTCGATGACGATTTGATATTGGCCACTGGCCGGGTATAGCGTCACGCGGCCAACGACCCGAACCTTCATGCCTTCTTCAGGCTTAAATTTGAGCTTGGCAAAGGCCGACTTAAACATGACCACACTAATTTTGGCGTGATCATCCTTCAAGGAAAAATACTGATGCCCCGGGCGTTGGCGGAAGTTGGACACTTCGCCGGTTAAAAAGACCTGTTTCAAATACGGATCCAGGTCAAACTTACGCCGCAGGTATTCCGTCAGCAAACTGACGGTCAAAAAATCAGGCTCACTCATGCACTCGCCTCTTTGCTAGCGCCACAGTTTGCGTCATTAACCCCGCAATCGTCATTGGCCCCACCCCGCCAGGCACTGGCGTAATGGCACTGGCCACCGGCGCCACACTGGCGTAGTCCACATCGCCGACCAGCTTCCCGGCGGCGTTGTGATCCATGCCGACATCGATGACCACTGCGCCCGGCTTCACTGCGTCCGCTGTGATGAATTCAGCTTGGCCAGTAGCCACCACCAAAATATCCGCCTGCTTGGTTATGGCAAACAGATTTTGGGTTTTGCTGTGGGCAATCGTCACGGTTGCGTCATGGTTAAGCAGTAGCGCCGCCATGGGCCGACCCACGATATTAGACCGCCCCAGCACCACGGCATGTTTCCCGGCCACGTCAATGTGGTAATGCTCAAGCAAAGCCATGATGCCAAAAGGCGTCGACGCGATGATTTGGGGCATATTTTCCCAGAGCTTGCCGACGTTCAGAGGATGGAATCCGTCCACATCTTTGGCGGGATCAATGGCTTCGATCACCGCGTTTTCGTCAATTTGCGGCGGCAGCGGCAGTTGCACCAAAATACCATCGATACTGGGATCTTGATTGAGCGCCACCACCTGCGCCAGGACTTCTGCTTGAGTGGCTGATTTGGGCAAAGTGCGACGGATGGAATTGATGCCCAATTCTTCCGCCCGCCGTTGCTTATTGCGCACATAAATGGCGCTGGCCGGGTCATCGCCCACCAGCACGACGGCCAGCCCCGGGGTCACGCCCTGGGCCTTAAGCGCCATGATTTCAGTTTTAAGTGCGGCCATCATGGTGTTAGCCGTTTGTTTGCCATCAAGTCGAATCGTCATGTTCTTCCCCCTTGCAGTCCGTGCGGTGCGACTGGGTCATTAGATATTTCGCCGTCGTCAGCGCTGACGACCATAAAGCAAAAGCCGGCTCCGCTTTACGCAGTAGTCGGCTCGTGGTCAGGCCTCAACAAAATGGCCTAAGATCCCGTTGATGAACTTTGCCGCTTGATCGTCGCTGTACGTCTTCGCCAGTTCAATGGCTTCATTGACGGCCACGCGATTAGGCACGTCAGCCACTGCGGTGATTTCGTATAGGCCAAGGCGTAGCAAAATCAAATCGGTTTTGGAAAGCCGCGCTAAAGTCCAGCCTGCTTTAAGCTTACCTTGAATCTGTTCATCCAGTTCCGGCTGCTTGGCCAGCACGCCATCCACCAGCGTCACCAGATAATCTGGCGTGGCGGCGCCTTCAGGCAGTACCTCTTGGTAAACCGTTTCGCGGTCAGCATCAGGATTGGTCGCCAGCGCAAACAGCACCTTGAAGGCGGCTTCCCGTGTATCATGTCTGTCTAGCATTTACTTGTCGTCCTCGTTTTCGCCATTGTCATCGGCAAATAGGGCCTCGGCATCGAGCTTGGGCGCCTTTTCTGGCACGACGCCAACCACATGGACATTGACCTCATCGAGGGTCAAATCGGTCATGTACAGCAATTGTTCACGCAAAGTCGATTGCATGGCCAAAGCCACTTTTGGCACGGACACGCCGTAATCGAGATAAACATAAACATCGGCGGTGAGCCGCTTGCCGTCGACTTTCAAATCGACGCCTTTGCCATGATTGGCACGACCGAACCATGAATTAATCGTGCTGGCCATGCTGCCGCGCATTTGATAAACCCCGTCCACGGACACCGCGGCGATGCCTAAAATCACTTCCAGCACTTCTGGAACGATCTCAATCGTGCCTTGCGCATCCGTCCGATTTGCCAGAATGATATTCGATTCTTCTGCCATGCCAATTCCTCCTGTCTCGTGCCACACTGCTATCGTTCAAAAGTCTAACGCATCAAACCGTCAGCAGCAACTGCCGCGCTTTTACTTATGCGCGAGAAATGTAACTGCCGTCTTGCGTATTGATGGTCAAGACATCGCCTTCGTTGATGAAAAATGGCACCTGAACGACCAGGCCTGTCTCCATCGTGGCCGGCTTGGAGCCGCCTGAACTGGTATTGCCCCGCACGCCAGGTTCGGTGGCGGTCACCGTCAAATCAACAGTGTTCGGCACTTCAACGCCCAGCGTTTCGGCCCCGTGCATCATGATTTTGACTTCCATGTTTTCTTTCATGTACTTCAGCGCATCCTGCAATTCATCGCCTGGCAAAGAAAGCTGTTCATAAGTACTGGTATCCATGAAGACATAGCTATCGCCATCAGCATACAAATACTGCATGGTCTTGGTATCAATCTGCGCCTTTTCAACTTTTTCAGTGGAACGGAAGGTCTTTTCTTGAACGGCCCCGGTCCGCAGGTTCTTCAAAGTGGACCGCACAAACGCGGAACCCTTCCCTGGCTTAACGTGTTGGAATTCAACAATCCGCCACAAGTCGCCATCGACTTCGATCGTCAAACCATTTTTAAAATCGTTTACTGAAATCATAAATTTCCTCCATAACTGCTAAATCGCTACACTTTACTATATCAATCAGGCAAAGGCCATGCAAGCAGAAGGACGAAAGAGAAAAGGCGAAAGGCTGCGGAGCGGGCCGCAACTACAGGCTGCGAAGGACGGCGAGCTTAGCGCCCCATTTGTAGTTGCGCTCCAGGTGGCCAACGCCCAAGCGAATAGCTACGCTCAAGGCCTCACCGGCAAAGTGCGCCGGCAATGCCTTGAGCTAGGCTATTCGTTGGGCTAAGAGCGGCCACCTTCCGCAGCCTGATACCAAGCCACTTTTCTCTCAGGTCTGATCTTGCGCTGGCACAATCAATAACTCACTTGGCGCCGGCGTGGTGAGGTACTGCGCCCCATCCGCCGTGATCAAAAGGTCGTCTTCGACCCGCACGCCGCCTAAATCTGGGACGTAAATGCCAGGTTCGTCGGTTTCCACATTGCCAATGGCTTGCGGCACATCCCGGTAAGGCCCCCAGGCACCTGGCCCTTCATGAATCGATAGGCCGATACCATGCCCGGTGCCATGGCCGAAGTACTGGCCATAGCCGGCTTGGTCAATGAACCCATGGGCAAAGTCGTTGATAGTTTTGCCCAACACCCCTGGGGCCATCATCTTCGCCGTGGCCTGGTTGCATGCCGCCACAATCTTGTAAATGGCTTTGAGCTTAGGATCAGGTTCACCCACAGCAAAGGTCCGGGTGATGTCCGAGACATAGCCTTGGTAGACGCAGCCCCAGTCCAGGGTCACCACATCACCGACTTCAATCTTTTTGGCTGTGGCGGCGCCATGCGGCATCGCCGCGCGCGCGCCGCTGGCCACAATGGTCTCAAACGAGGTCCCGCTTGCGCCTTGCTGACGCATGAAAAAGTCCAGGTCGGTGGCCACTTCCAGCTCGGTCATTCCAGGCTTAATCGTCGCCAACACGTGTTGATAACCAGCTTCCGCAATCGCAATGGCACGTTTGATGAGCGCTAGTTCATGCTCGTCTTTGACTTCGCGCAGTTGCGCCACAACATTTTGGGTAGGTTGCCAGTGCAGGCCCTCAGGCAACTTCGCAAAGTCGGCATAGGTCAGCGTTTCCGCTTCAAAGCCCACGGTCTTGAGCCCATGGGCTTGGGCCAAGCTGCCGGCTTCCGCAAACAAGCCATGTTCATGCAACACCATTTCGGCCTCGGTTACTTCTTGTTTCACCTGTTCCGTAAAGCGTGAATCGGTGATGAGCCAGGCCTTTTCAGCGCTGACCAAGAGCGCACTTTCATCGCCGGTAAAGCCAGTCAGATACGTGACGTTCACTGGGTCGGACACCAGCAAGGCATCAAGCTTCAGGGGTTTGAGTTGCGCTTGTAAATTGGTTAAACGGGTCATGTGATCCCTCCATTTTTCCAATAACATACAAAAAACGCTCCGTCTCCGGAGCGTTCAGGATTATTCAGCTTTTGCTGCTGGATAAACAGATACTTGTTTCTTATCGCGGCCAAGGCGTTCGAATTTCACAACGCCATCTGCGGTTGCAAACAAAGTATCATCGCCGCCACGGCCGACGTTAACGCCTGGGTGAATCTTGGTACCGCGCTGACGGTACAAGATGTTACCAGCCTTAACGAATTGACCGTCGGCACGCTTGCTGCCAAGCCGGCGACCGGCAGAGTTACGACCGTTTGAAGTCGAACCGCCACCTTTGTGGTGAGAGAAGAACTGCAAATTCATCTTTAACATAAGTTGTACACCTCCGAGTATCGAATATTGAATCAGGCTTGTTGCTGGGTTGTGACGTGCAAATAATCGCCGTAATTTTCTTCAATGCTGGTCAGGGATAACAGCAAATTCTCAAGGAGAATTTGCGCGATATGCTCCTGTTCACCATTCACTGGTTGTTCCAGCGCCAAAACCAAGTGCCCGCCATTGACCTCATCTGCGTCAACATCCGGCTGAAAGCCGGCTAACGCTTCGATGCCATTGACAGCGCCGATACTGACGGCTGAAACCGCGCTACAGACCAAATCGTGCCCGTAATCACCTGAATCGGCATGGCCGGTTAAGCTAAAATGGCTGATTTCACCTTGCGCGTCCCGCGTAAAAATCGCTTTGATCATGCGAACTCCTTGTTAGGCGTTGATCGCGTCGATAACCACTTTCGTATATGGCTGACGGTGGCCCTTCTTCTGGTGTTGATGCTTCTTAGGCTTGTACTTGTAGGTAACAACCTTCTTTTCGCGCCCTTGCTTCTCAACTTTACCAGTGACCGTTGCACCGTCGATTGTTGGTGTGCCAATCTTGGCATCGCCTTCGCCGCCGACCAAAATCACTTGGTCGAATGTAACTGTCTTGCCTTCTTCAACATCGAGCTTCTCGACGTAAAGTGCTTCACCGACTTCAGCCTTGTATTGCTTACCACCGGTTTTGATAATTGCGTACATCTTGTGCACCTCCTGTTGCCCGTAGGCTTTTTCCCCTGAGTACTCGCCAAGTCAGGTGCTACGCTTGAAAACCTGACGTTGTGCGGTTGCAGTTGAGGGGTGACAAATACAACGTTCAGATTGTACCAAAGAAAACCCGTCAACGCAAGTCTTGGCGGTAGGTATTGTCGCCGCCGCGCTTGGCCGGTATACTACCTTCAGGAGGTGGATGGCGTTGGTTGCTTTGTTGATTGCTTTGATCTATCTGATTTCGGCAGGTTTGCTCTTGATCACCACGGCACGCTTGCATCAACCGTTGAATCTCGTGGTGGCCGGCTGCTTGTGGGTCATTCTATTCGGCCTCAGTCTCAAATTCTGGAGGCTTGGCGGTTTCACCCTGCTTTACGGCTTGTGGATGTTGGCCATGATTGGCGGCTTGTACGGCCTGCGGTATTATTTCCACCGGACGAAATAGAAAAAGGCTCGATCAAACTGCAATCGAACCCTGCCCCTGCCAAGGACCTTCAGTATACCACCAGTAGCGAACCTGCGACCAGCGCCACCATCATTTTGAAACGAAAAGTCAAATCGGCACCTCGCTTACCTCGCGAGATGCCGATTTTTAATGTTATTTCGTCCGCAACGGCAGTAACAATTCGCTTTGGGCCAGATCAACGTGGAAATTGACCACCGTCTCGGTCCGCTGGGTCTGCGCCATATCCGCGCCATGAATGATCAGCGCCAGATGGCGACTGGCCGGCAAGTTCAAATGCGTTGGCTGCAAATCGAACTCGACGGTGAACGGTTGACCCGGCACCACCGGCACGTTTTCATACGCGTTGTGCTGGTTTTGAACGTTGACGTGACCGAAACTGATCAGCTTGCTGGCAGACGGCTGTTTTTCCGGTTTGAACTCCAAAATCGAAGCGGTTTTGAAATCATAGCCGAGTTGCCAACCGGCTGGATCAACCGCACTGGCCACTGGCGTGAACCGCAACGCATCCCCCACATCGACTAACCGCACCGACAAAATGGCCGTTGGTTGGTCAATCCATAGCCGCAGCTTCAGATGCGGGACGCCTTCCAAGGTGACGGCTGTGCTGAACGCTGGCAAATCCAGCCAAAGGCGCGCGTCATTGTAGCGTGAGTCAGGCTTGATGATGTCTGCTTCGAATTCATCAGAATTGGAATGGGCGGCTGTGAAAATGCTTGTGGCATTGTCAGCAAAACCAGCTCGCGGCGCTTTGAAGTCTGTGGCCAAGTTCAGCGGCTTCACCTCATGGTCACTGGCTGGCGCGCCAAAATCTGCGTAAGTGTGCCAGGTTTCCGGCGTCACGTTATCTTGCACCGTGACATTCGGCAAGGTAGCAGGTGCGTCGTTCTCAACGTCGAGCAATTCGTAGGATAGCCACAAATTCAATTGGTCAGCGAAGTCCAGCGAGCGAATGTTGTCGAGGTAAGTGTGTTGGCCTTGATGCAGAAATAACTTCTTATTGATAGGCAAATCCCGCAAGCCATTCCAGAAGCGAATGGCATTGGCCGGTTTGACGTTCCAGTCGTTGAGGCCGTGTTCAATCACCACATCGCAGCGAATGTCTTGCAAGTGGTTGCGATAGTTGCGCTCATCCCACCAGGCACTGTAATCGCCAGTTTGACGATCTTGATCAGCGGTGATTTGGGCCAAGACACGGTCCCAAGTGGGCTTTATTTTCAGATAATCGCCCGTTTGTTTCTGCCGGGAGAAGGTATCCACCGCCAGTACATCAGCGTCTTCCCCTTGGAACCCACCAGGCGCCACCACTAAACCGTTTTCCCGGTAATAATCGTACCAAGAGGAAATGGCAGATTCGGAAATCACGGTTTTCAGGCCCGCCACGCCACTGGTGGCAGCGGCGATTGACAACGTGCCCAGGTAAGACTTCCCTGTCATGGCCACTTTACCATTGCTCCACCAGGCTTTGATTTCGATGCCGTCGGTACGGTTGGTGAAAGCCTTGCGCTGGCCGGTCAACCATTCAATCACTGCCACAGCGGAGTCGGTTTCACTTTGTCCCCCAGTGCTGCGGACACCATCTGAGCCGCGGGTGCCGACCCCGCCAGAGTACACCGTCGCGAAGCCCCGCGGCAGCATAAAGTCATTAAACATGTAGATGCCATTTTCATCGCCGTAAACTTCAGCGGTCGTGCTTTCGCCATTCACGGGTTGATGAGGCAAGTCCGCCGGCGCCGGCACTTTGGCTGTGACTTCAGCGCGCGTGTGCGACTCGGTCTTCACCGCCAGCGTCGGATCAGGCTTGTGGGTAATCCAGTCGACATCGTTGGTGCCATGAAAATAAGGATTGGCCGTGAACAGTACCGGCATTTTGACGCCTTGATCCGTGGCCGATGGCCGGAAAATCGTCACTTCCAGCATGTCCCGTTTGCCATCTTCATCAGTGTCCAGGTCCGATTCCACCCACACCACTTCACGGTGCAAGTGGCGCGCATCAAACACTGCCTGCGCCTTACCATTGAAGAAGAGATACTCCGGTTTGGCCTTACCGGTTTGGAAGTCCTTAAAGAACCCGCGATTGGCCAAATCATCCAAATAGTTGACCAAGTGCTTCGTGCGCGTGCACAGCAGCAAATACAACGCCGCATAAAAATCCGCTGCGGACTCAATCGCATCGTCGACGACTGGCAGCTGGGTTTTGGCCATAAAGCCAAGGGCATCATCCAGTTGATACTCCGTCAGGGGTTCAAAGCCCAGCAGTTGCAAAGCAATCGCGTAAAAGATTTCGCGGCTAATGGTCGCTGGCTTAGTGGCCAGCCACTCCCCCAGGTCGAGCTTGGCTGTGGCGGCCACTGCGGCAAAGGCTTGCTGCTTGGCAGTATTCGACAACGCCTCTGGAAAAAGTTTGGCATAGGCCGCGCTGGCGACCGCCGCTAAAGGTTGGTCCAGCGTCACGTCAAAGCCGATGGCAGTCAGTTCCTGGCATTGCTGGTCAAAGTTGACGGTGACACGGCCAAATTGATTGAGTTTCAAAGCAATTCCTCATTTCTTCTTCATTTCTTTCAGTCTAGTCGACTCACCGCCGCCTTTCAAGCCAAGCAGTGATTGACAGGCCTCGTTGCCCGTTCGTATAATGGAAAGCGTGCTGCGATAGTAGCTCAGTTGGATAGAGCAATGGTCTTCTAAACCATCGGTCCCGAGTTCGAATCTCGGCTATCGCACTTTTGAGCCAAGAAAAACCCGCAAATTTGCGGGTTTTTTTAATCTTCTGATTAGTGGGTTAAATAGGTCGTCATCGCTGGTAGCGCCGCTTCGGCTTCTGTCATCCCGGTTTGATGCAAAGCGGTTAATTTGTTGACATCACGCTCCAGGCGGCCAACGGTGACTGGCTCTTGTGGCGCAATGACAAAGACCTGTCCTTGCTGCTCGAGTTGCTGCAGCTGAGCAGCCTGCTGGTTATACATCTCTGGCCGCGCGCTGGCGGTGCTAGCAAAGGCCGGATATTCGGCAAAACTGCGCTGATAAGCACGGCGCAACACGGCGCTCGTCGGGTTCTTGCGGTAGGTGCGCTCTCTCGTGCGGACCACCACGATTTGATCAAAGCCGCGCTTTTGGGCATAAGCGAACGGAATGGAATCGGCAATCCCGCCATCCAGGCAGACGCCAGCGTTCGTCATTGCTAGTGCCGAGATAAACGGCATCGCGGAGCTGGCCTTCAAATCTGCCACCAAGTCGCGCCCTTGAGGATGTCTAAAGTACACAGCCTGGCCGGAAGCCAACGCCGTTGCGACCACGACAAATTCGCTGGTTGAGCTGCGGTAGGTCCGCTCATCAAAGTTCTCCCAATCACCGCTGTGAGGAGCAAATAGATAATCAAGATTGATAATGTCCTGGCGTTTAAAAGCCCGGCGCAGGGAAATATAATTTTTATCTTGGCGGTGTTTGGTGTTGATGGTATTGGTCCGCCCAATCTGCTCGGACAAGTAGTTTGTCCCACAAAGCGCCCCGGCTGACACGCCAACCACCAGTTCAAAGTGAATGTCATGCTTCAAAAACGTATCCAAGACTCCGGCGGTGTACTGACCGCGCAAAGCCCCACCTTCTAAGATCAGTGCTGCTCGATACATTTACTTCACCTCTGATTCGCGTTGGGTCGGCGTCGATTCTGCCGGGTCACTTGGGGCCGGCGCAGCATCCGCGGGGGCATCACTTGCCGAGCTCTCGCTCACTGTATCCGCTTCTTGATCTTCTGCAGCTTCAGCAGCGGTCTGGCCTTCAACCGTCACAGCCTCGTACGCACCAGTGGCGAACACCACATAGCGCTGACCTTCCTGACTGGTCACAACGAACTGAATCGGCGAAGACACCGCCACGGTGCCACTTTCAGTGTGCCAGCCGAAATCGCCAACTTTTTCCGTTAGCAAGCTTTCTGCAGCAGCAGCGCTGGTGATTGGCTCCCAATCCAAGGGCAGATGGCCGTTCTTTTGTTCGAGTTCAGTAATGGTGGCGCGATCCGTCGGCAGCCCTGACTTGGCCGCGGGCTGGCGTAGAATGTGCCAGACCATCGCCGCCGCCAACACCAGCGTCAGCACACCCCAGATGACCTGATGCGCCACCATCAGTAGCACCGCGAGGATGACCCCCACGATTCCGGTAATCAATGCGCCTTTCAAGTCTCGCGTCTCTTTGGTTTCGTCTTCCATGTCATGGCCTCCGTTTCTTTGTGTTCTATCTTCGCACACCCAGCCCGCTGGCGCAAAAAACCTTTCTCAAAAGACGGCCAGGCTGCGGAGGGCGGCGGGCTTGGGTCGACGACTCCCCTAGCCTGGCGCAGCTACCAGGTTGCGGCAGTGCGGCCTTAACCCATTCTGCTCTGCTCAGGCGATCTACGACTTCCGACTGATTTTACGCCACCAGAAGGTTTTCTTTTGACTTGCTTACTAAAATATAGTATAGTTATTTCATCGCTACTGAACGACCATTCATGCGTGATCGAATGGAGGTAATACACATGAAATACAGAATTCAATTAGATACCAATACGCAACAATTTATCGCAATCGACCCAGCCAACCAAACTCACATTGGTCGCGGCGCGACGATTGAACAAGCCGTAGCTCAGCTTTCACGCTAAGCACAGCAAAAGCCGGAGGGAAAATTTTTCCCTCCGGCTTTTTTGGTTTGGTTTGGCTTAGTAGAGTTCGAGGTACTGGCTGCGTTCCCATTCGGAAACACTTTGCCGGTAAGCGGCCCACTCGAGATCTTTGGAATCCGTGAAACTGCGGAACAGATGCTCGCCTAGCGCATTTTTGACCACTTGATCCGAAGCCAAGGCCTTCAAAGCGTTGTGCAACGTCGAAGGCAAATCTTGGATGTGGTTGGCTTTGCGTTCAGTATCTTGCATCGAGTAGATGTTACGATCCACCGCATCTTCCGGATCCAGCTGGTTGCGCACGCCATCGAGGCCCGCCTCCAGAATCGCCGCAATCGCCAGGTAAGGGTTAGCCGTTGGATCGACCGACCGCATTTCCAGCCGCGTACCCAGGCCGCGGGATTGTGGCACCCGAATCAGCGGACTGCGGTTAGTGCCAGACCACGCGATGTAAACAGGCGCTTCATAACCAGGGACCAAGCGCTTGTAGGAGTTAACGGTGGGGTTGTTGATAGCCGTCAAGCCGCGCGCATGGGCCAGCAGACCCGCGAGAAAATGCATGGCCACTGGACTCAGTTTTTCATCTGCGTCCGCATCATAAAAAGCATTGCCTTGCTCATTGAACAAGGACATGTTGATGTGCATCCCCGAACCATTGATGCCTTGCAAAGGCTTGGGCATGAAGGTGGCATACAAGCCGTGTTTGCGGGCGATGGATTTGACCACCAGCTTGAAAGTCTGAATATTATCCGCAGCATCAACCGCGTCGGCATACTTAAAGTCAATTTCATGCTGACCTGGGGCCACTTCATGATGAGAAGCTTCCACTTCGAAGCCCATTTTTTCCAATTCCAGCACGATATCGCGCCGGCAGTTTTCCCCTAAATCAAGTGGGGCAAAATCAAAATAGGAGCCCTTATCATTCAGTTTCAAAGAAGGTTCGCCATTTTCATCCAGCTTGAATAAGAAGAATTCAGGTTCTGGGCCAATGTTAAAGGCGGTGTAGCCAGCCTTGTGGGCGTCTTCCATGACCCGAATCAGATTGTTCCGGGGATCGCCGACAAACGGTTCACCATCAGGCTTATGCACACTGCAAATCAACCGCGCAATTTTGCCGCCGTCGTTTTCCCAAGGGAAAAGCAGCCAGGTGTTCAAATCAGGGAACAGCAGCATGTCGCTTTCTTCGATGCGGACAAAGCCATCGATGGAAGAGCCATCAAAGGTCATTTTGTTGGCTAGGACTTTCTCTAATTGCGAAACCGGCACCTCGACGTTTTTGATGATGCCGTTGATGTCAGTAAACATCAACCGTAAAAATTCAACGTTTTGCTCTTTGACGCTCTGCCGAATCATATCAGCAGTAATCGCTTGTTTAGCCATGAAGTCGCTCCTTTTCCCTTACCGCTACGGACGAAATCCGAAACCTTGAGTCGGCTGATCCGGTCCGCTTGGATTCAGCCGTCCCTGACTGAGCAATTCCTCACGCAACATGCGCCGCACCTCTTCGTCGCTGAGTGGCTGGCGATGGCGCGGATGGCGCTGCTGTTTGATATCGGCAATCGTGAAGCCATCTTTCAGCTGGGTGCTAATTTCAAGCAACGCGTCGATATTGTTTAAGGAATACAATCGGTGATTGCCCGCCGTCCGCTCGGTTTTGATCAAGCCCTGTGCTTCGTAGTACCGAATCTGACGCGCAGTCAAATCGGTTAACGCCATCACTGTCCCGATCGGCAAGACTGGGCGGGTGCGAATGTCATCTATGTCTGGCATCAGCCTGGCCCCCTTCATCACGTGTACCAGACTACCAACTTCAAAACCAGGCGTCAACGACTGATGTCAGTTTTTCTGACATTTGCAATAAAAAAGATTCGGCCACTGCCGAATCTTAATCGCTTAATTGAAAAATGTGGCCTGGGCTGCCCCAATCGTGGCCAGCTTGGCATGGGCGTAGGTCAACCCGCCTTGCATATACAAGGTGTATGGCGGCCGCATTGGCCCATCGGCGGAGTACTCGATGGTGGAGCCTTCGACGAAGTTGCCGGCAGCCATAATGACCTTGTCTTCATAGCCGGTCATTTCCTCGGCAATTGGCGTCACGAAGGCATCAATCGGTGAATTCTGCTGCACGGCTTTAGCAAAGGCACTCATGTCTTTGGGGTTACCAAAGTTGACGGTTTGAATGAGGTCCGTCCGCGGCGCATCCCAGCTTGGGCTGACCTGCAGACCTAGCTTCGCCAGCAGTGCGGCCTCAAAGATGGCGCCTTTGATCGCGCCACCGGTGACCTGCGGCGCGATGAAGAAGCCTTGGTACATATCGGCCAAATTGCCGTAGGTCGCGCCTTCTGCCCCGCCGATGCCAGGCACCGTCATACGGTAGGACACCCGTTCGACCAGATCTTTGCGGCCCACAATGTAACCCCCAGACTTGGCCATGCCGCCGCCAGCATTTTTGATCAAGGAACCAGCCATCAAGTCAGCGCCGACTTGCAGCGGCTCGATTGGTTCGGAAAATTCGCCATACGCATTGTCGATGAACACCCAGACGTCTGGTTTGATGGCCCGCACGGCTTTAATCATCTCGGCGATTTTGGCCACCGTAAAGGATTCGCGGGTCGCATAGCCGCGGGAGCGTTGAATGGTGATGACCTTGGTTTCTGGCCGAATCCGTTTTTGAATGGCAGGCAAATCGGCACTGCCATCAGCCTTCAGCGGCACATAATCCGCCTTGATCCCGTATTCCTTGGGACTGCCAATGCCATTGCCAGCCATCCCCAGCACTTCCTGCAAGGTGTCATAAGGCGCGCCGGTGATATAAAGGATTTCATCACCGGGCCGCACCAACCCGAGCATCGCCACCCCAATCGTGTGGGTCCCAGAGACGAACTGTGGCCGCACCAAAGCGTCTGCATACGGCGCCCCACCGCTGAGCACGTCGGCATAAATGGCTTCCAGCTTATCTCGGCCGACATCACTGTCGCCATAGCCGGTGGAACTGATCAAATCGCTTTCCGCCACTTCATGGGCCCGGAAGCTATCTAATACTTTCGCTTCGTTGGTCAGCACCTGGTCATCAATCGCCGCCAGCCGCGGCGCGATTTGGGCATCAACCTCGGCCACGGTTGCCATTAATTTCGGATCAAACTTATCTTGCCACTTCATCAAAATGAACTCCTCCTTGAATGCGCCACGCCGAAACCAAGGCCGCCGCTTGTGCCGGCGCCTTCGGATCAGCAATCAGATCCAGCCAGTGGGCCGGCATCTGATGGCGAAAATACGTTAATTGTCGTTTGGCGTAATGCCGTGAATGTTGCTGAATCAGCGCCGTAGCCTCAGCTAACGACTGCTCTTTGGCCAAATATGGGAGCAGCTCCTTGTAGCCGATGGCCTGCAGCGCCTGAGCAGTCGGCGGCGCCTGCGCTAACACTGCTTGCACTTCAGCCACCAAACCTGCTTTCAGCATCGCTTCCACCCGCGCATTAATCCGGTCATACAAGGCCGCCCGCTCAGTGGTGAGGGCCAAAACCAAAGTATCGTATTGCGGGGTGCTCGGTGGCTGCGCCGAAAATAGCTGACCGGTTTGCTCAATCACTTCCAGTGCTCTGATCACCCGCCGCGAATTACCGGTCGGAATTTTGGCCGCCGCCGCCGGATCTTGGGCGGCCAGTTGCTGCCATAGCCAGGCTGTGTCATGAGCCGCTAACGCCGCTTGCCACCGCGCGCGGCTTGGTGAAGCGGCCTGGGTGCCCAGCGGCAAGCCCAGCCTTAGCGCGTTCAGGTAAAAGCCAGTCCCGCCCACCACAATCGGTAGCTTCTTGCGCCCGGCAATGTCAGCAATCGCCGCTTCGGCCCGACGCTGAAATTCAGCCGCAGAAAAACTAGCACTTGGCGGCACGATATCCAGCAAATGGTGCGGGACCCCGCCTTGCTCAGCCACAGTCACTTTGGCTGTGCCAATATCCATGCCCTGATAGATCTGATAGGCATCACCATTGATGATCTCACCATCAAATTGCTTGGCCAAAGCCACGGCTAAAGCACTTTTGCCGGTAGCAGTTGGGCCACCGATCATTAATACTTGCGTTTGGTTAGAATTATTCCCGCTCAATGTCATATATCAAGTATAATGTAGTTAGCACTTAAGTTCGATATATTGGAGGGATTTTTATGAAACACAAATTTGCGACTGGGTTCTTACTCGGACTTGCCACTGCGGCCGGCGCCGTGGCCGGTGCGGTGTTGACATTCAAAAAGTCTTACATCGAACCCGTTGAAGAAAAAGTCGATGAGATCAATGCTAACCGCCGCAAGGCCAACCGCAAATCTCACGCTGCTCACCAAGGCTGACCCTACCTCGCTCCTAGTGATGGGTTATGTTCACTCAAAACGCAAAAAGACGTGCCTGCTTGCAATTCGCAAACAGCCACGTCTTTTTCATTATGCTTCGCGCTTCTTCGTTTTGCCGGACCAGTTATCATAACCGCCCTTGAGGAAGTACAGATGCTGGAAGCCTTCCTTGCGCAGCTTGCGCGCCGCACGCACGGACATGGCACCGGTTAAATCATACAGATACACCGGTAAGTCCTTACGCAGTTCCACTTGGCGCTGCTTCAACTGCGTGTATGGCAGATTGCGGGCGCCCAGGATATGGCCGGCGTCAAAGTCGCCTTTTTCCCGGAGATCGATAATCTGCGCCTTGCGCATCGTCGCTTCAAAGTCTTCCGGCGTCATTTCGCCGCCGACCGCTTTGAGCCGTGACTTCTGCCACATTTGATACAAATAGTTGGCGGCCCAGACGACCAGCCCAATCCCAACAACAACCAGCAACAAGTTCCCCATTACAAATTCGCTCCTTAACAGACTCTTCGCCCTGATTTTTTAATGCTAATGCTCCTTATGCGCGAGCCAAGCTAGCGGCTCCCACCACACCGGCGGTATTGCCCAAGGTGGCTAAACGCAGGTGCGTGGTGTTGCGCACATTCGGGAAGGTAAATTCGTTGAAGTACTTCTGGACCCGAGTCAGCAGGAAGTCGCCGGCTGCAGAAACGCCGCCGCCGATCAGCAGAAATTCAGGGTTCAGCATGTTCCCAATATTCCCCAAACCGAGGCCAAGGTAATAGCAGACTTTATCGACAATCATCAAAGCCAGCTTGTCGCCGGCCTGGGCGCAGTCGAAGACGATTTTACTGGAGATGTCTTCACCATCATCCAAAATCTGCTTCAAACGCGAGTCGCCGGCAAATTCTTCAGCCATATCGCGCGCCACATGGACAATCCCAGTGGCGGAAGCAACAGTTTCCAGGCAGCCGCGCTTGCCGCAGGTGCACATGTAGCCGCCTGGTTGCACGGTCACATGGCCGACTTCCCCAGCAGACCCAGCCGCGCCATGCAGCAAGATGCCGTCAGAGACGATACCGGCGCCGATCCCGGTGCCCAAAGCCACCAGCGTCACGTTGTCAGACTTGTCGCCGGCACCCTTCCACTGTTCACCCATCGCTGCCACGTTAACGTCGTTGTCGATGGCAAAAGGAATGCCAGTAGCCGCTTCAATGTCGCGCTTTGGGTACTGCATCGTCTTCCAGTTCAGGTTGTAGGCGCCAATGACCGTGCCTTGGGCAGGATCAACCGTCCCTGGCGTCCCCATGCCGATGCCTTGGAAATCAGCTGCCGTCATGTCGTAGAGCTTCAAGTGGTCCTGGATGGACGCAATGATATCAGGGATGATGTGACTACCTTCATCCAAGATATTCGTGTCAATGCTCCACCGTTGTTGAATTTCACCGTCTTCGGTTAAAATTGCAAACTTGCAGGTCGTACCGCCTAAATCAACGCCCATCAGTTTCTTGTCCGCCATGATTGTTTCCTCCATGTGTTTTTATTAAAGGATGCTTCTCCTCTTGAGCATGTTCGTGTCGGAGCACGATTTTGGCTGAGGCATAAGTTTTATCATCAATTAGCTGGGCTTTGTGAAGGCGATCCACTTCCACCGCTGCTAATTCGATATCCCACAGCCGCTCACCGACGTGAACGTAGGTGCCGTAGCGCTTGAGTAATTGCAAAACGTCATAAAAAGTCTTCATCAGAATGCCCCGAAAGCGGCCCACACCATCGCGCCTGAGGCCACGACCAACACGGCGGCAGCGATAACTTGGCGCACCCGGCTGCTGGCAAAACGCGGGACACCTAGCACCGTCGCAATCAAGAAGCCGCCAACAAACCCGCCAATGTGACCCCAAATATCAACGCCGCTCATGAACAGATCCATCACCAGGTTCAAGCCCGCCAGCAAAATGAACTGCTTGGCCAGTGCTGTGATTTGCGGATCATCGCGGAAGGTATCATAGAGCATCAGAAATGCCCCCATCAGCCCAAACAGCGAGGTCGAAGCCCCAGCCGCTAGCCCGGTTGAATTAAACACTGCGCTCGCTAAGTTGCCGGTAATGCCTGACAGCAGGTACACCACGAAAAACCGCCAGTGGCCAAAAATGCGCTCGGTCAGCATGCCCAGGTAGTACAGCGTGACGCCATTGACGACAATGTGCATCAGGCCGATATGGACAAAAATCGGGGTAATCAACCGCCACCACTGGCCTGCTTCAATCAGCAGGTTGTAGCGCGCGCCGAACTGCAGCAGCACCATGGTATCAGTACTGCCACCAGCCAGCGTTTCAAGCAGATAAACCAACACGGTAATGCCAAGCAAGCCATAAGTGACAAAAGGCTGGTTAGCAAGTCTGCGGTAGCCAGAACTGTGCAAAGGGGTGGCTCCTTTCTGAATCAAACCATGTCAACGTCATGCATTAAAAAACCGCTACCCAACCAACTTGGGAGCGGCCGGTGCGCACAACAACAGAACATGTCCAAGTTTCACAAATCAGTGTAGCATTATTTCCGCTGATTGCCTAGCCGCTCAACCATTGGCGGTCTTTTGATGAACCGAATAGTTCTTCTGCGTTGGCACCTTATAGAGCTTGTAATAATCCTGAAACATTAACTTTGCAATATCATACGCCCAAGAAGACATCTTGCTGACGTTAGGCACCACGATGGCGATTGCCACTTGCGGATCGCTTGCTGGGGCATAACCGATGAAACTTTGGGTGATGGCTTCCACTTGCGTCGAGTTGGAATTTTCCGGATCGGTGCGTGTAAAGGTTTGCGCCGTCCCAGTTTTCCCAGCGACGCCAGGATTGAGACTTTGCAGCGCTGTCCCAGTGGCATAACCGCTGGTGCCATGAACCACTTGCCACATCCCCTGCTTAACCAAGTTGATTTGGTCCTGGTTGTTCTTGATTTTGGACAAAACCGTTGGGGTGGTGGTATTGATGATTGGCCCTGAACTGCCATCACTGAGGGTTTGACTCACGCTCTTCACAATATAAGGTTTCATGCGGTAGCCATTGTTGGCGATGGTGCTGACATATTGAATAGCTTGAATCAACGTGTAAGTATCCAAGTTACCATAAGACAAGTCCAGCGCCGAGCCAACGTTGAAACGGCCATCGGTGTATTCGGCCCCTTCCAAACCGGCAATTTCACCAGGCAAATCGATGCCAGTTTTCTGGCCGAGCCCGAATTGGTTAAAGTAACCACGCATCTTGGTGAAAATGTCCTTATTCATATACAAATGTGAATTGGCAACATAATCCGCGTGGCCTTCCAGCATGGCCAAGTGCATCATGTAGGTGTTTGAGGAAACTTCCAAGGCTTTCGTCGCGGTCAGACTGCTGAACTTGCCAATCCCGTAGTCAGACTTTTTAACTGGCGTATTCGGCAGATAAATCGCGGAGTCGCCAAGGGTATTATTATTCACGGTAATGACGCCATCTTGCAGCGCCCCTAGCACCATGGCAGGCTTGGCAATCGACCCCATGGCGAACGCGCGGTTCAAAACGCCCAAAGAATCATTGGTGACTTCATGCGTCTTGACGTTTTGATGCAACCCAGAAATAGCCAAAATCGCACCGGTTTTGGGATTCATTGCCACCGCATAGGCCCCATCGGAGACCCCAGTTTCGCCAGCAGACTTGGCCTGGTTGAAGACCTTCGTCACATCGTCATCCACCATTTTCTGGTAGGCGGAATCAATGGTCAGATTCAAGTTAGCGCCTTGTTGGCCCTGAAAATCGGTAGTTGAGCTGACAATGCTGTTGTCACGCCCGATTTCAACCTTGGTGCGACTCTTGGCGCCTTTGAGAATGCTTTCATATTCTTTTTCCAGATAGCTGGTGCCGACTCGGTCATTGCGGGCGTATCCGTTGGCGAGGTATTCATTCAAGGTTTCGGCTGGCAGCCCCGTTTTCTCCGAGGACACTGTGCCGATGATGCTCAGCATCGATTTGCCGTTCGGATAGGAACGTTCCCAGTCGGTGCCTAAACTGATGCCAGGCATTTTGGTGAGATGTTCACCGACTTCTGCCACTTCCTGCTCGCTGACGTTTTGGTCCTTGATGTAAACCGTCGTGAGTTGCGTGGCGCCGTTCATTTTTTTGTAAATCGCGGCGGCGTCTTTTTCTCGGTCAGAGTAATCAGGCAAGTGTTTCGTCACGTAACTCAATTGGGCTTGATACTGTTTGCTCGTGTCTGTCGTGGCTTGCATCTCCGCTGACAGCTTTTTCAGCACCGCATCAGAAGCGGTTTTATCCGCGAGATAATAGTCGGCATAATCGCGTTTGCGCATGCCATCAAGGGAAATCGTGACGTACTTGGACAGCTCGTCAGCGGTATCACGCATGGTTTGCGCCGAAACACCGACACTTTTGGTGTACACAATCGCATTGTTGGCAGAGTTAGCGACCAAAAGTCGGCCTTCACTGTCATAAATCTGCCCCCGCGGCACACTGCCGGTGACCGTCGCCTGATCCGTACTGTCAACATCCGCGCGGAACTTGGCGCCATTCATGATTTGCAGGTACGCTAACTGCGCCACCAGCGCCGCTAGCAGCAAAAACACGAAGAAAAATAACAAGTTCAGGCGAAACGGAATGTGCGAGCGCTCGCGCTTAGGCTTCGGCGTGCGAATGTATTTCAAACTTCTCGACTCCTTCTTCTATCCTCTGCAGTTTAGCAAAATCTAGGGCTAAACGCCATGCCTTACCGAATCATGTTATAGTAAAAGCAGTTGAACTGACGGGCTTAGCCCAAGATTTTACCGATTCCTAACCTTGCCTGCCGCCAGTTCAAATCGTGGTTCAGGAGGCCTTTATGCAAGAGAGCAAATGGCGCAAACGGCGGCCGTTAATTTTCGCCTTTTTGGTGCCAGTCGTCATCATGGCCGGTTATTTCATTGCGGTCAAAGTGTGGCCCTTTGGCAATAACTCGGTAATGACTGTCGACATGGGCCAACAATACATCGACTATTACAGCTACTATCGCCAAACGCTGCTCGGCCATCCTGGCCAATTTTTTTATGCTTTCAACAAAGATCTTGGCGGTGATGCGCTAGGGATTTGGGCTTACTACTTAATGAGTCCGTTCAACCTCGTCACTTTGGTGTTTCCGAAAACGATGCTGGATCTGGCCATCACAGTGATGACCCTGCTCAAATATGGCGCTGCTGGTCTGGCCATGGGTTGGTATGTGCAAAAGCAGCATGCCCGCGGCAGCTGGGTGGTGGGCTTTGGCACGGCTTATGCCTTGTGCGGCTGGATGGTCGCCAACCAGCTCAATCTCATGTGGTTGGATGCCGCCGTGTTCCTGCCACTGATTGCCCTAGGCTGTGATCGGCTGATTAAGCAACGGCGGCCGTTCATGATGCTCGGCTGGCTTCTGCTGGCCATGGTCAGCAACTACTACATGGCCTACATGCTGGTGCTGTTTTTGATTGCCTACTTCGGCTTTCGCCTGCTTGAAGTTCGACTGCCGTGGCGTCAGACTTGGCGCGCCGTCCGGCAGTTCGCCGCCAGTGGGCTGCTGGCGGCCGGGCTGGCGGCTTGGCTCTTGTTGCCCACGGCCTTTCAGCTGGCGCAAAGCAAAGGCACCTATACCGAAAACCAAATTCAATGGACCCATTTCGAGTCTAGCCCGCTGAAGCTGTTAGGCAAGTTTTTTGCTGGCGCCTATTCTTTCGGCCAAATGCCGAGCGGTGAGGCCAATATCTTTGTCGGCAGCATTGGCCTGATTGGCTTCATCTTATATTTCTGCACCAAGGAAATTCGCTGGCAAGAGCGACTGGCCGCCGGGCTGTATAGTGGCTTCCTCCTGCTTTCCATCACCTGGGCGCCGCTTGACCTGCTGTGGCATGGCATGCAGTTTCCGGTCTGGTATCCTTACCGCTTCTCGTTCGTCATTTGTTTTTGGCTGTTGATGCTCAGCCTGCGGGCCCTGCTGCGCCGGCCCAAAGGCATCACCATCACCCAGTTGCTGATAGCACTGGGCGTGATGACGGCGCTCACGCTAACCGTGTTCTTGCGGCGCGACCATTACAGCTATCTCACCACCGGCGCCATTGGCATCACCGCCGGCATGAGTGTGGCGGCGCTGATGCTCCTGAGCCTGCATGGCCCGAAGCGCCGAGCCTTCACCATTGCGATTGGCGTGTTAATGGTGGTGGATGCTGGGAGTAATGCGGTTTTGACCTTAAATCAACTAAGTGATATCAGCCATTCGGATTACCATACGTACACCGAAGCGCTTCGTGCGGGCGTCAACACCTTGCAAGCCAAAATCGGCAGTAACAGCCGCATTGGCAAAACTGTGCTCCGCAGCAAAAATGATTCGATGCAAATCGGCTATCTCGGCACTGATCAATTTTCTTCGATGCTGGAACCGGCGGAACCGCAATTTTATGGCGAACTCGGGCAAAGCGCCGGCGACAATTTTGTGGCCTACACCAACGGCACTGTGATTACGGACGCGTTGCTCAACATCAAAGGTTACCTGAGTCCGCGGCTGAGTGCCCCGACCAGCGTCTTCATGCCGCAAATCGCGGCGCGGCCGGATCTGCAGCGCTACGACCAGGTCGGCCACACCAAGGCCCTGAATGCCTACCGCAATCCTTATGCCTTGGCCCTCGGCTTTACCGCGAGCCAGAAAATTCTCACCACTAAGCTGCTGCCGCAAGCACCCACTGTCAACCAGGAGCGGATTTTGGGCGGCTTGACCGGCACCAGCACACCGGATCTGTTCAGCGTCGAGCCGCTGTCCGCGCCGCAAGTCAAGCACGGCACGCAAAGCGGCAGTGTCGTGTCTAAGACTGTCCTCACCAGCAATGAAGCCACCACTGTCACCTACACCTTCACCGCGGCGACCACCGATGCGTACTATCTTCAAATCGGCGCCAACTTCACCGACAACCTCACCAGCCTGACCCAAAACGGTCGTAGCGTCCCAATTTACGACACCTTCCGCGACCGCGAGTTGCTCAATGTCACGCCGAGCGCGCCAGGGGTCAAACAAACCCTCGTCTTCACGCTGAACAAAGACTCAGCGGATTTCGCCGATATCAAATTATTCCGGTTGGATTTAGCTGACACCTTGCTTCGCCTCAACACCCTGAAGGCCAACAACTGGCACCTCACCGCCCGTGGGAGTCGGTCTCTCGCCGCCACAGTCAATGCCAAGGCCAAACAAGTGGTGATGACCAGCATCCCTTATGCTGCCGGCTGGCACGTCAAGGTTGATGGCCAAACCGTCAAAACCCAAAAGGCACTTGGCTTCATGCTCGCCATTCCGGTGACCAAAGGTGTGCATCACCTCACCATGACCTATACGCCACCTTATTTCTGGTCTGGCGTGGTGGTGAGTCTGATTGCGCTTTTGCTCTGCGGCGTCTGGTGGTGGCTACTGCCACTGGGCCGGCATCACGCGTAAATCAAAAAAGCTTCGCCAGAAAAAATGGCGAAGCTTTTTTGGATTACCCAACTTGTTGCGGTTGTTTGGTTTCCACGTGATCTAACAGGTACGCGTTAAGGCAAATAAGTGCTATCGTGCCCAGGCCTAGGAGCACGAAGATGGGTAAAAACGCCTGCCCGATGCCAGCGGGAATCTGAACCGAGGTGCCCCAGTCAGCAGTACTGGTGCCAAAGGAAAAACTGAATTCAGGATGACGCCCATGGGCAGCCAGCCGCCACATCAAATCGAACAGCCCGCTTAACAACCATTCCAGCCCGACGAACAAGACGGCGTATAAGACCACTTTCACAACTTTCTGTCGTAAATCTGGTAAGTAGTCACTGATCATTTCGGTGAGCAAATGGACGGTCGAAATCATGGCCCCAAACCACAATTCTACCACCAGGGCTAAGGCGACCAGTACGAGGCCTCCTTGAATATTCGCTGCCCCCAAATCTGGGCCCCCAGGCACGACCGTCAACCAGGCGGCGGTAATCAGACCAGCCCCTAACCACAGCATGAGCTGCGTCAGCCAGGTCGCGAGCGTCCCTATCACCATGAGCTGCCAGCTTGGCAGCGGTAGGAGCCGCCACCAGTTACTGGTCCAAAGCTGCTCTTGCAACATCGCCAAGCGAACAAAGCCGGCGAATAGACCAAACACCATGGCACTCAGCGGCAGGCCGAAATAGTTGCCTTCATCGACCCAGCCCAGCGCATATGCGGCGGAGAGCCCGAGAATCAGGAGCACGTAGAGCCCCAGCCAACCGGCAATTTCTTTGAGCCGCAGCCCCAGAAGTTGCCCCAACACCTTGCTTGCTTTAGTCATCGTTTTCACCGCCTTCGTAGAATTGTTCAAAGTAAGATTCAATGCTTTGGCCACCTTCGCGAATTTCATCGGCGGCGGCATGGGCCACAATCGTTTGGTCTTTGATCACCACCACGGCGTCCAGCAGCTGGTCGATATCGGTGACATGATGGTCGGAAATCACCATCGTCGCCGCGTTTGGCAACCAGCGCACGATACTATTCAGCATCGCCTTACGGGTCATGACATCGATGCCGTCAAAGGGTTCATCCAGTAGGTACAACTGCGTGCGCCGGGCCATGGTGACTGCCAGCGCTAGTTTGCGCTGATTACCTTTGGACAGCCGGTTGAAGCGCTGCTTTTGCTGGAGGCCAAGCAGGTCCGCCAACTGCAAAAAATCCGCCATGCGAAAATCGGGATGCAATCGGGCCATTAATTCGGCAATTTGACCAACTTTCCACCGGGGCTCAATATCCGTCAGCTGGCCGGTGTAGCTGACGCTCGCTTTGCGCCGGGCCATGGCGGTTTGACCGTCGACCTGAATCTGGCCTTTAAATTGTACGGCGCTACCGGCAATCAGGCGCATCAAGGTCGTTTTACCGGCGCCATTTGCCCCAAGCAGGCCAATGATTTGGCCCGCTGGCAGCTGCAGTGACACGTCGGTCAGAATGGTTTTCCAATTGCGGCGATAGGTAAGATTTTCAATCGTTAAAACGTTACTCATGCGCTTCGCCTCCCTGCTGCGTTTGCACGTACTGCGCAAAGGCGGCGGTCATTTCCTCGGGACTGAGTTCAAGGGCCGCCAAATGGTCGTACAAGGCCTTAAATTCCCCTTCGATCATACTTTGTTTCATTTTCCCCAACACCTTCTGATCCGTGGTGACAAAATTCCCTTTCCCGCGTTCCGGCACCAGAATGCCAGCCTGAATCAGATTCGCCAGCGCCCGCTGAATCGTGTTCACATTCACCGTCAGCGTGATGGCAAGCTGTCTGACTGCCGGGACCTGAGCGCCTGGGCGCAAATGCCCAATGATGATTTCCCGATTGATGTATTGCTCAATTTGGTAATAAATCGGGGTCTTGGCGTCAAATTCCATTTTGTCCCTCCTCACTAGTGTACTATACATCTATTACACTATGACTATACTGCGAACCCATCCCGTGCGCAACCCTAAAAGCGTATGGAGGCAAAAAAAATAACCCGCATGCGGGTTGGCTCCCGCTCAGGCTTGCGGGGTGAAGTGATAGCTTGGTTCGTCGCGCCAGGCATCGTAGTCCACGGTGAGATCAAGATTGGCAAAAAACCAGTCATCGTTGGCATCAACGTAATACAACACGCCATCTTTTTTTGTGGCCAGCACTGGCGCGACGGCTTGGTCATCGCGGGTCATCCCCACCGAAAAACCATCATGGACATTGGTTTTGCCATAGACTTTGCCGAAAAAGCGGACACCCGCGCCGGCTTTCGGTAGTGCCAATTCCCGGCGGAACCAGGCGCTGGCCTGATCAGTAATGGTAATCATGACGGGTCCTCCTTGCTCACGAGGTGGTGTTTGAAGGCATAAATCGCCGCCTGCGTGCGGTCTTCAACTTCCAGCTTGGCCAGAATATTCGACACATGCGTCTTCACGGTTTTCAGGGTGATGAAGAGCTCATCGGCAATTTCCTGGTTGGACTTGCCTTGCGCAATCAGCATCAGCACTTCGCGTTCGCGGTTCGTGAGCTCATCAGCCAGCTCTGGCGTTTGCTTTTGGGTGAGGCGATTCATCATTTTGGTGGTCACCTGGGGATCCAGGGCCGAATCACCGGCCGCGGTTTTGCGAATCGCAGCGGCGATTTCATCGGCCGTAGCGGTTTTCAAAATATAGCTAGCCGCACCGGCTTCAATGGCGGGGTACACCTTCTCATCATCAATGAAACTGGTCAAAATGATGATGCGTGCTTCCGGCCAAGCTTTGAGAATCCGCTTGGTGGATTCAATGCCATCCATGTTCGGCATCACCAGGTCCATCAAAATGACATCTGGCCGCAAGGAGAGCGCCTTATCCAATCCCTGCTGGCCATCTTCGGCCTCACCGACCACTTCGATATCCGGTTGCACCCCAAGGTAGGTTGATACGCCTAAGCGCACCATTTCGTGATCATCGACAATCAATACTTTAATCATGAGCCTCTTCCTTTGAAATCGGCACGCGAATTTCAACGCTTGTGCCTTGATGAGGGAAACTGATGACCTTCGCGACCCCGCCGATGCTGCTTGCGCGTTCGGCAATGTTGGAAAGGCCATAGCTGCCAGTCGTATTTTCGGTTTTCGGATCAAAGCCAACGCCATCATCCACGACGCGCAGCACCACCGTGGTGGCCACCTGCTTCAGGTACACTTCCAGATGCTTGGCTTTGGCGTGACGCAGCGTGTTTGACAACAGTTCTTGCACAATGCGAAACAGATTATCTTCAATCGCTGGGGACAAGTGAATGTCTTCCAGATTCCAAGTAATCTCGATTTTGATTTTCGTTTGCAACTCCTGCAACAAACTGATGATACCATCTTTAAGCGACTTACCGGCTAAATTCGTCGGCCGCAGGTGCAATAATAGCGCCCGCATCTCTGACTGCGCCTCGTTGATCACACTTTCAATCGTGGTGATTTGTTTCAGCTCAGCGGCGTTGTTACCATTTTGGGCCACCACACTGCGCACTGCTGATAACATCATCATGGCGGCAAATAACTGCTGCGAAACCGAGTCATGCAACTCCCGCGCCAGCCGGTGGCGTTCTTCAGTCAAAATATCCTCTTTGGACTGACCGTCGAGCAAAACCGGCGTGTTGCTGTAGCGCTCAATTTCATGCTGTAAGCGTATCATTTTTTGGCGCAAGGCTTCAAGCGCCCCTGCCACATCTTGGCCTAACACTGCTTGAGCCTGATGCTGGCGCGCCAACACTGGTGCGTCGGTTTGTCCCGCCACCAGCTGCGTCAAACGGCGTGACAGTTGGGTGTGTTGCATGCGCACCATGGCCGCGGTCCAGCCGGTCACAATCAGCGCCAAAAGCACCGCCCCGGTGAGTAAGTAGGCAAGCAGGGGCATGGCATACGCCGGCGCCATCAGCTCGTCAAGAAAAGTCACGGCTTGAGCGGTACTGAGTAGAAACACCAGCCCCAGCTCCAACGCAAAGGTGGCCAGCAGCGTAATGGCAAACAACCAGATAATCTGGCGATTTTTCATACCGACAGCACCTCCAAATCACCAACAATCACGTTGGTCAGGATGTGCACGCGGCGCGCAGCGGTGTCGTAATCATCGCTGTAGTGCTTAACCGCCTGGTTGTGCAAGCTATGCTCGGTGCCGTTGATGGTCAAAGTGCCAGCCAAGGTCGCATGATCAACCATCACGCCAACGCCAACCGGAATCAGAATCCGGGTTTTACCCAGCCCTTTGCGCACGACAATGGTACTATCACCAGGCGGCAGCAAGGTATTGCCCAGGTCGATGATGGTGTCCCCGGCAATCAAGGTCATGTTGATATCGTCCCACTCGAAGGTTTGACCACCAATATGTTCATCGCCAAACCAAGCGTGATGCGTCGTGCAGCCAGCCTTGGGCGCTGGCGCCTTGGTCCGCACCGCCCAGTACTGCTTCTGGAGCCAAGGCAAGCGCCCGCCTTGCTTGCCTGACATGGCAAACAAGGCACCAATCAGCGCCACGAACAGAATGATCCAAATGGTGGGAATGAGGAAGACCCCAACCACCATCAAAATCGTCCCCAAGGTTAACCAAAAAGCGCGCCAGAAATGCCCCTTGATGCCCAGCAACAAGGCACACGCCCCTGTCAGCACCCCAATGAGGGACGCGGTGTTTTGAACGATTTGGTAACCCAACACCATCAGCAAGGCGATTTCGAGCACCCAGAACAATTGCCACCGTCGTTTCACTTGCATCCCTCCTTAGTCCTGTTTTCTTCAGTATACGCCAGCAGGTAGACTTTACTGTCCGCCCCGAGACGGATTTCCGTAAAAAAAAGCGCCGCAGCGCTTTTTGCTTAGCCTTCAACCTTAGTGATTTTAACCAGCATGTCCCCACCGGGGGTGCTGATGGTCACATGGTCGCCGACTTTCTTGCCGATCAAGCCAGTAGCAATTGGGCTTTCGTTGGAAATCTTGCCATTGAAGGCATCCGCTTCTGCAGCGCCGACGATTTCATAGGTTTCTTCTTCGTCATCGCCATCTTCAACGAAGCTGACTTTCTTGCCCAGCGACACTTCATCGGCCGGCACTTCGTTCGAGTCGATGATGTCCGCAAACCGCAGCATGGTTTGCACCTGAACAATGCGGCTTTCCAGCGTTGCCTGTTCATCCTTGGCGGCACTGTATTCGGAGTTTTCCGATAAGTCGCCAAAACCACGGGCAACTTTGATGCGATCAATCACCTTGGGCCGTTCTACCGTCTTCAGCCGTTCTAATTCGGCCTCCAACTTTTCTTTACCTTCTGCTGTCATTGGATATGTCTTGTCTGCCATGTTACATTCCTCAATTCTTTATTCTCTAGTGGAGATATTACCTTAATCTGAAGCTTTGTCAATTACTCTTGCAACCCGCGCGCCGCCAAAATCGACCGAATCTTGGTGGTAAGGAGATCGATGGCCACCTCGTTTTGGCCACCTTCGGGCACAATGATATCCGCGTAGCGCTTGGTCGGCTCGATGAACTGATGATACGACGGCTTCACGGTTTTGAGGTACTGCTGAATGATATCATCCAGCGACCGCCCGCGCTCCACCATATCCCGCTTAATTCGCCGAATGACACGGATATCATCATCGGTATCCACGTAAATCTTGATATCCATCAAATTGCGCAGTTCCTCATCCGCCAAAATCAGGATGCCTTCGACAATGATCACGTCTTTGGGGGTCATGTGGACCACTTCATCGGAGCGGTTATGATTTTTGTAATCATACACCGGGCGGTCAATCGCCTCACGGGCAATCAACTGCTTCAACTGGCGGTGGAGCAGCGGCGTATCAAAGGCCAGCGGATGGTCGTAGTTGATTAACCGCCGTTGTTCAAACGGCAGGTCACTTTTTTTATAATAAGCGTCCTGAGTCAGCAGGAGCAACGAGTGCCCGGAGAATTGATCGAAAATCGCGCGGGACACTGACGTTTTGCCGCTGGCGGAGCCGCCAGTGACGCCGATGACGATTGGTTTGGGTAACGTCACAGTTTTGCCTTCCCTCATTGCTGATTGTCAGCCGCAAACTTCGCGGTATTGATATTATGTTGCGCCAGCGTGTGAGCATAGAGGATTTCGCCAGTCTTCAAGTTCGCCACGAAGTACAGGTAATCATCACTGCGATCAATCGGATTCAGGACCGCTTTAATGGCCGCTTCACTTGGCGAATTGAATGGGCCTGGCCCATAACCGGTATTGCGATACAGGTTATACGGCGAATCGACACTGGTGTCTTTGTTGGTCAGATGGGTCTTGTGCGTATCCAAAGCGTACATCACCGAAATATCAGATTGCAGCGGCATCCCCGCCGCCAACCGGTTGAAGAAGACGCCAGCGATTTTGCCGCGGTCCGTGTCCGTTACCCCTTCACGCTCGACCAAACTGGCCAGCGTCAGGACTTCTTGCACCGTTAAGCCTTGCTTTTGAATGTTAGTTTGATAAGGCGCAATCACGGCGTTTGCTTTCGCCACCATTTGAGCAATTAACTGTTCCGCCGAGGAGTTCGCGGTGACGGTATACGTCGCCGGGAACAAGTAGCCTTCCAGCCGGTAGCGGACATTCGTCGCCTTCGCCGCACTGCCCAGCAGCTGAGGGTATTGCTTGGCCAAGCGTTTGAAAAAGGCCTGATCCTTCAGCGCCGCCAGGAACTGCTTACGGCTGAGTTTCGCATCTTTCTTGTGCAGCTTTTGCACTTCCGTGGCGATGGTTTCGGCATCCACCCCTTCTTTGACCAAAACCGTACCAATGCCGGTATCGCTGCCGCCCCCGCGAAGGTTCGTCAGCATGCTGGCCATGGTTTCAGCTTTCGTGAAGCGGTAGTCCCCCGCCTGATAGCTGGGGACATTTTGGAATTTCACGTAGACTTTGAAGACTAAGGCGCTTTTGATCAAGCCCTTGGCCGCCAGGGTCTGGCCGATTTGATCAGTGCTGGCCCCTTGCGGTACATGAACGGCGATGCTTTTTTTGGCATTGGCATCAACTGGCTGCAAGGCATCATGCACATATAACCCGCCCATCAGTCCGGCAATCACCAACAGGGCCAAAACAATGCCCATCACCCATTTCACCACATGTTTGGACGCGCCTTCGACCATCTGATCGCGGCGGCGCCTGCTTGAACTCGGCTGCTTCACTTGCGTTCCTCCTCAAAAACGGCCAGTCAACTGGCCGTTTTTACTACGGGCTAAACCCCGCTCAAAATCCTGCCATGATTATACAAAAGCCTGCCGCAAATTGCGACAGGTTTAGGGGAACAGTTACCGAGTCTTAACGAATTTGCGCACCGACTTGCGTTTCCAAGGCCGCCACAATCTTGGCAAAAGCGTTGTTGACCTCGTCTTCGGTCAGGGTCTGATCATCCCGGCGATACGTCAAGGTGTAGGCTAAACTCTTTTGCCCAGGGGCGACTTTGACGCCACTATAGACATCGAATAACCGCGTATCACGCAAGAACTTGCCACCATTGGCCGCAATAATGGCTTCAATTTCGGCATTGGCCACTGACGTTGCGACTTGCACCGCAATGTCGCGCGTGACACTTGGGAACTTCGGCGCTGGCGTCGCTGTCATCTCAGAGCGATCGGCAAGCATCAAGGCTTCTAGATTCAATTCGAAAATGTAGGTTTCCGGAATGCTTTGGTCCTGCTCATACCGTGGGTGCACGCGGCCAATCAAGCCGACCACTTCATCGCCGAGCATAATTTGCGCGCTTTGACCTGGATGCAGGTCTGGCCGCTTAGTCGGTACGTACTGCACCGGCTGCTCCAAGCGGAAGTCTGCCAGCAGGGTTTCGACAATCCCTTTAACATAGTAGAAATCCACGGGCTTGGCGGCTTGATGCCAGCTCTTTTGAATCACATTGCCGGTTAAAGCGCCGGCGATGTATTCTTTTTCGGCAGGCTGCGTGTGGCCAGCGCTGCGCGGGAAGATTCGGCCTTGCTCATACAAAGCAAGATCCGTTTGCTTGCGCGCGACATTGTAGGCCACCGCGTCCACCAACCCGGACACTAAGTTGCGACGCAGCGTTTCGTGATCTGCCGTCATCGCCCAAGCGACATGGGTTTCCTCACTTGGCTCCAGCTGAAAGGCGTTCGCTTTAGCGGCGGTGGTCAGACTGTACGAGATGATCTGCGTCAGCCCAAGGCCTTCTAACAGCTTGCGGCTGCGCTTGCGGCGCGCCTGCATCGGGGTGAACTCCCCGACCGTCATCGTGGTGGTCGGCAAGGTGCTAGGCAGGTTGTCATAGCCATACAGCCGGGCGATTTCTTCAATCAAATCGGCTTCAATGTGGATGTCCCAGCGCCGCGTCGGCACGGAAACGGCGAACAACCCGTCAGCGACGGTCACTCCGAAGCCCAACCGATCCAGCAAGGCCGTCACCGTGGCTTCATCCAGCTGGGTGCCGAGCACATGGTTGATGCGATCCAAAGAAATATCAACTTCTTCCGGATCAGCTGGGACTTGGCTGGCAGAAAGGGTGCCAGTCGCGACCTCGCCGTCGCCGAGTTCCGCCATTAACCGGGCGGCTTCATCAAGCGCGAGGTTGATACTGCCAACATCCACGCCTTTTTCAAAGCGGGCAGAGGCTTGGGAGCGCAAGTTGTAGCGCAAAGCGGTTTTGCGAATCGGGGTCGGTGCAAACATGGCGGATTCAATCACCACGGTTTGGGTCTTGGCGGTGATTTCGGAATCAAGCCCGCCCATCACCCCGGCTAAAGCGACTGGTTTTTCGCCGTTGGTGATGACAATGTCCTCGGTGGTCAACTCATGCTCGTTGCCATCCAAAGTCGTCAACGGTTCCCCGGCATGGGCACGGCGCACGAGGATTTCCTTGCTGCCAAGCTGCGCATAATCGAAGGCGTGCAGTGGCTGGCCGTAGCCGAGCATGATCAAGTTGGTCACATCGACAATGTTATTGATGGGCCGCACCCCGGCATTCCAGAGCCGGCGCTGCAGCCACAGCGGACTGTCTTTGATGGTGATGTTGTCCACCACCCGCATTTGGTAAGCCGGCGCATCATTGGTGTCTGCCACCTTTGCGCTCAGATAGTCGGCAATCGGTTTGCCGGTTTCCACCACGGGTTGGTCGTTGAAGTGCGGCTTGTTGCCATAAGTGGCCCCGACCTCCCAGGCGACCCCACGCATGCCCAAGGCATCGGCGCGGTTTGGGGTGATTTCAAAATCGAGCACGGCATCTTCCATGCCCAGCGCCGCCAAGGCATCGCTACCGGGTTTGAGTGCTTCATCAAAGACATAAATGCCATCGTCATAAGCTTTCGGTGCTAAGTCGTTGCTAAAGCCGAGTTCTTGCAGTGCACACAGCATGCCGTCTGAGACCACCCCGCGCATTTTACCGCGCTTGATTTTGACATTATCGCCAATCCGGGCGCCAGGCAGGGCCACAATGACCGTTTGGCCCGCGGCCACATTCGGCGCACCGCAGACGATTTGGCGTAATTCATCCTCACCGGTATCAACCATGGTGATGCGCAGGTGATCCGCATCCGGATGCGGCTTAACGGATTCAACATGGCCAATCACGATTTTTTTCAGCCCGTCGCCGAGGCGATGGACGGAATCGACTTCAATCCCAGTGCGTGACACTTTGTCCATCAGTTCCTCAGGCGAAACTGGCACGTCAACTAATTCTTTTAACCAATCGTATGAAACGTCCATGTTAACCTTCCTCCTTGAACTGCGTCAAAAAGCGCAAGTCGCCTTGGTAGAAGCTGCGAATATCGTCAATCCCATACTTCAGCATGGCAAAACGATCCGGCCCCAGCCCAAAGGCAAAGCCGCCGTAGACATCGGCATCCACCCCAGCATTGGTCAGCACATTCGGGTGAACCATGCCGGCGCCTAAAACTTCAATCCAACCGGAATACTTGCAAATCGCGCAGCCCTTGCCGTTGCAACGGAAGCAGGACACATCGACTTCCACACTAGGTTCGGTGAACGGGAAGTAACTTGGCCGTAGCCGAATTTTGCGATCAGCGCCGAAAACATGCTGCGCCAGCGTCAGCAGCGTCCCTTTCAGGTCGGCCATGGTGATGTGCTTATCGATCACCAAGCCTTCCACCTGGTGGAACTGGTGGCTGTGGGTAGCATCATCGGTATCGCGGCGGTAAACGCGCCCAGGGCTAATCATTTTGAGCGGCCCTTTGCTGAAGTCGTGGACTTCCAGCGTCCGCGCTTGCACCGGACTGGTTTGCGACCGCATCAGCAGCTGATCGTCAATGTAGAAGGTATCTTGCATGTCGCGCGCTGGGTGATTCTTAGGGATGTTGAGCATCTCGAAGTTATAGTGATCTTCTTCGACTTCTGGGCCGTCCACCACTTGGTAGCCCTGGCCGATAAAGAATTCTTCGATGTCATCCATGATTTGATCCAGAATGTGCGGTGTGCCTTCCTGCATCTGGTCGCCAGGCAGCGTCACGTCGATGGTTTCGGATTCAAGCTTGGCATCGATGGCCGCTTGCTCTAGCGCCTCCCGCCGCGTCTGCAGGTTAGCTTGTAAATCGGCCTTGATCTGATTGGCAAACGCGCCGACTTTTGGCCGCTCGTCTTGATCAAGATTCTTCAGCCCGCGCAACACTTCAGTAATGGGGCTCTTTTTCCCTAACAAATTGACGCGAATCTGGTTCAGCGCATCAAGGTCTGTCGTTTCCTTGATGCGTTTTTGGTTCTCTTCACGCAGCTGTTCCAAGCGCGTTTTAAGATCCATGCTCATGCAAATTGCCTCCCTTTTTTCCATACAAAAACGCCTCGTCCTAGAAGGGACGAAGCGTCGCGGTGCCACCCTTGTTCACGCCAAATACACGTGCACTCAACTTCATAACGGCAAGGCCGGAGCAGTCTTTCGACTGTCTACTCCAAAAGTGAAAACGAATCATAAACCGTCGTGGTGTCTTCCAGTCATCGAACACCTTCCCTGTACTGGGCCGCCGATTCGCGCTTTTTTCGTTGTATTTACAGAATATCTCAATGACCCTAGTGTACCAAAAAAGCGCGATTCGTCAAGGTGACGCCGCGCAAAGTCAATTATTTACCGCACTCAGCATCGCTGAGCCAAGTATCGCCCCAGGTGTGCGCTGCGGCCATGACTGGCTGCAGGGCTGCCCCTTTAGCGGTCAAAGCATATTCGATCAAGCTGGATTCGGCGTGCGTCAGCCGATCGACCAAGCCCGCTGCTTCCAGTTCTTTCAGGCGCTCAACCAACACCCGGTCAGAGCACTTGCTAACGGCACCGGCAATATCTTTGAACCGGGAAGGGCCGTTTTGCAGCAGTGTCTCCAAAATCATGCCATTCCATTTCTTACCAAGGATCACAAAAGTTTGTGTGAACTTCGGACACAGGGTCAAAGCATCTGCGGTCCGTTCCTTAAGGATGACCTGTTCCATCTTTTTCACCTCATTGAATTATTCGCTTACAATTTGATAGTAGTTATTATACCCCATCAGCGCGGAAATACAAGGGGCGAGTTAAAAGCGGGCTTGGCAATGATTTTGGCCCGTGTGATCACCACGATTTCAGCAAGTTTCGCTCCCGAGTGGCCAACGCCGGAGTGGTTCGTTACGCATCAGACCTCGGCGCCAAAACCAGCGGCAATGGCTAATATCACCACTATTTCAGCAGAGTTACGCTCCAGGCGGCCAACGCCGGAGTGGTTTGCTACGCATCAGGCCTCGGCGCAAAACCCTGCGCCAATGCCTGATGCTAGGCAACCCATCCGGCTAAGTGCGGCGGTCTTCGCAGTCTCAAAAAAGCCTGGCACTGGGCCAGGCTTCTATCCAACATGCTCATGTTCTAAGCGGCGATGCGGGTGCCGCAACTTGTGCAGCATCGGTAAGAAGTACTCATCCACCGCTGCGTAGTCATCGACCAAAGACACCACCCAGGTTTCGCGGTACTTTGGCACACCCAGGGTTGCGCCCCACATGTGCTTGATGATGATGTCCTTTTCCATATCGGACAGGTCGGTGATTTTTTCAGCGTTACGCAAGGCAATGCGCGGATGCACATACGCGTGCGTGCCCAAGCTAAACTTGGTCACCCGCCAGTCGTAATAGAACAAGTCATGCAAAAGACCTGCTCGCGCTAAGGCGCGGGTGTTCAAATGCCATTTCTTACCCAGCAAGTAGCTCCGGTAAGAAACGCTCAAGCTGTGGTCCAGCCGGGTCGAATGATGATGTTGCGTGTAATCAGCCAGTTTTTGCACGGCTGGTTGGGCTAAAAGATCACCCACGTAACTCATGTATTCGGCATCAGCGGCCCAATTAAGCTTATCGCTCATTCAACTGCCCCTTTTCGTGACGCTGTGTTTCGCGGCCAGGTTTTCTGCCGCGGGTTGTCCAACACACCTCTAGTATAACAGGTTTCTAGGCGCTGGTGCAGCCGTTAAGGGATCCTTAAGCAGTTAAATGAAACATAATGACAGCGCCTGCAATGGCGACGTTCAAGGATTCAGCTCTGCCCTTAATGGGAATGTACAAGTTGGCATCGGTTGCGTTCAATAACTCTTTGGCCATGCCATTGCCTTCATTGCCGACAATCAAAGCGAACTGGTCGCTAGGCGCAACCTCACGATAAGGTTTGGCAGCGGCATTGAGCTCAGAGCCATAGACCGGAATGCCGGCCTGCTGCAGCTTTTTGACCAGCGTTGGCAGCGGCGTCGCTACGATTTTGACGTGGAACTGGCTGCCTTGCATCGCGCGCAGCACTTTCGGATTGTGCGCATCGGCGGTACCGCCGCCAAACACAACCGTCTTGATGCCAGCCGCATCAGCGGTCCGCACCAAGGTCCCGACATTACCGGGATCTTGAACCTGGTCCAGCAGCAGGTATTGACCAGCCAGCGGCGCGTCTAGCTTCTCCGCTGCCAGCGGCAAAATAGCAAAGATACCTTGCGGGGTTTCAGTCTCTGCCAGGTGCTTGGCCACATCTTCACTGATTTCGGTGGTGATTTCGTAAAGGGGCTTCAGCAACCGTTCTGCCAAGTATTTGTTGGTGGCGTAGATTCGCTTGGGCGTGATGCCTGCATTGATGGCCTCTTCAACCAAATGCCACCCTTCCAGCAGGTAGGCGCCTGCTTGTTTTTGATATTTTTTGACGGTCAGTTTCTTGGCCGCTTTGATATGCTCGTTTTTTGCAGAAGAAATGTATTCCATATTCCGCCTCCTCAGGCTTAAGTCTAACATATATCCTCGGGCAATTATGCTAAACTAGACAGTATATTGCGCAGGTTCAAGCCTGCCCCACCCTCATGTTAGGAGGCACAGCAGATGGAAAAAATCGGCAAAGCAATTACAGTGACCGGCCGCGTGCAAGGCGTTGGCTTTCGCTGGATGACCCAGCTCGTGGCCCAACAATTGCACATCTTCGGTAAAGTGGAAAACAATGCAGACGGATCCGTTTACATTGAAGCGGTCGGGACCCCAGAGAATATGGCCAAGTTCACCGCCGCGGTGAAAGCCAGCCCGACCCCGAGCGGCAAGGTTACGCATTATGAGGAACAACTGCTTGATCCGGTGCCTTTATATGACAGGTTCCGCGTTACTGGTTGAAAGCGGCCGCACCATCAAGTATCATGTTCCACAGACTAATAGAATATTTATGAAGGGAATCAATTCAATGTCTAAATTTAAACGGGGGCTGACGCTTGGCGGCATCGGCGTCATGACTGTACTACTGAGTGCCTGCAAACGCGCAGCCACCACTCAACTTAAGCCACCGACCGGCTTTTTCGGGATGTTCTATGACTTCATTGGTAAGCCACTGCAAAACTTGATGGGCTGGATCGCCAACGACCTGCTCAAAGGCTCCGCCAGCGGTTACGGGATCGCCATTGTGCTCATCACCTTAGTGGTTCGGCTGGTGCTTTTGCCGTTAATGCTGAATCAGCAAAAGAACATGACCGCTTCCCAGGAAAAACAGCGCGTCCTGAAGCCGCAGCTTGACCTGATTCAAAAGCAAATGAAGAAGCCTGGTATCACGCAGGAAGAACAGGTCAAGTTAAACGGCTTAATGCAAGACGTTTACCGCAAAAATGGCACCAGCATGATTCCTTCGATGGGCTGCTTGACCATGCTGATCCAGCTGCCAATTTTCTCGGGCTTATATCAGGCCGTCGCCTACTCTCCAGAAATTTCCAGCAGTAAATTCTTCGGCATTGCTTTGGGGCAGTCAAGCATGGTCATCACCATCATCGCGACCTTGCTGTATGTTGCCCAGTCCTTCATCATGCTTCAGATGTATCCACCGGAACAACGCAAGCAAATGCAAACGATGTCGATGATGAGCCCACTGATGACCTTCTTCTTCTGTATGATGTATAACGCCGGTTTGGGGCTTTACTTCCTGGCTGGCGGGGTCATTGTCCTCGTGCAGCAAGTCATCGTCACCTACGTCATCACCCCTGGTATTCGCAAGCGCATGGATGCAGAGCTCGCCGAGAACCCACCGGTGATCGTGGTGGATGAACACACATTCGATGCCCAGCCTGCTGCCACTCCGGTCGAAGCCACTTACGACACTGACGCCGCCGCGGCCGATGATGCCACACCGCGTTCGCACCATGGCCGCAACGCAGGCAAGCAGCACCGCCGTTAATGTCAAACGCAAAGAAGATGTCACTTCACATTGAAGTGGCATCTTCTTTTGGCCAAAAACAGGGCGGAGACCATGTCTCCGCCCTGTTCGTCTACTTAGCTTTTGGTTCACGTTGATCGGTTTGGATGACCTCCACGCTGACGCGCCGCATGATACGCAGGAGTTCTTTGACATCATGCTCACCGATAATATCCACCCAGCCATAGAAGCGCTTGTGAATCGCTTCGTTGATTTGGCCGGTGATTTCAGTGCCTTCCGGCGTGAGACTCAGATACAAGCGGCGCCGGTCTCCTTCATCGCGCGTTTGCACGATGTAATGGTGATCCAGCATCGTTTTGATTTGGCGGGAAATCGCCGCGCGCGTGACCCCGCGATGCTTGGCCACATCCGAGATAGCCAACCGATGACCAGCGTGCAAATCACGCATGATCAAAAATTGTTCAAATGACAGGTGAAACTTCACCGTGGGGACGGACACCAGCTCACTGACATACTTAAAACTGGTCAGATACACCTCAATGTATTCATCCAATAACGTTTGCGTTGCCATGTGCCGTCCTCCTTTTGCCTGCCGTCAGATAAGTTTAGCCTACCACATTTTCGCCGTCGACGCTTTGACTGCGACGCGGCAGCCAGAGGATGACCCCGACCAAAGCGGCAATGCCTAACAGTACAATCCAATCCAGCAGCGAGGCGGTTTGGAGACCATTGATGGCACTGTTAAACAGATCAAGGGCATACGTCCCTGGCAACAGATAGCGCACGAACCGGTAGAAGCCAGACAGCATCGCACTTGGCAGCAAGCCACCAGAGGCAATGAGTTGGAGGAACAAAATCACGAGCGTCGCCAGGACGCCGAGCGTGCCGAACCAGCGGTCGAAGGCGAAGATAATCATGGTGAACAAGCCGCCAGTGGCAAATAAGGCTAAGAAGTAAACCACTGGACTAGCAATCGCCACGCCCATTGCTGCCGTTAACAGCGCAATGCCCAGGGCTTGCAGCGCCACCGCCAAAGCCACTACCGCAGCGCGCTTCAGCAGCGGCTGGCTGGCAAAGGACTTGCTGTAGCGACCAAAGCCCAGTTCGGTGAGCAGGGCCGCAATGAAGGAAACCATCAAAATCACCACTGGCGCCAGCACGCTGAGCAATGGCTTGGCCAGCGGATCAGCTTGGGTTTGGTTGGCGACTGGAGAAACGAAATGATCGACATTCGCACTCCCGGTGTTCAGCCCTTTGACCTGACTCGCCCCTTCGCCAAGTTTGACGTTAAGTTCCGTCACCCCAGCCGCCACTTGCTTGCTGCCATCTTGCAGCTGGGTGGTGCCATCGGTGTACTGGGTTAAGCCATCAATCAACCCCACTTGAGTCTTGGTACCGGTGAGCCCAGTGTAGAGCTGGGCCAAGCCGCTGTGCAATTGATCTAGGCCGCCGCCAAGCTGCGAAGACCCATCAGCCAGCTTGGTCGCCCCTTGCACTGCGCCCATGGTGCTGGTGGTATTGCCGGTGCGGGTCAAACCCGCTTGCACTTCATTCAGGCCGGCGGTCAAGGTGTTAATCGCTTGCCGGACCCCGGCAGCCAAAGCTGGTGCACCATTTTGCTTGTCATTCAGCTGGTTAACCCCATCTTTTAGGGTGTTCATGTTGTTGTGCAGCGTGGTCAGGAGTTCGCCCAGCGCTGGCAGCGCCGCGCCAGTTTTGGTCAAGGCGTCTTTCATCTTCATGGCGTGAATGCCGCCGACCATCAATTGGGCGGCAACGGCGTTCATTTCCTTTTCGCCTGACTTCATCGAGGTCTCCACGCCCAGCAATTCTTTCAGCTTATCGGGATGCGTGATGAAGAACTTCATGACGCCGCTATCACTCATCATTGAACTCTTCAGGTCGGTGAGCGCGGCCCCCACTGAAGTGAAGTCATCGCCTGCCGCCTTGAGCTGGGAGGCTGCAGAGTTAGCTGCAGTTTGGTCAAAAATCGCTGCGTTTAAGCCTAGTAGACCAGCTTGCAATGCCTTGGCATTGTCGCCTAAGCCTTGGACGTTGGCGGCAATATCGCCATCCAGCTTGGTCATTTTGGGATCATTGACCCCAGCGGCCAATTGCGCGGTGCCGTTAGTCAAAGTGGTCAACGCTTCGTCCAGCCGGGCGAGGTCTGGCGCGCCGGCCTTGAGTTGCCCTTGAATTTGGGCAGCTGCTTGCCGCAAGCTGGCGGCCAAGGTCGTTGCGCCGCTGGTGACTTGCTGGTTCCCGGCGAGCAATTGATTATTGCCATCAATGATTTGCTCGACCCCGTCAGCCATTTGCACGGCGCCGCCGGTCAATGTGTCATTGTTGGCCGTCAGGGTATCAAAGCCATCACTGATTTGATCGGTACCGGCTTTGAGCTGCTGGGTGCCATCATGGGCCTGATCGACCCCATCAGCCAGCTGCTTAATCGCCGCCAAAGCGGTCGCATCATAAGCCTGTTGCACATTTTGAACCACCTGCGCCTGCAGCTTCTCGGCCACGGTTTCGGTAATCATGTGCGAGGCGAAATTGTTATGCGCAGAGAGCGCGACTTGAATCGTGCTTTTCTGCGGATTCTTCGCCAACGCTGTCGTCACGTTGCGGGAAAAGTCCTTGGGCAGCGTCACCTTCATCAGGTAAGTGCCGTTTTTCAGATTCTTATCGGCCACCGCGGCAGAAACAAAATGCCACGTCACGTCCTTGTTGTGCTTGAGCTTCGCTTGGACGTCTTGTCCGGCGTGGACTGTTGTGTCCTGGAATGTCGCGGACTGGTCATTGTTCACTACTGCCACATTGATATGCTTCGTCGAATTCGTTTGCTCATAATCGACAAACTGAAGCGCAATGTAGAGCACTAGCAACGGGATCAACACGATCATTGCGAGTAATAACGCAAAGCGACCCCGAGATTTAAGAGCTTGCATGTCTGACACCACCTGAAAAGTTTTTGTCAATGGTATATATTGTCAATGCCATTGACATATTGACGATTTTACTGAAAATCAAGCCGATGTCAACGCACAAGGCTTAAAATAACGGTGTTCTTCAGCGGGTGAGGTCAAATAAAAACCGGCGTGACAGGTTTTGTCAACGCCGGTGGTGGTTATAAATTACTTTTGATTTGATCAGTAGCGGGGCCTTCAGCCTCTTTCTGCTTGGCTTCTTCGGCGGCGCGCAGAGTCAATACTTCGTCATACGTGATGGTCGGCAGCTGAATGCGGAACACCGAACCGGACCCCACCACGGAATCGACTGAAATCGACCCGTGATAGCTTTCAATCAGTTGCTGGGCAATCGACAGGCCTAATCCGTTACCGCCTTTTTCGCGGCTGCGAGCCTTATCCACCCGGTAGAAGCGGTTGAAGACGCGTTCGCGATCCTTCGGGGTAATCCCTTCGCCAAAGTCCTGTACCGCCAGGGCCACGCCGTCACTATCCAGTGCCGCCGAAACATGCAGCTCCTTGCGGTCACGGGAGTACTTGACCCCGTTATCCAGCAAGATGATCAAGATCTGCTCCAAGTGGTTGCGATACATCCGGACGTACACTTCCCCTGGCAAATCGTTGTCTAAGGTGAACACAAAGTCGGGATGAATCATGCGAAAATCATTGACCACCTGCTCAACGGTTTGATTGAGATCCGCCGTTGCATTGGGGAACTGAACATCCACTTGGTCCGCACGGGTCAGCTCCAGCATTTCTTGAATCAGACTCTTCATCCGCTTCACTTCTTGCAGCGACGCGGTCAACGATTCATCGAGTACTTCAGGATCGTCTTTCCCCCAACGGTTCAGCAGCTGCAAGTGCCCTTCCAGCACGGCCACCGGGGTGCGCAGCTCATGCGACACATCCTGCACGAATTCGCCTTGCTGATCAATGAACCGCTGAATGCGATCCAGCATGCCGTTAAATTCATCCACCAGGTCCGACAACTCGTCATTGCGTTGCAGCGGCGGAATCCGCACACTGCTTTGCGGCTCGTCATTGACCTCGTCGATGGTGTTGGTAATCAGCTTAATCGGTTTCAAGAACCGCCGGGCCAAGAAGAATCCGACCAAGGTGGACACCAGAAGCGCGACGACCGCCAAGGCGGCGATAATTTCCCAAATCTGCTTCATGGTGGCATAAAACGCCGTCATGTGGTCGGTCACTTGCAGATAGCCAATCATTTTACCATTTTCGCTGGACACAATCGGCGCCCGGGCCAACATCCCCCGGAAGCGGCCGTTATCCACCATTTTGATGGTGGTATGTTTCACTTTGGTCAGCGGTTCGTCACTTTCCCGCGAGGTGAAAATTTTGTGGCCATCGCGATCATAAATCGCGAGCGACATATCATCGCGTGACACTTTTTGAATCACGGAATCGTCAAACACACTTCCCTGTGCTTGCCCGGTGATGGAGCCATCTGGCAAACGGGTTTGACTGCTTGATTCGATCCGTGGGAGCACCGTTTCATGGGTCAAGTTTGTCGTGACTGGGGCTAGCCGCAACTCGACGGCACTAATCGTCTCCTTGATGGTGCCTTGCTCCTGATTGATCAAAATCTGACGCATCAGGGTGACCAGCATCACCGAAAAAACAATAAACGTGAAAAAGATGCCCACTGCAACAACGGCTGTCCACTTGAATGCAAGGGGCAGCCGTCGTTTGGTATGAGGCTCAGGCTGGTCTGCCATTAGGAGCGCATCACGTAGCCGGTGCCCCGAACCGTCTGAATGTAGCTAGGTTCCCCTGGCCGATCGATCTTATTGCGGATATAACGGACGTAGACGTCCACGACGTTGGTTTCAACATCCGAGTTATAACCCCAGACCTTAGACAACAACACGTCGCGAGCCAGCACGACATTGATGTTTTCCATCAAGGTCAAAAGCAGTTCATATTCACGCTTGGTCAGCTCGATGATGTCATCCCCGCGCCGCACCACGCGATTTTCCTTTTCGATGGTCAAATCACGGTAGGTAATCGTCGTTTGCTTGGCAGCGTTATGTTCGCCTTCAATGCTGATGCGCCGCAGCAGCGCACGGAGCCGAGCGAGGAGCTCTTCAATGGCAAAAGGCTTGACGATATAGTCATCGGCCCCATGATCCAACCCGGAAACGCGATCAATCACGGAATCCCGCGCCGTCATCATGATGATGGGGGTGTTTTTGACCTGCCGCACGCGCCGGCAAACTTCCAGCCCGTTCAGCTCTGGGAGCATCAAATCAAGCAAGATGGCATCCCAGTCTTCAGACAAGGCCGCCTCTAGGCCTGTCCGGCCGTTAAAGTGTACGGCCGTTTCATACCCTTCGTGCTTCAATTCAAGTTCAACGAAGCGCGCTAGGTTTTTCTCATCTTCAATAATTAAAATTCGGCTCATAACGTGTACTCCTTAATCTGTTGTGCTCACCGGGCCACTTCTCATACTGGATGGACCCAACGGTAACTTTTTCTCATTCTTACATTTGCTTTGTCATTCTACCATAGTTAACGGGCAGATGCTATCACATCAGTTTTTAACTTTATCATCCTTAAGGAAACTATGAGAATTAGGATTATGCCGCATTGGTATATACCTTTATTAGGAATTTTCATTTTGATAATTGTGTGTTACACAAAGGTATAGTCCAATAGCGAAAAGAAAAAGACGTTACCACCTCAACCAATGGGTCAGGCGGTAACGTCTCTAAAAGCGGTTTATTGTTCCGTGTACCAGGAATAGTGGAAAATTCCGTCACGATCCACGCGCTGATACGTGTGGGCCCCGAAGTAGTCGCGCTGTGCTTGGGTCAGGTTAGCTGGCAGCACCGCACTGCGATATTGATCGTAGTACGAAATGGCAGCGGCAAACCCTGGCACTGGTACGCCGGCTTTAACGGCGAAGCCAACCAAATCGCGGACACTTTCTTGATAGTTCTTAGCAATGTCCTTGAAGTAGTCATCCAGCAGCAGGTTCTTCAAATCAGGCGCCTTGGTGTAGGCATCCGTGATGTTTTGCAAGAACTTCGCCCGAATGATGCAACCAGCCCGCCAGATTTGAGCCAGTTCGCCGTATTGCAAGTTCCAGTCGTAGTGCTCGGAAGCCACGCGCATCTGCTCGAAGCCTTGGGCATAGCTCATCAACTTGGAGAAGTACAAAGCCTTACGAATGAGTTCAATCGTCGCCTTTTTATCTTCAAAGGTGACATTGCCCACTGGCTTTGGCAGGACCTTGCTGGCCGCCACCCGTTCGTCCTTCATGGCACTAATGTAGCGCGCATACAGCGATTCGGTGATGACACTTTGCGGCACGCCGAGTTCAGCGGCAGACTGGGAAGACCACTTGCCAGTCCCTTTATTGCCGGCGGCATCCAAAATCATATCGACCATCGGCTTGCCGGAACCCAGGTCATCTTTACGCGTCAAAATGTCGGCAGTGATGTCAATCAGGTAAGAGCTCAGTTCGCCTTCGCTCCATTCCTTGAAGACGTCAGCGATTTCGTCAACCGACATCCCCAGCATGGTGCGCATCACATTATAGCTTTCAGCGATCAATTCCATATCGCCATATTCAATGCCGTTGTGCACCATTTTGACATAGTGGCCGGCGCCATTCGGGCCGATGTAGGTGACACATGGCTTGCCATCTTCGTCTGCTTTAGCGGCGATTTGTTCCAGGATTGGGGCCACCAAATCATAAGCCTCTTTTTGACCGCCTGGCATCAAAGAAGGCCCTTGCAAGGCGCCTAATTCGCCACCGGAAACGCCCATGCCGATGAAGTTAATGCCGGATTTGTCCAGCTCCTTGCTGCGGCGCATGGTGTCTTCAAAGAAGGTATTCCCACCATCAATCAGCACGTCACCTTTGTCCAGCAGTGGCAGCAATTCTGCAATCACGGCATCGGTACCGGCACCCGCTTTGACCATCATCACGATGCGCCGCGGCTTTTCCAGTGAGTTGACAAAGTCTTCAACTGTGTAGCTTGGGACCAAATGCTTTTCTGGGTGATCCGTCACCACTTTTTCGGTTTTGCTGCCGGTGCGGTTGTAGATTGCGACCGTATAGCCCCGGCTTTCAATGTTCAGGGCCAGGTTTTTACCCATGACCGCCATGCCGATAACGCCAATAGTTGGTGTTTCCATTAGATTGCCTCCTAAACGGTAGTAGAAGCTGCCGTTATTATGAATTCGTTTAAAAGCCATTACATGGTTATGTTAGCAAAGTTGGCGTCAGTTTTAAAGTGACGCTGGCCAGTTACTTTTGCTTGTCATCATCATCGGGAAACAAGCCTTTAAGCTTTTCAAACGCTGGATTCGGGCGGTCTTGCTCCTGCTCTTTGGCAAAATCATCCTCACCCATGACCGTCCAGTTGTCGCCTTTGGGCATAATGCCTTGTGCTGCTTCTTCAGGGGTCAACACCTGCATCGGAATACTCAGCAACACATGGTCGGCAATGGCCGGATGCAAATCCAGGGTGTCGCCGTCAAGGTCCAGCACGAGCTGGCCATCTTCGTACTTATCTTTGTGCGTCTCATCGGTCAGATACACTTCACTAAAAGTGAAATCTAGCGGTAAAACCACCGGCTGCAAGCTCCGGGTGGACGGCACCGTCAGCTTACCACCTAACGTCACGCTGACCAAAATATCGCCGTCGTCGAAGCTGACATAACCGTCAGCCTCAACTGGGGTGACATCGAGAATTTCGGGATCGCGTTCCATCAGCTCCTGCTTCAAATCCAGGGTCTCGGTGAAATGCAGTGGCGTCTGGCGGTATTTGGCCAGCTCACTTAATGTCCATTTAAGCATATTGTCTCCTTATTTCATCAGGGGGATGCGGCCATAATTTTGGCGCGTTCCCACCAGCGTTTCATATAAATTATCCGCCCGCTGCTGCGCATACATCAGGCCACCTGGCGCAATCATGTCAGCGGCCACCTTGGTGATCAGAGGGAGCGAAACCTCTTTCTTGACCGCATTCAGATAGGCGCGGCCGGCTGCGGTAAACCCCAGCACGTGCAAATAGCGGTGAGCAGCAGCGTCAGCCGCGACGGCCGCAGTCAGATTCAGCGTGACATACAGACACAGTCGCCGCATGCGGGCAAAGGTGTAGCGCTTGGATTTGATTTGCGCCATGTAGCTGGCAAAATCCTTTGCGCCTGCCAACTGTTGCGTCAGGCGATACTCCAGGCCTTCACTCATGGTGTATATCTGCCGCAGCGCCGCGAGATCGGCGGTTTGAAGCCGATAGCGCAGCAGTGGAAACAAATCATCCCAAGTCTGGAGCCGCTCTGCCAGCCCTGCGGCCATGGCCGGCGGCACCAAAGCCGCAACCGACTCCCCTGCCGCTACCCGCTGGCGAATCGCACTGCCGCTAGCAAAATTGCCATGGGCTTGAGTCGTATCATGCCCTACCCCTCGCCGCGCAAAAGGCAATAACTTCATTGGTTGTGGTTGCGCCAGCGCGGCTTGGGCATAACTCAACCCCAGCAGTAAGTTCGGCGCGGTCAAGCTCACGCCTGCCGTTTGCTGATAATAATGATTCAGCTGCGTGGCATAGGTCTCGGTGAAGTCTTGGAACAGGGTTTTACTTGGCGGCGCCGCGGCCACGGCCTGGGCCAGCCCCAGATAATCTATCTCAGGTGCCTCGCTGCCAAAGGCCAGCTGCTCCACGCCTAGCGCTGTCAGTAGCGCCACTGCGCCAGTCGCAAAGCCATCGGCAGCCTGCACCGCATCTGTGGTAGGCAGTTCCACCACCAGATCCGCGCCGCTGACCAGCGCCGCCTGGGCGCGGGTCCATTTGTCGACCAGCGCGGGCTCGCCGCGCTGCACATAGTTGCCTGACATCACCACCACCACCACATCGGCTTGGCCCAGCTGCCGCGCTTGCTTTAAGGCATAGACATGGCCATTGTGGAGCGGGTTGAATTCAGCAATCATTCCAACCGCGCGCATATCATCCCTTCTTTGCGTGAAAGAACCAGCGAGTGCTATCAGGTGCCACCGCACCGGTGCCAAAATCTGCTGTCACTTCAATGTCTGTAAAGCCCGCGGCCTTGAGCGCTTTTTCGTAATCAGCAATCGGGTAAGTGCGCTCCTCATGGGTTTCGATCAGCGGATGATAGGCATCGATGGCTTCATCGTAAACGAAGAAGGTCAAATCATGGGAGGCAGAATGTGGCACCTCACCGGCGTAACTATGCCACAAAAAGGCATAATCTTCGGTCTGGTAATTGTACATGTAACCTGGGAACAAATCATCCATCTGGTGTAGCGAATGCGCATCAAACATGAAGTCCCCGCCTTGCGGCAAATGGGCCGCCACCTGCTTAAACACCGCCGTCACACTAGCCAAATCCGGCATGTAGCAAATCGAATCATCAAAGCAAGTCACCACTGGGTATTCGCCAAGCGCGCTTAAATCGCGCATATCGCCTTGAATTAGGGGCAGCTGCACGCCTTTGGCAGCCAGCTTGGCATCGGCTAAGGCCAACATTTCGTTGGACAAATCAAAGACGGTCGGCTGATAGCCGGCCGCCGCCAATAACCCGGCCAAGCTGCCGGAGCCGCCGGCAAGCTCAAGCACCGGTTGCGGCGCCACGCGCGCCTGCACATAGTCGCGCCACTTCAGATACAGCGACTCGTCCATCAAGGTGTCATACACCTGCGCAAAGGTAGCGTAAATCATGCGTTGACCCAGTTTGACACGTCAACCAGTGGCGCCTGTTGCCACAGCTTTTCCAAGTTATAGAATTGCCGTTCTTCTGGGGTGAAGACATTGACCACGACATCCCCGAAGTCCATCAAAATCCACTTGGATTCTTTGTTCCCTTCGATGCGCGGGTCAACGCCACCAGCGGCTTTGACCTGCGTTTCAATTTCATCGACAATGGCTTGCACCTGGCGCGTTGAGCCGGCACTCATGATCACAAAGTAATCCGCCAACAAGGAGACCTTGGTCATATCCAAGGCCACAATGTCCTCAGCCCGTTTTTCATCAGCCGCGTGAACGGCAGTTTGCAGTAATGCTTTGGTATCCAGAATAAACCCTCCTTAAGGTGAGGCGCAGGTTAGGCCCGCGCTGCTTGTGTTTTCTTCAAAAAAGCATTGTAGGTCAGCAGCGTTTTCGGATAAACCGTCAGCTCGCTGCTAATCAAGTATTGCAAGGTATTTTTCATTTCAATGAAGCTGGCCAGCTCGAGGTTAGTTTCTGCCGCCCGACGCGCTTGAACTTCCGCGTCTAAGGTGCGAGCTGGTTCAATAAAGTCCGCAACGAAAATGATCTGGTCCAGCACGGTCATGTCGGGATCGCCAGTGGTATGGCGCTCAATGGCCTGGAGCACCGCATGATCCATGATGCCAGTTTCGGTTTTGATGAACCAAGTGCCAACAATGCCATGCCAGACGCCGCGATTGTACTGCAGCAAGGCCGGATCAAAGCCATTTTCAACAATCACCCGCCGGTATTCTTCCACCGGAATCTGCTTGGCATAATCATGCAGTAGACCGGCTAAACCAGCGCGATCCACATCGGCATCGAAGCGCTGGGCCAGCTGCCGAGCCGTGGTTTCAACGCGCAGACAGTGCTGAAAGCGGGCGTCATCTAGCCGATTTTGTAAATGATTGAGCAGCTCAGCGCGAGACAACCCTTGCGTGAGACTTTGCGGATATTCAATGTTCGTCAAGATACAACCCTTCTTTCTCGATATAATTCCGGACACAATCTGGCACCAGGTAACGAATGCTTTGTCCGGTTCTGATTTTGGTGCGAATCTGACTGGAAGAAATCTCAATGGTGGGGGCATCGACCCAGGTAATCGGATACGGGCTAGTGGGCGCAAAGCCGCGGCGCTTGACGCCGACGAAATGCACCAGCTTCAGGAGTTCATCAATGGCGCGCCATTTGGGCAAGTAATTCACCATATCGGCGCCGATGATGAAGAAGTAATCGGTATCCGGATGGGTTTTGGTGAGCTGGCGCATGGTATCAATGGAATAGCTGACCCCGCCGCGCTGCACTTCAATCAATTCCAGCCCAAACATGGGATTGTCGTGAATTGCCGCTTGCAGCATCTCAACGCGCTGCGGCGCCGGGATGGCTTCTTTATGATCGACATGCGGCGGCAAATTATCCGGCATAAACAGGACTTTGCTTAAGCCCAACTGGGTGCCCACGGTTTCCGCCATGATCAAATGCCCCAGGTGAACGGGATTAAACGTGCCACCGAGCAGGCCGACTTGTTTGCGCCGCGGCCCCAGAATCTGTTCACTGACCTCTTCGGTAATCACCGGTTGGCGCAGATGTGTTTGTAGCGTGTTGGTCACAGTCTCACCCCAATTTGGCCACTTCAACAGAGAGTTTCTGATGCTCTTCTTTAGTGGCCTTACGGTACATTAGCACCGTCCGGCCAATGGTTTGGGCGACCTGGGCACCTGGAATGGTGCGGGCTAAAAAGGCCCCGACCTGCGCCGGCGTTTCCTCTGCGGTTTGGAGCAGGGAAATTTTCACTAATTCGCGGGCTTCCAAGGCTTTGGCCACCCCATCGACGAACTGATCTGAAAGCCCATTTTTACCTAGTGAGACTAACGGGCGCATCGTATTAGCGCGACTGCGCAAAAAGCGTTTTTGTTTTCCTGTTAACATGCTGACCTCCTAAATCAAAGCCTTGCGCAATAAGACGTCGACCCCTTCCGGCGCATAGCCGGCAACCGTCGCTCCAGCTGGCACCACCACCCAGCCGAGCCCGGCAATCACAAGATCCGATTTTCCCTTCGGCGTAAACTCAAAGCGCGCCAGTGGCGGGAAAGTGGCCAAATCTTCGGCCCGCGGCGGGCTGAGCAAGTCGCCGCGATGCTTTTCGTAAAAGGCATCCGCATTGGCCAGCTTCGTCCGGTGAAGCAACAGCTGATTATCGGCATACACCGTAAAGCCTGACTTTGGCCCGCGCAAGTAATCAAAGCGCGCTAACCCGGCAAAGAACAAGGTCTGGCCGGCGTTAAGTTGGAACACTGTGGGGCGAATCGGCTTAGTCGGCGCCACCAGCTGGAGATCCTTGGGATTAACGTAATGCGCCATTTGGTGGCGGTGAATAATCCCTGGGGTGTCAATTAAGAAATGGCCATCCGCCAGCGGAATTTGAATGCGGTCCAGTGTGGTGCCGGGAAAGCGTGAGGTGGTAATCAAGTCGCCCATCCCATTTTCATCTTTGATGATACGGTTGATCAAAGTCGACTTCCCAGTGTTCGTCACCCCGACCACATAGACATCACGATGCTCACGGTACTGCTCAATCAGCGCCAGGAGGTCATCCAGATTGCGGCCTTTCTTCGCGCTGGTTAACAGCGTCGCCACTGGCCGCAAGCCTTGAGCATGAGCGGCCTGGGTCAACCAATTGGTGACCCGCCGTTCATTAATGGATTTGGGTAAAACGTCTGCTTTGTTACCGACCAAAATCACCGGATTGTCGCCGACAAAGCGATGAAGGCCGGGAATGACGCTGCCATTGAAGTCGAAAATATCAACCACATTGACAATCAAGGCGTCGCTTTCCCCGATTTTATTCAGTAAGCGCAAAAAATCGTCGTCGGTCAACTCGACTGGCGCGATTTCGTTGTAATGCCGCAGCCGGAAACAGCGCTGGCAATAAATATCCTCGCCGTCATCAGCCTTGGCTAAACTACTGGCCGGCAAGTAGCCCGCAGCCTTGGGGTCCGTTGTCTGCAGCTTGGCGCCGCAACCAATGCAATAAAGCGCGTCATCAGTGTTTGCCATTCAATTCCTCCGCATAATCAATGAGATGGTGTTTGTTCATTCGTTTCATGATGCGCCGCTCAAAAAAGCGGTTAATGCGCGTATTCCAGGCGTCCGTTTCAATCAGGGGCTGGACCAAGATGGTGCGCACGCCAGCCGCGTTGCCGCCAGCGATATCGGTCATCAACTGATCACCGACCATGACCACCTCGGCTTTCGTCAAGCTAAGCTGGCGAACGGCGCGGTTGATGCCAGTGGGTAGTGGTTTCAAAGCCCGCGAAACGAAGGGTAATTCCAACTTAGCCAAAGCCCGCGCGATGCGGTCCGCATTGTTATTGGAGACCACCATCACGGTAATGCCGGCGTTTTTCATTTCGCTGAGCCACTGCCGCAACTGCGGGGTACCGTCTGGATTGTTCCAGGCGATCAAGGTATTATCCAGATCCGTCAACACCGCGCGAATCCCTTCTCGTTTCAATTGTGCTGGGGTCAGATTATAAATCGCTTTGATTGCCCATGTCGGTTCAAACAGTGCCACCAGGCCGCCTCCTTCATATGTTCCATAGTCCTTAATAGTATAGTCGATTTAAGCGCGAAATGCACGGCACGCTGAACAGGCTGCGGAGGCCGGCGGGCTTAGTCCGACGAGTAGCCTAGCCTGAAGCATTGCCAGCGTTTTTTGCTGGCGAGGCTTCAGGCGTAGCTAATCGCTCGGACGTTGTTGACCGGAGCGCAACTCGGCTGTGTAGTGAGGCTGCACTTAGCCGGATGAGTAGCCTAGCCTCAAGTATTGCCATCGTTTTTTGATGGCGATGCTTGAGGCGTAGCTAATCACGCCGGCGTTGGCCTCACGCAGCGCAACTAGGCTGCGGAGGTCGGCGGGCTTATTCCGACGAGTAGCCTCGGGTTTGGCATCGGCTGCCGGGCAGACCAGCCTCCGCCGGCATGGGCTGGAACGTGGTGGCCAGCGCTTTGAGCCTCTGCGAGTCTCAAAGTCGCGGCTTGTTCTAAGCCAACTTAGACCGTTGGCTAAGAACAATTTCACCACTGAGCCCATGCCGGCTCCGGCTGTTCTGCCCTACTTCGAAAATGGTCGGTTATGTTGGATCACACCCAGGCTAAAAGAAGTACGTATTTCGCCTAGAAAAAACATGTCTCATTTATGTTCATGGTAAACATGGGTCAAAGCGACTGAGCGAGGTGCACATCGCTAGCAGGCCCACTGTTGCCGCGCTATCATAAGAGTAACGACCTTGGCTTTAATCAAGTGCTGCGATATACTTATTAATAATAAGTAACTAGAGGGGGCATGGGGCATGAACTATTCTTTACACCACGTTTCGCTTTTGACCGGTGATGCGGCGGCAACGGTCGCTTTTTATACCCAGCAACTTGGTTTACGGCTGGTCAAGCAAACCGTGAATCAAGAGAACTGGCGCATGCCGCATTTGTTCTTCGGGGATGCGATGGGCACGCCGGGCACTGTCATCACGTTCTTTGTCATCAATCATCTTGGACCGCGCTATGATGGCACCAGTTATATGGACACCCTGTCGTTGGCCATTCCCGCTGGCAGTGCCAAATTTTGGCAGCAGCGTCTGGGAGGCCTGACAGTGCAAGATCCTAATGGCGTGACCGTCACCTTAGTGGAAACCCCAGCGCACAGCCAAGCGCCCGTTCAAAATGAAATTCCAGCGGTTAATCAAATTAGCGGCCTGGCTGGCAGTGCGCTGCGGGTCCCTGACCCGACGGCCACGAGGCAGTTCTTTGCGCAACTACTGACCATCCCTGCGTTTGGCGGTGATCTGCAGCTAGGCCAAGACACCATCGCGATTGCCGCTAGTCAGGCGCAAACCAAACATCGCTTTGGCCGCGGTAGCATCGACCATATTGCCCTAGCCGTGGCCGATGCCGAGCAGCTCACGCTTTTAGCCAACCGCACCGAAGCCGCCGGTGGTCAAATTGAAAAACGAGCCGACCGCGGCTGGTTCGAAAGCTTATATGTGAAAGAACCGGGCGGCAATCGTATCGAATTCGCTACGACCGCGCCTGGCTTCACTTTGGACGAGCGAGCGGCTACTTTAGGCACCACGCTTGGCTTACCCCCATTTCTGGAACCGCATCGGGCCGAAATTGCGGCTGGTGTGCCGCAGCTGCCGCTCCAAGTGGTGCCCGCATGAGGCCCCATGAACAGTTCAAGGCCGGGGCCGCTGGTCAGCCGACCCTGCTGTTACTCCACGGCATTGGCGGCACGGAAAATGATTTAATGCCGATTGGCCATTTTTTGGCCCCGCACGCCAGCCTTCTCAGTCTCCGCGGCCAGGTCACCATTCAGGGCCGCACCCAGTTTTTCGCCGCCAGCGCTGAAGCGGCAGCCATCAAGACCCAGGTGGCTTGGCTCACTGAAACAGTTCAAGCTCGCTGCCGGCAGTACCAACTGGACCCGCAGACGATGATTCCAGTTGGCTATTCCAATGGCGCCGATTTTGCCTTAGCAGCACTAGGGTCAGCTTTACCATTCCCCGCCGCAGTCCTGCTGCACCCGACCAGCCCGCTACCGTTAAAGCTACAGCTGGCAGGCAAGGCACTTTGGGCTTCACATGGCGCGCAGGATGAGAAGGTCAGTGCCCCCATCTTTAGGGCTTTGACTCAACAAATCAAGGCCAGTGGCGGTCAGTTAACTGTGTTTCACCATGATCAACGCCATAATCTCAATATTACTGAACTGCGCCAGGCCAAGGCGTGGCTCACTCACTTCATGGAGGTGGCACAATGATTCGTTTTGGCTTTAATCAATATGGGGCGCCGCAGGTTTTTCAAGCCCTGGAAAGCGACCCGCCGCAACCCAAACCGGGGCAAGTCCAGCTCAAAGTGCTGGGCTTTGGCCTCAATCCTTATGATGCGTCGCTGCGCCGCGGTGAACAGGCCCCTTTTCGCAAGCTGAGTTTTCCCATTGTCCCTGGTACCGATGTTTTAGGCTCGGTCACGCAACTCGGCGAAGGCGTCACTGAATTTGCCGTGGGCGATGTGGTCATCAATTATCGCCCGATTGGCGGTTATAGTGAATACGTGACGGCGAGCGTGGGTAAAGTGATCAAAAAGCCAGCACTGCTTGGTGACGCCGCGGCGGCAGGCTTGGGGCAAGTGGGGATTGCCGCTTATTCCATTCTCCAACAACTCAACCTAGCCTCTGGGCAAACCCTAGCGGTGCTTGGGGCCAGCGGCGGGGTCGGCGCACTGGTGGTGCAAATGGCCAAGCATGAAGGCCTGCGCGTCCTCGCCATTGCTGGGTCGGCCAGTCAACCTTATCTTGAAAGCCTCGGGGCTGATCAAGTCGCCACCTATGACGCTGCGCCGAACCTGGCAGCCGCTGATGCGACAGTGAATGCCATCAACGGCGGCGATGACCACGGGTTAGGCAGCGTCATCACTAAGGTCGGTGGCACCTTGCTCACCACAGCCTACCGCACGCCTGATCTGCAGGGTAAAAACCTGAAGCTCATCCAACTCGGTGATGATCGCCCCGCCAAAGCTGAGGTCGTCCTGCCTTATTTAGCGGAGCTGGCAACGACCACTAGCCTCTCAATTCAAATTACCGAACGCTTGCCATTTTCGGTAGCCGGGGTCGTGCAAGGCCATGAACTGCTGGAAACCCATCATGCCCCAGGTAAACTGGTGGTGTTACGTTAAGCGACGCACGCAAAATGCCCTCACATGAAGTGAGAGCATTTTTTTGTTATAGAGGCTTTAGCCGGGCTCGCGCGGGGACGCGCGAGGCTCAAAACCACCCGCTATGCGGGTGGAGTCAAACTGGTTATACGAAAAACTCTCCTTGTCGATTAGAATATGGATGTTCAAGGCCATACTACTTAATCGAAAAGGAGA
>NZ_RHOK01000039.1 GCF_003946175.1 Lacticaseibacillus suibinensis | reverse complement strand
CAACAGACAAGAGGTCTATCAACTCCAAAATTGTCGTATAAGAGTTATCTTTCAACACCAGTTGACAAACTCCCAATTAAAAACGCAGTTGAATGCTGCATGTCGATATAGGCTTAACTGTCGGCCTACTGCTTAATTTCCAAATATCGGTGTCACAGAGTTTACTCGTTATAGATACTAGACAGGTTCTCACCTTTCAATATGAGTCCAATGTGATATTTTATTTTCGTTTAGTAGAATCTCTTTTGACAATGCAATGGATTTTACTAAAGAATAAAAGTCAACCACATTGATTATATAAAGTAGCGGAAGTGTTGCTGGTGAAGAAAGAGCCAGTAATACAGTTTCTTTTCTGGTTAGATGTTCATCAGATAACGATGCCATTAATGATATAACCAGATATATTGCCAAACTACCCAAAACAACGGAAAAGTCAATATATATAACTAATATATACAACATAAACAAAACCATAAATGGATCTAATAGCATCATTACTTCCTCAAAAAAAACAATTTTAGGAAGTTTCCACCAAGTCAAGGTGACACTATATTTTTTTAAGTTTGTTGAAAAAAAAAGGGATCTGTACTTTGCCAAAGCTTTAAATCTACCATATTTCCAACGAAATCGTTGCTTTTTTAAGTCTGAAAAATTATGGGCTGGAGGAGTATAACATACAACATCGTCTGCATAATCGATATGTGCAGATTTGTTGCCAAATGCTTTTATTAATTTTAGAGACAAGTCAATATCTTCAGTTATAGAGTCTGTGCTGTAGCCGTCAACCATCACCAACGCTTCTTTACGGAATGTTGAACCAATACCTCCAATTATGTACTCTAGGTTAATCCCAGGCTCGGAAGCTTTGTATTTATTTCCGATGAGATACTCAATCTTTTGAGCATATTCAATAATATTAGTAGGATTGTAGATCATAACATTGGTAGCCGATGCAATTAAACGATCATCTTTTAGAAAGTGGTCAGTCATTTTACTTAAGGCGTCTTCTGCAATGAAAGAATCGCCATCCAAGACCATTACAAGATCCATAGAAGCATAATTTAAAATACCGTTGTTTAGCGCAGTTGCTTTCCCGGAATTTTTTTGATTAACCACAATTAAGTCTGGATATTGAAGTAGCAGTGATTCCAATATCTGAGCAGTATGATCATTAGACCCATCATTGACTACAATTACTTCTTTATAAAGATATTTGTTTTTATACACTGAATCTACGCAACGATAAATATCCTTTTCCTCGTTGTATGCAGGAATAATGATAGAAATTCCAATACGTGCTGTCATATGGCGGCGATTTCGCAAAGCAATTTTACGAGCTTGAATAATGTTTGAAAGTGTTAGAGAAATGAAAATTCTCAAAAAGTTGAATATAACTAAAAATGAAACAGCAATAAAGATAAAACTATACATAAAAATATAGGGAGACGCACTCCCTACCTCCATGATTAAGCTTGGTCAAAAATACATATCAAGGTCGTACGGACTTTTCAATGTGTTTTAAATAAGCAAATGAAGCAAGCGTAATGCCTACTACGGCGTATCCTACCAATGTTAACCAAGGAGATAAAACAGATCCAGTGGCTGGCAGTACTGATGCCCCAACTAAAGCAGATTTAGAAATATTTCCGTACATGTTAACTTCCTCCGTATTAATTAATTTTAAAAACCTTATGCCTATTACATATATAAACCCTATTGCTCACAAAAGCAATTTAAGATCGTGAAATGAACGGAGTAGCAAAATTTAGGGTGAAAACCCACGATTGATACCCCTTACGCCCACGCCAAAAATGCGCGTGATCCCCCAAAACGGCTGTTTTGATACCCCCACTTTTTTCGAAACGCCCACGATTTTAGAATCGCGTCACATTAACATTTTCATGCTTCGGCGGCCGCAATGCGCGCATTGATCTCGGTGTAGTCAATCTCAAATCGTGGGGGTGATTACCGCCGGATATAGAGTTTAACTGGTACGGTCCTGTTTGTGTCACTATATTATTTTCCTTTGATAATCGCTGGTATAGTCGTGGTTACTGCAGCTATGGCGGACGACAGAAGTAGTACGATCCAGAATGTTTTGCCGCGCGAGCCAAATAACCACAGAAAAATTCCAGCAACTATTACGGATAGCACAAAACGTAAAATAGCAAATTGTCGGGAGCTTAATTTTGTCATGTGTTTCGCCTTTCGTGATTACAGGAAAGTTTGGCGGCCGTGCCAGGCCTCTTTTCGTGCATTTTCAGTATGTAAGCCTACTATGGCCTATTGCTTTCGTCCGTCGATGACAAGCGTGTTCATGTTGAAGCTGGTGTGCATTGAGTGGAAATCAATCGTATAGCCCACAACATGGCGGCTTTTGGTGTGGGTCGTGATATTGATAACAGAGTTTGGGTAAAGGCGAGCGAGTTCCTTCACAGCAACGTCGATAGCCTTTTGCTTAAATCGTCCTGCCGGCCATCTGATCGGCTTTCCCTTTTCGTCAGAGCCGAGAAACCACGCCTCCCAGTCCTCTAGGTCGCCTTCGATGGTCGCGGCGGGTGGCAGGCTGTTAGGGTCGTCACGGTCACTCCATTTCCCGCGAGCGTTGGCGTTCCAGAGTTTCATGAGAGCTAGTGTGTACTTGGAGCGCACCTGCGAAAGCTCCGAGAGGCGGAAGGAGTAGAACCGCTCCTTGAGCTGGAATACGTAAGGGGCTACGAGCTGATTGAACCCAAACTCGATTTCGCCATCTTCGATGACCTTGATGTGACTGAACAACGAGGTCATCAGAATGCCCTTGCGTCCGTCCGGTTCAGTGCTTTGCATGTAAATTGCCGTACTCTCGTTGAGCCCCTTGAAGGCGGCAACCACACGAGCGTAGCTATCCCCCGACTTGTTGAGACCAAGGTGGTTAATGACCTCTAGTGCGGATAAGTGATAGACCTTGCTAGTGTCATCGTCCTTCTTCACGTAGCTAAAGCAGTAGTCGAGCACCTTGTGCTCAAACGTAGAGAGATTGCCAAGCGAGCGGGCCAAGTCGTTAGCCTGCGTGACCAAGTAATCTTGACGGTCGAGGAGCTTGTCTAAAGCCCCATTCATTTTCTTGTTGCCAACAACTGCCATGTAATTCACCTCTTTATTTCATTATACCTATATATAAGTATTATATCAATAAAGGTATTCCTAACGTGGAAAAAGGTATTCCTAACGTGGAAAAAGGTATTCCTAACGTGGAAAAAGGTATTCCTAACGTGGAAAAAGGTATTTGAACAAGCAGTAAGCCCCGGTGTAGAGCCATTCTGATTTCCTAATGTACTTAAATGTACTTAAATGTATTTGAATGTAACCACCTACGCGAGGGAAAAAGTTTGGCGACTTTTTTTTTTTTTGCGCGGGAAAAGACCTCGGGGAAAGCTCCCCCGAACCCCCACCTCAGGGAGCAAGCTCCCCGAGACCTCTCAAGAATGAGTGAGGCAAAGACCGCCTCACATTCAACTCTGGTCGCTTCGCTCCCGGCGCGCCTCCGGCTTGCCCAGATCAAGAGCGTTGGCAGGAAGCCTCGGCCAAGGCCTCGGGGCGCTGTCGCGGAATAGCTTATTTATAACGGTTCTCAGTTAAGAATGCCTAGCGCTGAAAAGTCACCGAAGAACCAAACCAACGTGCTAGACCAGTCGAAAACAGCTCGATTGGAGTGCCATTTAGTGGGGTGGCAAAAAGCCCTTTAAGGGGTGGCATAGACACAAACTCTGGCTCCATCGAAAATCAACCCGCGCTGCGGGTTTCCTCACGTTGTGGGGACGGATTTCTATTATGCTCTTTCACGCTTCGCGCCCTTTAGACCCCAAAGCAAGAGCACGATAGATAGACCAATGGGGCGTTTTGCGCACAAAAAAAGCCGCCTCGAATGGGGCGGCGAATGTGCAGGCCAAAACTCGTATCTTGATTGGCGAAGTCAGCATAGCACAGAAGGCCGTATTTTGCATTCTAAGGCGTTTTAGTCCGGGGACTGATAGAAATACCTGGTTCGGCTAAAAATGCCCCAAACGGGCTAAAGACGTGTCCTGCGCCCCGTCAGAAGCTGTAGGTCAAAATGGCTCGACCTCCAGTCCGGCGATGTCGTGGCCGCGCATGCCTTCCTGCGGAAAATCGACCAGGTACCAGCCATCCCGGTCGGACTCGATGCGAGTCTCGAATTTTGAGCCGTCTCGCTGAATGACGGTCACGGGGTAACCGGCGTGCAATTCAACGTCGCCAATTATCATGCGGTCGCTGGCCGCGTTGTACTTGAGCTTTGTCATTTTGTGCCTCCTGTTGTGCAGCGTTCCTGATCGCTGCGCTTGACGGCACGCTGCACTGCCGACTTGCTGACGTGCAGCAGCGCCGCCACTTGGCGGAGCGAGAAGCCTACGTCATAGAGTTCGCGGGCGCGCTCGCGGTCAATCGGAGGTCGCCCGCCGCGCGCCGGCCGGAATGGAGCTTCGGCCATTTTTGGGGGTTCCTCGTCTGCCTTTTTCGATTTCCACAAGTTCTTGAACCAAGCCATTTTGCCGCCTCCTTTTGCTGTCCCTAAAAGCATAACACCAATAGGTGGTGGCCACTTCTGACCAGGCGCTGGCGCTTTTCCTACTGTCTACCAAGTTTGAGCAAAATCAAGTGATTCATTTTCATACCGAAATGGCCGTTTTGGAAATGCGAAGCGAGTTTCCGGGGTTTTGGAAAGAGCATAAGAGAAAACTGCCCCCAGAATGCGGGGGAACCCGCAGTGCGGGTTGTTTTCACGAGGGGACAGCAATTCGGGTCAAAACCCACGATTGATACCCCTTACGCCCACACCAAAAATGCAGGTGGTAGCCCAAAACGGCTGTTTTGGCACCCCTATTTTCCGCCAGCGCCCACGATTTACCCGAAAACGCCCACGATTTGAGAACCGCGTCAAATCAACGTTTTCATGCTTCTGCGGCCGCAATGCGTTGGGCGTTGCTGGCGTACAGCTCGTTGAGCTGGGCCAGCTTCTTTTTGTCGCCGGCAGTCAGCTTTTGCCCGTCAGCAATCAGCTGGGTGACGCGCGTGATCGTCAGCGCGATTTTGGCGTTAACGGCCTTAAGGGTTTCAAGCTCCGCACCTTCCAGCTTCTTTGGCGCGCTAGCCAAGCGCTTCTCTTCCCGGAGCCACTGGGGGAGCTCGTCAAACAAACCGACCACCCGACGCACGGCGGCCTCTTTCTCGTCTGTGGTGAGCGAAGCGTTGTGGTGAATGTTGTCCAGCTTCTTGGCACGGTCTACCTGCGCGCCTCGGGAGAAGTCGTTAGCATCTTTGGCCTCCGGCTTCCACGTGAACGTGTAGCCGATGATTGGCTTGCCGCGGCCTTTGCCGCGCCGCTTGGTGACTTTGAGACCGGGGAACAGCGGTGACAGCTCCTCCTTGATGGGCTTGAGAATACGCTTGTCGATATCGGACTGTTGGTAGCTAGACGGCACGTCTAGAAGTTCCGTAAAATCCCCCTTGCTCAGTTCCAGTCGGCCCTTGGTACGCCATTGTTTTAGCAAGCGAAACATGGTCTTGGCGTAGCTAGAGTTTAGGTCACGAAACTCAGCCAAGGAGTAGCGAACCCATCTGTCGAGGTGGTTTAGGAGCGGAATGGCCTTCTCGTGAACCTGAATTTCAACGTAAGGGTCCGGAGCATCACCGTTGATGTCGAACGCCGTAAACATCACGAAGCGTTCCCGGCGAAGGCCGCTTTTGCTTCTTCGGCCAAAGCGAAGCTCCATGAGTTGGTCGTAGGTATGCTCCAGGTCGTCGATGAACCGGGTGTTGGCGGTGGCTTTGTATGCGCTCAAGTCTTTTAGCTGGTCGAAATCGAAACGCACCTTGTCGCCGCCCTTATCGCGCATACGACTCACAATCGAGAAGAACAGGTTCATCTCTGTTGACGTGAAACGGCGAAGCGGAATGGTATTCAGTTCAGCATCGTGTTTGATGATTTCGTTGCTCATGGGACGCCTCCTTTAAAAGGTCATTGTACAAGGTCATGACCTTCTAGTAAAGACCTTTCTTTCGCAGACAAAATGACCTTGAAGAGCAGACAAAATGACCTTGAAGAGCAGACAAAATGACCTTGAAGAGCAGACAAAATGACCTTGAAACATTGCTGTATCCCTTGGGGGAGTAAGCACACAGCGCCCCTAAAAGAGGTCTAAAAGAGGTTTAGAAAGAGGTTATAAATAGGCGGCGCCAAAAATCGGCGAGCAAAAGACCTCGGGGGAAGCTCCCCCGAACCCCCACCTCAGGGAGCATGCTCCCCGAGACCTCTCAAAAATGAGTGAGGCAAAGACCGCTTCACATTCAACTCTGGTCGCTGTGCTCCCGGCGCGCCTCCGGCTTGCCCAGATCAAGAACGTTGGCAGGAAGCCTCGGCCAAGGCCTCGGGGCGCTATCGCAGAACCGCGGATACCTAGCAATTCCTAGCTACGTTCGATTAAGCGCTATAAGGTCGGCAAAAACCTAGCCCAGCAAGGTGCAAAGTCTGGCATACTAGGTTCTGGCAACCAGCCTCGAAAGGGGGTGTTGTCATGCGTGACCTTCTCACATTGATTGTCGCCCCATGCGTGGTGGGGATAGTCCTTGCGCTGTTCTCCGACTGGTTAGACCGGAGACGATAACAATTAACGGTTGTCACTAACCCACACGCCGCAAGGCGAAAAAAAGAGCCGTCACCCGTGCAGGGGTGGCGGCTCTTGTGTTGTCATGCTTTAACTTTCTCACACACTCAGTATATCACGTTTTGGAAATGCGGCCCAGCGAGCATGCAGCGGTTCAAGATTGAGTACACACACATGTACAACGTCAGCTCAGCGAGACCACTCTTGCCCTTGAGTGCGCGAACGATTAGGCCGGTTTTGAGACCGCTCTGGTTCTCGGTTCGGCCGGCGCCGTTCCGCGCCTCGTTTAGCTTCGGCAATGCGGTCATCAAGCGTGAGCGGCTTGGGAGCGGTGCGCTCCTCGTCAGCAACTTGCTTGGTAAGGTCTCTGACCGACTCTTCGGCAGATCTCAAATCGACATCGCCCAGACCGGTGCTAGCGAGGGCTTGCGCTTGTTGGTTGGCAAGCTGTTCATAGCGTTTGACGAAGGCCACGTGCTCGGCCGGCACAGGTTTGATGCGGAACCACCCTTTGCGGTTGTGCTGAATGGTTTCGTACTTTTCGCGGGCACTCATCAGCGCGCGTTCTCGTTCGGCGTAGCTGGTCCAAAACGCCAAGTATTTCTTGTCCTTATCCAGCCGGTCGAGGGCGTTGTCGCGGTACATTTGGGCCGCACTTGGTTGCTCAAGCTGGGTTAAAGCGCTGCTAATCGAGCGGCCAGCTTGTCGTACTCGGCTTGCAACGTTTCCAAGTGTTCTTTCTGTGCGCTCAAACGCGTCTCGTACTCGTTCTGCAAATCGTTCAATGCTTTGTCGAATTGTGCTTGCAGCGTCTGCTTGTACTCGGCCAAGGCCGCTTCGGTCGGTTCGCTCGCCGTCAGTGCGGCCTTGAGTTGCTTCAATTCCGCGACCAGCGCTCTGTTGGAGGCGTTCAGCTCCTCGTTCGACCTTTCCACCGCGATTAACTGCTTGTTCCAGTCGTTCGGTTCGTCTTGCCAGCTCATACTCAATGGCTCCCTTCTCGTAGCTCTCACCCAGTTTTGTTCCTCGGGCCGCGTACAGCTTCTCATTTGGCGCTATAAACGCGTATGATACGTTTTTGCCTCGAACGCGCATATCAACCCCTTTTTTGCGCAAAACGGCTGAGAGGGCCTCAAAATCGCTTGTACGGGGGTCAGACATGGCGGCGTCGATGCGAGAACGGAGGTCGTCCTTCCAGACGTAGCCGCCGGCTGCGATGTGGCGCTCGGTAATCGTGCGGCGCTCATGCTGGCTTGGCTCCTCAATCACAGAGAGGCCGTGCTCCCGGGCCAACTGGTCGTTGAGCTTGGTGATACGGGCGAAATCGTTGTGCTGGTGGTACTTCTCGCCGGTCTCAAGGTCGGGGGCGTTGATGATGATGTGGTTGTGGAGCTTGTGACCCTCGCCGTCGATATGGGTGTAGACCGCCACCTCGTGACCTGGCGCAATCAGGCGGCCCAGCTCAACGCCAAGCACGTTGGCGCGCTCCCAATCGGCTGGGTCAGCGGCGTTGAGGTCGGCGACTGCGAACGACTGAATAACGCGGTGGGCCTGCACGCCGGTGTTTTTGTGGAACAGCTCCCGGGTGGCGCGCATCTGACCGCGAACATGCTCAACGTCCATGTTCTCGCCGCCGACCGCCACGGCGCGGTCGTTGAGCCCGGCCACCACGGCGTCGTCCACGCCGTGCGCCCGGAGCCAGTCCTTAGTCTCCTCGCCCAGTTTGTCCTTGCCCTGGGCGTAAGAAATGGCGGCGCCGGCGCTTTTGGCGGCGCTTAGCTTAATTGTCGCCATATCTCGTTCGCCGCCTTCCTGATCTCGGCTAACTGGTCAGCTTGGAGCGGAGACAAGTCGCCGGCGTTCGCCTTGCGGGACAGCTGGTTCAGGTTCGTGCCCAGTCGCCGCAAAGCAAGGTTCACCTGCACGCCGGTCTTGTGGTCGAATTTAGGTCGTACCAACCGCGCCTTGACGGCAAGAGATTTGGCATAGGCGCTGGGGGTCATGCCCAGGGTCACGGCCGATGCTGTGAGCTTCTGAAAGTTCTCGTCAGAGAGCCGGAAATTGATCTGTTTTCTACTGCTGGTTTTAGGGTCTTCTGCCATGATGAAACCACCTTGCTGTATGCCGTCAGCGCTCCCTATTCGGTCGCCCTGGCACCAAGAATATGTAAGCCTAATTGCTCGCTCCGCTCACAACCAGTCTAACGTATTCCACTCTGATGGCAAGCAGTGCTAGTGCTAGACAAATGCTTCGCATTGTCTGCCCTTGCCGCTTGCCAAAAGGGGGCTCCGCTGCCCCCTTTGGATTCCCCCAAAGCCAAGGTCAAGGGCACCCCGATTCCGCTTCGCGAAACGGGGTCAAAGTGCAGGTCGATTTCGCTTTGCGAAACGACCTCAAAAAGCATTGCCACTCGCTTGCGAGTGGCAACAAAAAAGAGTCAACAGACAAGAGGTCTATCAACTCCAAAATTGTCGTATAAGAGTTATCTTTCAACACCAGTTGACAAACTCCCAATTAAAAACGCAGTTGAATGCTGCATGTCGATATAGGCTTAACTGTCGGCCTACTGCTTAATTTCCAAATATCG
>NZ_RHOK01000038.1 GCF_003946175.1 Lacticaseibacillus suibinensis | reverse complement strand
CTGGAGCAACTTTATCAATCGCATCTTTCTGGAAAGAGTGTGGTTCTGGTTGTCCAAGCGGAAGCTGGCGGTATAAAAATAGAGTACCTAGACCAATCAAGGTCTAGGTACTCATAGAAATCTCTATCAACTCTACTTGACGAAGAGCCGTGAAAACCGTCAGCTGGGACTTTTGATTCGAATCCTTTAAGCTTGCAGCACTTTCTGCAAAAAGCTCTGCAGCCGCGGGCTTTGCGGATGGTCGAAGACTTGCTCCGGCGTGCCGGTTTCGTTGATTTCGCCGCCTTCAAAGAAGACAACTCGGTCAGCGACTTCCTTGGCGAAGCCCATTTCGTGGGTCACAATCACCATGGTCATCCCCTGCGCCGCCAGCTTGCGCATCACCTCCAGCACATCGCCCACCATTTCTGGATCCAGCGCCGAAGTCGGCTCGTCAAACAGCATAATGTCAGGCTGCATCGCCAGCGCTCGAGCAATCGCCACGCGCTGCTTTTGGCCGCCGGAGAGGGTTTTCGGCATCGCTTCCGCCTTATCGGCCAAGCCCACGGTATCCAGCATCCGCAGCGCCGCCGCATCTGCGTCGGCCTGGCTCATGAGGCCCAATTCCACAGGCGCCAGGGTGACGTTTTGTTGCACCGACATGTTCGGAAACAGGTTGAAATGCTGGAACACCATGCCGATGTTCTCACGCACCTTGTCGATATCCACATGCGGCCGCGCAATGTCGATGCCGTCAATCAGAATTTCGCCAGAAGTGGTGGTTTCCAAGCCGTTCATCATGCGCAGTACCGTGCTTTTACCGGCGCCGCTGGGGCCAATCAGCACCACAACCTCGTTATCCTCAACCTTCAGATTGACGCCGCGGATGACCTCGTTGTCCCCGTAACGCTTGTGCACATCTTTCATTTCAATGCGTGTGGTCATGCTTGCACCTTCCTTTGCACCCAGTTCGACAGCCACGTCAGCAGCGTAATGATGATCAGATAAATCAGCGCCACCATGGTCCAAATCTTGAAGCCCTGCATGTTGCGAGCGATGATGATTTTCCCGGTTTGGGTTAGCTCAAGCAGGCCTAAAATCGACAGAATTGACGTATCTTTCAGCGTAATGATGAATTGATTGATGAAACTCGGAATCATAATCTTGATGCCTTGCGGTAAAATCACCCGCCGCATCGCCCTGCCCCATGGCAAGCCCAACGACCGCGCGGCTTCCATCTGACCTTTATCGACCGCGCCAATGCCGCCTTTGACAAACGCCGCGGTATACGCACCTTCATTCAGGGTTAAGGTGATAATCCCAGCCACAAAAGCCGGAATTTTGGTGCCAATCACCATCGGCACCCCGGTGTATATGAACAGCGCCAGCACCATCAGCGGCAAGCCGCGAAACAGGTAGATAAAAATCGTGGCGGTGCTTTGGGCCCAGCGGCTCGGCACCACCCCCAGCAGTCCCATCAGCACCCCAACAATGGTGGCACAGATGATACCGACCAACGTCAGCGCCAGAGTTTCCTGCAAGCCGCTCATCAACGTGCCCCAGTTCTGCTTCAGCAAAGTGCCAAAACTGTGGTCCGTACTGCCGGCGGCTTTGGCTTTCTCGGTTTGCTCTTTTTGTGAGCCGTTCCCCAGGTAATGGGTAATGATGCGGTCATATTCGCCAGTCTGGCGCAGTTTCTTCAGGCCGCGATTAAGCGTGGCCAGGAACTCAGGATCGGATTTTTGCACCGCAATACCGTAGTTGTTCGGATCCGCCAGCTTCATCTTGGTGATGCGCAGCGCCAGGCCGGTAGCAATCGCGTACTGAATCACCGGTTTATCCTCGAAGCAGGCCGCGGAGTTGCCAGCGATCACGTCTTGGTAGACGTTATTGGAATCATCGAAAGTAACCGTCGTAAAGCCGTACTTCTTTTTTATCGAGTTCGCATAAGCGCCGGCTGCGGTGCCGGTTTTGATTGCCACTCGCTTGCCGCGCAAATCGGCAAAGCCTTTGATTTTGCTGGTTTTGGCCACCGCCATCACCACGCCAGATTTAAAGTACGGATCGGAGAAGTTGAACATCTCCTTGCGTTCCTTGGTGATGCTCATACCGGCCATCACGCCGTCGATTTGGCCGGCTTGCAGCTCCTGCACCGCGCCGTTGAAACTGGTGGCTTTGATGTTCAGCTTGAAGCCCTCTGCTTTGGCAATCGCTTTTAAAATGTCAATATCGATGCCGACTTGCTGGTTGTTCTTGTCGGTAAATTCAAACGGCGCAAACGTGACGTCGGTGCCGACGGTGTAGGTTTTTTCCGCCGCTTGCACCGGTTCTCCTGGCTTGCCCACCACCAGTATTACCACGATGGCCAATAGCAAACCCATAATCCCCCAACGTTTCACGTTCATCACCACTTTCTATGTCATGTTCAAAGCATAACGGGCGGTTCTGAACCTGTCGAGTGATTATGTCAGATAATCTGACATGTCTCGTTTTTAGGCCAAAGAAAAAGGCGTTGCCGCCTTGATTTAATCTTTATTCACAATATTACCGACTGACGACTTGGAGATTTTCAGCAGGCTCGCAATTTTCCGGTAGGACATGCCTTGCTGCCACAAGGTGATGACCTGCTTTTGCACCGCAATCGGCACACCGCGATGCGGCTGCGGCGCGGCCGCCTGCTCCAGCGGGATGGCTTTGAGCTCGCAGGCGACGCCTTCCGCTTGATGGGCCACGCGCTGCGCTTCAACCTGGCTGTAAGTAATCCACGTCTTCTTAAGATCCTTGGTCCAACCCGGCAAAAGTAGTAAGTCATCGTCTTCAAGATATTCGCCGTATTCATTGACGACGGTGTATCGTTTCAACTCAACCATTGCCATCCGCTCGCCTCCTTTGCTGATACCTCTATTGTAGCGCATTGCGTCCGGTTTCACACCGGGAATTCTGCCAGCGCTCGGCTCGTTTCACGTGAAACAAAAAGTGCTTTTCCCTGTCGCTCAGCGCCGCGCCCAGGTCGCGTAAGGCACCTGATAGCGATGTGCAGGCCACGCTACTGCTAAGTGGTGTTTGGCGACCAAATACCGTGGCAGCAGCGCCACCCCGCGCCCGGCTTCGACCAGCTGCAAAATGCTGGCCCAAGAATCGATTTCTTGCACGCGGCTAAGATCTTGCTTCACGAATTTCAGACTCCGTCGCCGAAAGGGACACAACCGATCGGCGTTGACCAATACCGGAACGCGTTCAGGCGCGATCCCTGGCGCTTGCAAAAACGCCGCATCCAGCCGATCCCGATCGGTCAGGGCATAATCGGCAACATGAAATGGCGCATAAGTGACCACTGTCGCCGCAGTGCAGGTCTTTAATGCCGCCAGCGCGGTAGAACTCATCAACGTGTAGTGCGCGGCGTCTAGGTCGTAACGATTTTGCTGCACCACTAACGCATCAAATAGCAAACTCGACATCAATATTTCCGGCTTGGCCGCCGCGGGATGGAGTGCCGTCCGCACCGCCGTCGTCGCTGTCAGCACTTGCTGGGCATATGCCGCAAACTTGTCCCCCGCCGCGGTAGGCACAATGCCCTGCGGCGTGCGGGTGAACAGCGGCGCGTCAAACTCAGCCTCGATGGCCTTCAGCCGGGCCGAGATATTCGACTGCGCAAAGCCCAGACTGAGCGCCGTTTGATTGATGGACCGCAGCCTGTACAGCTGGGCATAGATTTCCAAGTCTTGCAGTTGCATGGCGCGCCCCCTTATCACTGTTTGCGATAAGCATAGCACAATCTCGTCATTCCCAACATCACGAATGGCGTCTATTCTGAAGCCATAAAGGAGGCAATCATATGCCATATTTACGTGTTCGTATCGCTACCCATGCGACTACTGTCACTGCCGCACAGGTCGCCAGCACTTTGACCGACCTCGCCGTTACCAAGCTCGGTAAAAACGCCGCAGCCGCTGCGGTTGATGTGCACTTTAGCGCCCCATCAGACTGGTTCATCGGCGGCCAGGCGCTTGCGCCAGACCAATCGAGTTTCTTTATTGAAATCAAGCTCACCGCTGGCACCAACACCCGCGATGAAAAAGCAGCCTTTGTCAAGGCCGCCTATCAAGCCATGGCCGAATTGTTACCAAATGTGGCCACGACTAGCTATATCGTGTTGCAGGATGTCGGCGCCGATTCTTGGGGGTATGGCGGGAAAACCCAGGAATTTCGGTATATTAAAGGCTGAGCAGAACCGTCAACGCCATGCACTCGCCTCGTCCCTAGCCGAACCAAACAAAAAACGCCATGAAGGCGTTTTTTGCTGTATGCTCGGTTATTTACGTTTCAGTGTAAATTGACGATCCTTCAAGTGTTTGATTGAGGCCCGATAACGGACGGTACCCGTTGCAGTTTCGACGGTGACCCAGTACCGACCACCTGGCAGCTTATGCTCGATTCGGCCCTCGTCATCCGGGGTGAAGGTGCGCTGATGCCGGCCACGGCGCACAACAGCTCGGCTAGCCCCACTTGGGACCACTAGGAGGTAACGCGTACGGCCAATGATGAGACCGCGCAACAAGCGCCCCATGAGCAGCAGCAACGCCGCAATGGCCACCAGCCAAACGTAGAACTTGAGCTTGTTCCACAGTTCGGCCCACTTGGAGGCCTCGGCATCAGCGGCATGATACGGCACGCGGCGTCCTGTGATCAGCAGGCGCTGCGAGTTAATCATATACGGGGTGCAGGTCATCAAGGTGACCAAATCCTGACCCGGTTTGATTTTCAGCGACGAAACCTCGGTCGGCTCGATGACCCGGCGCGAAAAGACCTGGTAAGCCAGCTTCTTATTGCCGATCCGAATAAAGAACTTATCGCCCTGCTTTAGCTCTGGCAAACGGGTAAATAACTCTGCATTCGGCACACCGCGGTGGCCGGAAATCACCGCGTGGGTGGACTTGCCGCCAGTGGGGTAACTCGTACCGTCTAAAAGACAGGCACCAAACTGAAGCAACCAATCCGTTGTGTGGTTAAACACCGGCAAGCTCAAGCCGATTTTGGGAATCGTGAGTTGAGCAATGGTCTGACTGGCCAGCTTCTTCTGATTGCGCTTTTCACTGGTTTGCGCCGTGCCTTGAGCATTGACGGCAGCATTAAACCCGCTCACGCCAGGCGCCATATTAGCGGTTGCCATGGCTTGGTTTTTGGCCTGATATGATTGATATTCTTTTTTCAACGCCGCCTGGTTCTTATGCGTTTCGCGCTGCTGATAGCCATCGATCACTTGCTGATTTTTGTAGGAAACATAGGCATCACTAACAAACGGGTACGCCAGCACGCCAATTCCCGCGATAATCAGCAACATGATGATGATATCAATCAGGCCCAGAGCCTTCTTCTGCTTTGCCATTTTAACCTCACGAACAAAAATAGAGACGTCACCGACGCCTCCATTTTAGCAGACCTAACTTGGACTAGAAGCTCGTCCGGCGCTTGTTGTAAGCAACACCGCCAAGGACAACCAAGGCTGCACCAAGGACAACGAAGAGGACAATCCCGGCACCACCAGTGTGAGGGAGGAGACCCTTTGGCGTGTTTGGAATCTCGACACTGTTGTCTTTCTCAGTAATAGGGGTATCCTTTTTGGCTGGAACTTCGTAACCTGCAGGTGCATCTACTTCCCATGCAGTGTACTTACCATTTTCAGCAATACCGTGTAAAACGCCATTTTGTGTGTTTTCAATGACAGCAACAAAACCAACGTAACCATCTTTATCAGAAATGAATTCAGTTGCTTCACTCTTATCAGAAGTCCACTTAACGTCGACGGGATTTTTCTCATCATACTGATCAACAGTGGCAACACGAGTCCCATCCTTAAGAATGGTGGCATAAAGATTGCCCTTCATAATATTGAATTTGGCGCCGGCTAAAGCGTCTTTCGTAATACTGTCAATTTTTTTGAATTTCAGATCGAAGGTCGAAGTTGACTTGTTCTTTGGGTATACGTACAGATCTTGATACTTCCCATCTGTAAGGCCGCCTTGAGGCAGACTCAAGGCAAAGTCGTTCTGTTTGTCATACCCCTGAGTGGTCAAAGGGTCTTCTTTAAAGACGTAGACGGATGGCCGCTGTACCTCTTTATCCTTGATGGTTACCTTTGTGAAAACATCAAACGAGGCCGTTGCTTCGCCGTTGGCATCGGTTTTCATCGCTACCGGTGTACCAGCCTCCTTGAGCTCACCATTCGCGACAATCTGGCCATCTTTATCTTGGTAATGGTCGGGATTGTCCCAATATTGTTGTGAAACATTGTACACGTTGAAGGTGACGTTGCTCAAACGCTTCGTTGTTGTATCCGTCGACTTTGTAAAGATATCATCTGATGTATTCTCGGTAGGAAAATCAGCTTTGTTTGTATAAGCATACTTGACCAAAGTAATACTCTGCTTTGCAACAGGATCAGTCGTCGGCGTAGCGCCATCGCCATCCGCTGCACTAACCAAGTTACCATTCCCCAATACCAGTGGCAGTGCCAGCAATGCAGCACCGGCCATGACCAGTGCTTTTTTCAAAAACGATTTTTTCATTACTATCTCCCTTACTTTCCCCTAAGCTTTTTTGTTTTTTACTCTGAAAGCGAAAATTAACGCAATCAGGATTAAACCCATAATTGAGAGCCACGCAGCGCCTTCACTCCCCAATTTAGGGATGATGCGTTGCAAAATACTTGGTGTACCTGGCGTCTTTGGTGTTTTCGGTGGGACTGGTGGTTCCGGTGTTTTGACGTTGACCACCGCATACGGACTGGCCTGGCCGCGCGTATATTCCCCGGCCACTACCATGAATGGAATGGTCTTGGTGCTACGTTGATAGCCTTTGGGTGCTTTAACCTCAACGAGGTTATAAGCACCTGCTTTCAAGCCAGCAAGCGCAAAGCGGCCGTCCTTGGCGGAAACCAAGGTGTACAAGCCCGCCGACTGGTAGTCCGTGACCGGATCGCCAGCCACAGGCCGCCAAAGCCAGCCATGCTCACCTTGCACGAGATATTGACCCTTGGCGTTTTTCACCAGGAAGGTCGCCCCTTGAAGCTTGGTTTGATGCGCCTTGGCATCGATTTTTTCAAATCGTTTGCCACCGGTGACCACGACAGCCATATCGGTTTGAGGCTGACTATCATCTGGGTACAACACCGTCCGATTAATCAACGGGACGTCAGGCGTGGTTCCTTGCTTGATCCGCATCTGGTAGGTCACGGTAATCGTCTTGTTGGCGAACTCGATGAGCTTCGCAGGATCAAAGCTCAAGGCGAATGCTTGCGCGTCATCTTGCGTCGTGGTAAAGCGGCCCGCTGCATTCTGGCCATCAACTTTCACGGTCAAACCGCCCACCCGCTCTAAACGTGCATCGGCGGTATCGGTCAGCTTGAAGTTGGTCATCGCCCCGATATTGGCCGGCACTTTGACAGCAATTTGATAAGGAATTGCCTCACCGTAGCTAAAGTTGGTGCGATAGTTGGTAATGGTTTTTTCGACGGTCGAGTAACCACTCACCATTTTGTTCTTAGGAAACAAATCAATCCGGGACTGGATGCCTTGGTCGATATTCCCTGGCATGACGACCACTAGGTTCTGGCTGTCGTTCTCAATTCCGGCGGGCTGATTGGTTTCTTTGAACAGGTACACAGCGTATTGGCTACCACTACGTACCGGCAAATTTGCAAAAGTCGCCTCGCCTTGCCCAGCGGTGTCCTGGGAGTGCACCGCCTTAGTCGTTGGCTGGTAGTCATCACCGGCCAAGTTAGCTTGTGCCTGCTCGACATCACCCTTAGTGACCTGCTTGACATTGTCCCAAAAATCAGCAGTCACGTCGTACACGGTGAACGTCACTCCGTTCAACGGCTTGCTGTCCTGCTCAAAAGTCGGTTCCGTTATCCCTTTGTTTTGTTGCTGAAGCGGTAAACTCTGATCGAATAACAGCTTGTGCAACACGACTGTCACTTCGGTTGGCGCTGAGTCTGCTGCTACAGTCACTGGGGTTGCAGATTTACTTAAGCCCGCAACCACCAATAGCCCAAGGGCAGCCGTGATCAAACCTTTAATCAGTTTAGTCATGAATTCGCACCCCCCGCCGCTTAATCCAAACCACAACCGCCAGCACGGCAGCGACCACGAGCATCATCAAAGCGAAAGCAGCCGCCCTCACCACTCCTTGGCCACCAGTGTGCGGCAGTATTGGCAATGGCTGATTCTCAACGATCAAAGTTAGGCCGGGCCCGTCATTAGTGGCGGCAAGTTTGTAACCTGACAAGGTTTTACCAGCTTCCAGCTCTTCGCCATTTATCGTTACTGAATCGACTGTCCCCTCGTCATTGATTTTGATAGAGACACTATCGTTAGACTTTTGGTAGCCGAATGGTGCCTGAGCTTCCTTGAGTGTGTAATTGCCATTGGCCTGTAGCTGATGTTCGAACGTTTTCCCTTTCTCGCTATCATCTGAAGTCAACGACTCAAGGTCTTTCTTGGCGTTATCATCAGTCAAAGTAGTCAAAGTAAATTGTGCATCAGCAAGCGGTGTCCCCTGATTGTCTGTCTTCACCACAGTTAGCGGAACGGTCGGCTTAGGCTTGTCGTACTTGGTTAACTGAAGAATGTTTTGATGAACCTCGGTAACATCGAAGGCGTCTGTCTTACCATCAATAGTATTGAGCTTTTGTTGATTGCTGATGCTAGTTCCAGTCGAATTAGGATCATTGGTACCGAAATAGTTCCATTTACCGTCGCTGGTCAACTGGAAGTAATATTCCGTGTCATCCAAAACATAGCCATCTGGTGCGTTAGTTTCTCGAATGCCATAGTACCCTGGCGCCAGTGCATGCGGCGTTGCCTCGTTTAAGTCAGTGATGGTATCGCCAATTTTCTGAGTATAAGAGTCGTTGTACGGTGTCAGTGAAAATTTCATCGATGAGCTTTTTACCTCAGCACCACTGTCAGCGTCACGTTTAACGAATTGGAAACCGTACTGCTGATTGGTCAGCGTTAACGGATCATCCTTTGTCCCAGTCCCACTTGACTTACCAATGAAGGTGTCGAGCTGCGTAAAATTATCGGCGTTTTCATTATGAAGAGTGTATTCAAAGGGCTTACCAAAGTTGTCATATGCCGGCATTGAAACTGTGGTTTGCCAGTCATATGCACTTGTCAGCGTCAACGGGATATCTACAGAGGTTCCATGAGAGGATCTTCTCAACAAGGAAACGTTCAACGTATCTGGCAAAGCGGTCCCTGGTAAAGCAGTCCAATCTTTTTTCACATGAATAACGACAGCAGGCGCTTTAGCAGATGGCACACCGAATTCGACCACGGTGTTAGGATCATCGCCACGCGGCTGGAAAGTCGTTTTACCATTCATTTGGTACCAGTAATCAGGTGTAAATTTTAGATCCTCAATTTTCAAGTCAAGTGCAACGATGATAACGAATTCTTGATAGTGGTCTAGTCTGTTACGCCATGCATCGGTAGTAATCGCATGGGCGAAGATAGTTCAGAATACGTCTGGGACGATGGTTCAGTGCGGATTGGACTGCTTGAA
>NZ_RHOK01000037.1 GCF_003946175.1 Lacticaseibacillus suibinensis | reverse complement strand
AAAAGCCCTATCACATTTACGAAACTTTGTTCAGTTTTCAAAGGACCACTGTGTCCAAAAGACAACTTTAACAGTATATCTTATGGCTTTTTGCTTGTCAAATTAAAATGTCATGAAATGAATAATTATTCGTCTTCCAAGCATTTGGCAGCGAAGCGCCATGCGCTTGCCGTTTTGACAACAACAAGTATCTTACCAGCTCTAGCCCGCAATCGTCAACCAAAAATCGCATAAATCTAAGGTAAATAAAAAATCCGAACGAGGAATAATTATGAACCATCCCCGTTCGGATTTCAATTGGCTGGTCAGCCATTATTGGCTTACCGGCACCTTGCCCAGCTTGATTTGACAGTCAGGGCATAAGCCATAGACCTCAAGATGGTGGCCATCCACCAAAAAGCCGGTTTTTTTAGCGGCCACTGCTTCGACGTCCGTCAACTGATCATAGCTGAAGTCGACAATTTTGCCGCAATTGCGACAAATCACATGGTAGTGCGGCTCTAACGCGAAATCAAAATGCGTCGCGGGGTCGCCGACATTCATTTCTTCAATCAGATGCAGATCGGCCAACAACTTGAGGTTGTTATACACCGTAGCGACACTCATATGAGGAAACTCTGGCGACAAGGCGGCGAAAATCATTTCCGCTGTCGGGTGAGCTTCGCTGGCAATCAAATACTTAATGATTGCGTCGCGCTGTGGCGTCACCCTAATTTTGTTTGCTCGCAGGCGAGCGATAGTTTGATGATAGACTGTTTCTTGAATTTTTCATCACCTACATTAGAATAGTTCTTCCTAAGCTTAGAATACGCTAAACCCCAACCACTTGCAAATAGGAAGTGAACACTTGGGCCAAAAAAAGAATCTGGCGGTATGCTTACCCCAGATTCTTCACGAATCAATTTTCAGCGCTCTTACTTATTACTACTGGAACTAGCAGCAGTGCTACTACTAGATGAACTGCTGGTGCTACTGCTCTCACTGCTACTAGAGCTCCCGTCGGCGTTCGTCTGTAGCTCTGGCGCGTCGGTCACGTATAGATCAAGCAGCGACTTGCCATTATTTTTCGCCTGCAAGCTGGTGCCACTCTTTTGGGCCGCCTTCAGCTGCTCTTGGGCTTTCTTCAGGTTGTAACTGTAGTCCGCCTTATTAACTTTCTTAAACCCAGCCGGCGTGTAGAATCTTAGCAAGTCACCATTGATGACCCGATCCGATAAGGACAGTTCCGTTGTCACCCGGTTGGTGGCGGTGTTGATCACCTGCTTTTGCGCCTTGGTGAGGTTCTCCAGCCGCTCCCCAGAGGTGGTATTAAAGTACTCACTGCCCACCTTGGTGATGGTCGGGGTGACCCAATCCCCATTACGGAAGGCCACGGTCTGGTCGTGCTCCGGTGAGAGCAGGTCATTGCCCATCATGACATAATTCGACGTATCGATACCGAGCAAGTGCAGCAACGTCGGTAGCACATCGATTTCCCCACCATAAGTGTGGTCAATGCCGCCTTTCAGTCCATCCATGTGAATCATGAACGGCACCCGCTGGTACATAGCGTTGTTGTAATCATTGAAGCCTTCAATCCCGGTCAGTTTGGCCATGGCCTTCTTATGGTTATCTGAAATCCCATAGTGGTCACCATAGAAGACCACCATTGAGGTTTTATCGAGGCCGGTCTTTTGCAGCCAGCTCATGAATTCACCGATGGATTGATCCAGGTACTTGGCCGTTTGAACGTAGCCATCCACCGTCTTGTCACCGGTATCGGTTTTGCTGATGGTTTGGTTCTTCTTATCCAAAGTGTATGGGAAATGGTTCGTGACGGTGATGAGCTTCATGTAAAACGGCTGCGGAAGCTGCTGGGCATATTCCGCCGAATCCTTCATGAAGATCTTGTCTTTGATCCCGTAGCCGACATCATAATCCTTCACTTTCGGGAAATAGCTCTTCGAGAAGAAGTAATCGTAACCCCACGACTTATACGTGTTATCACGATTCCAGTAGCTAGGCACATCCCCATGCGCGACCGCGCTGGTGTAGCCGCCTTGCTGGGCTAAAATGGCCGGCGCCGCCTGGAAAGTGTTCGAGGTACCGTCGATTTGCATCGCGGAGCCTTCCTGCAAGCCAAACAGCGAGGTTTCCAGCATCAGTTCGGCATCAGAAGTCTTCCCTTGGCCAACCTGGTTAAAGAAGTTGTCGAAACTGAGGGTATTGTTTTCGTGGTAAATTTTATTCAGGTTCGGCGTCACTTCTTGGCCGTCCCACTTAAAGTCAATCATGAACTGCTGCAAGGACTCCAAGTGAATCACAAAAACATTCTTGCCTTTGGCGGTGCCATAGTAATTCACATTCTTGGCTACTTGATGATTTTTGACGTAAGCCAAAACGGAATCAAGATCACTGGCCTTCGCGTTGGCCTTTTCCGCTGAGGTCTGCGCGGTTTTGACCCCATCCACCACGGTATAGGCATTCAGGCCTAAGTATTTCACGATGTAGTTGTTGTCGAACATCCGGGTCAACAAACCCGAGCGATCGGAATATGCCATGGACAGGTTCGCACCGAACATGAACACGGCCAGCACCGTCACGCCCAAAGCAAACCGCTTTTTGATGGGTTTGATGCTGACCTTGACCACGCGCGTGGCCAGCAAAATCACCAAGATCGCCACGTCCAAGAACACGAGCCAGTCGCTCGGCTGCATAATCCCGGCCACCCCGGTCCCCAGGTTATTGGCAATGGTGCCGGAATTGCGAATCAAAGCAAAGGTCATGAAGTCTGAAAATTCACGATAGTAAAGGACGTTAGCAAACAGCCAAATTGACGTCAACAGATCCACAATCAACATCAACACATAGGACTTGCGCCCGCTCACGTACAAAGCCAGCCCGAACAGGAGAATCGTGGTCGGGAGTGGATTGAGGGCTAGCAGCAGTTGCTGCATCCCGCCCTTAACGCCCAGGTTGAATTTGGTGTTATACGCCCAATAGGTTTTCGCCCAAAACAGCCCCACGGCGAGCAGGAAAAATCCTAGCCGGGAATTGAAAAACCCCTGAATTTTACTGCCGATTTGCTTCATACTGATCCTCCAACTACTAATTACACATATTAACGTCATCTAAACACAATCGTAAGTCTACACAAATGGCTTAGAAAAGACAATTTTAAGCCCCAGTTTTGACCGGGGTTTAAGCACATCTTAAAGGTAATAAAAAAGACCACACCCTCAAGGTGCAGCCTCGGCGCAGAACGCATTAGTCTTCTGAATCGTCGAGCAGATCGTAAATCTCCATTGCGGCCAGGTCGATGTCATCAAATTCGAATTGCTGATGGCTGACAACTTCTTCCAAAGTGTAAGTCTCAGTCTTCGGGTCAAAGGTGACTTCACCTTTTTCGACGCCGTCTTTTTCAAACCGGCGGGATTGAACTTCGTCATCTGCGCCTTCTTGCATGGCTTCCAAGCGTTTGATAATCGCAACTAACTGTGAGCTTTTCATGAAGCGGCCCCTTTCTTGTTCTGTGATAGCGTACCATAGAATCCGCGTGTGTGACGATGAAATTACGCGGATGGCTCATTTTTTTCCGGCGGCAAGGTTTGCGCCATGCGCCCAGGCGTGACGCCAAGGGCCAAACCGCCCATTAGCATCCCCAGGTAATAAGTCAAAAACCGCCAGAGCAGCATGGTCAGCACCAGCTGCGATGGTACCGGCACGTAAGCGGCAAATAAGGTTTTAAAGCTATATTCAGCCCCGCCGGTCCCACCAGGAATCGGAAACAGCGACACAATCATCACAATCATCACATGCAAAAGCATGACTTCAATCAGACTCAGGTGGGCCAAGCCGAAGCTTCGGAGGACGAAATACGGCACCGAATAATACAGCAGCAACTGGACGAAGGTGAGCAGTGCCGCTTTATAGACTTTGCCACGGTTTTGCTTGAGATGCAGGCTTTCAGCGTAAAAGCTATCGATTTTTTGATCCATGGTGCGCTGCCACTGCTGCTGACGTGCCGGTTTGACGAACACGCCGGCGAGCTTGATCAACAGCGCCACCATTTTCTTGGTGAACTTGTACTGATACATCACCAAAAGCAAGCCAACAATCACCGCGATATGAATGACGAAGGCAAACACAATCAGCAGCGCCAGCGGCCCAAAGCGGGTGGCCAGTTGGTGAAAGCCAAACACCAAGGTGATGACAAAATTCAGCAGCACCATGAACTGGTACACCACGAACTTCATCAACAGCACCGAACTGGCCCGGCCGGCTTCGACCCCAGCTTGCATCAGCGCCACCAGCTGCGCGGGTTGGCCACCTGAGGCAAACGGCGTGATATTGTTAAACAGCTGCTCGACCAGCGGCACGCGAAACGCCGCTTTGAAGCTCAAGCGCTCGCCTTCGTGCTCGACAAACATCCGCACGACAAAGCTTTCCACCACCCAGGAGCCAATCATCACCGCCAGCGCCGCCGCTAGCCACCATAAGTTCAGCGACATGAGCGTATGCCACACTACCTGCAGGTTCAGATTACGCATTTCAAACGCAAAAATCCCCAGACCAAGTAGCACCATCACCGCTGCCGCAATTTTATTAGTGCGACTCATGCTGCGCCTCACCTAAAGCGGCTTGCTTAAGGTAAAAGCGATGCCACACGCGGGCCAGCCGCGCTTCGGAATATTCTGCCGCCGCCTGCTGAGCCTTTTCGGTGTACGTTTGCCGCAAGCTGGCGTCAGCTTGCAACTGGCGCAACTTGGTATTCATGGCATCGCCGTCTTTGGCCATCACCGCATACGGTTCGATAATCTGATCATATAGCGCCAAATCACGCACCATCACTGGTGTTTCCGTCGAGAAGGCTTCCAGCACTGACATCGGAAACAGCTCCTCAAAAGAAGGCAGTAAGAAGACATCGGCGATATTGTAGTAATCCACCATTTCTTCCCGCGGCACAATCCCAGTGAAGGTCAAATTGGCCGGCGCATTTTCCACCTCACCTTTGAGATGATCATAGCCATTGGTAATCATGCCAAATGAAAACCCGCCAGCCCAAATGAAGGTCATCCCCGGATTGCGTTTGGCCAACCGGATAAAATCATCCACGCCTTTGCGATCTTGCACCTGGCCGGCGCCGAACACCACGAACCGATCCTGCGGTACCCCATGCTTTTGCCGCAGCATCTGTTTTTCCTCCGCCGTGGCCGGATAGAAGGTTTCCCGCGACACAAAATTAGGAATGTAGGTCACCTTGCGGGGATCAATGCCATACGCCGCTAGCTTGGGGATAAAGTTCGGGTTCACCACCACGAGACTATCCATCCGCTTGTAATAAGCTACGGTGTAATGGTCCAAAGTCCAGCGTGCCACCCCTGGCAGGCGCAAGCTCTGATCCAACGTATCAGGGAGAAAGTGAACAAAGCCAATTTTGCGGCCGCGGCGCTTGCTGAAGGTGGACGCATAGAACTTCGGATCAATCGTATGATAATGGCTAATTTGACTCGCAGAATAATCGTTGATCTTAACGTTGAATTCCGTCGGGAAATACTTCTTCAGTAAGGCGACCAGTTCGGTATACACCGCGCCGACCCCTTGCCCTGCGACTTTATCCGCAGAGGAAAACATGTGAATGTCGAGCATAACTATCCTTTCAAGGTCGAATCGTCAAGCGCCTCATCGCGCAGCGTTTGCTCATCTTGGAAGCGGCGAGTGGCGTCTTGGTACACTTTCAGCACGCGATCGCCAAACAAATCCGCAGAAATGGCACGTAGCTTCACTTCACGCGGCGCCGGATCATCGAAAGCCTGCGGGTGCTTGAGATAATTAACCACTTGATGCACCAGCTCGGACTGAGCCGTGAAGGTCGTGCCAATGGCCGGATCATCCAACAAAGAATTGGTATATTCCCCTGCAAAAGCCACCACTTTGCGACCTGCTGCCAGTGCCTCGATATAAGTTAAGCCTTGCGACTCCGAATCGCTAGCCGAAACAAAAATATCTGCGGCGCGGTAGTAATCCGGCACCTCACTGTGGTCCACTTCGCCAATGAAACGGACGTGATCTTGCATCTGCAGCTCGCGGGTCTGTTTTTCCAAATCCTCCCGCGCCGGACCATCCCCCACCACCAGCAGCACCACCTCTGGGCAAGCTTCAACAATGGCCGGCATGGCGTCAATCACCTTGTCGATGCGCTTTTCATAAGCCACGCGCGACAGCGACAGTAGCACTGGCACATTGGCGAGACCCAATTGCTCCCGTAACTGCGGATTTTTAGCCGCTTTAAACTGGGTCAAGTCGACGCCGGTCGGAATGACTGTGATGGGCTGCTTCACGCCGTAGCGCTGCAAGCTTTCTTCCGCACGGTCCGAAGGGGTGATTACCGCGGTGACATGGTACAAATACGCCCGCATAAACTGTTTCACATGGTAAGGCCGCAGCAAGTGGCCATTCATGATGTAATGCAGGTAACTTTCATACATCGTGTGATAAGTATGGACGGTCGGCACTTTGAGCTGCCGGGCCACGAATTTGCCGATATACCCCATTGAGAACTCAGTTTGGGTATGGACAATATCCAAATTCAACTCCTTGGCCACATGGTAGGCATGAAACATACCACGCACCGCCACGCGCCGATCAGTGAAAGACACGAATGGCACGCTAGTAAAACGAAACACGTTGGGCTCCACCGCGTCATCCGGCACATGTGGATCCGTCGTCGTGAAGATATAAACGGAGTTGCCTTTCCGCTCTAAGTCATCTTTGAGCGTTTTGATCGAGGTCGCGACGCCACTGACCTGCGGAAAATAGGTATCCGTAAAAATGCCAATATTCATCTAACTGCCTCCAAACGCTAGCTCTTGGTTTCCAGTATACGACAACGCGGCCCCATTTCAATTTTCACGCTATCAATATTCCTATTTTAACAGAAACCTTACTGAAACCGCTCGACCTAAAGACTGAAATTTACATAACAGAACTGTCACCTCAATTTTGGCCAAAAAAAGAACGGTCGCTTGAACCGCTCTTCCATCGGTTTATTTCAGCCACTTACCAGTCTCCTGGCCATACCGCTGCATCAGCACACTGGCGCGACCATTCATCGCCCAGCCGGTGATGGCCAGCAGAATCAGTCCAATCCCCCATCTGATCATCATGGCATCGCCTTCTCGCGGATTATGCCGCTTTTACCTGACTCGTTTTGCGCCGTCAGCCGTCAAAGCTTTCTGGTGTCGTTATTATCAGCAGCATCTCGGTATTCTGCAAGTTTCTTGCCTCGCTACTGCTACGATTTAAGCATAAGCGTCAGGCGTAAAGATTAAGCGACCAAGGCGTAAAAAATTCGCGGCGATTATGTAAAAGTTAGGATTGAGTTGAGGCCGCTGCACTCGCCTTGAAGCAGAGCTTGAGTTTTCCGCTCACCATCGTCAGCATTTTGGCACAAAAAAAGACCCTTATTCAGGGTCGATATACCGGCGATCGGGGTCGAACCGATACTCCATTGCTGGAACCAGATTTTGAGTCTGGCGCGTCTGCCAATTCCGCCACGCCGGCATAAAGGATATTCAATTATCTCTTGGCAACCATCCAAGAAAGGCGGTGATCGGATTTGAACCGACGCATATAGGTTTTGCAGACCTTTGCCTTACCACTTGGCTACACCGCCAGGAGTGCTTTTTACAGCAATTGGGGTAGCTGGATTCGAACCAGCGCATGACGGAGTCAAAGTCCGTTGCCTTACCACTTGGCTATACCCCAGTAAAGGGCGGTATGTGGGAATCGAACCCACGTATGCTGGATCCACAAACCAGTGTGTTAACCACTTCACCAATACCGCCATACCATTAAAAGCAGGGATAGTAGGAATTGAACCCACACTGACGGTTTTGGAGACCGTAGTTCTACCTTTAAACTATATCCCTATAAATGGAGGATCTAGGATTCGAACCTAGGAACCCGAAGGAACGGATTTACAGTCCGTCGCGTTTAGCCTCTTCGCTAATCCTCCATAAAATGGCGCGGGACGGAATCGAACCGCCGACACATGGAGCTTCAATCCATTGCTCTACCAACTGAGCTACCGAGCCATTAACGGTTCCAACGAGACTCGAACTCGTGATCTCCTGCGTGACAGGCAGGCGTCCTAACCAACTAGACCATGGAACCAACAATATTCAATTGTAATTGCGGGAGCTGGATTTGAACCAACGACCTCCGGGTTATGAGCCCGACGAGCTACCAGACTGCTCTATCCCGCGATAATGTGAAAAGGAGAATGAGGGATTCGAACCCTCGCGTGGTTTGACCCACCTAACGGTTTTCAAGACCGTCCCCTTCAGCCACTTGGGTAATTCTCCATAGCCTTATCGCTACTGACCCGTACGGGATTTGAACCCATGTTACCGCCGTGAAAGGGCGGTGTCTTAACCACTTGACCAACGGGCCATACATACGGAGAAGGAGGGATTTGAACCCTCGCGCCAGTTTCCCGACCTACACCCTTAGCAGGGGCGCCTCTTCAGCCACTTGAGTACTTCTCCATATTAAATGTTCAATTGTTGCAGCAAGCTTTTGCCGCAATGGGCCTAAATGGACTTGAACCATCGACCTCACGCTTATCAGGCGTGCGCTCTAACCAGCTGAGCTATAGGCCCAAATTATCGATCCAGCGGGTGACGAGAATCGAACTCGCGACAACAGCTTGGAAGGCTGTGGTTTTACCACTAAACTACACCCGCATGCCGTCACAATGGCGCGGGACAGAATCGAACTGCCGACACATGGAGCTTCAATCCATTGCTCTACCAACTGAGCTACCGAGCCGACACCGGTTCCAACGAGACTCGAACTCGTGATCTCCTGCGTGACAGGCAGGCGTCCTAACCAACTAGACCATGGAACCAATTGCGGGAGCTGGATTTGAACCAACGACCTCCGGGTTATGAGCCCGACGAGCTACCAGACTGCTCTATCCCGCGATAACGGTATGTTTATTAAATTAATGGGCCCGAGGCAAATGCCCCATGGACCTTGTAGGACTCGAACCTACGACCGAACGGTTATGAGCCGTCTGCTCTAACCAACTGAGCTAAAGGTCCAGGTCGATCGCGGCGGGGGGGATCGAACCCTCGACCTCCCGGGTATGAACCGGACGCTCTAGCCAGCTGAGCTACACCGCGAAATAAATCGTAGGCATCACTGCCCAATCGGGAAAACAGGATTCGAACCTGCGACCCCCTGGTCCCAAACCAGGTGCTCTACCAAGCTGAGCTATTTCCCGATAATGCACCCAGTAGGAGTCGAACCTACAACCTTCTGATTCGTAGTCAGACACTCTATCCAATTGCGCTATGGGTGCATATTTAGATGTTGTTGCATCGCTGCAACAAGCGGAAGACGGGATTCGAACCCGCGACCTCCACCATGGCAAGGTGGCGTTCTACCACTGAACTACTTCCGCATAGAACTGGATGAACCTTTTGGTTCAATGGAGGATACAGGGCTCGAACCTGTGACCCTCTGCTTGTAAGGCAGACGCTCTCCCAACTGAGCTAATCCTCCATAAAAGCGCGGCAGCTTCCTACCCTCGCAGGCAGTCACCCACCAACTACTCTCGGCGTAGAGAAGCTTAACTTCTGTGTTCGGCATGGGAACAGGTGTATCCTTCTCGCTATCGCCACCGCACTTCATATTCAATTGAGGGCTTTGCGCTC
>NZ_RHOK01000036.1 GCF_003946175.1 Lacticaseibacillus suibinensis | reverse complement strand
CCGCCTGCTTCCTTCGAGTAGCCGCGCACCAGTGACTTGTAGCCGTACTTGCTGCGAATCTTGTCTACGACTTGATCCAGGGCCAGGTCAGCCGTCTGCTTCTCTGGTGGATCAAAGAGGTTGAGCTGGAATCCAGCAGCCTTGCTGACCCGATTAACGCGAACTGACACGTTTCTCACCGGCTGGCCGTTCCATTTGCTTTCAAACAGGCGGCGGGCCGCGCTGATGATGTCGTCTGAGCGGCTGGTGGCGTCGATGTGCATTTGGGCGCCAAACCCACGCTCTTCAGCATCCGCGTAGCCGATGCCGACACTGACCACTTCACCCTGCACGTGGTGCTTGCGCAGCCTGGTTGCCACTTGATCTGCAATTTCGCTCAAGACCACTTCGATGTCGCGCTTGGTCACGTAGTCTCGCATGAGCACCTGCGAATTGCCGTAGCCCTTATTTTCAGGTCGAGGCAGGTATCGCTTCGTTAGGTCTGAATAGTCGATGCCCCAGGCGTGAAAGAAAAGTGCGTCACGTAAGACGCCAAACCTGGCGTGCAGCTTACCGCGGTCCGCATGAGCCAGGTCATAGATGGAATGAATGCCGATGGCCTCCAGCTTAGCGGCGGTCTTGTCGCCTATCGACCAGAAGTCGGTCAGATTATTGATCTGCCAGATGGTTTCGGGCACCTCTTCGTATGTCCAGCTTGCCCGCCAAGGCTCTTGGTACTTGGCGTCGTTATCTAATGCCAACTTGGCTTGCAGCGGATTCTGGCCAATGCCAACCGTGGTGATGATTCCGTACTTCTGGAAGACTTCTTCCTGGATCTTGGCTGCGATCTCCTCGTTACTGCCAAAAAGGCTGTGGCTGCGGGTCACATCGATGAATGACTCGTCAACCGAGTAAGGGTACCAGTGGTTATCGTCAGTGAAGGCACGGTAGACTCGGTTGATCTTGTAATTGAGCTTGATGTAATCCGCCATGCGTGGCTCCACCAGCTCAATATCCATCTGATCGTCGATTTCAAAACGCCGGGTGCCGAGCTTAACGTGGTAATCCCGTTTTGTGTTGGGGCTTGCCGCCAGCACCAGGCCGCCGTTGCTCTCCTCGTTACTGAGTACCGCCACTTTGGCGGCCAGCGGAAACTCCCCGCGCCTAATTGCTTCGGTAGAAGCATAAAAGGACTTGCAGTCGATGCACATGATGTCGTGGATTGGTAACCGCTGCGGGTCGTCTAACGGCGTACTCATTGATGCCACCACTTGGTTGCGTCCAGCACGTCGATATGCCGTATATCCTCGACCTGAACCGGCAGTACCAGACCATCTTTGCGCTGAAGGTAGATTTGACCGTCAGCGTAGCCTAGAATTGGTCCTTCCAGGTCGCGCCGGTATTGCCCGTCGTAAAGGGCGTTGAGCTGAATTGCCACGACCTGGCCCTGCTCCCAGGCGGTCTGAAGAACCTGGTCAATCACGCTGGCCTTCTGCTCCGGCTTCTCTGGTGTTGGGATTTCGTCTATTGCTTGCGATTCCATGTAGGCGCTGTGGTCACTCAGGATCCAGCCTAGCCACTTCTTCATGCCTCTGTCCGGGTACAACCAAAGCTCCCGTGGGACGTTACGTTCCATAATTTAGCCCCCTCGTTGTTGACTCCATTATACGAACATACGTTCGCATTATGCAAGGGCGATTTGTACAAAAAAGAGGCCTCTTTTGGCCCCCGCTTTTGCCTTCATTGGCAAAACCTCTCGATTCCAGTATCACCCACGCCTTGGATGACTACGTTTCGCGTCCACCCACGCATCAGCGCGGTCAATCAGCCGACTGGCTGCCTTAATCAATTGCCAGAAAATCCAAATGATGCCCGCAGCGATCAGTGTTTTGGCACCAAAACGAAACAGGTTGCCCAATGCTACAAAGAGACCGCCTAAGAAAGGCACTAGAAGTAGCGCGTCAAAGAAGGCGGGCCAGGCGTAAATCACCCAGAATGCCACAAATAGCAGCACCAGGACACCGAGGAACATTCCAACGCCTGGTAGCGAGTCACCAAAAATTGCCTTTAGGATATAGCCAAAAATCGGTTGAAAGATCCACTTGAACAAAAATTTGAATGGCACTAGAAGTAAGTACCCCAGTGCATTCAGAAGCTGTAACAGGTTGTCAAGAACCCCATCTAACGCCCAACTAATCCAATTCGTCGCTTGTGTTAGCATATCCCATACCCCTTGCTTTCTATTGCAGTTCTTGGATGCTGCTTTTTAATTTGTCCGCCCTTGCGCGAAGTCTGCTGCGCTTTCTGGCAACGGCTCGTGTGAGTCTACGCTGGCCTTCATACTCCTGGCGGTGCTGTGTCTGCTTGTCGCCTAACGCGGTTACTCGGCGTTCCATTGCTTTGATCTGCGCATCTGTGGCCATCTCGTCTGTCAACGCCAGCATCTCGGCGGACGGTTCCACTTTACCGCTGCGATAGCGCCGCTGCTGCCCAACGTGGCTGTATGCGTAGAGCGCTGACTGCGGCTGGCCCTCTCGCCCAGGCACCTTGATGACCTGGCCAAAGCGTGCACTAGTAAGGTCAATCGTTGCTGGAACCAGCCACTTGTAGGTGTGTGGGTTCAAGGAGCCGTCGTCGTTAAGAAAGTAGGCTATTGCAATGGTAACGTTCTGCTTCAGTACGGCGTAACGCTGCGGATTCTTGTTCTTTGGTGCCTTGGCATCGAGTCCCCGCATCTCGCGCTTCACACGGTTCAGAGCCGTCCGCTGCCGCTTGAGTTCAACTTCTCGTTCTGAGACCTTTGGCTTCTTTGCCTTCGGCGCGACCGGCGCTGGGGTCTTCTTGTGTGGTTGACCTGGCACCTGCATGTCTCTGCGCCGGATTTGTATTTTCTTTGCCATCCATTCCTCCTTCGACGCTAGTCTGCAAGCGTCCAGCCGATTTGGCTGTCATAATCGTAGAGGGCTTCAAAATCCGTTTGTGACAAGGCTAGGAGGCGGCCGGTAGCAAGCCTGATTAGGATGTCACCAACCTCCAGGGAAAAGCTTGGCTGCTTGCTGCCAGCATAAGCGTCAACTTGAACCTTGTCGTGCTTTTTGGTAAAGTGCGCGTTCGCCGGTTCAGCGATTTTCTGAATAGCAGCGAGGTTCCCGCCGTCAAACTGAACGTACTGATCTGGCTGGCTCGGCTTGCGCAAGGCCGTCCCTTTGGCAAGCTCAATCTCTCCCCAGGTTGCAATCGTGCCGCCCGCGCGGCCCATGCGCTTGATGGCCTGGTCTAGCGTTATGACCTTGGTTCCTTCTATTGCGATCCCAAGCCTACGGGCCTCACTAGTTCCAATCTTCCGGCGCTGTTTGCCACGGGCAAGCACACTGTGCTCTTGGCGGTGTGTGACAGTACGGATGATGCTGACGGAGCCATCATCTTCTTCTACTTCCCACACAGCAGGAATCGCCTTTTGCATCGGTGTCTCAACCATGTCTAACTGAACCGCACTGGTGGCGTCAGGATGACCATCAAGCTGCAAGGAAATCAAGTTGATTTCATCGCACACGGCACAATCCGGGTCGCTGCCGGGTTCATGCAGATCATCTAGTCCCTCCTTGGTATGCTTTGCATAGGCTGCATAAAGATCTTTCTTTGTTACTGCCATTTTTCTCCCCCTGCCAGGTGAGCAGCAGCTGCTCCCTGGGATTCACACATACACGCTAACGCCATCAAAAGAATAGTAAGGTGTGGTTCTCCGCAAAGCCCTAGCTTGGTGCAGTTGCATCCAATGGTACTTTGGTACTTTAGTAGTTGAACGCTTTTCGGTTTACACATTTACCTTATTTTTAAAGTCTACTTTCCCATTACCTGTTTCAGCGCAAGATCAAACTCGTCCCGGAAATGCTCAACCTTTGCTGTCGAAAGTCTTTGATTGACATATGCGTCCGCCAGGGCGCTAACTAGTACGTCAAAGGTGACTTTGGTATCTACTGCGCTTAACTCCGTGACATATTCCTGCAAGACATCTAGTTTAGCTTTGGTGGCTGGTGAGATGCGTTGAGGCAACGTGGCGGTGTACAACGGGTCTTTCTTTGGGCGACCAATGGATACCTTCTTCTTTTCTACGCGTTTTTGTGTTTCTTCCTTTTCCCTTTGCTTAGGCGGGGTCAACCCACCTCTTGAAAAATCATTATCTCCTGCAATGGTGACCGCCGGTTTTGGCTGCCTCACAAGCTGCGTAAATGCTTTAGGTTTATTGTTCTTTGGGGTGGGAAATTCATTGCGTGTTGCCATGCTTCTTACGCCTCCTTACTACTCTGTACAAACTCGTCACGAGCATCGAGTTCGTTCAGTAGATCAATGAACCCTGCGTGTGCACGATAATCCCATTGTTCAAAGTTGCCATTTCGGTTACGGTTCAAGGTGATACCTGTCCGAGAATAGCCCTTCAATCGCTTTTGATACTTGATGACAGTAGAAGATACCGTATCGCCAAATTCCTCTCGCGCCTCACTCAGCACATCGTGATCCAGCTTGTCGTCTGACGTGAGCATGCAAGGAATAATATCAATGACCTGTAAGGAAACGCCGTAGTGCTGCGCCATGAAGTTCTGGTAGCTAACGTACTTCTTAACCCCCTGCAGGGACTCGTCGACCGTCTGGAATGCGATGATGGAGTAGTCGCTGGCAGCCATTGCATTGTCTGAGAAAACCGAAATGGTCGGCGGCACATCCAGGAAAATGGCCTGGTACTTGTCTTTAATAGGATCTAGCAAGTTCTTGAGGACTGTAACCTGATCAGCTTCATCCGAAAAGCCTTGGATAACATATTTTTCAAAGGTTGAAAAGTTTGTTGTGCAGGCAATAAGGTCGAGATTATCGGAGAGGTGCGTGATTGCCTCGTTAAAATCGTTGGCATTGATTCCATCCATAATTGTCTTGTCTAATGAGCTTAAGCCAAATGACTTTGCTAGAACATCGCTAGCGTTTGCCTGCGGATCCAAGTCAACCAATAACGTCTTCTCATTACGAACTTCAGCATTGTCGTACGCGAGCATAGTCGCTATTTTTGTCTTGCCCACGCCACCCTTAAAGTTTCCTACCGTAAATGTTCTCGCTGCCATACTATCTTCTCCTTAACGCTTAGTTTACTTTCAGTATACGGAAAGAAAAGTCACAAGTCAATACCGTATACGAAAAATAATCTGTTTATAAATACCTGCATATCAAGGATTTAAAAAACATTAATTCCCGTATACCGTATACGTAAAATAGTTCATGTATACGGTATACGTAAACTATTTCGGCATACGGTATACGTAAACGCGCTCTGCCATGCACGACAAAAAAGGGAAGTACTGTGTATGCTCCCCTGGCATTTCAAATATAAGCTGCTCCGCCCAACACCCGCAGAGACAAAAATCAACTTATCTGAAGTCCCAACCACATCTTCTATTGTTCAACAAAATAGGCTGGAATCGTCTTCTCGTTGGTTCTCTACGCGTATACGGTATACGGAAATTGATTAATACTCAGAACTGATAGAAAAACCGATAATAGACATTAAACACGGGCGGGTGTATACTACGTGTATACGAAAGGAGCGGTTTAGATGAAAGTGAAAGCAAGGAAAGTCGGCCATTCCGTGACGCTTACTGTACCAAAGCAACTTCTCGTCGAAGAAGGACAAGAATTTGAGGTTCAACGTAAAGCCGACGGCGCCATCGTGTTTATTCCGAAACACCGTAACCCATTTGAGGGCGACTGGTATAACGCAGATCTCAAACAAAACGACGTCCTTGGTGACCAGGAGGTTCTGAATAGTGAGTGGAGCTGAATATATCCCACACAAAGGCGACATCGTGAGCGCCAGCTTCGACCCGAGTGCAGGCAAGGAGATACAGAAACGCCGGCCAGCTCTTGTCGTCAGTAACGCCAAATACGCCAAAATGACTGGTCTTGCAGTCGTTTGCCCTATTAGCCACGCTGAAGGCAATTGGCTAAAAGCCACCGGGTTATTAGTTCCGCTGCACCAGAAAAAAAAGGATGGCTACGTCAACCCACTTCAATTTCACACATTTGATTTTCGCCGCCGTCATTTTGAGCAGATTGAGCACGTTGCTGCGGACACACTAGCGCAAACATTGCAGACCATCAACGATATCATCAACGCGACTGAATCGTAAGAGCACAGTTCCATCAAAGGCTGAGTAACATCGGCCTTTTTTCGTAAAAAAAATCTTGATGTGAATATGTCTCTTTTTGTACTTTACGTATACCGTATACCGAAACCATTTACGTATACGGTATACGTAATGTATTTATGACACTGACGTGCGCCATTTGTCGATTTTTCTAATGTTCCAGTACTTTCATTTTCCGTATACGGAAAGATAACTAACAGAATAGAAAAAAAGGCGGCACTTTACGTGTCCCCGGTATGACTTACTTAACTTTCCCAGATATGGCAAGGTTCTTTGTATGTTCAGCAAATGGGAACCTCTATTGTGATTTGATTGTAGATCAGCACATCTCTTGCCAAGTCTCTAATCGAATCCAGCAGGCTGTAATTTTTTGTTCAAGCATGTGACCCTTTGCTGCTTTTCGTCGAGTAGTCTCCACAATTGCTCAGGTTGTTCAAAAAACTTTTCAGCACGTTTTTGTTGATTGCCTTAATTTTCGTATACCGTATACGTGTAAAATTGTAGTTCTCGTATACGGTATACGAAATGTATTGGTGACGTTCCCGTTCGTTCTCTGTAGCTTTAACCGATATAGCGGTCTTTTCTTTTTCCGTATACGGTATACGCAAAGCTGAGTTTCCGTATACCGTATACCGATGCCTTCGTTTTAGTATACCGTATACGGAAATAGTTTTAGTATACGGTATACGGAAAGCATTTTTATTGTTGTAACTTGAAAGGCGCGGTGTTACGCTCCAAATATAAAGAAAATGCCTGATCCGCAGACCAAGCATCTTACACAACACATCCGAAGTCATTATAGCATTATCTTGTGTAAGCTGCCATAATCATTGCAGTCAAATTGGTTATAGGGTATTCTAGCCCTGAACTACTTCTGTTTGTAATTAGAGTCGTCTGCGGAAACGCAGGGGACTCTTTTGCGTGTCAGCATAACAGGAGGAGCAAATATGTCGAATTTCCACTATACAAAAAAGGCGACAGTCTACAAGACCCAATTCTTCAAGTTTCCGGCGGCGCTTCTTTACGCCGAAAAATATCGAACACTCAGCGACAAGGCAAAGATTGCCTACATGGCCCTCCAGGAGCGCTTGCAGTTTTCAGTATCGAACAGTTGGGTAGACGCTGACGACAACGTCTTCTTTATCTACACGATAAAGGACCTCGAAAGCATCCTAAATTGCGGCCACTCGACTGTGGTCAAGGTTAAGCATGAACTTGAGGAGGCCGGATTGCTCGCTCAAAAACAAATGGGCCTGCATCAACCAAATCATCTTTATCTCGCTGAACTCGAAATTGATACTACCGAAAGTTACAACCATGATCCCGTCGAAAAGGCACTTCACAACGTTTCAGAAAGCAGACTTCCAGAAAGTGGAACTCCAACAAACGTCATGGATAAAGGAGTTCCACTTTCTGGAATTCCGAAAAGTGGAAGCAATCTAGAATCAAGTTCTAGATACCTTACTAGAGACCTTAAAGAGACAGAGACGCCTGATTTGGAATTGCATGAGTCTGTTTCGCCAACGAGCGAACATGCCCCAGTGCAAAACCCAGAACAGGATCAGGCGTTAGAGAGAACGCTCCTGGATAACTTTGCGGACAGCATCGACCCTGAAGTAACTGGAAACATCTTGAGTCGCAGCAGTCTTCAACTCATCGGCAAGTGGAGTCATACGCTCAAGGAAGCGCGTGAGCGTGTTGGCATTGTCCTGAATGCCAAGCGTGACGCTGAATTAGAGTACGATACCTACTTGGTCACCGAAGACTTGCAGGACGAGCTTAACAAGGCACTGCTGCGAGTTGTTATGCGCTGGAAAGATCAACTCGACGGCCGCAGCGAGCGTTCCATCCGCAACGTTGATAACTACCTCTACGGCGCGATGAAGGAAGTCTTTGAAAATGAGTCAATTCGCCAACTTACCTATCAGGCCAAAACCGATGCTGATCGGTCGGCTTTGCGTGACCTACGGGATCGCTTTGCTGACGCGCGGACGGGCAAGCAAGCCCGGATGGAAGCCCGTGAAGTAAACCGGGCCCGTCGGCGGCAACGGGAGCACAAGCAAGCGAATGCTTGACTTGGTGAAATGGTGCGGTATTATAAGTTTGTAGAACGAACGTGTGTTCGGTTTACGAAGTCTAGCCTGGCATAGTTGTGATTTGACAAGGGTTTGCGCAACATAACAGCCTTCGGGATAGCGCTTACAAAATATTGAAAAATATTTACCGTTGACTTTTGCGAAAGGTCTGATATTCTGAAGGTGTAAATTGCGAGTGTCTCTATGGCACAAAAAAAGTGGGCTAACCGAAAGTGCTGACCGGCCTTGTAAACCGGTTTTAAGCGCAAATTCGGAGTCACACGACGGAAACGAAACTTCCTGAGTGACTACCCCCTACTGTACATCTACAGCATTTACAAGCTTACCATGTGTGGAAGCAGCACCATCGCTTCAAGCAGGGAAACTGTAAGTGAAGGATGTACCGAGGGAGGTCGCGGGGAAGCCTGTGACCTCCCTTTTTCTCGTCCCACTCGCAATTTATGTGGCGGAAGTTAATGCTTAAAGCAAGGGTAGGGTGGAAAAATGGGAAGATATGTAGCCATTGAAGATCTAGTACATAGTGCAGCAGCAATCCGCACCTGGGATCACCGCTATTTCATCAATCTGGGTGACGGTCGTTTGTACGATCGCTTCCAGGGCCAGCATGTCCTTCTAGAGCGTGTCTATCCAAGTATTCGCACGGTTTACAACTCACAGCACCGTGCCATCGCGCACCGGAAACATCCGCGCGACAAACTGACGACGATACCGCCAGGCGCAATCTAATCTAGCAACAACGTGTGTGAAATATGCGTGCGCTTAACAAGCACGCCACCTCTATGACGCGTTGAACTAGCGGCTAATGCCGCTAGCCGTAGGCACGCCCGTCCTTTGACAACTGAATACCTTTATCCCTGCCCGCTTCTGGTCACTCTTACTGCGGGACACACAGCCAGGGACAGATTCGCGTGAGAACCACGCACACTACAGGAAGATGTGACCTAGATTCAAAACGAGCCACCTCACTAGTCGTTTTTGCGGCAAGGCACTTGATGGGCGCTGAGACAATCAGCGTTGCACTTAATCGCTAGACGGCGAATGCCATTGCGAGGACATGAAAAGGCGGGAAAGGTCGTAGGGGCGCACGCCAAAAGCCCCTTGTCATGCAGCATAGCTGCTAAGGTCAGTCCGACTCAGAGCCTAAAGCCGGATGAAATGCTGATGTCAAAATAAAACAATATATACTCTAAAAACTAAACGGAAGTAGCGAAAACGTTAAACCCTACGTGTTAAGCGTAGGCATATTTCACACGTAAAAGTACGAACCGTAGGAGGTAAGCCAATGCGACAGACAGAACGTGTACAATTAGTGGTGGGCCAGCTCACTGACTTTCTAAAGCAGCACTCAGGTAGTGCGACCTATCAGGATTATGCTCAGTACCGGCAAGCGAATGGGCGACCAATCACCGTAGCAGAGGTCGGTATTTTGAGCAACGTGACGCGCTTGGCCACGGGTGTAACAAGAGTTTATAAGAAGCATGGCAACCGCGTCGATACGTTTTGGATTCTGGATAAGAACCCAGAAGCGGTACATGTGTAGTTGCTAATTTAGCGGCTTACACGACAACACAGTGTTCCAGTACCTTTTCGTCTCTCGACAAGACGAATCCTCCAAACTCAGGACAGTGTGTTGCTATGTAAGCCGCTAAGGAGGACGAGAAATATGCTCAAAGAACAAGAAAAGCAAATATTTGACGGTCTTGGGCGGCCAATCAAGACACTGACCAAGGGCGTTCGTTACAAGATTATTGATCACGGTTATTACACGACGGCTTTAAAGCCTGGGGAAACAGATGCGATAAGGCCGGTACTTCCAGATGAGGAACAACGTTACTTGGATGCAAAGCTGAAGCTCAAAAGGATGCAATAGAAAAGAGCGCCTGGCTGATTGGCTAGGCTGTTGGATAAATCACGAGGATATGGGGGAGATAGAAATGAAAAAGGCGACAATCACGGCAGGAAGTCTGATCCTAATGACAGCACTGACGCTTACGGCCTGTGGGGAAAAAACCACAGCCCAGACAACCACCAATGATGATACAACGGTTGCGATAGAGACTCTGGAAAAGGATGTACGGGGTCTCTTCGCGAATAAGTTGTACGAGCTCCCAAGTAAGCACGTCACTGAGGCTAAGGTCGCTGCTGCAAGCAAGGAGTACAAGAAGGTCTACAAGCTCCGGGGTGATCTGACTAAGGCGCAAAAGAAGACATTGAAGTTAAGCAAGAATCGCATTGCCGCTATCAAGCAGGTTGTGGCGATTTAAGCCGGTATTAAAGCTGCACTGGGTGACAAGCAGGTAATCACGGATGCTAAGTACGACAACACGAATTTGTCCGCGCAATATGACGCCATTGCGAAGACATTGCCAAAATTTGCCAAAACCATTAAACCTAATGTTGATTTAATTGAT
>NZ_RHOK01000035.1 GCF_003946175.1 Lacticaseibacillus suibinensis | reverse complement strand
TGAGTTGTTGGTAATGCTTGTGGGTGTTAGTCTGAGAGTGGGTCATGAAGATTCCTGCTTTCTTGTTTAGCTAGCACTAACAAGAATAGGTCTTCATGGCCTTTTTGGTCTAGTCGTCAGGGTGTTGCACTTGAATTGTAAACTGGGGAGATTATTCCGCTGGCAATTGAATATAGCAATCGCGTCTCAATCAAGAGCGTGTTCGGCAACCATTCAGGCGATCTCGAATACGCTTTTCTTTATGCACTGATAGATCGCTATCCACAAGTTCACGTTGATCTCAATGACAGTAATCCGGCAACCGACTGGCGCTGTGCATACTTGCTAGGACATGTTGGCATTATGCTCGCCCACGGAGATGTGGCCAAGGACAAGCTGACAGGGCTTTTTCCATTTGAGTACAAAAAGATATTCAATATGGCAAAAACATACGAACTTCACTCGGGCCACTATCATAGCGAGCGGTTTAAAGATGATCGTGGCATTATGTGGCGCCAGCTTGGAACAGCAAAGCCAAATGATCCCTATGAGATTAAGAATGGCTTCACCACGGGCAAGCATTTGCTGTATGCGTTCGTTTATGACGATGAAAGGTTGAGATGCACATATGAACTCAATTAAAAATGGCCTTTACATTGTAAAAGACGGCCAGCTAATTAAAGCGGTGAGTGCACCGCCATATGGAGAAGCAATCGTGCGGTTCCAAGAAGGAAAACCGGTATTCTACTCCACCACAGTAAGTAACCAAATAAAAAAGTGATCCACCTAATGAACTAGGGGAACGCGGAAGGACAAAACGTCTAACCGTGTTCCCCTATTTTTTTGCGTTCTAAAGGAGTGAGGACTATGAGACGAGCATCAGCTCAAATCAAAAATACAGATGCTGGTAATATGACAAAGCTTGAATATGACATGATTACCGCTGTTGATCGTGCGGCTAAGAAGAAATCTACGAAGAAAAACCCCAATGAGCCATTTGCCCAGCACCTTGATTTTAGTAAGTGGTTAGAGGCAAACGGTTAATGCACGCGATCATTTATACCAAACCAAACTGTGCCAAGTGTCGTATGACCGCAAAACTGCTGTCTCGTGCCATGCCAGTCCAAACAATCATGGCTGACGAACAAGACTATGCACGTTTCCGCAAGCTAGGCTACAAGTCCATGCCAGTCGTTACCGTGTACAAGCCAGATGGCACGCGCGACACTTGGTCAGACATGCGAGTGGACAAGATTAAACAGTACACAAAGGGTGATGCTCTTGGCTAACCGTGAGCGTAACCACGCCTTCTACCAGTCTAAGCGATGGCAGCACAAGAGGGCAGTAGTCATGCGCAAGTATAACTATGAAGACCAAGAAGCCAAGCGATACGGACGTATTGTGCAAGCCACGATGATTCATCACATCTATCCACTGGCTGACTATCCGATGCTGGCATTGCAGACGTGGAACCTGTTGCCACTCTCTGCTGCATCACACAACAAGATGCACGACCGGCTCACGGATGAAGTGACTGGTGCTGGATTGTATTGGCAACAAAAACGAAGACGCGATTTTGAAAAATTTTTTGCCGATAAAAATTTGGATCCCCCCCCGTTCACAAAAATAATTTTGGCTTACGGGAGACGGGACAATGGGAGTTTTTTCCGACTACGCGATAACTGTAAGTGAAAGGGGTGTCGTGAATGGCAAAAGAAGTACGGGTCGATACGTTGGACCGCAGGCGTCGTGTGGTCGAGCAGATGAAAGACCTTGGCGTGTACAAATCAGCATACGATGACCTCATCACAATCTACGCTGGTATGCTCGACCAGTACGCGGTCCTTATTAATCAATACGAGCAGTCTGGTTACAAAGTCACGGAAGAATACACCAACAAAGCCGGCGCGACAAATCAGCGCAAGGTGCCAATTCTCAATGCGATTGAGTCTCTGCGAAAGGACATTGCCAGCTACTCTGACCGGTTGCAACTCAATCCTAAATCGAATAGTGTGGAAGTCGTGCCGACAGTGAACGCTAACCCGCTAGCCGACTTCATGAAGAGCCGTGTTGCGGATGGATAGCTTCAAAGTTGCCAAGGCATATGCAACCGGTGTGATTGATGGCACTATTCCGGCGAACCGGTTGCGTGTACAGGCTGGTGAGCGGTTCCTTAATGATTTGAAGCGGACAGATGAGTTCGATATTCGGATGAAAGACGCCGACTTCGTGATTGATTTAATTGAGAATGTATTCGTGCATCAGCAAGGTGAAGACTTGGAAGGCCGTCCTATGCGTGGACGGCCTTTACTTTTAACTGATTGGCAAAAATTCTGCATTGTCAACATGTTGTGTTTCTACAAGAAGGGTACAGACCTGCGCCGCTTCCACGAAGTTCTGATTATGATTCCGAGAAAACAGGGTAAGACGACGTTCGCCGCCGCGCTCGGCTTCGCGTTATCACTGCTCGAAGCACGATCGGGTTCAAAGCTGTATGTGCTAGCGAATAGTTTAAAACAGACAATGGAGTCGTTTAGTCTGCTGAAGTTCAACATCGACCGTTTCCACGATTCGAGTTATCAGATACGTGATAACAACTCGGAGCACAGCATCACGAAGGACTTTGGCGAAGATGGCTCAATCTATATTCAAGCGTTGGCGAGTGATGAGAAACGGCTGGACTCGCTGAACGCCAACCTGCTTATCCTTGATGAACTGCACGCGTTCAAATCAGCAAAGAAATACATCCTGATGAAGAACGCACAGAAGGCCTATCGAAACAAACTGTTGATTGGCATTTCGACCGCTGGCGACATCCCGAACGGTTTCCTGGCACAACGCGTAGAGTACGCCAAGAAGGTGCTGTCCGGTCAAATCAAAGACGATGAATATTTCTTCTTCATCTGCCAGGCTGACCAGAATGAGGATGGCGACGTGGATGACTTCACTAGTGACGAAGTGTTGATGAAATCAAACCCTTCGGTTGGCGTGTCAGTGTCACTTGATGATTTGCGGCGTGATGCCGAGATGGCACTCAACGACCCACAGACGCGGCTTGAGTTCTTCAACAAGACACTGAATGTGTTCACAGCTTCCAGTAAAGCTTACTTCGATATTGAAGACTTCAAAGCATCCGACCGTTCCTATGATTGGTCATTGAAAGACCTGGCTGGCATGGGTATCAAATGGTATGGCGGTGCGGACTTATCTAAGTTACATGACCTCACTGCTGCAGCCTTGTATGGCCGAAAAGGCGATACTGACATTGTTATTACGCACGCGTTCTTCCCACGACAGGCTGCACATGAGAAAGCTGACAAGGATGGCATTCCACTGTTTGGCTGGGAGGATGATGGTTGGCTGACGATGAGCAACACCGCGACTGTGCTGTATGACGACATTGTGAAGTGGTTCGTAAGCATGCGCGCTGCTGGGTTCAACATCAGGAAGGTCGGCTTCGATAAGAAGTTTGGTCGTGAGTTCTTCATGCAGATGAAGAAAGCACACTTCAAGATTGTCGATCAGCCGCAATACTTCTTCAAGAAATCAGAGGGTTTCCGAAGAATTGAAATGAAGGCTAAGAACAAAGAACTCTACTACGTCCACAGCGAAGCATATGAATACTGCGTGTCCAACGTGGCGGCTGTTGAGAAAACGGACGACATGATCCAGTACGACAAAATTGACGGTCAGTCAGGCAATCAGCGCATTGACTTGTTTGATGCGTCTGTTTTCGCATGTGTTCAGATGTCTGAAGACATCACGAAGAACGAAAACGCATCAGCCTGGCTGAAAGGAGGTGATTAAATGTTTGGACTAAAACGGAAAACTGAAAAACGCAGCACACCGCAAATTGTCCAACTGGGTTCGCCACAGTGGGCTGAGCTGTTGCAGACTAGCGGTTACACGCGACTGGCGGACAACCCAGACGTGCAGTCAGCGGTGAATACGATTGCCGAGCTGGTTTCTTCGATGAGCATTCACTTGCTGGAAAACACTGACAAAGGTGACAAACGAGTTAACAACGAGCTGTCGCGATTGATTGATGTTAGCCCGTCGAAGGGTATGACCCGAAAGACATGGCTGACAAAGATTGTCCGAGACCTGTATCTGTATGGTGATGGCAATTCGCTGTGTCAAATCATCGCCCAGCCGGGAAGCGATTATCTCTCCGAGTTGCGCCCGCTGGACATGATGAATGTGAGTTATATCTACGATTCGCAATCCTCCGACTTGCGCGTTCGATATGGTAACAAAGAAATGGACTCGGCTCAGTTGGTGCACTTTCTTATCAACCCTGACCCGCGCTACCCTTTAATTGGACACGGGTTTGACACAATTCTTAACACCACATTGAACAACCTCGCACAGGCCGCCAAGACTAAATCGGTATTCATGAGCGGCAAATATATGCCGAACATCATTATCAAAGTTGATTCTGATAGTGAGGCATTGAGCAGTGACGCTGGCCGTGATGAAGTTAAGAACAAGTACATCGGGCATTCTGACGGATTGGAACCGTGGGTCATTCCGGCGGACTTGCTGGAGGTACAACAGGTCAAACCGCTGACCTTGCAAGACATCGCCCTGAATGAAGGCGTGGAAATCGACAAAAAGACTGTGGCTGGACTCTTCGGAGTGCCGGCTTTTTTGTTAGGCGTCGGTGACTTCAACCGTGAAGAGTACAACAACTTCGTCAACACGCGCATTGCTGGATTAGGTCAGATGATTGCTCAGGCGTTGACGCGCGATGTGCTCATCTCGACAAATTGGTACTTCCGTTTCAACCCGCGTTCACTTTACCAATACGATCTAACCGAGCTAGTGAACGCCGGTAAGGAAATGGTCGACCGCACAGCGATGAGGCGGAATGAGTGGCGTGGTTGGGTTGGATTGCCACCTGATGATGAGATGGAAGACCTCATCACGCTTGAGAACTACGTGCCAACCGACAAACTTGGCGCACAGGCCAAATTGAAGGGAGGTGATGACAATGGAGAAACGAACCAGTCTGACCAAGACGGCGGACTTCCTAGCGGCGACTGAAGAGGGTGGCAAGAAATATTTGTCCGGCTACTTCATCCGGTTTAACGAAGAAACTCAGTTATACAGAGGTCAGTTTGAAACGGTGGCACCAGAAGCAATTCCGGACGACATCGCAGACCAAGACATTCGCGCGCTGTTCGATCATGACACAGGTAAGGTGCTGGGTCGCACAAGCGCCGGTACTATGACATTACGCAAAGATGATAAAGGGCTTTTCGGAACCGTCGAGATTAATGACGACGATCCGGAGGCCCTTTCAATTTACGCAAAAGTAAAACGTGGGGATGTATCACAAGCCTCATTCGGCTTCTACATCCGAGACCAGAAGGTGGAAAAGCGTGATGACGGCTGGCACAACACGCTAACCGATGTTGACCTGTTTGAGGTTTCGGTTGTGGCTTTTCCGGCATATGAAACAACCGAGATTGGCGCACGTAGTCGTGATAATGAACACGCCGAAGAAGAAGCGTTCAACGAACGCAAACAAAAACTTGTTAAGGAGTTGAAAGAAAAATGGAAAACCCAATTATCTTAAACGCACGTTTGAAGATGGCGCGTGCCGCATTAGCTGAGAACGAAAAGAAACGTTCTGAGCTTGAAACTGCCAAGCAGGCCATTCTGCGTGCTGCTGATGAGGCCGCTGATCAGGAAGCATTGGACAAGGCGGCCGCTGACAGTGATGAAAACTACAAGTCCATCGAAGACCTGCAGAAGGAAAACGAAGACTTGAAGGCTAATATTGCTGACCTTGAAAAGCAACTGGAAGATGCAAACGAAACGCCCGCAGAACCCGACAAACCGCAGACAAACGCAAAGAAAGGTGGAGAAACCCGCATGAAGACGATCGAAAAAGAAAACCCAGAAGTTCGTGGGCTGATTGATTACTTGAACAGCAAAGGCCAGAAGCGTGATGGCATTGTATCCGGCGATGTGGCCGCGATTATTCCACAGCAAATCCTGTACAAAGCACAGGACGAACTCAAGACCACGTATGATTTGACCAAGTTCGCTGACGTTATCAGCGTACAGCAAGCCGGTGGGACCTATGCTGTGGCTAAGAAGACAGATGAAAGTCTTCACACCGTGGAAGAATTGGCAGCAAACCCAGAGCTGGCAAAGCCTGAACTCATCACTGTGAAGTGGAACGTGGGTACCTATCGTGGCTCAATCACCACCTCTCATGAATCTCTGCGTGATGCGACCGACCTGAACCGCTTGCTACAGAACGTGCTCGACCAGGTTGTGTTAAATACCAAGAACCGCTTGATTGCCGAAAAGTTGAAGACTGCTCCTGCTGCTTCTGCTACTGATGCAGACGGCATCAAGCACATCATCAACGTTGACCTCGACCCAGCCTACAACAAGTCTGTCATCGCCACTCAATCTGGGTTCCAATTCTTGGACACCTTGAAGGACGGTGAAGGCCGCTACTTGATGCAACCGGACGTAACCTCTGCTACTGGCTACCGTTTCCTTGGCCTGCAGGTTGGCATTGTTCCAGATACCGCACTTGGCGCAGCCGCTGGTGATGCGTTGGCATTCGTTGGTGATGCGAAGCGCTTTGTCAAATTGTTCGACCGCGAAGAGGTTCAACTGGGCTGGTCTGTGAACGAAAACTTCGCACAAGCTATGCTCGCCGCTATCTCCGTTGACGTTGAAGTCGCTGATACCGCTGCTGGTTATCTGGTAACGCTTGGCCCAAAAGCGTAGCGCCGGACACCCCGGCGTATGATCCAACCGGCGATGTGAAGCCGACCGACACTAACACGGTGGCTGAAATCACCGCATATCTGGATGCGCATAGCATCGACCACACGGGGAAGACTGTGAAGGCTGACCTGTTGGCACTAGTTCCCGCTGACTAAGGGGGTGGCTTGAATGGCTGGATTGGATAAACTCAGCTTACTGAAAGCTAATCTGGGGATAACTTCAGATACACGTGACCCGTATTTGCAGTCAATTCTAGCGAGTGTAGAAACCGAGCTGAATGCTTCCGGCGTGACTGTTTTGGATGAAGACAATCCGGCAATCATGCTTCAGATTGATTATGCCGCATGGCGCTTCCGCAATCGCGGTGAAGGTACGATGCCACGCAACATCCAGTACCGCCTACACAATCTGATGGTTGGGCAGGTGGGTGTCTATGATTGACTGGAGCGAAGACGTAACTCTCATCGGTGCGACATACGAACCGGACAAATACGGCAATCAAATCACAAAAGAGACGAAAACCACGGTGCAAGCCGGGAAGAAAGAACTGACGATGAGTGAGTTCTATGCGGCGGCCCAAGCTGGCATTCGTCCAGAAGTCGAATTGATTGTCCACGCGTTTGAGTATGACGGCCAGCAAACTATGAAGTGGCGCGGCAACGCATATACTCTCATTCGCACTTACCAGCGCAACGCAGACGAAATTGAACTGTATTTGCAAAGGAAGGTGAGCGATATTGGCGATTGAGATTGACCTCTCAAAGCTGCTCGACCAGTACAAGGAAGATGTTCAGCAGAATGTGGATGAAGCTCAACAGAAAGCCGCAAAAGCTGCGGTGGATGAATTGACTTCGACTTCGCCGCGTGATACGCAATCAGGGAAAAAATATTATCGAGGCTGGACGACTCGGAAAAAAGGTAAGGGCTTAGTGGTCTACAACAAGAACAAGCCGCAGCTCACTAGCTTGCTGGAAAACGGCCACGCGACCCGTAACGGGAAGCGTACTCGTGCCATTCCGCACATTGCTTCTGCCGAGAAGACTGCCTCCAATACATTTGAAGCTGCACTCAGAAAGGGGCTGAGCTGATGCTGGCTGACCTAATCACTGGACTGTCGGCAATCAAACCGACCACGTATGGCGCGTGGGGAACGGGCAATGCCCAGCCTCTGCCGTATCTGATCGTATTCGATACTGGCCCAGATGACTTCTATGCCGATGATGCACATTATCTAAAACGTGGTACCTACCGCGTGGAGTACTACTTTGAAATCAAGGACCCGGTTGTGGAGACACAAGTTGAGTCCTTTTTTGATGCTAACGAAATTGATTGGTCATGCGATGGTGACGCGTACATCGAGACCGAGAAGATGTTCGAGCGCATTTACTATATTGAAAAAGGAGAATAAACATGGAAGAAAACACAGAAAACAAAGTCGAGTTTGGCCTCAAGAACGCATACTACGCCATCGCCACTGATGACGGTTCTAAGCTGAGCTATACGACTCCGGTTCCGCTGAAGGGCGCAACCGAACTAAGCATCGACCCAGAAGGCGACTCCAATGACTTCTATGCCGATGACACGAAATACTATACTTCCGTCAGCAATCAAGGGTATTCAGGCAAGCTGACCGTGGCCCGACTTAACGATCAGTTTAACCAGGACGTGTTTGGCGACATTATTGATGCCACAACTGGAATGCAAGTAGACAACACGGATGCAGAGCCAAAGCAGTTTGCACTGCTATTCGAGTTCAGCGGCGATAAGAACCGCACTCGTCACGTGATGTTCAACGTCACGGCAACTCGGCCTTCCATTGGTTCTAAGACTAAGGAAGACAAGACTGAAGTTAACACACAGGAATTGAGCTTCACTGCCGCACCGGATCCGTATGAACATCGCTCTCACGGCAAGGTGTCTGAAGGCTCACCTTCATACAGTGACTTCTTCTCGGAAGTCGTTGTGCCCGGTAAGGCCGCAGCCACCACCTCCACTGAAGGCTAGTCCGTCACATAGTCGCCTATGAAATCAACAGTACACGAGCCTGTGGGCGGCTCATATATAGGAGGAAACAATGCTAAAAGTAGTTAATCTGCCAGATGGCAAACAACTTGCGCTACGTTCCAGCGCGGCTACTGCGATTTTGTATAAAAATCAGTTCGGTACTGACTTCTTTGCTGACATGATTCGGCTGGCGAAAGTGTTTGATAACGTTCAATCGACCGGAGACAAGAAGTCAAATGATTTTGACCTGACCAAGATGGCGTATGACGACATTGCCAATCTCGACATGGGAACGCTGTACAAAGTTGTTTGGGCTTTTGCCAAAAATGCAGACAGCTCCATCGGCGACCTTGAGACGTGGCTTGGAACTTTTGATGCTCTGCCGCTAGACGTCACGATGGGCGCAGTCATGGAGCTGATGCAAAGCCTGTTCACGACAACAAAAAACTAAGTAGCGCCGACCAATCAGACGAGCCAATCGACACTGACTCGTTCCTGTACATGGCGAAGGTCATGGGGTTCAGTGTGAGTGAACTCAACGAGCTTTCGATTGGTCAGGTGCTTGATCAAAGTGTCGAGTATGTCAACGCCCACAAGAGCGGTGGCGAGAAGTCGCGCCGAGCAACACAGGCTGACTTCGACAACTTTTAAAAGAAAGGAGACGAAAAAATGGCGGGTAACATTAAAGGAATTACGATTGAAATCAATGGCGACACGACCAAGCTCGACAAAGCTTTGTCCGGCGTGAATAAGCAGACCACAGCCGTCAACAAAGAATTGCGGCAAGTGGACAACCTGTTGAAATTTAATCCAGGCAACACAGAGCTGGTTGCTCAGAAACAACAACTGTTGGCAAAACAGGTTGAGCAGACTAGCTCAAAGCTCAAGACGTTGAAGGAAGCTCAGGCTCAGGTCGAAGCACAGTTCAAAGCCGGCGACATTGGCGAAGACCAGTACCGCGCCTTTCAACGCGAGGTGGTCGCGACTGAAGGCAAGCTTGATCACTTCTCTGGTCAGCTCAAAGATACCGATACCTTCCTGAAGGATAACAATGACGCTGCGGGCATGGCTGCAGCCGGCTATTCTAAGACGGCGGTTAAGGCCGCGCAGGCAGGGAACGACATCAAAGGCATGGGCAACGACGCTGATGATGCCAGCAACAAACTCGACCAGATTGCCAACAATACATTCAGTGAGAAACTCCAGAACGTGGGCGATGCCTTCAGTGACATTGGTGGCAAGATACAAGAGTTTGGTGAAACAGCAGTCGACGCCTGGTCTGAAATGGATAATTCTGTTGATAACCTGACTAGCAAAACCGGTGCGACTGGGGCGGCTGCCGAAGTGCTGGGTAAATCATTTGAGAAGGTCGAAGGCTCTATGGCCGGCTCTCAAATGGAAAGCGAAGACCTGTCAAACACTATGGCAGGTCTTCATTCTGTCTTCGGGCTAACCGGTGATGCGCTGGAATCAACGACGAACTATGTCGCGGAGTTTAGCGCGGTCACTGGTCAGTCCGGTGCTGATGCGGTTGATGCTCTGCGCGACACGCTTGGCAAGTTCAACGTTCAGGCAAAGGAAATACCTGGCGTTCTTGATACCTTCACGGCGGCCAGTCAATCGAGCGGTGTATCAGTTGATGATCTAGAATCATCAGTCGCCGATGCGTATCCAGTCTTTAGCCAGCTCCATATCAGTTTGAAAGACGGCGTAGGTGTTGTTGCACAATGGGCTAAAGGTGGGGTTGACGCTTCTACTGCTTTGAAGGGGATGCAGAAAGCCTCTGCGGCTTATGCAGCGGACAACAAAACTCTGCAACAAGGCCTAACAGGAACTTTCAACGCGATTAAAAACGCGAAGTCACCAGTCGATGCACTGAACGCCGGCGTTGAAGCTTTTGGCACTCGTCAAGCACCAGCGATGGTGGCGGCAATTCAGTCCGGCAAAGTCAGTCTTGATGAATTGAAAGGCGCTGCCACTGACAGCGCTGGAACTGTAAAAAAGTCGTTCGACCAGACTTTGGACCCGATTGACAAAGCCACGCAGGCGCAAAAGCAGATGAAGCAGTCACTGGCTGATATTGGTGGCGAAATCTTAGCTACGGTCGCGCCGGTGCTGAAGCAGGTTGCAGATTTTGCAAAAAAGGCGGCCGAAGCATTCGGCAAACTACCAGCGTCAGTCAAACAATTCATTGTTATTTTTGGCGGTGTTTCGGTCATTATTGGGATGCTCGCGCCGATTATTGCGGCAGTTGTCACACTCGGAGGCACGTTCTCTCTGATTGCCCTCGGTATTGCAGCCGCAATCGCGGGCATTGTTATCGTAATCAAAAACTGGGGTTCCATCGTTACTTGGTTAAAAGGTGTCTGGAACGGGCTGGTCGCGTTCTTCAGCAATATGTGGAATGGCATCAAGACCACATTCACAAACACGATGAACGCAATTGTTGCTTTCTTGAAACCAGTTTGGAACGGAATTAAGTCATTCATCACGGTTGTTATCACTGCCATCGCACTGATTATCGGTACGGCGTGGAATTTAATTCATAAAACTATCACCACGGTAATGAATGCAATTAAGGCGGTTATTTCATCAGTATGGAATGCCATTAAAGGTTTTGTGATGCCAGTGGTTAATGCAATCAAGACAGGCATCACAACAGCGTGGAACGGCATTAAGAAAGTGACTAGCACCGTGTTTAATGCGGTTAAGTCAGTTATCACATCAATCTGGAATGGTATCAAGTCATTCGTGACTGGTGCGGTAAATGGCATCAAAGGTGTAGTCACTGGCGTTTGGAATGGCATCAAGAGCGCTACTTCCACAGTTTGGAATGGCATCAAGAATGCGATCATGACACCAATTAACATCGCTAAGAAGGCAGTAAGCAAGGCTATCAACGCCATCAAAGGCTTCTTCAACTTCAAAATCAGCTGGCCACACATTCCGATGCCGCACTTTGGCATTTCGCCGGCAGGTTGGAAGATTGGCGACCTGCTGAAGGGCAAACTGCCACATCTGTCCATCAACTGGCACGCGGCTGGGGGTATCTTCAACAAGCCAACTCTGTTCGCTGGTGGTGATGGTTCCGTCCACGGCGTGGGTGAGGCTGGTGCTGAAGCGGTGGCACCAATCAGCAAGCTGATGGACTACGTTCAAGCCGCAGTCAGCAACACGATGGGCGCGGCAACTGCCCAGCAACTGGCATACATGAAGGAACAAAACGACATGCTGACTGAGCTGGTTGAAGCGGTTGTGGAAGGCGTTCCGGCATATGTTGACTGGAAGGCGGGAGCACGTACGATGCAGCCAGAAATTCAGCGCCTCACTAACTCGGCCGCTAGAACAAAGAATAGGAGGTTTGGGAATGCTTAGATATGAATTGCCGGTTACTTTCAACGGCGTTTTGTTGAATGACTTCATCACGCCTTCATTCTCAACTGATACGGGTATGCTCCCAGAGACCAGCGACTCGGCTTTATCATTCGCCGAAGGTATCGGTGAACGGTTCACACGGCGAAAGTACGGCACGCGAACAATCAAAATACCGTATGCCATGCACAACCCCACCGAGGCTAAGCGTCAATCACTGATAGAGGCTTTGGCTGTTACTGAACCAAAGAAGCTCACGGTGGGTCGGACACCGGATCGCTACTATCTTGCGATTCCAAAGAATAGCGAATTTACAATCGGAGGTTTCCGGACTTCAGGCACACTGGAGTTCATCTGCTACGACGGCGTGTCTCACTCCAACGACATCACTACCGTCACCGGTCAGTCCGGCACCGATATCACGGTCACAAATGCTGGCACCGCACCGACTGCTCCTATCCTGACGGCTACAATGGCCGATGATAACGGCGTAGTAGCGTGGACGAACGACGCTGGCGGCGTGCTTCAATTCGGCGCTAATGATGAGATCGACGGCGTGACGAAAGAACGGTCGGAGCAGGTCTATCATTATACGTTTGACAGCGAGCCAACTGACGTGACACTTAATGACGGTGTGGTGGCTTATCCGCTTTTCAACGGGAGTGAATCAATGCCCAATCAGCAGACTGGGCCATTTGACTATACAAGAACGCCGGGAACAGCAACACCAGCTAGTGTGCGAACGGCTGACATGAAGTGGTCTGGTCCTTCCATGAGCGGCAAGCTACCGGTCAATTCGGCTGGTAAGCTCAATGGAAACTTCCAATGGGTGAACAGAATGAAGTTTTCAACAACTAAGAATACAACCGGACGGTGTGAGTTTAACCTCACTAAAGGCCATGAAGTCGTTGTATCCCTTCTGTTGTATGACAATTCACGTTCAACCGACATGCTGATGTTTGAGGGCACTGTGAACGGTCAACATTTGTTCTTGGATAATCTTCCACGGTCGTACTACAAGAATGATGAATACGACCTAGTTATTACGAAGCTAAGAAGCCAAGTTACCTTTCGCATTAATCGGGTCACCCTTGGTGGTGGCGGAGTTGAAACACGGACAGTGGCAAATTTCGATGCCTCCGAGATTGACGGTTGGACAGTCTGGCTCACAGG
>NZ_RHOK01000034.1 GCF_003946175.1 Lacticaseibacillus suibinensis | reverse complement strand
TCAAGCAGTCCAATCCGCACTGAACCATCGTCCCAGACGTATTCTGAACTATCTTCGCCCATGCGATTACTACCGATGCATGGCGTAACAGACTAGACCACTATCAAGAATTCGTTATCATCGTTGCACTTGACTTGAAAATTGAGGGAAAATTGCTGGTCAGCCGGCGCCAAGTACGGTACACTATTACCTGTTAATCGTAACCATTACTGTTATTGCTGGAGGGAATTTGATGCAGGCACCGATGTTAACTGTCAAACAGCTGGCTTTCGGCTTTCACGACCGGCCGTTGTACCATGATTTGTCCTTTACCCTAGAGCGCGGGAGCATGACGAGCTTGATTGGGGCGAATGGCGTGGGTAAAACCACCTTGACCCGGCTCATCATGGGCCAGCTCAAACCCACCAGCGGTGAGTTGATCACAGCGCCGGACATGCGGCTAGGCTATGTGCCACAGTTTCGCAATATCGACCCAGAATACCCGTTATCCATTCGCAGTTTTGTCCAGCTGAATCAGCGCCAGTCGCGCTGGCCTTGGCATAGCAAAAAAGAACAGCAGGCCCTTACCGCGGCGCTTCAGGAAACCGGCCTGCTGGTCCGCCAACAGCAACGCCTGGGTATGGCCAGTGGTGGGGAGAAGCAGAAAGCTTATCTGGCGCAGGCGCTTTTGACGCGGCCGAATTTTTTGATTCTCGATGAAGCCACCGCCAGTTTGGATATCAAAACCAAAACTGAGCTGATGACCCTGGTCCGGGAGCTGAATGCTAAGCACGATTTGACCGTGCTGTTTGTCACGCATGATTTGGAATTGGCCAAACAATACACCCAGCAGTATCTGCTTCTAACCCCAGACGGGTACGAACTGAATCAAACCAAGTTAATGGACGAATCGCGCATGCCGCAAGAGCTTCAACCCGCCGAGGAGGTGCACTAATGTTTGCTTATGACTTCATGCAAAATGCCTTTCTCGCCAGCACCTTCATTGCCGTGACTTGTGGGGTGGTGGGAGTGTTCGTCACCGCGCGAGGGCTGTCCTTTTTGGCTCACACCTTATCTGAAATCGGGTTTGCCGGTGCGGCTTTTGCGGTGCTGGTCGGCATTCCGCCGCTGGATGGCATGCTGTTAACCACGGTGATCAGCTCGGTGTCGGTGGGGCGGCTGTCGGTGAAAGCCAGCCGGCGCGAAGCTTCGATCAGTGCGGTATCGAGCCTGTTTACGGGCCTAGGGATTCTGTTTTTAGCATTGTCAGCCAAAAGCGCGAGCTACGCGACGACGATTTTGTTTGGGAGCATCATTGGCATTTCCCGGGCAGATGTGTGGCAGTTAGTGCTGCTCGCCTTGGTGGTGCTGATTACCATCGCCGTCGGGTTTCGCGGGCTGGCGTTTGACTCCTTTGATCCGGTTGGTGCTCAGGCCCAAAACCTGCGGCGCAATGCGATTTCGGTGTACTTTCTGCTGATTTTGGCGATCTCGGTATCCATTGGGGCCCAAATCGTCGGCAGTTTATTGGTCTTCATTTTACTGACCCTGCCCTCAGCAGTGGCGAAATACCTGGGTAAAACCTTGCCGCAAATGTTGACGATTGCCGTGGTGGTGGCTTTGATCGGGGTATGGGCTGGATTGGTGCTCGGCTATTACACCAACTGGCCGGTGACCTTCTTCATTGCTGCCATCGAATGTCTGTTTTACTTCGCGGCGCTCTTGCTGAAGCACAGAACGGAATAAGCCTTTTTCAAACGGCACCTTGATGTGATGGGCATCAGGGTGTTTTTTATTGACTTTGTCTACTTATTTGTTAAGTTTCCGCGACATCACTATTTTTTTCATGGCAAACGCGCATTCTTAAGAAGAATCGGGTAAACTATTGAAAGAATGATTGTACGCTGGAGGGTAAGGATGGACAGACAAAGTTTACATCGCCGATCACGCCGGCATCCGCTGGGCAAAGTGATTGGCCTCATCGCAATGACCGTTATCCTGCTTGCCTGCAGCTACGGCTTAAGGCTGTATTCGCAGACGAAAACCGCCATTGATAAAACCTACGATAATACCGCCGTGAAGAAGAAAAAGGTCGATCTCAGCAAGCAAAAGCCAATCAGCGTGCTGCTGTTAGGCACCGACACTGGGGCGCTAGGGCGCAGTGAAAAAGGCCGCACGGATACGATGATTTTGGTCACCGTCAATCCCAAAGCGCGCCGCACCACGATGATCAGTATTCCCCGGGATACCCTGAGCCATGTCACCAGCAGTATTTACACCGGGGCGACGAAAATCAATGCCCAGTACTTCTATAATGGCTCCGCCGGGGCGGTGGATGCGGTTAAGACCCTGCTGAACGTGCCGATTAACTACTACGCCTTGGTGAACATGGGCGGCCTGGAAAAAATCGTTGATGCCGTGGGCGGTGTCGACGTTAATGTTCAGTTCTCCTGGTCAGATCCGTATTCCAAAGGGACGTTCACCAAAGGCCCAGCCCATCTGAACGGCGAGCAGGCACTGGCCTACGCGCGGATGCGGCATCAGGATCCACAAGGCGATTACGGGCGCCAGCAGCGTCAGCAAGAAGTGATTGCCGCGATTGTAGCGAATGTACTATCAACCAAAACCTTGAGTAACTACCATGACCTGATGGACTCGCTATCTGAGAACATGCGCACCAACCTGAACTTCGATGAATTGCTGACGTTAGCCAATACTTACCGCGGCGCATTCAAAACCGTCAATAAAGATAGCCTGAAAGGCGATGGCGCCTACATCGGCGGCGCCTCGTATCAAATCCCAACCACCACCGAGCTGCAGCGCATTTCCGATTTGGCCCGCACCGAATTGAGCCTGGAGAAAGCGACCTTGGATAATTACAACACCAAGGAAAATGCCGCCAACACCTCAAACGGTTTCGATTGGAACGATGGGAATAACCCGGATTACCATATTTACTGATGAACTGAACAGCGTCTGGTCCCGTAAACATGGGGTCAGACGCTTTTTAGTCGGTAATCCTAGCTTTGAACTAGTGGCCATCACGCGCAAAAAAAAGCCTTGCTTCAGCGAAGCAAGGCTCAAATCGATTTAACCGATAATGGTGACCGTGGCGGATAAGACGCCAGCGGCAGGAATTTGACTGTTAGGCATGGCCACATCAATTTGGTGTGGGTTGCCAGCTGCGAAGCCGCCGGTATCGTTAACGACCCGATACAAGGTGACGCCGTTGGACAGTTGAATTTTAACGCGCGTGCCCCGCGGCAGAACGCTGAGGTTAGCCGCAATACCGCCGTAACCCATGCTTGAGCCCATCGCAGCGGGATCATAGAAGGTCACTTTGAAGGTGCCTTTATTGACGCCGCTGGTGGTTTGATGAGAAACCGCAACGACCTTAGCTTGCGCCTTGGCTTTCGCCGCAGCATCGGCCTTGGCTTTCGCCTCGGCGTCAGCCTTAGCTTTAGCGGCGGCCTCAGCTTTGGCCTTATCTTCGGCCTGTTTTTTGACCAAGGCTTCATAGTCTGCGTTGACGCCTGGCTTAATCGGGCTGATCTTGGCCGGCGCGGTGGCGATGGTGTTGGTCTTGATGATGGTCACGGCGGTTTGCGCTGCGGCTGGGGTGTTGCCAGAAACTTCAGCGGCGCGGGTTTGCGCATCGCTTTGTTCAATCGCTTCAACTGGTTGCGTGCTGCTATAAATAGCAAACACAGCGGCAAGCATCGTCATCAGACTGATACTTGCGATAGACGTTTTCTTGAATTTGATAAAACTCACTCCTAAATGATTAGTAATACTAGTTCTCCCCTTACTACAACTCGCAGTATATCGAGTTGGTATGTCATGCAAGTGCCAGTCGGTTTACAAAAGCCGCGATTTCTGTCACACTGTCACACTGGTGTAATAAAACCGCGAGATAATTTGTTTGAAACCGGATTTATGCCAATTTTGCTCAAAAATGGGCCATGAAATGTCGGAAAAGGGTGGATACGCTAAATCGTCCCCACCTGGCCAATCAAACCGGGGCCATTTTGGGCCGGTCTGCCACGGCCTGGTTTGAGCCGTTGTTCATTTTGTTGGTCAGGGAAGACGCGTATAATAGAAGATAATTAACTAAAGGGGGTGCCCGGTGTGACCATGTATCGAGAAAAACGATTCGAAGAGATCAAACGACTGCTCACTGAGCGCAAAGAATTGAGTATCGATGACATCATGCAAGCCGTTGGCGTTTCCCGCGATACAGCCCGCCGAGATGTGGTCGCTTTGGCGGCCAGCGGGGCGGGCCGCCGCACCCGCGGCGGCATTGTGTCGCTCACCTTTGGGCATACGGTGCCGAGTTATTCGGAACGGTTGAAGCTATTTTCAGCAGAGAAAACCGCGATGGCCAAAACCGCACTGTCCCTGATTCGCCCAGGTGGCGTTTATTTCATTGATGATTCAACGACATTACTGAAATTGTCACAAAGTATTAATAGTGAAGTGACGGTGTATACGCATTCACTCGATAATGCCATTGCCTTATCGGTCAAAGGGGATGTGACGCTGCGCATTTTAGGCGGCAAGCTCAATCATCATGGCCGCTTTTTCTTTGAGCCGGCGACCTTGACCCAGCTGGGCCGCATCGCTTTTGATGCCGCGTTCATCGGTGCCACCGCCATCAGTAAAGACGGGGTGTACTTCCCTTATGCCGATGACGCTGAAGTTAAAGCCACTTTAGCCCAAGCGGCGCGGCAGGTGATTGTGGTGTCCGAAACCCAGAAATTCAAAATTCAAGCGCCATACCGCGGCTTTCCGCTGGCTGCCATTGACACGTTGATTACCGAGCGCGCCTTGACTCCGGCTGAGCGCCAGTGGTTCAGCCCGAAGCTCACGTTGCTGGCGGCGAATAGTTAAAGATGAGTAACTGTTAATGCCTTTGGGTAGGCACGGCAGGTGAAATTTGTTACATTAAACGCACATGAAAGCAGAAATGGTGGTGGCGGTTTGACGACCCCTCTCGTATCGGTGATCGTTCCAATTTATAATATTGCGCCTTATGTTCAGCGCGGCTTGGCGAGTTTGCTGGCCCAGGACTATCGCAACCTGCAGCTGATCTTAGTCGACGATCACTCAGACGATGATTCGGCAGCGGTGATTGCCGCCTATGCCAAGCAGGATGCGCGGATTGAGCCGGTGTATTTGCCGCGCAACCGCGGCGTCTCTGCGGCCCGCAATGCCGGCTTAGCCGTCGCCCGGGGGTTGTATGTGGCCTTTATGGACGGGGATGACTGGCTGGCGCCTGATTATGTCAGCCGCTTTGTCACCACCTTGGAACAAGGCCCCTATGACATCTTGGTCAGTCCTTTTTATGTGGATGACCCCGAAGCCAGCACTGTCCCGAGCCGGCTGCTCAAGGACCGGGTGCTGACGCGCAAACAGTTTATTCGCGGGATGCTGGCTCCGGTGGGTGTCATTCGCGGCTACTTGTGGAATAAGTTCTATCGCCGGAGCATCATTGAGTCGGCACACCTGCGCTTCGACGAACGGGTGGCGATCATGGAAGATGAGCTGTTTAACGTGGAATATGCCTTAGCGGCCAGCCGTTTTTACTATCTGGGCGCACCGGCTTATCATCACGTGATCCGCGCGGATTCTGCGACCCAGTCGATTGGCGTGATTGGCGCACTGCCGAAACAAATCACGGCGCTGTGGTCCATTCAGCGCCTGATTCGCACGCGCTATCAAAGCGGCGCCGTGCCTGAAGAACCCTTGCGGTCAGAGCGATAGGAGAAAGAATGGAAAATCAATACCAAAGTCGTCGTCAAATTAAGCGGCGCGCTAAAGCCGTTTTGCGGCAGCCGGGGATGTACAAACAATTAATGCTGGCCAATTTATTACCCTGGCTGATTTCAGTGGCCTTTGCGTTCTTGGCAGTTTACACCGTGATGCAGGTGATGCTGGCCTTTGGACTGGAGAATGTGGCTAATAACCCCAACAACTTCATCGATTACTATCAAGGCAATACTGCCGTGGAGCAGCAAACTATGCTGAAATCCCTGATTATGTTGTGGTTCAGTCAAAGTATTGCTTTCACCGCGCTGGATCTCATGCGCCAGCCCGACCAAACCGTTAATGGTTGGCAACTGATTTTCCGCACCTTTAACAGCCGCTTTTTCTTCGGGATTTTAGCGGTGTATATTTACACGGTCGTCTTTATCAGCTTAGGGCTGGCGGTGTTTGTGATTCCGGGCATCATGCTGATGTTTGGTCTGCATGTGGCGTATTACGTCTACTACGATGGCAAAACGCATCCAGACGGCCGTTACTTCTCAGCCCTGACTGCGGTGGGTCGGGCTTGGCGGTTGATGCGCGGGCATAAGTTCGACTACTTCGTGTTGCAGTTGACCTTAATTGGCTGGTCGCTGTTAGAGGCGCTGACCATGCATGTTTTCGATTTGTTCATTCAGCCGTACCTGCAGCTGGTCGACGCCGGCTTTTACGCCACCGTGCGCCAGCAATATGATGATGAACAAGCCATGTTGAAAGACGAAATGTAAGGATACAAATAGCGCACCTGACCATCACGGTCAGGTGCGCTTTTGCTTGGTTTAAGCGAAGCGGTTGCTCCGAATCAGGAGCCCAGCCACCACGCTGAAAATGGCCAGGCTGACTAGGTCAAACCAGTAGCTGAACAAAATAGTGCCGGCAAAGGCATAAGCGAAAGCTAAAAGCATGCCCACCAACACCGCCACGGTATTGAGCACGCCGTTGGTTGCGGCTTGATTGGCGGCGAACTCTTGATCAAAAGGCAGTCCGCGTAAGCTGATTTTACCAATCGCCAAGGTGAGGGCCAGCGTCAAGGCGGTGGAAGCCAGCCCGGCGGTCACCGCGTGCAGGCCCATGAATGGCAGGGAGAGCAGCGCCATGATGACGATGAAAGGGAAAAAGAGGCGCATGTACATGGCCAAGATCACGCTTTGGCGAATGCGGCTTTGGTGACCGTAAGGCACGTAATTGAACACGGCCATGGCCGTGGGCTGGGTGGAAAATTTCAAATTCAAAATTGCCAGGGGGGCGGCGATAATCAGGCACACCGCCATGTAGCCGACCATGTGACTCAAATAGTTGCCAGCGCTATCGCGCATGATGCTGGCGACCAACACCAGTGGCAGAATGAACGCGTAGGCCAGCTGTGGATACACCCGCAGTTTATAGTCGCGTTGCGATTGGAGCTGGCGCCAGCCAAGGGTGTAATAGGCGGCAGTTTCGCGCGACCGGGTCGCCAAGCGGCGGGTCAGTTTGAACCACCAGCCGGCCTTGGCGACGCGGTCAGAACTTTGATCCAGCTTTTCCAGTAGCTGCTCGAAGCGGCCGGCATTGTGCAGGTACAAGGCGAACAAGCCAGCGGTGACGGCCACACTCAGGAAGGTGAAAAGCAGGCTTAAACTGCCAATGTCACCATGAGCCAGCAGAGGCAACCCGGAGAACCACATCGGGACTGCAATGAATTCCCACCAGACAAAATGCAGTGACAAGTTAAAGTTCATGTGGCTGATGACATCTGGGCCCAGGAGATTAGGCAATTGGCCTGCCGCATACAAGGCAATTGCCATGCCGATTTGCACCACATTGAGGATATTCTTGAGCTTTTCCCCATCGAAGAAGTGCAGCACCAGCATGTACATGAACAGGGCAATGACCAAACTGAAAATGGCGAGGATAAAGGCGGCAATCAGCACCGCAATCCCGACCAGCGCGCCGAATTGCAACCCAAGGATGATGGCCGCCGGTAGCGCCAGGGCCGCCATGGTGACGAGCAAAAACAGCCCGACGATGGTCAACTTCGCTGCGTTTAAGGTGCGATCTGAGACTCCACGCACGGTAAAAATCGGCCGGTCCCGTGGATCAAGCAGCAAGCTGGCGTAAGACGTCAACATGGTCAGGAAAAACATTAAAAACAAAAAGCCGAACAGCACGGCTAAGCGGCTGAAAAGCACCATGGGGATGAACATCATGAGGCCAATTAAGGCCCCAATCAGCAAATTACCTAGGAACGTCCACAGCAGTGTGCGCGCTGGTCGCTTGGCCTTGCGGGGCCGCTTTTGGCCGGTCAGACTGGTGCGGCCGCTACGATTGGCTAAAGTCAACTTAGTGCTGATAATCAGGCAAAACTGGGCATAGTTGATGCCCATGCGGGTGAGCGCTTTTCGCCAGTGGCGCAGCCAACGCAGACTTTTTGGTAAGGCGGGTTCATTCATGGTCAGCCGCCTCCGTCACAATGTCCACGAAGGCCTTCGCTTTTTCACCGTGTTCGGCAAAGCCGGTGAGGTCATTGAACAATTGCTGCAAGTTGGTATCGGCATTGGCGGCAATGCTGGAGAACGAGCCATCAGCAATCACCGTGCCGTTATTCAGCAGAATAATCCGATCCGACAGCTTCTGCACGACATCCATGATGTGGCTGGAATAGAAAATCGTTTTGCCGCGGTTACGCAACTCCTGCAGAATTTCTTCCACGACCAGCACCGAGTTGGCATCCAGGCCGTTCAGCGGCTCGTCCCAAAACAGAATATCGGGATCATGCAAAAGGCTCGCGATAATCAGCACCATTTGCCGCATCCCCTTTGAATAAGAAGTAATTCGGCGGTCAAACGCCCCGCCCAGCCCCACGATTTCCGCCAGCGCTTCCGCTTTTTGCCCGGCGGCAGTGTCGGTCATGCCATACAACTGACCAATCAAGGTCAAATACTCACGCGCGGTTAAGGCGTCGAAGACATCGGCGGCTTCTGGCACATAGCCAATGTGCTGCTTGTAGCTGTCATCGTCTGGATCCAGAATGCGCCCTTGCAGCGAAATCTGGCCGGCGTCTTGCGTCAACAATCCTAAGATGATTTTGACGGTGGTACTTTTCCCCGCCCCGTTTTGCCCAATGTACCCCACAATGGTGCCAGGCTCGATTGAGAAGGAAACATCCTTCAACACCTGGTGACCATTGAAGCTTTTTTGAATGTGCTCAAGTGTGATTGCTGCTGTCATTTTTGCCTCTCCTCCAATTTGAGGATAGTATGCTCGATAGTGAAATATTTTACAAGTGAAAATCGTTAGGTGACAAATTTGATAGTCAGCAGGGTTAGAGCCAGTAAAAAAGCTCGCATCGCTGCGAGCTTCTTTAATAAGTCTTCATTTTGTTAATCGGCCAGTAGCGCCAAACCACGACGGATTGCACCTTGCTGGCCTTGACGAAGCCAAAGCTGCGACTGTCCTTAGACACCAGGCGGTTATCCCCCATGACGAAATAGCTATTCTTCGGCACCGTGCGCCGCGCGGTGGACGGCAGTGTGGCTAGCGAGAAGTCATAAGTGAAGTTCAAGCTCGCCGGGTCGATGCCCTGTTTCTTGGCATAGTTGGTGACCGAAGTTTGTTCGAACTTTTTATTGAGGTAAGGCTCAGCCGTTTTTTTACCATTAATATAAAGCACATTGTTTTTGAAGGCGATGGTGTCACCAGGCATCCCGATCACCCGCTTGATGTACAGCACGCCGGGATCGTCTGGGGCATCGATGACGACAATATCATCGCGCTTCACTTTTTTGTGGCGGAGTGAGTACAAGCGATCGCCGTCGTTTAAGGTCGGCTCCATGGAAGGCCCCTGCACGAAGTCTTTGCTGATCACAAAGCGAATTAACAGCTGCGTGCCTAAAGCCACCACCGCAACCATAATCAGCAACTCAATCAGCGTGCGACCCCAACTTGTTTTCTTCTTCAAAACAACACCTTCTCGGTTCAATTTCACTTAGCATACCACAGGAGGAATCGAAAATGAAAGGCTGCGAAGGACGGCGGGTTTAGTCGAATTTTGCCCAAGCGCCACCTCAGCGGCCCTTCACCGTGAAATGTTACCCTTAGCTCAGGCCCGGTCTACCCAAACGTCCCTGACTGTTCCGCCAACCGCACGCGCCTGACAATATCGCCATACCGCGTCAGGGTTAAACACCATTTATGCGGGATGTCGATATAACCGCCAGCCAGACCAGCGGCGCCGCCGGTTAACGCCCCGGTGGCATCAGCCCGACCGCCGAAGTTCACGGCCGTCAGCAGGCGCGAGCGATAATCGCTGCCTGTTTGCAAGGCGTACCACACGACCCCTAGAATATTGCGCGGGGTGGGTGGGGCTTGTGCCATCACCGCGGCGCGCTTGGCATCAAGCTGGGTCAGCACTTGAAAGTCGAGACCCGCCGGCTGATGTTGCCAGTGGGTGAGGCCGGCCGCAAGACTCGTGGCTAAGGCATCAGTCAGTGTGTGGTCAGCTAGGAGCTGCATGATGAGCTGGGCATAAAGACTGGCCGCGATTTGATTGGCTTCATCCGTCGCGGTCAAGGCGACAAAAGCGTGCAGTTGCGTGAGTGCCAGCGGCTGGGTGAAAAGATTTTGGCCGAAGCGGGCGAATAAGTAATAGGCCATGGGTAGCACGCGAACCAAACCAGTAGGCTCATTGATTGTGGAGCCGAGGGTTTGGCCGGCAATGGCACGTTGCACGCTCGGCCAAATGTCAACAATGGGGCCAGTGTACGCGGCGTATTCAAAGGTTTCTGCCCAGCGCCGGTATTCATTCAAAATGCGACGCGGGTCGAAGCCGTGGGTCAAGGCCGCCATCGTGGCCAAGTTCATCGCCGTTTCATCAGAATAATAGCCAGCAGGCAAGCCGAAATGGCCATAACCGCGCATGGCGATAACGGGGTCTTGGACGAGGGCGGCCTGCGTTTCCCCTTGGACTGGTAAGCCCATGGCGTCACCAATCGCGGCGCCAATCATCGCGGCGGTCAACCGCGAGTCCACAATTGCCATCTGCATCATCTCCTTAGAGCCGCATTATTATAGAAGCAAGCCGAAATGGCAAGCAACTTGCTCAATTGTCAAACCAGGCTGGTTGTGATAGGGTATTATGTACTGTTTTCAGAAAATATGGCGGATTAACGCCAACTCGCATTTCAAAGGAAAGGAGCCCTTATCGTGAGCGTATTGACAGTCACCGGCCTCTCGCAGGGTTTTCTCGACAAGCAACTGTATCAGGACGCTAATTTTCAAGTCAATGAGGCTGATCATCTCGGGGTGATTGGTCAAAACGGGGTCGGCAAAAGTACCCTGATCAAGATCCTGACTGGCAGCCTCGAACCCGATGAGGGCAAAATCGTTTGGCAAAAGCACCTCCATGTCGGTTATTTGGATCAGTATGTCAACCTCAAACCCGGCCAAACGGTGGGGCAGTTTTTGCATACGGCATTTGCCGGTTTGTATGCCAAAGAAGCGAAGATGAATAAAATCTACGCTGACTACGCCGAGCATCCTGATGATGAACTATTAGAGAAAGCCGGGACGTTGCAGCAGGAGCTGGAAGCCAATGATTTTTATGATCTGGATACGAAGGTCAATTCCGTCGCCACTGGGCTGGGACTGGATGCCATTGGCCTGGATCACCCGGTAGATGCTTTGTCTGGGGGCCAGCGGTCGAAAATCATTTTGGCCAAGTTGCTGTTAGAAAAACCGGACATGTTGCTGCTGGACGAGCCCACGAACTACTTGGATGTGAGCCACATTCAATGGCTGACGGAATGGCTGCAGAACTTCGAAGGCGCCTTTATCGTCATCTCGCATGATTATGACTTTCTTGAAGACGTCACGAATGCAATTTTGGATATCGAGTTTGGCACCATCACCAAGTACACGGGTTCGCTGCATCAAGCCATGCGCCAAAAAGAAGCCGATCATGATACTTATATGAAGGCTTACGAAAAACAGCAAACAGAAATCAAGAAGCAAGAAGCCTTCATCCGTAAGTTTAAGGCCGGCACCCGGTCAACCATGGCGAAGAGTCGCGAGAAACAACTGGCTCGCATGACCAAGCTCACGCCGCCGGGCAACCGCGCACATGCTAAATTGGTTTTTCCCTACCAGGAAGTGCAAAGTCGCATCCTGATTGATGTAACGGATTTGCTGGTGGGCTATGACCAGCCTTTGCTGGCGCCAATCAATTTTTCTGTCGCCAAAGATGAAGTCATCGCCTTGGAAGGGTTCAACGGGATAGGTAAAACCACCTTGCTACGTTCCATCCTTGGTGAGCTGCCCACGCTTGGCGGTAGCGTCGAAATTGCCGATAACGTCAAGTTCGCCTACTTTGAGCAGGAACTGAACTGGGCGGTGCCAAAGCAAACCCCACTGCAGTTCTTGATGGGCAAGTACCCGGCGCTCAGTCAGCGGCCGCTGCGCCAGGTGATGGCGCGCACGGCTTTGACTCATGAGGAAATGGATAAGCCGCTACAGATGCTTTCAGGGGGCGAACAGAGCAAGGTCAAGCTGGCCGATTTGATGCTGCAGCCAAGCAATGTGTTGATTATGGATGAACCGACCAACCACTTGGATGAAGATACCAAAAATGCACTCGCCGCTGCTTTGCAGGCCTACCCAGGCGCGATTTTGATGGTTTCGCATGAAACCGGCTTTTATGATGATAGCTGGGTTGATACCACAATCAATATCGAAAATCTCCGGGCAACCAAATAACTATTTTGTGGTTTGCACAAGTGAAAGGGCCAAGTTAACCATGACGGTTAGCTTGGCCCTGTTTGAATGATTAGGGTTTATTGATGATGAAAAGCAGGAAGGCGTAATCTTCGTGCACCGGGAGCAGTTGGTTCGCGTGTTCTGCCCCCACGGTTTCCGCTAAGCGGTTAGCCGCCTGCCCTGAAAAGGGCCGAGCGAAAGCATCAAGCACGTCGGCCACAGCCATTTGCTCAGTTTGGTGATAGCGAAATTCGGCGGTAGTGAAGGCCCACTGATGGGCGGTTAAGGCTGTGGTCAAGGCGGTCGCTTTAGCCGGATCGGCTTGTGGCATTACTGGCACCGGCAGATCCAACTGCTCAGCGAGGGCAGTGATGAGTGAATTAGCGGCCAGTGTTTGGAGATTAATGGCGAGGGAATGAGCGGTCAAAGCCAACAAAGCTGGTAATTGTTCAGGCTGCAAGGTGGGCAGCTGACTGACAAAAACCAGATCGGCGCGCGGCACTGGCGGTAGTTTCGTCCAGTCGGCATGGGTTAATGTAAACTGACGTTGGTGCTGGGCCAGCAAGGTCCCGGCTTGGGTGAGCATCTGCTGGGACCAATCCAAGAGCTCGATTTGTTTGGCTTGGCGACTCAGCGGCAAGGCATAACGCCCACTGCCTGCGGCCAGATCCAGGACACGCATTGTTTTCAATGGTAGGGCTCGTGCCAGTGCGGCCACCACGTCTTCCTGGATCGGTAGTCGCGATTCGCGTTGCACGGCCGCGTAAGTGGCGGCGAAAGCATCCCAATCGGCTTCGTTCATGTTCAGGCCCCTTTTCTCTCGTTTATGATAGCAGACTTTGTGAAAAAAGCGGGTTATTTTCATTTTTGCTTACAAAAGTCGTTGACACTAAGGGGGGGTAGTTGGTATGATATTAAAGTTGTCGCGAGCGATAAACGCGTTCGCATCAAGCACTTGAAAACTTCTTGTTGACACTGCTTGGCAAACGAGATATACTTATAAAGTTGTCGCAAGCGACACAGTGGTCCTTTGAAAACTGAACAAAGTTTCGTAAATGTGATAGGGCTTTTCGATGTAAATCGAAGAGAATTAAACATGAGCGAAGTCAATTCGCAAACAACAAATCGAGCTATTCAAATAACTCATTATATGAGAGTTTGATCC
>NZ_RHOK01000033.1 GCF_003946175.1 Lacticaseibacillus suibinensis | reverse complement strand
TTGGGACACGAGCCTCTTCCAGAGGCAGTTAAAGTGGCAATCGCAGTAGGCCTTGAACGCAGTGAATGAGGCCAGCGCCTTGAGACGCAGCCAGTAGCGGGGGCTTATAGCCCCAGTGAAAACCACCCGTTTTACGGGTGGTTTTTATTCGCCTCGCGCCTCGGACCAGATGCCTATGGTATGATGAGGACTAGAAAAGCGAGGGGTAATATGCAGACTTTAACCGCAAAAGGCTTGCGCAAAGCGTATGGCGATAAGCAACTGTTTAAAGATGTCGATTTTTTGATTAACGAAGGCGACCGCATTGGCTTGATTGGGGTGAATGGCACAGGCAAAACCACGCTGCTCAATGGGTTAGGCGGTCTAGATCCGTTTGACGGCGGAGAAGTGGTGACGCCTAAGCAGTATTCTTTGAGTTATCTCGCCCAGCAGCCCAAACTAGCCGCAAATAAAAGCATTATGGATGCGATTTATGGCGGCAGTTCGCCCATTTTTGCGGCTATTCGCGCGTACGAACAGGCGCTGGCGGCGTACACCGCCACGCCGCTGGCTGAAGCTGCCCAAGCGGCTTATAGCAAGGCGGATGCCCGCATGGCCCAGGTCGATGCATGGGATGCGGAAACGGAAATCAAAACCATTTTGACCCAGCTGCATATCGACGACCTCAGCCAAAAAATCGGTAGTCTCTCCGGTGGGCAGCAAAAACGAGTCGGCCTGGCGCAAGTGTTGATTGAAAAACCCGATTTGCTGATGCTGGATGAGCCCACGAACCACTTGGATTTTGATTCCATTGATTGGCTGGAAGCTCATTTGAGCAAGTATAAAGGGGCACTGCTGGTGGTGACCCATGATCGCTACTTCTTGGATCATGTTGCGAACACCATTTGGGAGCTGGATCACGGCCAACTCTACCGGTACCCTGGCAACTATGAAGCCTACGTTAGCCAAAAAGCGTCGCAGGTTGAGCGCGACACCGCCAGTGCGCATAAGCAGGCCCAGCTCTACCAGCAGGAGCTCGCTTGGATGCACGCCGGCGCGCAGGCGCGATCGACCAAGCAGCAAGCGCGGATTAATCGGTTCAGTGATTTGAAATCAGCAATCGCTGATCGGCCCGCGGCAACAGGCACGGTGGAGATGAAAGTGGCTAGCACTCGGCTGGGCAAGAAAGTCATTGAATTTAAGGAGGCGGGCCTGAAGCTTGGCACCCACCAGATTCTGAATGATTTTTCTTGGCTGGTGCAACCAGGGCAACGCATTGGCATCACTGGGCTCAACGGGGCGGGGAAATCGACCCTGCTGAATGTGATCGCCGGCAAGCAGCCACTAGATACCGGGACCGTTGAGCTTGGCGAAACCGTCAAGCTGGGTTATTACACGCAAATGAGCAAAACGCTTGACCCCACCAAGCGCGTGATTGAATATTTACAGGAGGCCGGGGAGGTGCTGGTCACTGATAGCGGCAAGCGGATTTCCACCACCCAGCTGCTGGAGCAGTTCCTGTTCCCGCGCAGTATGCATGGTACCTTGATCGGCCGTCTATCTGGCGGGGAGAAGCGGCGCTTGTATTTGCTCCGGATTTTGATGAGCCAGCCGAATGTGCTGCTGCTGGATGAGCCGACTAATGACCTGGATGTGGCGACTTTGACGGTGCTGGAAGATTATTTGCAGCAGTTCCCCGGTACTGTGATTACCGTGTCGCATGACCGGTATTTCTTGGATAAAGTCGCCGATCACTTGCTGTATTTTGAAGGCAATGGCGTGATTGACCGCCATGTTGGGCGCTTCACCGATTATCTGGCCCAGTTAAAAGCGGCCGCTGCGGCACCGGTTGCCGCCGCCCCGAAGCAGCCAGCCTCAACGGCAGCCACCACGGCCGCCCCGAAGGAGAAGACGAAGCTGACCTATGCTGAACAAATTGAGCATGATCAGTTGCAAACCGACATGGATGCGCTGGATGCTAAAATCAGCGCTTTGAAGGCGCAAATGGCGGCGACGAACGGCGAGGACTATGTGACCTTAGGCGACTTGCAGCAACAAATCGATACCGGCAATGCCAAACTGGACAAAATGTTTGACCGGTTTGCTGAGTTGGACGAATATGTGAACGATTAGGGAGGATACGATGGGATACCAAGACCGGCCATATTTGAATTTACTTGACCGCATTTTAGCCACTGGCAATTACAAAACGGATCGCACTGGCACCGGTACTTACAGTATTTTCGGCGCGCAGTTGCGCTTTGATCTCAGTCAGGGCTTTCCGCTTTTGACCTCCAAGAAAGTGCCGTTTGGCCTAATTAAAAGTGAGTTGTTGTGGTTCCTGCATGGCGACACCAATATTCGCTTTTTGCTCCAGCACAACAACCATATCTGGGATGAATGGGCCTTTGCCCGGTGGGTCGACTCGCCGGCTTATCAAGGGCCGGACATGACCAATTTTGGCCAGCGGCGGCTGCAAGATTCTGAGTTTGCTGCGGTATATGGCAAGGAAATGGCCACTTTTGACCAGCGCATTCTAGATGATGAAGCCTTCGCGCAGACTTACGGCAATTTGGGCTTTGTGTATGGCAGTCAGTGGCGCGCTTGGCGCACGAGTCGGGGGGAAACCATTGACCAGCTAGGCGACGTGATTGAGGCCATCAAAAAAACGCCTGATTCTCGGCGCCTGATTGTATCGGCTTGGAATCCGGAAGATGTGCCCACCATGGCGCTGCCGCCATGTCACACCTTGTTCCAATTCTATGTTAACGAAGGCAAACTCTCGCTGCAGCTTTATCAACGCAGTGCCGATATGTTTTTGGGCGTGCCGTTCAACATCGCGAGCTATGCGCTACTCACGCATCTGATTGCGCAGGAAACCGGCCTGCAAGTCGGTGATTTTGTGCATACTTTTGGCGATGCGCATATTTACGCCAACCATTTGACCCAGGTGCGTGAGCAACTGAGTCGGACCCCGAATCCATCGCCGACCTTAAGTCTGACGCCAGGCAAAACCATCGATAATTTGCAAATGAGCGATATCAAAGTGCTGGATTACCAGCCGCTGGCCGCGATCAAAGCGCCAGTGGCGGTTTAGGAGGAACGCGATGATTGCATTTGTGTGGGCCCAAGACCGTAGTGGCACCATTGGTTATCAGGGCCGTTTGCCGTGGCACTTGCCTGATGATCTCAAGGAATTTAAGGCCCTGACAGTCGGGCAGTTAACGGTGATGGGGCGCCGAACTTACGAAGGCTTGCCGAAACGGCCGCTGCCAAACCGGACGAACGTGATTTTGACGCGTGATCAAAGCTATCAAGCGCCAGGCGCTGTGGTGGTGCATGACCGCGCTGCGCTGCTCGCCTACGCGGCTGCCCATCCCGATCAGCATCTGATGATCACCGGCGGTGCGGAGATTTTCGCCTTATTTGCCGATTTAGTCGATCGCCTTTACGTGACTAAATTAGCAGGAATTTTTCCTGGTGATGTCAAAATGCCGGCGCTGGATTGGGCGGCATTCCGGCAAATGAGCAGTCGGGAAGTGTTCAACGACGATCCGGCCAAATCTCATGTCTTTGAAGTGTGGGATCGCAAATAGTGCAAGGTCAAGCAAACGCCGCGCCTCCAACCCTTTGGGCTAGAGGCGCGGCGTTTTGAAGTGGTTAGACGAACAAGTAGATGGAGGCGTACATGCAGGCTGACCCCAGCATCACGAACAAATGCCAAATCACGTGAATATAGGGGATGGTTTTTTGCGAGTAAAGCAAGGCGCCAAAGGTGTAAGCCACCCCGCCAGCCACTAGCAGCCAAAAGCCCCAAGGACCTAGGTTGTCCCACAGCGGCTTCATGCCGACCAGGCACATCCAGCCTAGCACCACGTAAATGCCAGTTTCCAGCCCGCGGAACCGGCCAAGGAAGAAGAGCTTGTAGGCAATGCCAGCCGCGCACAGCAGCCAAATGGCGATGAGCAAGCCGATGCCGAGCTTGCCGCCGATCGCCACTAAACAGTAGGGCAGATACGAGCCGGCAATCAGGATGAAGACGCCAGAATGGTCGATCACCTGGAGCACATGGCGGGCTTTAGTGAAGTAAAAGCCATGAAACAGGGTCGATCCGGTGTAAAGGATGATCAGCGCAATGCCAAAGCCGAGAAAGCTGACCAGCCGCAGTGGGGTGGTCGCCTTGAAGGCCAGCGCCACGGTCCCGACCACGGCGAGCCCTAACGCAAACGCGTGGGTCACGGCACTCAACATTTCATTATTAAAGGTGTAATAGTGTGATTTCATTAATGGTCGCCCCTGCATGGTCACCACATCCTTCGTTGATTTAAGTATAGAATACCACGACGGCCGTCGAAAAACAATTTCACCTAGTTATAAAAACTAGATATGATAATACTGACAAAGACGCGGGATTTTGCTATACTGATTCCATAATCGAACTTCAGAGAAAGCGTGGCCTAGATGGTAAAAATCAAACTTGTAACGGATTCTTCGATTCAATTGACCCCGGAAGAAATTAAGCAGTACGACATTCACGTCGTTCCGCTGACAATCATGATCGATAGCACCGTTTATGTCGATGGCGAAACCATCACGCGCGCTGAGTTTATGGACAAAATGGCGGCGGCCTCCGCGCTCCCGAAAACCTCACAGCCAGCCATCGGGACTTTCTTAGACCTGTACAACGAACTGACCGCCGATGGCAGCGCCGTACTGTCTGTGCACATGCTGGAAGCCATTTCTGGCACGGTGAACTCTGCGCGCCAAGCAGCTGAATTGTGCAAAGGGGACGTCACCGTGGTGGACTCACAATTTACCGACCGTGCTTTATCCTTCCAAGTCCTGGAAGCGGCCAAAATGATTCAAGAAGACGCTACCATGGCCGACATCTTGGCGCGCATGGCGGTCATTCGTGACCACACCAAGTTGGTGATGGGGGTTTCCAACCTCGATAACTTGGTTAAAGGCGGCCGCATTAGCCGCGTTTCTGGAGTGCTGTCATCGCTGCTGAACATTAAAGTGACCCTTGAAGTCACCGGCGGCGAACTCAAGGCCTTGTCCAAGGGCCGCGGGATGAAGACGCTGCGCAAGTTTGCGGATGAAGTGGTGGCCAGCCTTGATACGTTGCCGAATATCCACGAAATCGGTGTCTCTTACGCTGGCGGGCGTGAGTTTGCTGAAAGCATTGGCGAGAAAATCAAAGCCGTTTTACCTGAGGCCAACTTGCTTGTGCAACCAACCGATCCGGTGATTGCCACTCACACCGGTGATGGGGCGTTTGCCATCACGTACTACACGGATTAATCAGTCGAGTCAACCAGGGCCGCGTCAACTACTGATGACCGGCTCTTTTGTTATTCTACGGAAAGGAGGTGCCGCGATGCGCAAGTTGCGGTGGTTATTAGATCTCTTGGTGGTCGCAGCCGCGGCTGGTTTGGCCTTTGGCGCCTGGAGTCTATGGGGGCCCGCGGCGCAACCACTCGCCATCAAAGGCCAAGTGAAGGCCGTGCAACCCCTGCAGCTCACGGCGGTGGGTGATTCGCTCACCCATGGCGTGGGGGATGATAGCAACAACGGGGGCTATGTCGGCCTGATCAAAAACGACCTGGAGAGCACTGGCAACTACAGCGTCACCACTAGCAATTTTGGGGTGACCGGTGACACCAGTAGCCAAATTCAAAAGCGCGTTGACAAGCAGCCCAAACTGCAAGCTGCTGTTAAAAAAGCCAATATCATTACCGTGACCGTCGGGGGCAATGACCTGATGCATGTGCTACAAAAGCACCTGCTGTCACTTTCGGACAAGGATGTGGCCACGGGCAGCGCTCAGTTCCAAAAACGCCTGAGTAAACTACTCAAAACCTTCCGCCAGTTGAATCCAACGGCGCCGATCTATGTTTTCGGGATTTATAATCCGTTTTATGTTTATTTTCCGAAGCTGACGGCAATGACCACCAGTGTCAAGACCTGGAACGCCGGCACCCAGCAAACCGTGAACCAATTTAAACAGGCTTATTATGTTGACATTGACAGCGTCTTAACTAAGGGGACCAACACCCAGGCGACGGACAAGAAAACCAAGGCCAGTTTAGCCGCGGCCATGAGCGATGACAGCAACAGTAACCCGCTGATTTTCACGGAGGATCATTTCCACCCGAATAATGCGGGGTACGCGCTGATGACCTCACAGCTTTGGCAGAAGATGCAGCAAACGAAACAGACCTGGGAATAACCCAGCACGAAAGGAACAAGCATGCGCAGTCAACACAAGAGTATTAACGTTTGGAAAATCATCAGTCTCGTTTTGATTGGGCTGATTATCGGCAGCGGCCTGTGGTTCGCCCATGCGGTGTTAACGCCGGTGGATCAACCGACCAGCACCACCACCAGCACGACCGGTGATCCGGTGATGACGGTGTCGTTGACCAAGCGCCAGGTGAACCAAATCGTGACTTACTACCTGAATGATTTTCAAAAAGACAGTAAAGTGAAGTACTCGCTGACCATGGCGGATCAAGCCGTGCTGGGTGGCAACTTTACCTTCTTTGGGCAGAAAATCGACTTTGGGCTCTTAATGGATCCCATCGTGCTTAAAAATGGCAACGTGGAACTGAAGGCGCGCCAGCTTAATGTCGGCAGTTTACCGGTGCCCATCAGCTACGTTCTGAACTACGCCGCCAAGTCTTTTAAGCTGCCTAAGTGGGTCACCCTCAATAGTAAGCGCAAAACGATTGTGTTAAACTTGAACAAATTCAAAATGGAAAACGGCATGCAAGTCAAAGCCACCAAGATTGACCTGCCGAATGACGAAATCGATTTTTCCGTTTACCTGCCGAAAAAATAAGGCGGTGAAGCGGGGCGAATCTAGGATGACGGTCAGCTCAACGCGTTGAAGCGGTATTTTGGCTTCGAGACGTTGGGCGCAGCGGGGCGCTCATCCGTTGCCCCGCCAAGCGCAACGATAGCGTGCGGAGTGCACTATAGGCTGTGAGAGTCGGCGGCGACTGCCTGCAACCACGTTAACCACTAAATCGAAAAAAGGGGATTTTCATATGTCTGAAACTGCAATTTTTGCCGGCGGGTGTTTCTGGTGCATGGTGCAACCATTCGAAAGCCAGCCCGGGATTATCAATGTTGTTTCTGGGTACACCGGCGGGCATGTGGCCAATCCCACTTATGCGCAGGTCAAGGCCCACGAAACCGGGCATACTGAAGCCGTTCAGATCACCTTTGATCCGCAGATCATTTCATACGAGCAACTGCTGGCGATTTATTGGCAGCAAACTGATCCCACCGATGCGATGGGGCAGTTCCAGGACCGTGGGGACAATTACCGGCCTGTGATTTACGTCAAAGATGCAGCGCAGCGTCAGGCGGCCGAAGCCTCGAAAGCCGCGCTCGTCGCTAGCGGCCGTTTTCAGGACCCCATCGTGACGACCATTGAAGCCGCTCAACCTTTCTATGCGGCAGAGCCCGAACACCAGCAGTTTTACATGCACAACCCGCGGCGCTATGCCGCGGAGCATCAACAGCGTCAGGAATTCATTGACGCCCACTGGGAGGAAAATTAATGCGGCAATCTTTTTACCAATTTTTGATGACCCTGCGCAACCCCAACGACCATGGAGAAGTGGCGAATTTTGCCCAAAACGCGTTTTTCGATCAAAGTTTTCCAAAACAGGAATCTGACTTTGAAGCGTTAAGTAATTACTTAGAACTTAATGGTGGCTATCTGCCGAGCATGAGCGTGTTTGACGACGCGTATGCGCAGTATCAGGCCCACGAACATATTGGAGGTCACCATGGCAGATAAGGATCAAAAACCACGCCGTCCCTTTAAACTCCCCAGTTGGCTGAAAGGCGTGCTGGTCGCGGCGGCCATCGTCGCGGCAGGCGGGATTGGCTATGCCTTGCGCCCGGTACTGGATACTTCCGTGCAGCAAGTGCCGAGCAGTTTTACCAAAGTCCTAGCGACCTACAACTCGATTCAGGAAAAATACTATAAGAAGACTTCGAGTAAAACGCTGGCCAATGGTGCCATTTCTGGCATGATGGCCAGCCTTGGCGACCAGTTCTCGACTTACCTCGAAAACGATGAAAAGTCCTCGCTTGATAGCACGATTTCCGCCAGCTTTGGCGGCATCGGCGCCACTGTCCAGCAAACTTCATCGCACCTGGAAGTGGCGAGTCTGCAAGCCGGTTCCCCGTCGCAAAAGGCGGGAATGAAGGTGGGCGATCAGCTGGTGAAGGTGAATGGCAAGTCCGTTGAAAAAGCGGGCGTAAATGCCGCCGTCAGCAAGATTCGCGGTAAAATCGGCACCACCGTCACGGTGACCGTCCGCCGTGATGGCAAGTTGCTGAAGCTAACCATGAAGCGGGCTAAAATTACCACTGATACTGTCACCACCAGTTTGGCAACCACGGATAAAACCATCGGGATTTTGACCATTACCAGCTTCTCTGAACCCACCGCCAAGCAGTTTAAGGCCGGCGTCAAAGCGTTGCGCAAGCAAGGCGCGAAGAAGTTCATCGTTGACTTGCGTGGTAATCCTGGTGGCCTGCTTGAAGATGCCTTGCAGATTGGCTCGATGGGGCTGAAAAATGGCCAAACTATCGTCAAAGTGCAAGATCGCAGCGGCGCCACCCAGGTTTACACGGCCGGCAAGCAATACGACCACGGCTTTAAGGTCAAGGAACCGATTGCCGTTTTGATTGATGGGGATTCGGCCTCCGCCAGTGAGATTTTAGCCGGGGCCTGGAACGAAAGCCGCGGCGTGCCACTGATTGGGGAAACCAGTTACGGCAAAGGCACCGTGCAAAACGTGGCCCAAATCAGCAAGAATGCGGAAGTGAAGCTGACCGTGGCCAAGTGGCTGACGCCAAACGGCAACTGGATCAACAAGAAAGGTCTCGCGCCAACGATCAAGACCTCGTATCCGGCCTGGGCCCAGATTCAAGGCTTTACCACCTCAAAGATGAAACTCGGCGATGAAAGCGCGGATGTCCATTCGTTGCAGATTTCCCTGCAGGCAGCGGGTCAAACCATTCCCGAAGCCAACGGTTACTTCGGGCCAACCACCCAGACTGCCGTCAAGAACTTTCAAACCCAGCAAGGCTTGCCCGCGACGGGTGAAACCGACGCGGCCACCATGCAGGCCTTGATCAAGCTGTTGTCTGGCAAACTGGCGCAAAACGACAACGCGATTTCCAGCGCCGTCACTTATTTACAAGAACATTAGCGGCCAGAAATCTAAAAAGGTAAAATCGGATGGTACGATAATCCGTTGTTCTGGCAAGTCATTCGACGAGCGACCGTGCAACACAAAGGGGAACGCTTCGAATGAATGATCTATTTGAAAAAGCACCGGTACCTAAAGCGTATATGCAACTGGCTCTGCCTGTCGTTCTCGGCATGGTGGCCAGCATGGTATATAACCTCGTCGACACCTTTTTTATCGCCCAAACCGGCGATGCGAACTTGGTGGCCGGGGTCACGCTGGGGGCACCGGTGTTTTCGTTTATGCTGGCGGTCGGCGATATCTTCGGCCTCGGCGGCAGTGCTTTGATTTCGCGGTTGCTAGGGGACCGAGATTATGCGCAGGTTAAACGCCTCAGCAGTTTTTGCCTGTATGCCGGCATTGCCATCAGCTTGGTCATCAGTGTCCTGATGCTGACTTTTGAGCAGCCAATCTTAACCTTGTTGGGCGCCACCGCCGCCACGCGCGCTGACGCCGGCGGCTTCTTCCGCATGCTCGCCCTCGGGGCCGTGTTTATCATTGTTTCGTTGGTGCCGGGGAACATCATTCGCACCGAAGGCTTGGCGAAGGACTCGATGATTGCGACCATTAGTGGCACGGTGTTGACCATTATCCTTGATCCGCTTTTTCTGTTTGGCTTTGGCTGGGGCGCAAGCGGCGTCGGCTTGGCGAACGTTCTTGGCTACGCTTTGAACACGCTGTTATTGCTTTGGTTCACCCAGCGTAAAACGCAATATCTCAGCATTTTACCGCAGCAGGCCAAAGCCTCCGCCGCAGCGCTCAAAGCAATCGTGGCGATTGGCATTCCGGCCTCACTCACCAACTTCATGCAAAGTTTTGGCACCATGCTGCTGAATCAGCACTTAGCCCCATATGGCGCAGACATGGTGGCAGCAATGGGCATTGCTCAGAAAATCTATATGATTGTGATGTTGATCATGGTGGGATTCGCGTTTGGTGCCCAGCCCCTCATTGGGTATAATTACGGGGCAAAGAACTACCGCCGGCTGCACGAGATTCTGCGCTTTGATTTCAAAATTGAGTTGGGCTATGCGCTGGTGGCAGCAGTGCTGTTGATGCTCGGGGCCACGCCGCTGGTCCGGTTGTTTATGGCCACGCCAGTCATCGTGGCCAATGGTGCCTTGATGTTACGGGCACTGCTCATTACCACGCCTGCTGTGGGCGCAATTTTGGTTTTTACCACCGTGTTCCAGTCCTTGGGTAAAGGCGCCAGCGCCTTGATCATGGCGATTTCTAGGCAAGGGGTGTTGTTTGCCATCAGTATGGTGATCTTGGCGCAGCTGTTCGGCTTTCACGGCATTATTTGGGCGCAGGCCACGGCGGATCTGTTAACCTGTGTCCTTGGTTACTGGCTGTACCGCCGGGTGGCCCATCACTTGCAGGCTTAAGCCGACGAATAAAGGAGGATTCCGCGACCGCGCGGATTGGGTAAAATGAAAAAGTTAATGATCGGGACTTTGGTGGCCCTTGCCTGTGGGTTAGGTGCATGTAGCAACACGTCAAACTCTAAGGCCACCAGCCAACCAGCGGCGAAGGTGACGAGTCAAAGCAAACCAGCCGCGAAAACACCGGCCAAACAGCCCGCAAAGATGAATTTAGCGCAGATACAAAAAGGAAATTATCAATCGTTAAAGGGGCAGTGGACCCAAATTGCGAATGCCACTAATTTCCACAATGGTACCCAAACCGGCTACCAGGCTGGTGGCAACGCGAAGATGGCGGTGACGAAGGCCACTTTGACCGCGGCTGATGTCAAACTAGCTGGTGACAAGTTGAGCGACCCCAATGGCGAGCATCCGCTTAGCTTCAAAGCCACCGGCCAGGCCCTAACCGCTCTGTTGCAAGATTCCGGTAACGTGGCCATTAACTGGGCCGTGACCTTCTACCCAAAAGGGAGCACCAGTGAGTTCAAATCAATCACCGGCGATGCCACCAACCAGCAGAATATTGTGGTGGTTTGGACCAGCAACAACGACACCAGCTGGGTGTTTGCGGAGGGTGTTTCGGCGGCGCAATTGAAGACCATGCAAGGCTTGAACCTTGAGGCGCTCGGGCAAAATGATTTCAGTAGCTTGGCTGGCACCTGGAAAAATCCCACTGATGGCCGCACCATGACCGTCACCACTAAAACCGCCACTGCGCCAGCCAGCATGAACCTCAGTGTTGCCACTGGCGTTGAGCTCACCACCAAAGACAGTGATGGCTATGCCGAGGTAATCACCTCCGGCCCTGTGACGACCGGTTATATGATGGGCTCGATTGGCTCTTTTAACCCCAATGTGATGTCCGGCATGGCGCCACTGGCAATTGTGCCGAAAGGCGTCCAGATGTCGGCCGCTGATGATTCTGACGCCAGCCGAGACCGTCTGATTCCTGGCGGCGGCCAAAGTGGGTATCAAACCGACGCTTATTACAAAGTTGACTAAACACTTGCAGTCCTCATCGTTTGAGGGCTGTTTTTTTGCAGCAGATGACCACCTGGCGTCGTGGTGCGATTATGGTTACAATGAAACTAGAAACCGTTTTCTAAAATCTCAAGCCTTGGAGGACCAGCAGATGGTGACAAGAGCGGATCGTTATGAGTTTGCGAGGCACAATCGTCAAATATTTGTTGCGGGCAATGAGGAAGCAATTGACCACCTTGAAACACGCTGGAGTGAGCAACTCACTCAGCTTGGCTTTAAGATGGATATGCTCGACTCGGTGCTTGATAAGAAACATCAGCTGCCCAATCCGGTTGAGCATGAAGCAACCAAGGCCTTTTTGACCGGCATTGATGACGACCAGGCCTTAGGCAACGCCATCTTTTCGATGTATCGGCAGATTACGTACTGGGGCTTTGACGAGCACTTAAGCGACCCCGACAACCGGTTTTGGTTTGCCACGGCGTTGACCCAGTTAGCGGCGTTAACGCAGCCGTTGGGAACAATCCAAAAAGTGGTGATTAAATCCTCAGAAGGTCGGTTTTGGGCGCCTGCGCCAGATAGTCTGACGACCCAGACGTTAACGTTAAAAGGCGAAGGCAGAGCCAATTTAGCGAGTTATTTCTTTAGTGGTTATCGGCGCCGCCAGACAGCTACGGTGCCAGTGGGCAAATTAAGCGGGGTGCTTGATCAGCTGGCGGCTTTTGCCAGTACGGTGCGGCCACCTGAAATAGTGTGTGACGCTGGGTTCTGGAAAATGACGGTCACTGGTGAAGGCGGCGTTCAGCATGCGCAAGGGTCAATGATTGAGGCCGAACTGCTGTCGGAACAGTTGCGCGATGTGTTGCCATTTCCTTATTTGATGCTGTTTGATAATGCTCCCAATCAACTGCAACGCCTGGTGATTGCTTATGTACCGGATGATGACACGGCATAAAAAATGGTGATTGATCGCCACAGCCAGTCGTTCTCGCTCACAACGCGGCAAGGTGCCACTCGCACGCGGCTCGGCCTGACGAGTCCAGCGGTGGGGCGCTTGCTCACCGGGTTAGACTCGCCACTGGAGCGGCCTCAGTCAGATGAAACGAGCCAAATTGCGCCGAATTTGACCGTTACGGCGCGGTATCGGCAAGGCGACCCAATCATCGTTAAAGGCACCCTGAGCCTGGATGATCCGATTCCGCACTGGGCAAGTTTGGCGGCGAAGATCCAGACTTTTTTGGGGGAGTTTGCGCCCCAAATGTTAGACGCGCGGGTAATGAGTCGCAAGACGCCGGTCAAAGGTGAGCTGCTCTATGCCCAAGTCGTTTTCCATCACGGCGGTAGTCCGTAGAGTTATATTGCTGATCCGCAGTATGCCGTGGGCGATCGGGTCGTGGCGCCACGCAATCATAGCGAGGCCTATGGCACGATTGTCGCGATGGCTTGGTATGCGCCCAATCAGGCCCCATACCCGCCGGCCCAGACCAAGCGGATTTCGCGCCTAGCTGATCCCCTGGAAGAAGCAGAGGACCGTTAGACCTTGTAGGGGATGCGCGCACACTCAAAAAGAGGGGTAGCCTTGGACCAAGTGACTTTTCTCAGACGTTTACTTGCCATCAGTGAAGCTGGACTGGCGTATGCGCAGGATCGCTTTGATCAAGAACGGTATCAAGACCTCCGGCGCCTTGCGCAGCAGCAGCTCGCCACACTTGGCGACTGGCCGGTAGGGGAAGTCGCCGATTTGTTTGCGCAAGAAACTGGCTATCCGACGCCTAAAGTGGATGTGCGGGCCTTTATCACCCGCCGCCAGCAGGTCTTGTTGGTAGCGGATGCCACTGGCCACTGGGCTTTGCCCGGTGGTTTTGCTGAGGTTGGCTGGTCGCTGAAAGCCAATGTGGTCAAAGAGGTGCGCGAAGAAACGGGTCTGGCCATGACAGTCGGTGAGTTGCGGGCCATTTACGATACCGCGCAGCGCCCCGATATTCCGCAGGCGTTTCAGTATTACAAAATGATCTTCGCCGGCACGATTGGAGAAGGGGAGTTTGCGGCCAATAGTGAAACGGTTGCGACCGGGTGGTTCAGCGAAGCCGCCTTGCCGCCGCTTTCGCTGAAGCGCACGACGCCGGAACAATTACATCGGTTGTTCGCTGGCGGTGAACTGTACATTCAATAGTGATTTTGAAGTGAGGCAACGAGACCTCACTTTTTTGATTCCGCGAGGCAAGCAAGTTCAGTGGCGCCGGGCTAAAGCCTGATTGACGCGGGAGATGAAAGGGGTATCATTAACTTAAATTGGGCGGTTATGGGCAATTTCTTGGGAGGACAAGATGGGGATATTAGTACAAAACGAATCTCAAATGCAGGACCTGGTGCGCGCATTGGGAGTCGAACCAGAGGCCAACTTTTTGTATGCCCGGCATCATAACGGTGCTGGGAAAGCGTTCGCCTTGGATCTACTTGGTCCGAGCGCGACTGCGGCCAGTGAGCCTGCTTTTCTGCTGGTCTTTACACCCGCTGAAATCATTGCCCAGCGCCTCAGTAATCAGCAAGTTCATCGGTATGCTCGCGCCGACCTGACCAACTTCAAAGTGCGACGGCGCGCAGAATTCAGTGGTCATTGATTTTGATCATGCTGGAGAGCACGTGAGCTTCTATGCCGATATGGGTTCAAGCATGCGGCTGCAGTATGTCGCTGATAATTTAGCGGCGCTGATGGCCAATCACTTTCTAGGGTACGCGACGGATATGAGCCAAGTCGGGCAGACTGGGTTGGCCAGTTTTAAGTATCCACTGCTAGAGTCGCTGCTGCCAGTAGCATTAGTGATTGCCATGCTGGCCCTGAAAGCCGATCATTTCGGGCGCTATCTTGCAATTAGTGGTTTGATCCTGGTATTGATCTGGCTACCGAAGATTCCGCGACCGCATCGGCGTTAGCGACCACCTCTAACGAGCAACTGACCGCAACGAGCCATCACATCCATCATCAACAGCAAAAAATCCGAATCAAGTTTCCAGCCGGAAGCCTGATTCGGATTTTCGTTTGTCTGCATGTTTGGCGCCGTTAACGTTGCTTTGCTTTTCCTCTGAATGTCGTCAACCACCAGCGGTCACTCACATCGTTGTGGTCGTAAGGCGAAAGCTCGCTGATGGCGGCAAGATAGGCTTCGACTTGCGCCCAAACTGCGGGCGAATCATCGAAGTAGACGGTGCGTAGGGTATGAATCATGGTCAGACGTTGGTAGTCTTGCCAAGCAAAGACGCGCGCGGGTTGTTTGTGGAAATAGTCCTCCCCAGTTTACAATTCAAGTGCAACACCCTGACGACTAGACCAAAAAGGCCATGAAGACCTATTCTTGTTAGTACTAGCTAAACAAGAAAGCAGGAATCTTCATGACCCACTCTCAGACTAACACCCACAAGCATTACCAACAACTC
>NZ_RHOK01000032.1 GCF_003946175.1 Lacticaseibacillus suibinensis | reverse complement strand
TTCGATTAAGTAGTATGGCCTTGAACATCCATATTCTAATCGACAAGGAGAGTTTTTCGTATAACCAGTTTGACTCCACCCGCATAGCGGGTGGTTTTGAGCCTCGCGCGTCCCCGCGCGAGCCCGGCTAAAGCCTCTATAATAAAAAACACACCGCCGCAGCGATGTGTTTGATTTTGCAAATTGAAATTAACGACGCAGGCCGAGGCTTTGGATCAGTTCACGGTAGCGGTTAATGTCCTTGTTGCGAAGGTAGCGAAGCAAGTTACGGCGTTGGCCGATCTTCTTCATTTCACCCACGTAGGAGTGATAGTCCTTCTTGTGCTTGGACATGTGATCGGTCAAGTTCTTGATGTCAGCAGTGAGCAGCGCAATCTGGACTTCTGGTGAGCCAGTGTCGCCGTCTTTGCGGGCGTATTGCTTGATGATCGCATCTTTTTGTTCTTTTGTGATTGCCATGGAAAATTCCACCTTTCGTTTTCATAATTGCCTGAAACTGAGGGAAGCGCGGTGAACCGCTAAGCTAAGTATCAGGTTCAAATCACCCAATTACTTTACCGTACGCAAGGCTTAGATGCAAGTTTTTTCACCGCTATCAAGGATTTTTCCTTTACAAGTTTTTATTGCATTGCAGCTGGGCCTTCGGTATAATGCTATCTGTTGAAACAATAATTCGCATTACAAATCTCAGCCCGGAGGTGAAATTCATGCCACAAATCAAACAAGCAATCAAGCGCGTTAAGACGCAAGAAGCTTCTCGCCAACGTAACATCTCGCAAAAGAGCGATATGCGTACAACCGTGAAGAAGTTCCGTGCCGCTGCTGCCGCCGGCGCTGACAACGCGCAGGACTTGTACAAGGAAGCTACTCGCGCCTTGGACATGGCTGCATCAAAGCACCTGATCCACAAGAACAAGGCTGGCCGCGACAAGAGCCGTCTTGCTGCACTTTTGAACAAGTAAGCAAAACCTGCCAGTGGCAGGTTTTTTTATTTTTGCGCTTCGGCTACTGCCGAGGCGCTTTTTGTTTTCTGAATCAAAAACCGCTAGCAGTTAGCTAGCGGCTATTGCCCCACGGTGATGGGCTGATTGCTCGTGTATTGCAAAACAAATAGTTCAAAGGCCAGTGCCTTATCCACGCGCCCGGTTTTCATCGCCGTTTCAGTTTCCACCAGGCCCTTGTAGGCGCGGGCCAGCGTGGTCAGTGGCACCGGCCGGCTTTCCTGGAGCGCCTTTTTGATGCGGAAAGGATGCACTTTTAAGGTCTGCTGAATGTTGCCTTGGCTGTAGCCTTTGGCGGCCAGAATTTTCACTTGCAGTAGCAGGCGAAATTGGCCGACCATCAATGCGTTTAGCGCAATCGGTTCTTCTTTTTGCAGTAGCAGGTCGCGATACAGTTTTAAAGCGCGGTCTGGCTGCTTGCGCACCACCGCATCCACCAGGTCAAACACCCGATCCGTCAGCTGCTTGGGCACGAGCTGGTCAATGGCGGCCACATCCAAACTGGTGCCGCCGCCAGCATAGAGCTTCAGTTTCGGCAACTCATGCATCATCGCGGTGTAATCGCCCCCGGTGCGCTGAGCAAAAGCCTCTAGGGCAGCTGGCGCAACGTCAATTTGTTGCTTAGCTAAGGCCCGTTTCACGGCCTGTTGCGCTGCCCGGGCATCCAGCGGCGCCACGTCCACCACCAGCGCCGCTTTTTTCAGCGCCTTCACCACGTTTTTGCGGGCATCCAGCTTCTCATAGGCGGCAACAATCACCATCAAGGTTGAATCCACGGGGTGCTGAAAATAAGTCGTCAGCCCATCCAAGTCTTGATTCAGGTTCGTCTTAGAATTTTCCCCGGTTAAGAAATACGGATCGGTGATGATGACTTCACGCCAGTCACCAAAAAACGGTGGCGAAGTGGCATCATCCAGCGCCACGCCCACTTCGGTTTGTCGCATGTCATAAGCGGCGAGATTCATGGTTTGTTGATCAGGTGGGATCACCTGCTTCAGAGCGGTCAACGCTTGATCGAGCAAAATCTGCTCGGTCCCCATCAGTAGCACTAACCGCGGCAGGTTACCAGTTTTAAGTTGTTGAATCAGTTCCTGTACGGTCATTGCGACTGTCCCTCCAACAAAAATTGATGCACGGTGTGGCTGTTAGCCGTGAAGTCTAGCCAAATCATGCCACTACTGGCCGTATTCAGCCAAGCCACTTGCGCATTGGCGAAGGTGGTTAACGTCTCCGCATTCGGGTGGCCGTAGCGATTAGCCACCCCGGCTGAAATCAGAGCTAATTGCGGGGCGATTTGCGCGATGAACGCAGGATCACTCGAAGTTTTCGAGCCATGGTGCCCCACCTTCAGATAGTCAACCGCAAGCGCTTGTGGCATCAGTTCACGCGTTTCCACCCCAGCATCGGCATCGCCAGTGAAAAGCCAATTGCCGTCTCCTATCTTACCATACAGCACAATCGAGTCCGCGTTTTTCTCGGTGGCTGTAGCATCGCTTGGCGCCACGACCTGCAGCTGCAGCGGCCCTTGGGTGATGGTTTGGCCGGCCAAAACTGTGCGCTGCTGGGTGACTTGCCCGGCCATCGCCGCCTGCATGTAGGCATGATCAGCCGCCAGCGGCGTGGTCACCATTGTTCGCACTGGCATCAGCTGCGTGAGCAGGCCGGCATCCCCGACATGATCGGCGTCTGCGTGCGTCAACACGAGCAGGTCCAGGTGATCAATCCCCCGCGCGTGCAGGTAATTGACAATGGCCCGCTTCGCCGGGGGATTACGCACCGTGCCAAAGCCCCGACCGCCGGTATCAATCAGAATGGTGCCTTGTTTAAATGGCGCCTCAATCAAAATGGCATCACCTTGACCCACGTCGAACATGGTCACCCGCGTCTCCGGATGGATATTCACCACCAACCAAGCCAACACTGCCCAGCTCACCAGCGGCCACCAGTGGTGCGTGGCCAGCCCCACCAGAATCACCGTCACGCCGGCCAAAGCCCAAGCCCATGGCACGGCCCCAAAAATCACCTCGCCAGGCAAGCGCGCCAGTTGCGTGAGCCCAGCCTCCAGCGCTTTGATGGTCGTTTCAACCAGCGTCCCGCCAGGTAACTGGGGCCACAGGACCATCATCACCAGCACTGGCATCAGCCCCATTTCAAACAGTGGCATTAAAAAATAACTGAACCCCGCCGCCAGCAGGTGAAAGCGATAAGTATGCGCCAGCACCACTGGCGTACTCAGGAGCACCAGTCGCCAAGTCAGCCCCCAGCGGCTGGCTGGTAGCAAAATCAAGCCCAAGCACAGCAAATAGGTGAGCTGGCCACCCATGGTATGCAGCACATAGGGCTGAACCAACAAGTTGAGCCCCAGCACCAGACTGAAGCCATCCAGCCCTGATAGCTGCCACTTAAAGCGCCGGTTCAGCATGGCCACGATCCGCAACCAGACCGCCCGCATAATCCCGGCCGCTGGCGGAATCAAAACCAGCAGCGTTGGCAGTAGCCCTAGTAGTGCCCAATCCACCCCTTCCTTGGGTAAGCGCAGACGGTCAGTGAGCCAGTATAGCGCGCCGATCAACGCATACAGGTGCAGTCCAGAAACTGAGAATAAATGAAAAATGCCCAAGGTCACAAAAGTTTCGCGTTGCTCATCAAAATCTGAATCTACCACCCCTAGGAGCAAGCCTTTCGCATAGGCCTGCGTACGCGGGCGTAGCTGCTTTAAGCGTTGCATCACACTTGCGCGCAAGTGATACAGCCATTCAATGATCCCGCGCGGCTGGCGAATGGTAATCTGTAGTGCTTGCTTGGGGCTTTGCCAGGCCAACTCCTGCTGTTGCCAAGCGTAAGTGGCGTAGTCAAACTCGAATAAATTACGCGCCCCGCTCAGCCGGGTTAACTCACCGGTCCAAGTCACCTCTGCCGGCAGCGTGAGGTTAGCTAACAGCGCCGCTTGGTTCTCATCCACCGTGACCCTGCCGCTAATCGGCACATTACCGGCGCGCCCGGTGTAATAAGCTAAGCCAGCGTTGACCGTCCAAGCCGTGGGCATCACCGTGGCCACACCGCTGGGCTTCGGCGGCGCCGCGGTTAAATTGGCCGTGCGCTGACCCCACACTAACCCACAGGCAAAACAAACAACCAGCGGCCAGCGGGTGAGCTGATATGCCTTAAACCCGGTCCAGGCCAGCAACAGTAAACCTACAAACGCCGGCCCAATCATCAGCAACAGCCCAGCCAGAAAACTGGTCAGCCAAAAGATCCCCCGCCGATTCATGGACCCACGGTGACCAAGGGGGCCAAACGCTCATAGGTTTTTTCGCCAATGCCACTGACATTCATCAAATCTTCAACGCTTTTGAAGCCGCCGCTGGTTTCCCGGTAGGCAATAATATCCGCCGCCTTGGCCGGGCCAATGCCACTAAGGGTTTGTAATTCAGCTTCGCTGGCGGTGTTCAGATTAACCAATGCTGTGCTGCTCGCGGCGGGACTCGCGGGCCCCGCCCCAGTGGCAGCCGGCGCTGCTTCGCCTTGAACCGGAATATAGAGACTTTCTTGATCAACAGCAATTTTGGCTAAATTAATCGCCGTCACATCGGCATCTGCCGTGAGACCCCCAGCGGCTTCCACCACGGCCTGCCAGCGCGTGGTGCCAGTCACCGGATACAACCCCGGCTTGTTGACGGCGCCTTTAATATGCACAAAACCGCTTTTCGGGGGCTCACTACTCATACTGCTAGCCGTCGCGCTGCTGACGCTGATACTACTAGCCGCTGGCACCGGTTCAATCGCCACTGGCTGGCGACTTTGCCACCAAAAAAAGCCACCTAACCCCAGCACCACCAGTGGCACATACCAGTATTCCTGCAGCCACGCTTTCGCCGTTGTCATTTGCTCACCTCCAAGAAGAGATTTCGCAAACGCAAAGCGCCGCTCTCCCGAAAGAAAGCGGCGCGGCGTGAAACTACGGTTGACTCAAATCAGCCTGCAGATAGGTCAAAGCGTCCTTTAACGTTTTGACCGGGACAATTTTCATCTTGGTTTTGAGCGCTTTGGCCGTGCGTTTGGCCACGGCATAATTGTTTTCGTAGCTTGGATCAGCTTTCAAGAGGGCTTTAGTCGCCGGTTGGTCAGGCGCGAAGAACACCTTGGCGCCTTCCTTATCCGCCATATAAACCTTCTTATCGATGCCGCCAATTTGACCCACCTCGCCCTGGCCATCGATGGTGCCGGTGCCGGCAATTTTTTGACCATGCCGAAGATTTTGGCCAGTGAGTTGCGTGTAGACCTGCACGGCAAACATCAGGCCCGCACTGGGGCCGCCAATCTCGCCAGCATCGATCGTGACTTTCGGTTTAGTGGTCAAGGTGGTATGTTCCGTCAGGGTAATGCCGATGCCGGCCTTATGCGTGCCGGGCAGCCGCATCAGTTTGCCACTGGCCTGGTGCTGTTTGCCTTTGCGCAGGTACGTCAAGGTCAAGCGGCTCCCCACTTTGCGGGCGCTAATGGCTTTGACATAGGCATCGGCAGAGCCATAGTGCTTGCCATCCAAGGCGGTGATGGTGTCGCCCAGTTTAAGCTGGCCTTTGAACGGCGACCCGGCCAAAATCGACATCACATAAATGCCGAGGTGATTTAAGGTCGCCGGCTGCCCGGCAGTTTTGAAGGCTGCTTCAATCGCGCCATTAGCCGCGCTTTCAATGTACAACTTTTGGAGCAAATTGTACTCAGCTGAGTCATCATCGCCCATCAACTCCCGCTTGGACAAAATCTCCGAGTACGGCTGCAGCTTAGCCCAGAGCAAAACTGCAGGCGACGCCGGGCCCACGATACCCACCGTGGTCAACATATAACTCCCTTTAGCTGTATCCGGACGGCCGGCAACTTTGGCATAAGGTTTCAACGATTCGGCTGAGCCTGGTACTTCCGCGTAATAGTTGGTCGGGAAAAACACCAATCCCAAAGCCAGCAGAACTGCCGCCAGGCTCCCCAGCCAGAGCCAAAGCCGGCGTTTATTGCGGCTGCGTTTCATGGCCATCACCTGCCAGCTTTTGTTTCAAGGCGGCATTCACGTTGCTTGGCAGCAAGCTGCTGACATCACCGCCAAATTGCGCCACTTCCTTAATCAGGCTGGAAGACAGGTACCGATACTGCTTGTCTGCCAGTAGCAGCACGGTTTCCACCGCCGGGGCCAAGGTCTGGTTCATGTCCGCGATATCCGTTTCGTAGCTAAAATCTTTGGCATCACGCACGCCGCGCACCAATACCGTGGCGCCGAGCTGCTGGGCATAAGCCACCGTCAAAAGCCGCGGCGCTGCCGTAACCGTAACATTGGGCAGACTTTGTGTCGCCGCGGTGATTAAAGCCAGTTTTTCTTCACCGGTAAAAAGCGGCTTTTTACTGGTATTGGTCATCACCGCCACAATCACCTGATCAAACAAGCCCGCTGCCCGCGTGACCAAGTTCAAGTGACCATTCGTAAAGGGATCAAAACTCCCTGGAAATAATGCGATTGTCGTCACGGCTTACACCTCATTTCGCTGCAAAATTAAAACTTGCGCCACGCCATAAGTTTGCCGGCGCAGAATGGTGAAACCGGCGATGGCTGCGGGGTAAACCACATCCATGCCAGTCTCAAACATGACCAACCCGCCTGGCTTGACCAGGTTCAGGTCAACCAGCTCCTGGAGCTGAGTCAAAGCAGCTTGCTTGGCATAAGGCGGATCAGCCATCACCAAGTCGAACTGCTGGTGCGCCGCCGCCAAGCTGGCCAGCGCGCGTTCAACTGGGGCCTTCAACACGGTGAATTGGTCCTCAGCCTGCGTCAAGGCCACATTTTGCTGGATGACTTTGATCGCCGGATAAGCCTTATCGACCAAGGTGGCGTGCGTCATGCCGCGCGACACTGCTTCAATGCCCAACGCGCCAGTCCCGGCATACAAGTCCAAAGCCTGGCCTCCATCAAAGTATGGGCCGAGCATGTTGAACATGGATTCTTTGACTTTATCGGCAGTGGGCCGGGTGGCATTGCCGGCCACGGCCACCAACCGCCGGCCACGAAAAGCGCCACTAATCACGCGCATGGTTGGCCTCCGTGGGGGCGTCGTCGTCCTCATCGTCTTCTAGCGCAGCCAGGCTGGTTTCGCCGCTGTACTCAGTCGCCAAAAATGGTTTCTGGGAAGGACTGACACCTTTAACGAAGCGTAATTTCTTCAGCTTAGCCATGGTTTCAGTCAGATCTGCCTGGTCAAGATACAGATAAACATATTTCATGCGCTTGGACGTGTAGATGATGGTGCCATAATGCCGGAGCGCTTTACTTTGCTTGAGTGAGTAGACCCAAACCACCAGCCCTTGACGCGGGGTGATTGTGAACATCTGCTCGCCTCCTTTTTTATTAATGACTTAATCCAATGCCGCCGGCGCGGTTTGCTTCAACTTAGCCAGTAGTTCGCCGGTTTCAATCATCTCGCCTGCCGCAGCGTACAAGTGCTTGACGGTACCAGTGAACGGTGCGTGCACAGTGGTTTCCATCTTCATCGCTTCGGTCACAAACAGCGGGTCGCCTTGCGTCACTTGATCACCCACCGCCACTTCAACGCTGAGCAGGCGGCCCCCCATTGGCGCACCAATTTGCTCTGGATCCGTTGGCTCAGCCATGCGCAAGGCGCTGGCTTGATGTTGAACGTGATCGTCCTGAATTTGGACTTCCCGCTTTTGGCCGTTCACCGTGAAATACAGCGTGCGTTTGCCGCTGGCGTCTGGCTCGGAAATGGCATCAAGTTGAACGATGACCTGCAGGCCTGGGCGAATATCAATGGCAATCCGTTCCCCGGTGCGCATCCCTTGGAAGTAGGTTTGACTATCCAGCGCCGTGACGGGACCATATTGCTCCCGATTTTGGACATACTGATCGTAAACCTCTGGGTACAAAATCGCGCTCAGAACTTGCGCATCCGAGGCCACCGTGCCTTTGCTGATGCGGCTGCGCACCGCTTCAAAGTCCACAGGCGCGGCCAGAGCGCCAGGCCGTTCAGTGAGCGGCTTTTGCCCTTTCAGAATCTTTGCTTGCAGTTGCTTAGGGAAACCGCCAACGGGTTGGCCGAGGTCACCTTTGAAGAAGTCGACCACTGAAGCCGGGAAGTCCATGGTTTCACCATGGTCCAACACATCCTGCGGGGTCAACTGGTTTTGCAACATGAACAAGGCCATATCCCCGACGACTTTAGAGGACGGGGTGACTTTGACAATGTCGCCGAACAGCTCATTGACCTGAGCATACATGGCCTTCACGGCTTCAAAATCGTTCAGATCCATGCTCTGCGCCTGCTGCTGCAGGTTGCTGTACTGGCCGCCTGGCATCTGTACCGTGTAAATATCCGTTAGCGGACCAGTGACGCCATTGGCAAAGTCGGCATAGTACGGCCGCACTTGTTCGAAATACTGGTTCAGTTTTTCGGCGGCTTTCACATCAAGGTCAGGTTGCCGCGGGTCATTCGCCAAGGCATAATACAGACTTTCCATGCTCGGCTGGCTGGTGGTGCCAGAAAAGGCGGATTGCGCCACATCGACAATATCGACCCCGGCGGCAATGGCTTGACCATAGGTGGCAATGCCATTACCAGTGGTGTCATGGGTGTGCAGGTGAATCGGCACGCTCACGGCGTCTTTCAAGGCGGCGACCAGTTCATAAGCGGCTTGCGGTTTGAGCAGCCCCGCCATATCCTTGATGGCCAAGATGTCGGCGCCGGCGTTGACCAGTGCTTTTGCCAGATCAACATAATACTGAAGGCTATATTTCGGGTGCGTGCTAGCCAGAATATCGCCGGTGTAGCACATGGTCCCTTCTGCCAACTTGCCGGTGGTTTTGACCGCATCAATCGAATGGGTCAATTGTGGCACCCAATTCAGGGAGTCAAAAATGCGGAAGACGTCGATGCCGTGGGCAGCGGCGGTTTCGATGAACTTTTTGATAACATTATCCGGGTAATTCTGGTAGCCCACCGCGTTACTGCCTCGGAACAGCATTTGCAGCAACGTATGGGGCATCAGCTCACGCAGCTGATCAAGGCGGATCCAGGGATCTTCTGTTAAGAAGCGGTAAGCCACATCAAAAGTGGCGCCACCCCACATTTCTGCGGAGAACAGGTTCGGCAGCGCATTGCCTAAGTCTGGCGCGATGCGCACCATATCCCGGGTCCGCATGCGCGTCGCAAATAAGCTTTGATGGCCGTCCCGGAGCGTGGTATCGGTGAGAAGCACGCGCTTTTGGGCACTGACCCAGGCGGTCACCGCCGCCGGCCCGCCATCGTGCAACAGCGCTACCAAGTCAGTCGCCGGCGTGGTGGCCGGAAACCGAGATTGATAATCAAAATCTGCCAGTAGCTTTTGTGAGTGTTGATGCACCCCAGGGAAGCCATTCACCGTGGTGTTACCGATATAGGTCATCAGCTGAACGGTGCGGCTTTCCACCGGCCGCAGTTTAAACAAGCTTGGTGTGTCATCGATAAAGGTGGTGGTAGCGGCGCCGCTCCGGAACGGCGCGCTTTCCAAGACATTGAGCAGAAAGGCGAGGTTCGTTTTGACCCCGCTAATGCGGAATTCGCTCAATGCGCGTTGCATTTTCGCCACAGCGCCTAGGTAAGTACCGGAATGGACCGAAGTTTTCACCAGCAGCGAATCATAAAATGGGCTGATGACGGCCCCGGCATAAGCGTTGCCGACATCCAGCCGCACACCATTGCCCCCTGGGGAGCGATACGTCGTGATGGTGCCGGTATCGGGCATGAAGTGGTTAGTGGGATCTTCCGTCGTGATGCGGCACTGAATGGCGGCGCCGCGGTACGTCAGATCAGCCTGGTGGGGCAAACCGATATCCTTGAACATATCTTCCCCGGCCGCAATACGCAGCTGAGATTGCACAATATCGACATCGGTGATCAGTTCGGTGATGGTGTGCTCCACTTGCACCCGCGGGTTGACCTCAATGAAGTAGAACTTGTCGCCTTCCACCAAGAATTCCACCGTCGCGGCATTGTCATAGTGCACACTGGCCATCAGCTGCACCGCCGCATCGCAAATGGCTGCCCGCAAAGCCGGCGCCAGTCCAACTGCCGGCGCAATTTCAATCACCTTTTGGTTGCGGCGCTGCACCGAGCAGTCCCGCTCGAACAGGTGCAGCATGTTGCCATAGTGATCGCCTAAAATTTGCACTTCAATATGTTTGGCATCTTTCAAGTAACGCTCCACATACATGCGGTCGTCGCCAAAACTCGACACCGCTTCGTTCACGGCATTTTGATAGACCTGCTTCAGCTCGGCTTCGGTATGCACAATCCGCATCCCTTTGCCGCCGCCACCACTGGCTGCTTTAAGCATAATGGGAAAACCATGCTCTTGGGTGAAGGCTAAGATATCGGCAAAATCCCGGGTCGGGGTGGTCATCCCAGGAATAGTTTGCAGCCCAGCAGCGACCGCGGCTTTTTTGGCCGCCACTTTATCGCCAAACATCTCCAGCAGCTCAGGCCGCGGGCCGACGAAGGTAAGACCAGCCGCTTCGACTTTGCGGGCAAAAGTCGCATTTTCTGACAGCAGACCATAGCCGGGATGAATGGCATCGGCACCACTGATTTTGGCAATGCGAATGATATCCTCCATGTCGAGATAAGCCGCAATCGGGCCTTCGCCGGCGCCAACTTGGTAGCTTTCTTGCGCCTTGAACCGATGAATGTTCAATTCATCTTCCTTGGCAAAAATCCCCACTGTTTTCAGGCCGAGTTCTTCACTGGCGCGAAAAATCCGCACTGCAATTTCGCCGCGGTTTGCCACTAACACCTTACGCATGCGTCAACGTCCTTTCCCTAAGTTGCTTTTCACTGGCGGAAATATTCAGCATAATGCCCACACAGATGGCTAAGACCAACAGACTGGAGCCGCCATAAGACACGAACGGGAGCGTGACCCCGGTAACTGGCAGCACGCCACTCACCGCTCCGACATTGAACAAGGTTTGAATCAGCATCATGGTCGCGATCCCATAAGCGAGCAGGGAATAATAGGTATTTTTGGTGCGGATACCAATCAGGTAAAAGCGCATGATCATAAAGAAAATCAGCCCCAGTACCACGATGACCCCCACTAGCCCGAGTTCCTCAGCAATCACGGCCAAGATAAAATCGGTTTGCGGTTCGGGTAAGTAACCGAGCTTTTGCGTCCCATTGCCTAACCCCACGCCCCAAAAACCGCCATGGTTGATGGCGAGCAGGGAGTTGACCACCTGCAGGCCGGCGTGCTTGCTTTGGGCAAAGGGATGGACCGCCGCTTCCAACCGCTTCACTTGATAATATTTGGTCAGCCATCCCGGCAGCTGCACATTGGCCAACACCCAGTACAAAGCCGCAATTAACGCCGCCAACACGCCAGCGCCGGTCACCCCGTAGCGCAACGAAATCCCACTAGCGGCCAACATCACCAGCGTAATGCCGGCTAAAATGGCCATCCCCCCAACATCCGGTTCCAGCACGACCAACATGATACAAACGCCCACCAGAATGAGCGGTTTACTCAGTTGTTTCACTGAGAAATCAGGCCGGCGCATGATTTCTTGGCGCTGGGTAAACATATAGGCCAGGTAGATGACGATGCCTAACTTGGCAAATTCAGTCGGTTGCAAGTGGATTGGCCCGAGTGGGATCCAGGCCGCAGCGCCGTTAACGCTTTTCCCAAAGGCCAGCAGGTAAATGAGCATGGCAAACAGCACGACCCACATCACCAGTTGCACGCGCGGATGCCGCAGCACCGACAATTTAAAGTAGTAGAAAAAGCACGTTAACAGCAGCCCTAGCAGCACAAACACCAACTGCTTGACCATGTAGCTGTAATCCGCCATGTGATACTGGGTTTGAATCCAGTAAGCACTGGCTGAATAGACCATCACGACGCCGATGGCACACAGCACCAAATAAGGCACTAGGATGTAGTAATCGAGAAAATGCAGTTTCTTCAGCACCGAAATCGCCCTTTCGCGGCAAAGTTGTGACTATTATAGCATATACCCCGCCTCGCCAAGCCGGTTTTACCAGGCCCGCAAGCAGTTGCCACCAAAAAAATTAGAATAAAAGCCGAACATTATCAAGATACTCCGCCGTTTTACCATTGTTTCGCTAAACAATCAGCGGCATGTCCAATTAATTTTCGGGTCATTCTGATGCAGGTTTTTAATAAATCTCTCATCACCTTATTGGCGTGCTCCTAGAAAAGCGGTAGACTGGGGCTATTGAATTTTGTGAGGAGTGATTGGATTGGCACAACCGATTTCATTTGAACAGATCGACCGCTATCAAGCGGCCCTGGCTAAAGATTCCGCCAGTAAAGCCTTGAGTAAAGCCACGCAGAACGTGGGTCCAGACCAAGCGGCCCGCGGGCCACTGAATGATAAGGCCATTAAACCGGCATTTTCGCTAGAGTTAAGCACCGGTGCGGTCACAAACCAAAAACAGTCCGGCCGCTGCTGGCTGTTTTCTGAGTTGAACACCATGCGCCATTTTGCCGGCGAGAAGCTCGGCTTGAAGGATCTGGAATTCTCCCAAGCGTTTCTGGCTTTCTACGACCGCATTGAAAAAGCCAACTTGTTTTTGGAACACGTCATTGAACTGAAAACCGCCTCTCCCACTGAGGACCGGACCTTGGCGGAATTGCTCAAGCAGCCCGATGGCGATGGCGGCCAATTCGACAACGCCCCTGCCTTGATTGAAAAGTATGGCATCGTGCCGAAGTCGGTGATGCCTGAAACCTACAACAGTTCCAAAACCAATGAAGTCAATTCAGTGTTGAACTTGAAGCTACGCCAAGCGGCCGCCGCCATTCAAAAAGCGGCTCAGGCTGGTCAGGACGATGACGCCTTGCGCGCTTTGAAACAACAGCAGCTTTCTGAAATCTATCGCGTCGTCGCTTATGCCTACGGTAATCCACCGGCAAGCTTCGACTTTAGCTACCGCGATGACAAGAACAATTTCCACGAAGACCGCGGCCTGACGCCCAAGACTTTCTATGAGAAGTACGTGGGCTGGGATTTAAGCCAGTTTGTGCTGTTAGTCGCTGATCCGCGGCCCACCAAGCAGTACTATCAGGCTTACACCCTGCCAAGTCAAAACACCGTGGTTGGCGGGCGCCCGATTATTTTCGTCAACGTCCCCCGCGAAGACCTGCAGGCAATGGCCATTAGCCAGCTCCAAGCCGGCGCCGCGGTGTGGTTCGGCAATGATGTCGGCCAAGACGTGGATCGCGATACTGGCACCTTGACCGGCGGCTTGTATGACCATTCCACCTTGTTTGGGTTTGACGTTACCATGCCGCTGGCCGATCGTTTTGCGACCCGCGAAGCTGCCGTCACTCACGCCATGACCTTAACCGGAGTCAATCTCGACAACGGCCAGCCAACCCGCTGGAAAGTCGAAAACTCCTGGGGGAAAGAGCGCGGCAACGACGGCTATTACGTGGCGGACCAGGATTGGTTTGAAAAGTATGCTTATGAAGTCGCCATTCGCAAGGATTTACTCAGCGAAAAGATTTTGGCTGCCACCCAAACCACACCGATTGCGCTGGCAGCCTGGGATGAATTGAACTAACCTGATGCATACAACGAAACGCCTCAGCCGCACTGGCTAAGGCGTTTTCCTATGCTTGCAAATCGCGAATTTGGGCCACTAGGTCTTCGAAATGATCGACTTGGGCGGCATAATCCGGCAACTGATCACCATATTGCTGATCAAACCCTTCTAACCCTTCGCCGGCAAAGGCAAACTCATACCGGTGAATGGCCTCATAAGTTTGGGCAAAATCTGCCAGCAGCTCGTGGTGATGGCCTTCCAGCTGCAAGGCAATCTGGATCACCCGAAAATCGGTGTACGCCAGTTCAAACTGGACGGCCCAGCGCCGCATAAACGGATGCCGGTTTTGAATGTGCGCCAAATGGTGCGTGGTGGTCCAAGTTAAATTGGCCAAACTATCCTTCACATCTAACATCTGCTCTCCCCCTTTGCCCTGCACTTTAAAGACTGCGCGGCGCGAGCGCAAGCAAAAAGCCTTCACAGCCGACCAAAAAAGCTGCCATCACAGCAGCTTCATCGGCTTAGGCGGTCAGCCCAAAGGTTTGTAAAATCAGCCAAATATTCAAGATGATCAGCACGATGGTAATCAACCAGGCGGTGTATTTAACCCACGCGCGGTTGGCGAACTCGCCCATCAGATCCCGGTTTGAAGTGTAAAGCACCAGCGGAATCACCGCGAACGGTAAGGCCACGCTGAGGAAGACCTGCGAGAAGGTCAATAAGCCTTCAATTTTGGCCTCATCGCCTTTGAAGATAATGGCAAAAATCAGCACCGGCGTTACCGATAACAACCGCGTCAACAGGCGCTGCGCCCACAGTGGCATCTTCAGGCGGATAAAACCTTCCATGATAATCTGGCCGGCCAAAGTGCCGGTGATGGTGGAACTTTGCCCGGAAGACAACAGCGCAACGGCGAACAACATCGACAGTACCGGACTGGCAATGGCCCCCACTACCTGCCGATCCTGCAAGGCATTGAACAGATCCACGAAGCGCCCTAAGTCAGAATTCGTGCCGAAGAACAGCGCCGCCCCTAAAATCAGGAGCAAACTGTTGACGACAAACGCAATGGTCAGCTGAATGTTGGAATCGATTGTCGTGAACCGAATCGCCTTTTTGACCGCGGCGCGGTCCTTGCGATCCACAGCGCGGGTCTGCGAAATTGAAGAACCCAGGTACAGGTCATGCGGCATCACCGTGGCCCCCACAATCCCCAAAGCCAGGTAAAGTTCCGAACGGTTGGTTAAAATCGTCGGGCTGGGGATATAGCCGCGGAGAATATCACCGACGCTCGGGTTGGAGAGTAGCACCTCATAGGAGAACACCAGCAAAATCACGGCCACCAGCACCGCTACAATCGCTTCGATTTTCCGGAAGCCCAGCCGCATCAGCACCAGTAAAATCAAAACATCAGCGGCGGTGATCAAGATACCAACAATCAGCGGAATCTTAAACAAAAGTTCCAGCGCAATCCCGGAGCCGATGATTTCCGCGACATCGGTTGCCATGATTGCCAGTTCGGTAATGATCCACAGCACAATGCCAGTTTTTTTGCCCGTGCGTTCGCGGGTTAGTTGGGCCAGGTCTTTGCCAGTGACGATCCCCAATCGTGCCGCCATCGCCTGCAATAGCATCGCGGTTAAACTAGAAATCAAAACAACGGTGAGCAGCGTGTACTTGAACTGCGCGCCCCCAGCAATTGAGGTGATCCAGTTCCCTGGATCCATGTAACCCACAGCGATTAAAATGCCAGGGCCAGTATAAGTAAAGAGCGTCCGCCAAAAGCCGGCGTCCTTGGGTACGGCGATACTACCGTTGATTTCGTCAAGGCTTTTACTCCCTGGCGTTTCCTCGGCAAACATCACCTGTTTGTCTTTCCGGGATGGCTTGGCCATCTTCCCACCTCCAAGTACCACACTTATTCATTGTTTCGTAAGCACCCAATAACCGACCGCCTGGCAAACTAAGAAGGGGCGTAATCCGCATTCTCAGATTACGCCCCTTCGTTGTTCAAGCAATCTCTTGTTTTGATGGCTTCAGATACTGATTCCAAGGTGAATAAGACTCAGCTTGTTCTCT
>NZ_RHOK01000031.1 GCF_003946175.1 Lacticaseibacillus suibinensis | reverse complement strand
CAAGCAGTCCAATCCGCACTGAACCATCGTCCCAGACGTATTCTGAACTATCTTCGCCCATGCGATTACTACCGATGCATGGCGTAACAGCCTAGACCACTATCAAGAATTCGTTATCATCGTTGCACTTGACTTGAAAATTGAGGAAGCTTTGACACTTATAAAGCAAAAGTGAGAAGAGGTGACGTTCGCTCTTCTCACTTTGTCTTTATAACACAATTAGTTGTGATGATAAAAATTGAGTCTAATACTCCCATCGTAGTGAAATATTATCTACACATTACCATAACAACTTAGTCGCACAAGACTCCAGATCATTAACACTTAGAAACCATTTCGTGGGTATCGTTTCATCACCAAACTTTTCAACGTTTCTAATCATAATACTATTATAAAATTTGGATGCGGAAAACATTTCCACCTCTTCCACTCCATCAACCATTCTTTCTTTAAAGTACAAAAGAGGATCACAGTAAACATCTCTCAGATAGATAATCTTTGCGTAGTGATTGGAATATAACTTTTCTGGCAAGTGAGACATATACCCATCTATTAAATACAAGTCACATCGGTTGTTCGACTGAGCTATCATTAATGCCGTTGCTAAAGTCGCCATATTAGAAAACGATTTCGCTTGGGGAATACCAACAAATATTAAATACAGTAATGACATCAAAAGAACATAAATTACTAAAAATCCATACTCTTTTCGTTGCAGCGCAATAGAGGCAGTGAAAACACATAGAATTAAAGCTACCAGTGCCAACACACTGATGAATCTTCTGGCTAACCGCAATCTTTCTTCGTGCTCTATATCGATCTTACGAGGTCCAATAAAACTTCTCCGCGGCGCGGTGAAGTTCACAACCAAAAGTGTTCGGGATCCCTGTCTCTGTACCAAACGGCCGCCGTCACGATAAGTAGCACCCGGCAATACAACCTTGCTCACCCACTTTAACAGCCTTTTCTTTTGACCACTCGTGTAACAAAATCTAAAATGAATCAAAAGAAATTCGAAAAGATCCTTCACATTCATATTATCGCCTCAGTATTTGGTTACACGATAGTAGCGGCGCGTTGCCGACGTCTTACCGGTACGTTCACCATACAAGCTCAGCACATTATCAAAGTAATGATTTAACGCAAACGGCTCCACAATGTCTCTAACTTCACTTCGAAATTCGTCTAACTGGAAATCTTTCATATCGACCATGAAATTATTTTCTGTGTGTGATTTCAAGAATTTTTCTACCCGAACATCCTGCTCACGCATTTCTGATGAATTAATAACAACAAATGCCTGATAATTAGGATCTACAAGCTCGAACGGGCCATGGAAGAATTCGGTAGAACGAATAGCTCCAGCGTCTAGCCATTGAATCTCCTTCAACATAAAATTGCAGAAGCAGAGCGTCTCTCCCCAAAGTCTTCCTGAAGATACCCACATCTGTGGAGCATTTAAGTCAACCGTTTTCACCATCTTGCGTGCATCAGGTTCCATCGCAGTAATTGCGTTGGAAATTTTGTTTCCTGCTTCGCCCAATTGCTTAACAAAGTCCGCAATATCGTCTTCAGAGCGCTCATTAGAGAGTAACCATACAAGAAAACCAAATGAGATCAAATTCACGTCTGTATTAACTGAACTAATTCTAAAGTCTAGAAGATTTCCCTTATCTATGAGGGTATTATCATCGCCAATAAACCCAACGACAGTTGCTTCGCAATCTTTTGATCTAACAATTGATAAACCATCAATTAGCTCAGTCGTAGCGCCTGTCTTGGATCCCACTACTACAAGACTATGGTTAAGCTCTTCACCGTATTCGCCAATCAATTCCTCGGGAGTTACTATATCAAACGGCATATCAAGTGATTTGAAAAGAACTGCTTTCAAGTCAAGATACTTTGTGAATGAGCCACCAGAACCTACAAAAAACGCTTTATCAAAATGACGTTTTTCTAATTTGTTGGCTATCACCTTAACAGTACTCAGCCCATCCAAAGTTTCTTTATAAGCGCTACTAAATTCTTCTTGATTAAAAGTCAATTGCTACACTCCTTATGCTTCTCTAAACAGCCATGAATCCGAATACTGCGCCTAAAATACTGATTACCAACATTCCTAGTAGGATGTAAACAACCTTCACATGTTTCTTCAATAACCAACAGATTAGGAATGTAATGAGTAGCGGAAGTATGTCTGGCATTAATGCGTCAAAAAACGACTGGATTGTTTGCGGATCTTTTCCTCCACTCAATTTCACTGGAATTTTAATTACCACCATTGTTGCAACCATCGCGCCAATAACGGTATTCCCTAAAATATTAATAGCGTAAGTGACATTATCCATTAAGCCACTTGCCATGCGATCGATAAATGATACACCTAGTTTGTAACCCCAGATAGTTCCGAAGTATCTGACTAATACGTTAGGAATATTGAAAATAAGCAAGAACAAGATTGGTCCTAAAATATTCCCCTGCTTTGCGAGAGAGACACCAATACCGCTTGCGATAATACGTAAACTTCCCCAGAAAATAGAATCGCCTATTCCTGAAAGTGGTCCCATTAGGCCCACTTTCATCGCATTGATTGAACTTGCATCAAAACTTGGATCGTTTGCGTTCTTTTCCTCCAATGAGGCGGCAACACCAGCAATAAATGGTGAAGTTGCTGACGTACAATTAAAGAATTCCATATGACGCTTCATTGCTTGCTTCTGGTCTTCTTTGTTCGTATAGAGTTTCTTAATGACTCCACTCATCGTAAATGCAAATGCCAGGCTCATCATTCGCTCATAGTTAAAGGATGCTTCCATAGGAAGTGAACGCCAGAATATACCTTTTAAATCACTTTTGCTAAGTTTTTTAGAAGTCATCCTCAACACCTCCGTCAGCCGATCCGTTTCCTTTACCTTGCTTACGAATCTCATCCATAATGATATACATAATCATTGCTACAATTCCGCCAATAATAGCCGTCCCCACGGTGTCTACTTTTAAATAAGCTGCACAAACGAATCCAATAAAGAAGAACGGCGCAACCTTTTTGCTGAAGGTCATATTAATCAGCATTGCAAACCCAACCGCTGGAAGCAAATTTGTAGCAATCGTCATCCCATCTGTGAAGCCTACCGGTATCATCTTCAAGATAGCACCCACAGTACCACTACCAACAACGAAGGCAAATGTGGTTACTATTGTCATCATCAAAATCCGTGTAAAGCTGGCTATCAAGTGCATGTTCGCGGCCTGCTGTATCTTTCCCTCATCAATCAAACTATCAGCAGTATGATTCATGGCCGGAAAAATAATTACATACAAAATATTCTTGAGCGCCAATCCTAAAGCCGCAATAGGTAAAACCAGCGTCATTGCCGCTCCCATGCCATACCCATTCTTCAAAACCAAGGCCGTCGTTAAGATTCCGCCAATAATTTCGTCTGGTGGTACCGTAGCACCAATTCCCATGAGCCCCAAAAAGGCTAACTCAAGTGTTGCTCCAATAATTAAACCCTGTTGCAAATCGCCAAAAAGTAATCCCACAATCGGTCCCGTTACCAATGGCCTGCCAATAAATGAACTTCCGATGAAGTCCTGCATATTAGCAATCAAGGCTATAAAAAAAATTCCAATGGCCTGTGCTAGCATAATCTTCCTCCTCGTATAGAAAAATTGTTCCAAGTTCAAAGTCGTTCAATCGACTTGAGTGCTACGTGATACCCTCTAGTTGTTCATTGGATCTGGGTCCAACTGGTCTAGGTCTTTCTTTTTTTGTCGTCGGAGTGATCCGAACCTCATGTTGAGTCTGCCTCCCAGATGAATCGGTAGTAAGTGCAAACCACAAGCTGAAGTGCTATTGGCTGTTGGTGATGACTCACGTTTCATCACGCAGCTCAACAGTTAGTAGCGTCTCATGCCGCGAGGATACACTCACCGTTCATAATTAGGGGACATCACGTAGCGCCCAAGTCTTCTCCAATCAATCTGACAAAGAAAGGAGGTCCAGTTCTATGAACTTAAATGTTGGTATTGATGTTTCCAAAGCTAAATTAGATTTCTGTGGTATGGATAGTGACAAGAACGTTGTCTCTAAAGACTCTGTTCCCAACCGTCCTGCCGGCACTAACACCATCAAGCAATGCATCTTGGATGCCTACAAGAAGCACCCTTACGAACGTGTCATTGCGGTCTTAGAGGCAACCTCGATTTACAATGTCTTGCCTTCACAGACATTGATTGACGATGAAGATCTTGAAGACATTCGCCTTGAGGTCGCCACCTTAAATCCTAATATGACACATCGCTACAGCTAGGTCTTCGAGCAAGACAAGACGGATACGCTTGATGTCTATAACATCGCCGACTTGCTCCGTGTCGGTCGCCATGAAGTGCTGGTACCACGTGATGAGTGCCATCTGGCACTCCAACGCCTAACCCGTGAAAGATCTCATCTGATCAAACAGTTGACTTGGTGCAAGAACCACTTTCTCAACAACTTGTACTTCAAGATGAATACGATTGACGCGGAACTTCCGATGTCTGTCTTCGGTGCCACCATGATGACCCCGAGACCGTTGCCAAAGCGCTTAAGCGCTCGGCCCCGCGACTCTTATCGACTCGACAAGAGTATCGCCGCGTTATGCGAAGCCACACCAGAGAAGAAACCACTACGAATTTGCCGGGTATTGGCCCGGTTTACGCCGCTGGTATCGCCGCCGAAGTCGGTCAAATCGATTGCTTCAAGAAAAAGGCTAGTTTAGCCAAGTACGCTGGTCTGGCTTGGAAACGAAGCCGGTCAGGTGATACGGAGCGCCAAGCAACACCGCGTACACACAGCGGGGATCAATATCTGCGGTATTACCTAGTTGAAGCTGCCAACTCTGTAAGATTGCATGATCCAGAGTATGGTCGTTACTATGACAAGAAATATCGGGAGGTTCCAAAGTATCAGCATCGTCGCGCCAGTCTATTGACCGCTCGCAAGCTCGTTAGGTTGGTGTTCACCTTAATGGAGAATCACCAACTCTACGATCCTAGCAAATCAGTCTAGCGTGACTGGTTAAGTTAAACGGCACGTTTCCCCGTAGTCGAAAAACAAGAAAGTTGTGAGTTGGGGGAGGTATGCGCTCAACTACCAAAAAGTAATCCTAGCATCTCACCTCATTTGCTTGACTCTTCACCACAAGACTTAACTAACGAAGAGATGGGCGTATCGGGGTCATTTGGCGCTTGTTTTACAACCACACTCACTCCCGCATTTTCCAATTCCAATAATTTATTTTCTTCTACCGGAGTCAAATAAACAGCCTTGGCAATGTTTCTTGTGCCCTCTCGCTCTGAAACAAGGCCTACGTCAAGTAATTGTATATGATTTCCCGTATTCTTAATAAGTCGATATGCGTCATCCACATTCTCTGTTACAACAAGAACTCTATACTTATCTGTGACTCCACTGTTAATAGCCGATACAGAGTCTGACACACTCTTAAAAATCAACTTTGACCCACTTGGTTTAGCTAATCTTAATGCTTGTTTTCGGAAGTCATCTTTTACGACCGAGTCATTAGCGATTAGAATTGCGTTCACCGACAAAAAATTCGACCATGCAAAGGCAACTTGGCCATGCAACAAACGGTAGTCAATCCGTGTCATTGATATCATGCAAGTTAATCTCCTCTCTCAAAAATCTTCTTCATCTGCAGATGCCTCAACCACTTCAAATTTTGTTGCCATCCTTGCATCCTCAACGATGTTCCTTAAAAGCTCTTTGAACTCTTGGTCTGTACCTGATTCGACATTAGTTGTTAAAAGTCCAAGTACTAACGGCAAGCTCATACCCGCTATCACATAGCTGTTGGTCTTTCCTTTTAACCAGGTAAGGGTCTCGGTATTTACGCTCCCGCCTTCTACGTCAGTAACGTAAACATTAAGACTGTTTGCACTAAACTTAGAATACACTTGATCAAGTTGACTAATTAAACTAACTGAATCGTCAACATAAGCTGCAACAGCATGCAGGTTTGGTTGCTTGCCCATAATTAATTCGACTGTATCTTTCATACCCAATGCCAGATTTGAATGACTAATCAAAATAACGTTCACTTGTTCACCTCCTATCTAAACCAATGTTAGTTATGTAACCGCTATAATTCAACGAAAATAGAACCTTTGGCAAATAAACACTCAATAAACAAACCAAAAATGAAACCATTAAAATACGAGAACTTAAAATAAAGTTCTCGCGAATGGTTCACTTTACTTATCTTCACGCAATGGTACCGAAACTTTAAATTGAATCGAGTCCGGGTTGAAGTACGACTGCGTATATTCTACAAGCTCGCCAGTTGCTGAATAACCTAAGTAGTCTACGCCCAAAACATGACTACCTGACCTAACATTCAACTCCGAAAAGTCCAACTCGTCAGTGACACGGACAGCACGTATGGTGCTTTTAAATGTTACCGGTCTCTTGCCTCTATACTCCATAAAGTCATACAGGGATAAGTTGGAAAAATCATACCGATGTGCATCCTTAAAAAGTCTAAATGGAAAATATGCCTTCTGCAAAGATACAGCACGATTATCGGCTTTACGAACTCGAATCAATTCATAAAATTCAAAATATTCAGGGAATAGTTTCATGAGATACTGATCATCGTAAATAAGCTTAAACGATTTAATTAAACTCTCTGAGCTTAAACCCTTTAGCTTAATTGACTCACTCAATGAAAGAGCAGATTCTTCCCCTATATCCAACGCCTTTGACTGGTTATCGCTAATCAAATAGGTGCCATCGCCCCGCTTAGCGACCAACACGTTGTCTGCAATCAAAGAATCTATTGCCTTTTTTATGGACATTCGACTAAAGCCGAGTCTAAGAGCCAATTCTCTCTGAGAAGGTATCTTTCCTGAAGAATCTACAACACCACTTCGAATCAATTGCACTATTTCAGCTTTAGCTTCCTTGTACAAAAAATTTGTCATAGTTCAATTCTTAAATTCATAAAATTCAGGATCAGAAATTTCTTGCTCATATCTTAGAATTCCCCCATTATATATAACACTTTGTTTTTCAACTATTACCCGGCTATCCCCAATAAGGCGCAAAGACTCTGCCTCTGTTCCTGTCGGCCAGGTCAACAATAACTCTCTCTCAATACAAGTAGATGAATACTCTTTATCCAGATCGCGCTCCAGACTATTAGCACAGTTTGATCTTTGTCCAATAAACAGACACGGTATATACGACTCAATAATACTTTTAGGCTCATCATCCAATGTAATTATGAAACGTCGTTCTAGAACATCACCAACGTGAGCACATTGAAAAATTGTATTAAAGAATCCGCTCTCTTGAAAGGCATGAGTGCTGAATAGCTTCACTGTTAACCCATTTTCTCTATCACTTCTCTGATCAGGTGAAACGTATCGCTTCAGATTCTTAACAATCAATGTGCTATACCTCCCACATAACAGATGCAATTTTTGCTTTTGCAGCAGGTGCATGAGACCCCACTTCCATGTTCACTTTAAAACAAACCGGACAGATACGCTACCCCCACTCTGTATGAACAAGAGTGTTCTGAGCAGCGCTTTCACTACTGTTCGTTATCAAAATAAATTTTTGCAATTGAGATCAGGTTCTCACGGTTTGACGCGACATTATTGAAGCACCAAGACGTGCATTCAGTTTTCATTCTACCTCACGCATCTTACCCCGAGGTGCGCCAAAATTGTCACGGCAAATACCGTAATAAATGGTCGCGTAACTAGATTACATCACACTATGTTCGTAGCACATGCAACCAGCAATTTTTTCATGATACCAATAACGCTCAGTGACGCTATGAATGACAAGGCCACTAATATCGCGAGTCTCAAGAAGCCAAGTTCTCCTTGTAACCGGTATTTTGGTGATTCCATCTTACAAGGACTCGGGCTTGAGTCTTTTCTATTTGGCCAATTTGTTGCACTTACAGTGTAAATTCGTCCTACAAAAAAACCGCCTCCATTTAAGGAAACGGGCACAAGCGTGAATTACCGCCTGAAGTGTGTACCTAGATCATACCATAAATTCGTCCTGACGCTCGTGAACCAGCTTCACAAAATCCCTGACTCTCATAATCTTTGACTTGTACTCTGGCGGATAACTAGCGATGTACTCCTTTGGCACAACGAGCTGCACGTTCTCCGACTCCATCTCTCGCAGCTGGTTCTTCGAAATCCCCTGCTGTAATGTCAGCAAGTACTTGGGGCTGTCTCTCAACCGGTCCGCCTCGGTGATGACTTGCCGCCACCGGTCTTTACACGTCGTCTTCACCGCCAGCGATGTTAAGCCCGCCACTGGAAATGAGCTCCGCTTATATTGCTCGATTGAAGGAAAAATAAAGTCCGGCTTTTTACGTTCTTCAGTAATGGCTTGCGGTGTATAGCGCACTTGGTTGCCATCTAGAATTGCCGCAACATGCGATTCGAAACCTTTGCCGGCTCGACTCTTGCGGCGGTTTAGAATGCTGTTCGCCACTGCTACGAAATCTTCGACGTTATTAAACCCTCTATTCATCACATCACGGTATCTAATCTGTTCCACGAGTTTGAAGAGTGAATACTCAACATTAGTCCAGCTGACAATTTTACTATCGGGATCCGTAGTAATGCGCTCTATATGATCCAGCACACGGTCCTCAACCTGTCTAGCCGTCAGCGACATCTGAGTGGTCGTTGGAAAATCATCAACGCTTAGCATCAACTGCTGTGCGGCCTGCTGCAGAGCATCTCTCAACTGTTCTTCTAGCGACTTGGTTCTGGCAATATGATCTGACCCGATGATGCTATTCGTTTGGGTCGAGTCAATGCCGACGCCTGCCAAAAAGTCCGTGATGCTGTCATCAGTATCGAATCGATAGACGAAAATTTTGTCCGGTCGATGCGCTACTAGGACAAAAAGTGAGCCTGTATACTCCGGTAAAATAAATTGGTCACCTCGGCCCCATCCAGTTATCCGCATCTCAGTCTTGGAGGGATAATAAATCACTGACAACTCCCGGATATCTTCTGGGTCCCCTTGTACAACTGCTTCGACTCTTCGGCGAATTGGGGCGCCAGTTGTCGGGCGCTGGCCGCCAAAAAAAACACCAAACATGACATTCCCCAGCAGAATGCCACTCTGGTGCGCTCTCGTCTCACCGCTATCGTTGGCGGACATGAATTTCGTGTATGCAATCTCATGTGTCTGTGCGTCAACTACAGCCTGATTACAAAGTTCGGTTGTCATCATCTACGCCTCTTTCGCCAGAAGCTCAACGTCTTGCTGCTTACCCATGTCTAGCTCCGTCAATTTGCTTTGAACCAATCGAGCGGCTTCGGTCATGATTGGTACCGCAACTGAGTTTCCGAATTGCTTGTAGGCCTGCGTATTGGAAACAGGAATTTGGAAACTATCTGGAAAACCTTGCAACCGGGCACATTCACGTGGGGTTAATCGGCGAGGGTTCTTGCCCGGCTGTGGAATCAGAATCTCGCTGCCATCTTTGTAATACCGCGCAGACAGCGTCCGAGTGTGCCCGTCTAGGTCTGCCATACCGTAGCCAAATCCATTGCCGGCCTTGCGGTGCTTCTCGGCATACGCCTGAAGGTAATCCCAGAGCTTATCGCTCAGGGTGTATTTATCATCAACCTTGGGCTCCAAAATTTCGTGTAATACTGGCTTATGAGTAGGTTTTTTCAAGTTGAACTCAAAGTCTACATAGCCATAACGACGACGATCAAAGCCGACAATCACAATCCGTTCGCGATGCTGCGGCACAAAATCCTGAGCATCTAAGATGGCATAATGCACGTCATAGTCGAGCTCATCGAGACTCTCCATGATGATTTTGAACGTCCGGCCTTTGTCATGGCTCTTAAGGTTTTTTACGTTTTCAAGGAAGATAGCTTTCGGACGCTTGGCCTTGATGACCCGGCAAACATCGAAAAACAATGTCCCTTGAGTTTTATCTTGAAAACCGGTGGCTCGGCCCATACTATTTTTCTTGGAGACGCCGGCAATACTAAACGGCTGACACGGGAATCCTGCCACGAGAATATCGTGATCTGGAATCGTGTTTTCGTCGACTTTAGTGATGTCATCATCTGGCTGTACACCAAAATTAGCGAGATACGTCTGCTGGCTGTACTTGTTCCACTCATTCGAGTAAACGGATTGCGAACCATTATTCTCAAATGCCAACCGCAGCCCGCCGATGCCTGCAAACAGATCTATGAACGTATAACCTGACTTCTTCTGTTTCATCGTATCGACCTTTCCGACGTATTTACACAGCGCCATTGTCATGCTCTGCTGCAGCGTCTGCCCAGAGGCAACGGCTTTATCGACGAGCTTCTCATAAACGTCATCGTCAACACGAAAATGAACTTGTTTAGTCATCACATACCTCCGGGAATTTTCTGGTACCTTATTTTTCCCCATAATACGTCAATGACTGAAAAATGTCACGCTAATTTAAACGGTTCTGGTGCTAAACATTTTGAGTCTACCGACCTTGAGTGGGATCAAAGAACCAAACTTGCGCCGCCTGATCATCAATATTTTCTTGGAGCTAAATAAGTAACAGGCCGAGGAAGAACGAGGGAAGATACTAGAGCGGCAGCGTGAGGGTATCAAAGAGGCCAAGAAACGCGGAGTCTACAAAGGCCGCCAAACCGCTTACTCAGCAACATCCAAGAACGCAAAGGACAGGCTGGCCTATGATCAGCTTGTGTCCCTGGTCACTGCGGGCGCACCAATCAAAGAGGTGGCACGGAGAACGGGCATTGGCCGCAGCACCATCTACCGGATCATAAAACGAGATCAGCTCAGAAAATAGCTGTTCGTTCAGCCCACTGTGCCTAGTTTAGATCACTCAGGGTCACAGCCTGCTCTCACAGCCCGAGAGTAGGCTGTTCAGCGTTATGTGGCGGCGCGCCCTTGGCCCTTGCGCTCGCCACGGCTATTTTAGTCTTCTACTGTTGGTTTGCAGTCGATTTACTTTCCATTCAGAGAGATCAGTGCTTGCACTGCTTTGCAGTGTCTGGCGTACCGCCAGGAAGACCCGCGCTTTTCTTTATCTCTCGCGCTACGCCCAACGCCGCTTCGCGGCTACATCAGCCAGCCGTCCCACACAAGGGGCGGTATTTTTTTGCAAACAACGCAAAACAATACCTACGGCACTCCCTTGTGTGGGCCGTCAGGCTGCTGTTACGGTTTCGACGTCGAGAGATAAGGAAAAGCGCAAATGCGCGATAGAAGGTCGAGCTAAAAGCTCAAGGAGGTTCTCTTATGAACACCGAAATCGAGTTAACCGAGCAAACGGTCATGATTAGCACTGTCAAACTGGTAAAAGCCGAAACGCCACTGCTAGGCGCGGGCGTTGAAGTAAGTAGTGGTATTACTGCCGCCTATCTGGCAGAGCAAATCATCGGCGACGATGCCAGAGAGAGTTTACTGGCAATGTACCTAGACGTCAAGAACCGGCTCATCGCCGTGCGGCGCGTCTTTACTGGCACGGTTAACAAGGCAATCGGCTCACCGCGTGAGATTTTGCAATCGGCGCTGTTATGCAACGCGGTCAAGCTCATCATCGCGCATAACCATCCAAGCGGCGATTGCACGCCTTCAAGTGCAGACCGTGAACAAGCCAAAGCCATGAACCTAGCAAGTGGCTTCATAGGCATCGAGATGCTGGATAGTCTGGTTGTATCACCAGAGGGCGCGTACTCAATCAAGAGCAACCACAGCGTGGCATAGGAGGCAACTATCATGGCTAAAAACACATACATTGCATACTTAGGCGCTATGAATTGGGGCGGAACCACTGATTGGACAGAGAAAATCAGCGCCACAAGCCTAGAGGAGGGCTTGCACAAAGCCATTAAACGACTACTTGACGCGACCAGCCGCACCCCATATCCAGAGGAGTTTGGCGTCAACCTTGCCGAAGCCAGCCGCCCCGAAAGTGTGATTGCGAGCGTTGAATTTGACGCATGGCACGGCGCGACCTACGACCAGCGCACTAGCAATTCTACCGTACACCTCAAAGGGTGGGAGCAAATCGTCACATACATTCAGGAGGTAACAGCATGAAAACCACTTATGACGAGGTTGTGAAACAACCTGTAGACCGCTTGGCACAGACCATGCAGGATATGACTTACTGCTTCAATGAAACCGTGGTGCCGAAGAAGCACTACAAGAAGCTGTTAACCAAGCAACTAGAGGAGGTTGTCGCAGATAGTGTCACCGTCAACATGGTGAACGCCTACTACAAGACACTGGCAGAGTTCAACAAGGGTAATCGCGAATGGTACGTTGCCGCCGTGTTGTGCATCGAGTTAGGTCTCAACCCCAGCAAGGCCAGTCAGCAGGAGCTGGACGCCATCAGTCGCCTTACGGCGGCTGTGGTCAGCCAACCAAAGCAGGGCTTCCTTGCCGCAGACCTGAAAACCGCATTTGAACAAGCAACCCAAGGAGTGTGATTGAAATGGCCTTACAATCGAGCATTTTAAGCTATCAAGACCGTGGTAAGTGGGGCAAGAGCAGTTACCGTGGCAACGTATCAGGCCACGTCATCAAGGACTTGCTGGAAACATACAAGCCGAAGAAATTCGTGGAGGTGTTCAGCGGCGGCGGTACCGGCAAGGACGTGGCGACCGACCTAGGCATTGAAAACAGCGTGCATCTTGACCTGTTGACCGGCTGGGACGCACTCAAGGACGAGATGCCGGTTCAATCAGACTTTGTATTCTCACACCCGCCATACTGGGACATTATCGATTACGCGACCCAACGCGGGTCATACGATAAGGACGACCTATCAAACGCCATGCCTTACGATACGTTCATCGAAAAGCTAGACGTTATCAACGAGAAGATATACGACAGTTTGGTCAAAGGTGGCCGCCATGTCTTCTTGGTTGGAGATGTTCGCAAGAAAGGTCACTACTACTCAATCATTAAAGACATGACTTGGTACGGCGACCTAGAATGCCACCTCATCAAAGAGCAATTTAACACCGTTAGCGGCCGCAAGAGTTACGGCGGCACATTTATCCCGATTGCTCATGAACACTTACTGGTGTTCAAGAAGAACGAAATCTGGCAAGTCAACATCAAGTACACCAAGGACTTCACACGTACAATGGCAGATATGCCGCACGCAACATGGCACGACCTCATCTATTCTATTGTCAGAGGTCATGGCGTCACTAATCTAGCCGATTTGTACGATGCCTTGGCACAGACCGCCAAGGCCAAAGGCAACACAAACTGGCAGGCCAAAGCCCGCCAAGTGGTTCAGGACGAGCGTTACTTTGAACGCGTGGCACGTGGCACGTATCAAGTAGCATAGGAGGTAATCAAAATGGAGATAGCGACATTTGCAAAACTAGCCAAGGCTTATAACGGCGAAGACGAGAGTTTGGGTAACCTACTTGACGAGGAGTTTTACAGCATCGTCATAGCGGTGTTCCCAGAAGCTCGGTCATTGATGGCCGAGTAGTTCACGCTGGCATCTTATGGTCAGGCGTGGTCAAATCCGATCGGTTCACTAAACCGAGGTTCCATGCTATAATGAAACCGTGCAAAAAGGCACCCCATAAGGAGTGCCCTTCCACAGCGGATACCGTTTAAAGAACGGTGGTCAAGCAATCACAAACTAAAAGCCGCGACGCCCGGTCAAAGTCGAAGCGGCTTTTAGTTTGCTCATTTTTTCCGGCCGAAGCCGGTTGCTTTCATCAGCTTGCGCACTGCATTGACCAGTCGCGTAACCGCGAGGACAAGCAGAGCTAACGCACTGATGGAGGCCGTGATTGTCGCCAAAGCGCCAATCACAAGCAAACCCGTACCTCCTTTCGTTGGAATTAAAGGTTATGAGCCTTACGCCCATAGGCCTCACCTTCTCCCGAATCCGAAGATACCACCGCTCATTAACTTTTCCGCTATGTTCATTATACTGCTTGAGCCGCCAAATACCTAGAGCCACGGGCGTTTGGCGGTTTTTGCTTACATCAAGCTAGCCCGAGAGGCAGCCGCCGCGCGCCACGGGGTGAAGCCATCAGCCGTACCGACTGCGCAAGTGCGGGCGCCACGCCCGCCCACACTTGCGAGGCTACGCTTGATCTCGAAGCACAGCAGGCAAGACCTGACAGCTAGTGCGCGGCACGGCAAAAACCAGCCGCACACGCTATCTCGAAGCATGGTCACCCCGTGGCGCGCGGCGGCCTAAAACTACCAAGGACGGGTAGCTTCAAGTGCTTGCGCTGCTATGCAGCGCCCGGCGATCCGCCAGCAGACCCCGCGCCTTTTTCAAGTAGAGACGCAGTGAGCATGGGGCTTCCTGTCATATCGTCATAATGCCGTGCTGTCAGGCACGATTCTGAGGCGTTTTAGAGCAGACTGATAAACAACCACCCGCTTGAGCGCCAAAAATAGGGCAACAAAATAGCCCCGTCGCCCTTTCGGACGGCGGGGCAAATGCAAAGACCACGCATAAACATTCAATAGGGAAAAACGAAGGTATCCTAGTTCAGGCTGAATTGACCGGTCTTGAAATTGAGTTTTACGCCCTCTTGCTGGTTAAAGACCCAGACGTTCAAACGTAAAGCGTTCGGGTTCTTGAGAGATTGAACAATGACGTGCACGCCACGGGGTACAAGCTCTGACCCACTATATATAGGGATAGCCTGGTAAGCCACTGCTTCATCCTGATGCGCTTGGAGATAGTTGCGCGTTAGTGTTTCAGGATAGGCCATGCCGCCGGGGTTTCTCATGTCATTGGTGCCGACATTTTGCGCACGCGTACCCAGAATAACGTTGTGAGTTTGCATATCGCCATTTAGTGACCATGCGACCAGGTGCGACTTGTTGTAGAGATAGCCCCGATAGCCTGTAAGCTGCACAATGTGATTGTTGTTACGCCCGCCCTGCCAGGACTTTTCGCCTGTGTTGTGGTTGAGCACAAATTTAGCGTTGAGGTACTCGCCTGAAACTCGCGTTTCTGAAGGGAAAGCGGGCCGCTTTTTCACGCTGCTGCTATGAAACATCATTGACGGATAAGTGATAACCGCTGTCACGCCTTGAGTGCGGCCCGCGCGATCCAGGGCGCTATAATCCGTCGATGCTGAAACGTAGCTTGGATCCTTCAAATTGCGACTGACCGTGCGGGCAAATGCCCCTTCAAACGCGGGCTTGTTATTGTCTACCGTCATGTAATTCTGCGGGTACTTGTTGATACTGAAGTGAGTGTTGATAAGTGCCGTGTCCACTTTGGAGTTTTCGGTGGTTGCTCCTGGAAGTAAGCTGGATAGCTGGCCCACCGCTTTGCACCCGGTGAGTGTAACCATCAGGGTTGCAAGGGCAACCAGGCGTCCTAGATGCTTGAAATTCACGAGACAGCCCCCCTTATCTTTCGACCTGGGCAGCGGCTTGCATAGCTTGTCGCACCAGGTTTGGTTCCTGCTTCTGTGATGCTGCGTGCTCCACACCCTCAGCGCGTTGATATTTTCGCTCGTCTTCCTTATCAACGGCGCTGTAACCATACGTCTTAATCAGATAGGCCATTTCTTGCGGCGAGTCGGCTTCAAAAAGTCCTTTATTGAGCTGGTTAGACTGTACTGCTTTAAGGCGATCACGCCCATCCTGGTCGCGGTCTTGGATTACTTTCAGTCCTTCTTCTTTCGCCTTGTTAGCATAAATGCGATCAATTAAGCGGGCTGGAAACCCACTCTCGTTTTGCACCTGCTTCAGTCGGTCGTTCCAGTCCTTAATTTGATACTGCACGGGCTTGACCCCGCCATTCTCGTACTGGGCGGTATAGGCTTGCAGCTTGCCAATAACTGCTTGCTGCATTGTTGGATCGAGTGTCGGGTCAAGGCGTTTAACTAGTGCTTGATAGTCGAGTCCGCTCTGGTCAGTTAGCTCGCCCATCAGACTAGCGAGTTGACCGGCACGCATTTCATATTGGCTGCCAGGCGCGCTGCCATCGCTGTGAGTAAAGCCACCTTTCAGCCCGAACCAGTTATTAACCTCCTTATCGTCATGGAAGTTAGTTTCAACCTTATCTAAAGCTGCCAACGGTTCCCACGGTACATTAGCCGCCGTAGCTTGTTGCTGCAAGATCTTAAGCCGCTCGTTAGGAATAGCCAGGTCGTCAACCATGAAGTGTCCGTATGGCAAGGTTTCCCCTGTTTCGGAATTCTCAAAGCTGTGTTTGTTGACCATCTCATCGAAGAAGCGGTGGCCTGCCGGGTCATTATCGACGCCAAAGCCAACGCGTTCAGGCGCGTTACCAGTGCGTGTATGATAGTAGACCATAGCTTTGATTACTGACTGCGGCTTGAGGCCATCCATAGCAAAGAACATGGTGTCCTTGGTTTGTGGATGCAAGCTCAGATAAGACAACGCGTCAATCGGCGACTCAAAAACGTATAACTGCTTTGGATGCCCAATCGTGAAATTGAACCCATAATCTTGCTCTGAGTTTTTGGCAATCTGCTTGAACGTACCGCGCGGCCCATTGTGTTGTTTGTCGATGGTCGTACCCTGGATAGAAGCACCAACACGCTCACCATCACGCGCCCAAACAAAGATGGCATTGCCTTTGTTGTCCTGTTGGATAAACCCGCGTTGATGCAACTGATCAATGATTGACGGGTTCAAACCGCGGGCCAGCGTCAGGTAATCTCGTGCTCGGCTGAAGTCTTTAGAGTTCTGGATGTCATACTCAAACGGCTGGCGTTCTTCCGCTGTCACCTTTGTAGTTGATAGGTTACTGTCATTCAATGCTGTTACTGCTTTACGGAAGTTGTCTACGCCCACCACCTTAATCATGAAGTCGATGGTTGTTCCGCTAATTTGGCGACTGTTCCAGGTAAACATGTTTTTTCGTGTGTTGACCTTGAGTGAGTCGTGCCGATCCCAAGACCAGTAGTCGCCGCCGTCGTGTACCAGGTTGATGCCGTGTTTGATAGCGACGTCTAGGATTGAAACCTCTTTAGCATGGCTAATCATCTCAGTAGTGAGGCTTGGCGTCTTATCTTTAGGGGCCTGCTTCTCTACTGCCTGTTCTTCGCCCCAACTTGCACGATAATGCGCGTCAGGATATGACACGGGTAGTTCTTTGACCAGGCGTGTGTCCCACTGCTTCAGTTCATCTTCCCTGAAATCCATGTGACTTTGTGGCTCTCCGCTGTTGCGAAAACTAGTTAGCTGCCAGTCAACACCTTCCCTGGCACTTTTGGTAAGCGTCGCATAAAGTCTTGGTTCTCCGTTCGCGTCGACGCGCGTAATCTTCAGTGATTGACCTGGATGGCTGCTGAATTGTTCTTGCCACCATGCACGGGCTACGGCGTTCTTAGCCATAACTTCATCGAAGTTCCCCTTAGCTGGGCGTGGCACTTCCGGTGCTACCGTAGTTTCTGTTTCTGTGCTTGAGTCTGTTGCCATTTATATCCCTCCTTTGAGTGACGGATTTACAATTCAAGTGCAACAAATTAGTCAAATAGAAAGACTCATAGCCTGAGTCCTTGTAAGATGGAATCACCATAAGACCAACTACAAGGAGAACTCGGCTATGAGTCCGTACACACATCTTACCCTAAAGGACCGCGAATC
>NZ_RHOK01000030.1 GCF_003946175.1 Lacticaseibacillus suibinensis | reverse complement strand
TGAGTTGTTGGTAATGCTTGTGGGTGTTAGTCTGAGAGTGGGTCATGAAGATTCCTGCTTTCTTGTTTAGCTAGTACTAACAAGAATAGGTCTTCATGGCCTTTTTGGTCTAGTCGTCAGGGTGTTGCACTTGAATTGTAAACTGGGGGGCAAAAACATGGCTGATCAACAATATATTCTCGCCATCGACGAAGGCACGACCAGTACTCGGGCCTTGATCATCGACCACAGCGGGCAAATCGTCGCTGATGCTCAGCGCGAATTTCCTCAGTATTTCCCTAAACCTGGGTGGGTTGAACACAACGCCAACGAAATCTGGAACGCGGTGCTATCAACCATCGCCACGGCGTTTATCAACAGCGGCATCCAGCCGCGGCAAATCGCCGGCGTGGGCATCACCAACCAACGTGAAACCACGGTGGTGTGGGACAAGCAAACCGGCCTGCCAATTTATAATGCGGTGGTTTGGCAATCACGGCAAACCAGTCCCATTGCGGATAAATTGCGGGCGGACGGCTACAGTGATTTGATTCATGACCACACTGGGCTGTTGATCGACGCTTATTTCTCAGCAACCAAGATTCGTTGGATTCTCGATCAGGTGCCCGGGGCCCAGGAACGCGCTGAGCGCGGTGAATTGCTGTTTGGCACCATCGACACCTGGATTAGCTGGAAACTGTCCGGCGGCGCCATTCACGTCACCGACTACACGAATGCCAGCCGGACCATGTTGTTCAACATCCACACCCTGCAGTGGGACGAGGAAATCTTGAAGCTTTTGAACATCCCCGCTGCGATGCTGCCGGAAGTCCACAGCAACTCTGAAGTTTACGGCCAAACCGCGTCGTATCACTTTTACGGCAGTGGCGTGCCGATCGCCGGCATGGCCGGGGATCAGCAAAGCGCCTTGTTCGGCCAACTGGCTTTGGAACCGGGCATGGTTAAAAACACTTACGGCACCGGTTCATTTATCGTGATGAACACCGGCGAAACGCCAACCATGTCGGCCAATAACCTGCTGACCACCATTGGCTATGGAATCAACGGCAAAGTCAATTACGCCCTAGAAGGTTCCGTCTTCGTGGCCGGCAGTGCCATTCAGTGGCTGCGTGACGCCATGGAACTGGTGCAATCGGCGCCTGACTCCGAGCAGGCCGCCCTGCAATCCACCAGCCAAGATGAAGTGTATGTGGTCCCCGCCTTCACTGGTTTGGGTGCGCCTTACTGGGATTCCGATGCCCGTGGTGCTGTCTTTGGCCTTACGCGCGGCACCACCCGCAACGACTTCATCAAAGCCACCTTGCAATCGCTGGCATACCAAAGCCGTGATGTGGTGGAAACCATGTACAAAGACACCAACATCAAGATTCCAGCGCTGCGCGTGGACGGCGGGGCCGCCCGCAATGATTATTTGATGCAATTCCAGGCCGATATCCTCGGCACGCCAGTTGAACGCGCCGCTAACCTGGAAACCACGGCTATGGGTGCCGCCTTCCTCGCCGGCCTCGCCGTGGGCTTCTGGCAGGACACCGATGAACTGAAACACCTCATCAGCATCGGCAAACGCTTCGATCCTGAAATGACCGACGACCGCCGCAACCACCTCTACCAAGGCTGGCAGCAAGCAATTAAAGCCACCATGGCCTTTAAACCCCAGGCTGCGAAGTAAGGCCGTTTTTAGCCGGATGGATAGCCTAGCTTAACGCATTGAAGTCGCACTGTGACTTCGAGGCGGTAAGCGTAGCTAACCACTCCGGCGTTGTCCTCACGCAGCGCGATTAGGCTGCGGAGTAAGGCCGCTTTTAACCGGATGAGCAGCCTAGCTAGATGGTTTGCCACCGCTTTTTGGTGGCGGGCCAGCTAGCGTAGCTACTCACTCCGGCGTTGGCCTTACGCAGCGCGACTGGGCTGCGAAATGAGGACGCCTTTAGCCTGACAAGTAGCCTAGGAATGAGTATTGAAGCCGCTCCTTGGCTTCGAGACTCGTTCCGTAGCTACTGCCGCATGTCAGTCTATCATTTCACCTTTATTATTCGCATCATCCCTACCCTAGGGACATCATTTCACCCTTTCAAAAATCGTTTGCTCTGGGGCCTAGTTTTTTGTACGCCATTTTACCTATTCATTTTTACTAGGAGGAATCTGTTATGACTTTTTCCGCATCCACTCGTCAACAAACCATTGCCCAACTCCAAAGCACCCCGCTTGATCTGTTAATTATCGGCGGTGGCATCACCGGTGCTGGGGTCGCCATTCAAGCCGCGGCCAGCGGCATCAAAACTGGCCTGATCGAAATGCAAGACTTCGCTGAAGGGACGTCATCGCGCTCCACGAAACTGGTGCACGGCGGCATTCGCTACCTGAAGACCTTTGACGTCGGCGTCGTCAGTGACACCGTTAAGGAGCGCGCCGTGGTGCAGGGCATCGCGCCACACATTCCGCGGCCGTTCCCAATGCTGATGCCGATTTATGACGAACCAGAAGCCACCTATGACATGTTCGCCGTTAAAATCGCGATGGATCTGTACGATCGGCTCGCCGGCGTGGAAGGCACGCAGTATGCCAACTACACCATCGACAAGAGCGAAGTCCTGCAACGCGAACCTGGCCTTAAAGCCGATCATTTGCTCGGTGGTGGCGTTTATCTGGACTTTGTGAACAACGACGCCCGGCTGGTGATTGAAAACATCAAGGAAGCCGATGAACTCGGCGGTTTGATGGCCAGCCGCGTCGAAGCAGTGAAGGTGCTACACGATGCCCAAGGCCGGGCAGTTGGCGTGCTGGCCAAAGACACGTTAAGCGGCGACGAATTTGAAATTCATGCCAAAGTGATCATCAACACCACCGGGCCATGGGTCGACAAATTGCGCGCCCGCGACGCACAGCTCAAGGCCGAGCCGATGCTGCGCCCAACCAAAAGCGTGCACTTGGTGATCGACAGTAGCAAGCTGTCCGTGCCGCAGCCAACTTATTTCGACTCCGGCGTGCATGACGGCCGCATGATTTTCGTGGTGCCACGGGAAGGCAAAACCTACTTTGGTACCACTGATACCGACTTTACCGGCGACTACAAGCACCCAACGGTCACCCAGGCCGACGTGGACTATTTATTGGCGGCGCTGAATAATCGCTATCCTGACGCCCATGTCACCCTCAACGACATCGAAGCCAGTTGGGTCGGGCTGCGGCCACTCATTGCGGCCAATGGGAGCTCCGATTACAACGGCGGCGGCGCTGGCACTGGGAAGGTCTCGGCGGCTAGCTTCGATCAATTGATCAAAACGGTTAACGCCTATGAAGCCGGTGACAGCACCCGTAGCGAGGTCGAAACGGCAATCAGCAAGCTCAAAACCGCGCATGCGGAAGGTACGCTCAAGCCTTCGCAAGTTTCCCGTGGATCCGCGCTGGATACCGAAAGCGACGGCATGCTGACACTGGCTGGCGGCAAAATTACCGACTACCGTAAAATGGCCGCCGGCGCGATTGCGCTGATTATCAAGCTACTCGCCGCTGACGGGCGCAAGTTCACGGCTGTGGATAGCAAGAAGCTGCAAGTTTCTGGTGGTCATTTTGACCCGACCAACGTGACGGAAACACTGAACTTCTACACTCGCATTGCCCAAGACGCCGGCTTGCCAGAGGCCGACGCTACCGATCTGGCGAACCGCTTTGGCAGCAACACCAGCCGGGTCGTGTCTTACGCCGATGCTGGCACGGCGCCAGGGTTATCGCTGAAGGAAACCATTTCGCTGCGCTATTCAGTCAACGAAGAACTGACTTTAACGCCAGTGGACTACCTACTGCGGCGCACCAACGCGATGTTGTTCCACGCTACTGACTTGGCGATGCTGCATGATCCCGTGATCAACGAAATGGCGCGGCTGCTGCACTGGGATGAGGCCACCAAAGCGGCACTCACCCAGCAGCTCGATGCCACCATTGCTGAAACCCAACTGCAAGGATTAAAGGAGGAGCAAGCATGACTACCCCTATCATGACCCAAGCGCTCGGTGAATTCATCGGGACGCTCGTACTCGTTTTACTCGGTGACGGGGTCGTTGCCGGCGTTTCCCTCGCCCGCTCCAAAGCCAAGGATGCCGGCTGGATTGCCATCGCCCTAGGGTGGGGGCTGGCGGTGACGCTTGGCGTCTACTCCGCTGGTTACCTTGGTCCGGCGCATCTCAACCCCGCCGTTACCGTAGCGTTTGCCGTGATTGGTGTCTTCCCGTGGTCCGGGGTGGTGCCTTTCATCGTCGCTCAAATGCTGGGCGCGTTCCTCGGGGCCGCTTTGGTTTGGCTGCAATACTATCCGCACTGGGCGGAAACCAAAGACGAAGCCGCTATCTTAGGCACTTTTGCTACCGGTCCCGCCATTCGCCGGCCACTAGCGAACTTCTTCTCTGAAGCGTTAGGCACTTTGGTCCTGGTCTTCATGCTGCTGGCCTTCACCAAAGGCAAGTGGACGGATGGCCTCAACCCCATCGGCGTTGGTGCTTTGATCACCGCGATTGGCTTTTCACTTGGTGGCACCACCGGTTATGCCATTAACCCAGCGCGGGACCTCGGCCCGCGGCTGGCGCATGCGGTACTACCGATTGCTGGTAAAGGCGACTCCGATTGGGGCTACGCCTGGATTCCGGTAGTGGGGCCGCTGGTTGGCGGCGCAATTGGAGCGCTGCTCTTCACTTTAATTTAACCCGCAAAAAAGATGCCGCTGGCCCCATTTGAGGGTCGGCGGCATCTTTGATTCTGTTTTACTGGGCGGCATAGCGGCTAATGCCAACCACTTCTTCGCTTAATGTGCTGGATGGCAGCACCTTCACGGCCCCGCCTTGCGCGACGGTCATGGCGGCCAAATCATTCAGCAAGTTATTGTGCTGGGCCTGAGGACTTTCGGTTTCAATCTGATCATCCACCAAACGGCCGCGAATTCTGGCCCCTTGACGAATCACCAAGGTCGCCAGGGCGCGTTGTTGCACCGCCGCCACAATACTGCCGAGGGCATCGAGATACTTGCCGGCACCGCGGGCATTATCCAGCTGGGCCAAGAGTTTTTGCGCCTGCCGCTGGCTGTAGGCCATGCGCAGGTCATCTAGCGCCAAATCAATGGCCGCAAAGGACAGGTTGCCTGGATTCAGTTCGACTTGCATCGACCCGCTCAGGTAGCTGTTACGACTCACTTCCCGGAACAGCGCCAGGTTTTGCGGCAGACCAAACAATACCAGGCGCCGGGCATTGGGCTTGGAGTAGTGATCAGCGATATAGGTATCCACCGCTTGGTAGTAGCGGCGTTGATCCACTTCTTCTTCGCTGGCACGGTCGCTGTGACCATGATAGGAGACCTGACCGGAACCCTGGGCCACCGTGTTCACCGAACCACCACGCCGTTCTTCGCCTAACGTGCCTAGCAGGGTGAGCGGCGCGTCCTCTGGCAAGGCAGTTTTGGTCAGCTGATCGCCTAAATTCAAATACAGCTCAATGCGATCGCGTTGCAGCATTAACAAATCGAAGTCCAAATGGCGTTCGTCATCCAAAATCATCGGCAAAATCTGCGGACGCGCTGTCACCATCGCCAGTTGGCTCACCGGATATTCCAGCGCCCGCTGATAAACGCTGTGCCCATCGGTGATCAAGCCCACCCCTTGGCCGGTCACATCCACCAGCGGCTGAGCGCCCAGATGCGCATTCAACGCGCGTTCATAAAGCGAAAAATCCGCTTCTGGGGCCGTTTGCGTCATCACATCTTGAGTGTGATCGAGCAAATGCCGGATGATCAACTTGGTTTTTTCAACGCTTTGCCCTGCCTCTAAGGGAAGATACAACGTCACAAAAGGGCCGGTCTGCGCTGCGGTCAAGAAATCCTGCAAGGTTTGAACGGTTTCAGTTGCCATAACAAATTCCTCCTTCTTGTGGTGCGGCTAACTGCCACATGGGCCTACTTTAACCATAACAAGTTGCAAGTATTGAAGGCAAACTATACAGGCTGCGGAGCAAGGCTGCTCTTAGCCCGACAGGTAGCCTAAGTCTGGGCATTGAAGCCCGTTTCTGGCTTCGAGGCCCAGACTGTAGCTAACTGCTCGGGCGTTGGCCTTGCGCAGCGCGACTACAGGCTGCGGCGCGGGGCGCACTATGGGCTACGGTCTGATCAACCCTGAGACATTGCCGGCGCGCTTTGACAGCACCAAAAAAGCAGCGGCCAGCCGCTGCTTCATTGATGCTTATTTAACTGGCTTCCAAACCCAATCCAGTACTTCTGGCAGGTCCTCGCCGGTATCGCGAATATAGCTGTAGTGATGAGCCAAGGTGTCGTCCATCTTCTGCACGAACGCCCCACTCTTTTCAGCGTAGCCTGGGACATGTTCCACAATGTCCTTGGCTAGGTGGAAGCGGTCCAGTTCATTCAGCACCCGCATATCGAATGGCGTGGTAATCGCGCCTTCTTCGCGGAAGCCGTGCACATGCAAGTTGCGGTTGTGCCGGTCAAAGAAGATGTCGCGGATCAAATCTTCAAAGCCATGGAAGGCGAAGAAGACTGGCTTGTCGGTGGTGAAGTATTCATCGAATGCCTCATCAGACAATCCGAGCGGATCGCTCTTCTTGAGTTTCAGCAGATCCAAGACGTTGATAAAGCGAATCTTGAGGTCTGGGAAGTGGTCATGCAGCAGGTTAATCGCTGCCAGGCTTTCCAAGTTAGGCTCGGTCCCAGCGGCAGCAATCACCACATCGGGTTCGGCGTTGTCATCGGTGGAAGCCCAGTCAATGCGCTTCAAGCCGTTCTTGGCCAGAACTTCCGCTTCCTCAATGGAGTAGAATTGCGGCCGCGGCTGCTTGGAGGTGATCAGCAGGTTGATGGTGTTTTCACTGGTGAAGAGACTCGGCGAAATGGCCAGCAAGGAGTTGGCATCGGCGGGCAGATACTCGCGAATGTATTCGCCTTTCTTTTCCGCCAAATGCGTCAGTACACCTGGATCCATATGGGTGTAGCCGTTGTGGTCTTGCTGGAAGGACGTCGACGTGGACACCACGTTCAAGGACGGATATGGGCGGTGCCAAGGCTGTTCATGTGCCTCCCGCAACCACTTGAAGTGCTGCGTCAGCATGGAATCTACCACCCGCAGGAAGGCTTCATAGGAGGTGAAGACCCCGTGGCGGCCGGTCAAGGTGTAGCCTTCCAAGAACCCTTCAGCCTGGTGTTCCGACAGCTGGGAGTCAATGATGCGGCCAGAGTTGCTCATGTCTTCATCCGAGCCATTGGTCGAAATGCGTTCTAACCACTGGCGGTTCGTTGCATCAAACAAGCCATACAGGCGGTTGGACATGGTTTCGTCCGGGCCAAAGACGCGGAAGTTATCTGGGTTAAGTTTGATCAAATCGCGCAGGTAATCGGACCAGATGATCATATCCTGCTTGACGTTCTTGCCGCGTTCGCTGTTATCAAGGGCATACTGATGGTAATCAGGCAGTACCAATGGCTTGGCGTGGTAGCCCATGTTGGTGATGGGGTTAGCGGCCATGCGCTTGTCGCCAGTTGGTGTCAGGGCCTTGAGTTCTGGCTTCAACACACCATTGTCATCAAAGACATCTTCTGGATGGTAAGACTTCAGCCAAGCCACCAATTCGTCGGCGTGACTCATATCGTCGCGCTTCACTGGAATTGGAATCTGGTGAGCACGGAAGGAGCCTTCAATCTTGTTACCAGCCCATTCCTTCGGGCCCGTCCAGCCTTTTGGCGTGCGGACAATCAGTACTGGCCAGTTTGGCATGGTGGCATCGCCGGTTTCCCGGGCGTGCTTTTGGATGGCCTTGATCTTTTCGATGATGGTATCCAAAGTCTTCGCCATTTCTGGGTTGAGCTTTTCTGGATCGTCGCCTTCAACGAAGTATGGCTCCCAACCCATACCTTCGTAATACTTACGCAAGTCGTCATCCGACTTGCGTGACAGAATGGTTGGGTTGGAAATCTTAAACCCATTCATGTGCACGATGGGCAGCACGGCCCCATCGGTAATCGGGTTGATGAAGGTGTTAGAGAACCAACTTGCAGCCAGCGGACCAGTTTCGCTTTCGCCATCCCCAATCACCGTCGCGGCGATGACATCAGGATTGTCCAAAATCGCGCCAGTCGCGTGGCTTAAGGAATAACCGAGTTCGCCGCCTTCGTGAATCGAGCCAGGAATCTGGGCATTGGCATGGGAAGCCGCGCCACCTGGGAAGCTGAAGCGCTTGAACAACAGCTTCATGCCAGTTTCATTTTCCGGCATTTCAGGGTAGGTTTCGCTGTAAGTGCCATCGAGGTAAGCGTTGGAAATCATGACTTGGCCGCCGTGACCTGGGCCTTCGATGTAGAACATGTTCAGATCATACTTGTTGATCAGCCGATTCAGATGGGTGTAGATGAAGTTTTGCCCAGCGATGGTGCCCCAGTGGCCGAGCGGGTTGAACTTCACATCGCTTGATTCAAGCGGCCGCTTCAACAGCGGGTTATCCCGCAAGTAAAGCTGCCCCACGGAAATATAGTTCACCGCGTTCCAATAACGCGTCATTTTATCAAAATATGCCTTGGACGAGTAATCAACGGTTGCCGTCATGCTAGTCCCTCACTTTCTTAACTTGTGGCCTCAGTATACCACAGAAAACGGAAATAATACTTACTTTCGCTTAAAATCACTTAAAAAGCCGTGAACCCGGCCACTCCTACAAGTTTAATTTTACCGCGGGCCAGTCCACGAGCCGAACATTCTGCCTCATCTGGCAAAGAACTGCCGATTCCCCCTGACAGTTAGCGCCAGTTTTTGATACAATGAAAGCGGTTGAGAAATTTGTAGGAACAATTTAATTAGGAGGTCACAATGAGTTTTCCTAAAGGATTTTTATGGGGCGGCGCGACTGCTGCCAACCAGTATGAAGGCGGCTTTGATGAAGGCGGCAAAGGCCTCACCGCAGTTGATGTGATGACCAATGGATCCGCCACGACACCGCGCCAGGTGACATGGACCCGCGCTGATGGCACCACCGGCCAATCGCCGATGGTGTGGGGCGCCGACTTCAAGGTGCCGGCTGATGCAACGCCGGCCATGGTACCAGACGCATACTACCCAAGCCACGGCGGCACCGATTTTTACCATCATTATCAAGAAGATATTGAATTGATGGCTAAGGCGGGCTTCACCACCTTCCGCTTCTCGATTGCTTGGAGCCGCATTTTCCCGACCGGCGAAGAAACCACGCCGAACGAAGCGGGCCTCGACTTCTACGAAAAAGTGATCGACTTGTGTGTGCAAAACCACATCGAGCCTTGCATCACGTTGCAGCATTATGACACCCCGCTAGCCCTCGTGCAAAAATATGGCGGCTGGCAGGACCGGCGCCTGGTGGACCTATTCGCTCATTACGCGGCGGTGGTCTTCAAGCGTTATGCCGGCAAGGTGCATTACTACACCACCTTCAATGAAATCAATGCCATGGATGAAGCGCCCTACTTAGGCGGCGGCTTAACCGACCCGACGCCGCAAAACCGCGCGCAAGGCGCCCATAACCAGTTCTTGGCCTCTGCCAAAGCGGTTCGCGCCGCGCACGAACTGAACGCTGACATCCAAGTCGGCATGATGCTGGCTTACCAGCCGGTGTATGCTGAAACCTGCAACCCGGCTGATCAGCTCGCCGTGATGCAAAACATGGAACACGGCCTGTTTTACGCCGACGTGCAAGCCGGCGGTGCCTATCCGAAAGCCCGCCTGATTCAGTATGAAAAAGCCGGCATCCACTTGGACATCACGCCAGAAGATGCAGCCTTGCTGCGGACTTACCCGGCCGACTTCCTGGGCTTCTCCTGCTACACCTCATCGGTCATTACTGCTGACCCGACGCGGGATGAAAACGCCCAAGGCAACCTTGGCGGCGGCACCGTGAAAAACCCTTATCTAGAAACCAACGCCTGGGGTTGGGCGACCGACCCGATTGTGCTAAGGCTGGCGCTGAACACCTTATGGCATCGGTATCACAAGCCGCTGTTCGTGGTCGAAAACGGTCTCGGCTGGGCGGATGAAGTGGCCGCGGATGGGCAGATTCACGATGACTACCGCATCAACTACCTGCGTTATGCCGTGCAGGCCATGAAAGCGGCCATCACCGAAGATGGCGTCGAGATGATTGGCTACGCGCTTTGGAGTGCCATCGATTTGGTTTCCAACGGCACCGGCGAAATGAAGAAGCGCTATGGTTTGGTTTACGTCGATCGCGACGACTGGGGCAATGGCTCCCTGAAGCGCACGCCGAAGGACTCTTACCACTGGTACCAAAAAGTCATCGCTTCGAATGGCGACGACCTCGCTTAACTGTAATGAAAAGCCTGACTTCCCGCGGGAAATCAGGCTTTTTCTTATGCTTTTGGCAACCGTTCAAACACATCACGGACGATCATTAGTTCTTCATTGGTGGGAATCACCAAGGTTTTCACCGTTGCCTCTGCGGTCGACAAATCGATTTCCTTACCGCGGGCTTTGTTTTTGACCGCATCCACTGTGGCCCCTAAGTAGCCAAGGTGGCGCAAAATGCGGGCGCGCATGTCGCCGCCGTTTTCGCCCACGCCGCCAGTGAAGACCAGGACGTCGACGCCGTTCATCAACGCCGTGTAGCTGCCGACATACTTCGCCACCCGGTTGGCGTAGATATCCAGCGCCAGCTTGGCTTGTGGGTCGGTGTCTTCAACGGCTTCCAAGTCACGTTGATCCGGCGATAACTCGGAAATGCCGAGCAGACCAGATTCTTTGTTGAGCAGCGTAATCATTTTGTTGATATCCGGTTCATGTAGCTTCGCCATCAAATACGCCACCAAGGACGGATCGATATCCCCGCTGCGAGTGCCCATGGTGACGCCGGCTAGTGGCGTGAACCCCATTGAGGTATCCACCGAGCGGCCGTGTTCGACTGCAGTGACACTGGAGCCTGAGCCCAGGTGCATCACAATCATTTTGAGCTGAGCCAGAGGCTGATTCAGGAACTCAGCGGCGCGGGCAGACACATAGCGCACCGACGTCCCATGAGCCCCATACTTGCGCGCGCCGAAGCGCTGATAATAAGCGTACGGAATACTGTAGAGGTAGTTTTCCGCCGGCATGGTTTGGTGAAAGGCGGTGTCAAACACCGCTACCTGGGTGGCCCAAGGCATCAAGCGCCGGAATACCGCGATGTATTCGGCTTCGACCGGATTATGTAGCGGCGCATAGTCGCCGAGGTCCCGAATGCTGCGCAGCACTTCATCATCGATAACCACCGATTGATTGAAGCGTTCGCCGCCGGCCACCACCCGATGGCCGACGCCGGTGATTTCGTGCAAGTGTTCAACGAGGCCTAGCGCTTTGATCTGGGTCATCACATCGGCCACCGCTTCGTGAAAATTGCGAATCGAATGACCCGAGCGATAGACGTGGCTGCCGTATTTGATCTTCACCGTGGATTCGGCCTGACCAAGCCGATCGATCAAGCCATCGGCCAATTGCCGCTCCGAAGGCATGTCAAAGAGCTTCCATTTCAATGTCGAACTGCCTGCGTTGACCGCTAATACTTTTGCCATCGTCCTCACTCCTTGAATTGTGCACGCTATCATTGTACACTATTTATCTTGATCTTGGGCGTCGTGCTGGTGGTGCCAAGCCTTAATCTGCTCCAGCCGGGCTTTGACCTTGGCTTCGCTGCCTTGGTCAGTGGGATGGTAGTAATGCTGGTTAATTAAATTATCCGGCATTGTCTGCATCGTGGTCAACTTATCCGGGTTTTCATGGGCATATTGGTAATCTTTACCATAACCCAAATCCTTCATCAGCCCGGTCACGCCATTGCGAATCTGCAGTGGCACCGGCTCGGCCAACGTTTCGGTGGCATCCTTTTTCGCCGCTTCATAAGCGGTGTACAGCGCATTCGACTTCGGTGCCAAACTCAGGTACACCACCGCATGCGTCAGATGCACCGAGCATTCCGGCATGCCGATGAACTGGCAGGCTTGAAACACGCTGGTGGTGATCTCCAGCGCCCGACTGTCGGCCATGCCGATATCCTCGGAGGCAAAGCGCACCAGCCGCCGGGCAATGTACAGCGGGTCCTCGCCTGCTTCCAGCATCCGCGCCAGCCAGTACACTGCCGCATCGACATCGGAGTTGCGCATCGACTTGTGCAGCGCCGAAATCAGGTTATAATGTTCCTCGCCGTTCTTGTCGTAAAGCAGCGCCTTTTTGGTCAGCAGCTGACTGACGGCACTTTGATCCACCACGATGGGCTCGTCCGCGGCGCCCATGGCATTGGTGACCGCCATTTCCAAAGTATTCAAGGCAATGCGGGCATCCCCGTTGGCGAACTCGGCAATTTGGCCGATCAGCTCATCCGCGATTTGCACATGCTGCAAGCCGTAACCCCGCGGATCGGTCAGCGCGCGCTGCAGCAACTCGGTCAGATCCGCCGTCGTCAGCGGCTTCATCACAAACACCCGGGTGCGCGACAGCAGCGCGGCGTTGACTTCAAAGGACGGATTTTCTGTGGTGGCGCCGATCAGTGTGATACTGCCGCGCTCCACATACGGCAAAAAGGCATCCTGTTGCGCCTTGTTGAACCGGTGAATTTCGTCGACGAAGACGATGGTTTTCTGGCCTAAGGCACGGTTTTGCTCCGCTTCGGCCATCACTTTTTTAATTTCACTAATGCCAGAGGTCACCGCGGAAAATGTGACAAATTCCGCCTTGGTTTGCCGGGCAATGATCTGGGCCAGCGTTGTTTTGCCTACGCCTGGCGGGCCCCAGAAAATCAGCGACGGCACTTCGTCGTTTTCAATCAACTTGGTCAGCACCCGATCCGGCCCAATCAAATGCTGCTGGCCGACAAATTCCGCCAAGGTCTGCGGCCGCATGCGGCTGGCCAACGGCTGAAATTGCGCGGCTTCGTTTTCGAATAAAGAGGCCATTTTGCCACCTTCCTTTACTCTCAATAGTACCATGCACGAGGGTGGCCGCAGAATATGCTACACTAGGAATACCAAAAACTCTGAAAAGAAGAGGCGACTATCATGGCAGCTGCAAGTCAATTCCCTCGAGGCGAATTCACCGCCTTTTCTACCGCCAAAATGACCTATTTCATGTTGATGCGCGAAGACACCACCCGCGCCGACATCGAGGCCTTCTTCGGCGCGGATGCCCGCTACGTCGCATTGACCCCCATGCCCAGCGTCGAAATCCACATTCCCAAAGCCGAAGCGCAAACCGCCGTGCCTGGCAACCTCATTGCCAAGTTCGTCAACGGTAAATACAAGGTCATGACCGCCGATTACTACGATCACAACTTCAACGCCCCGATTACCGATAAGGATAATGAAGGGATATTTTAAACAACCAAGCTGCGAAGTGAGGCCGGTTTTAGCCGGATGGGTAGCCTAGCTTAACGCATTGAAGTCGCACTTTGACTTCGAGGCGTTAAGCGTAGCTGGCCACTCCGGCGTTGGCCTCACGCAGCGCGACTACTGGCTGCGAAGTGGAGCCGCCCTTAGCCGGATGATTAGCCTAGCGAGAAGCATTGAAGTCGCACTTTGGCTTCGAGGTACTGGACGTAACTAGACACTCATCCGTTGCCGCTCTGAGTGCAACTACGGGCTGGAACAGACTTACCTTGCCACTTCAGTTGCGCTGCGCTGGGCAACGCCCGAGCAGCTAGCTACAGTCTGGGCCTCGAAGCCAAGCCCAGGCTTCAATGCCCAGACTTAGGCTACCTGTCGGGCTAAGTGCGCCCAGCTCCACAGCCTTACCTTTGGAGGTTCTCATGCCAAATTTTGAAAAGTACCATCCCCTACTCTCTGTTCATTACGAACTGGACTGGCTGACTAATTTTAAACTCAAACCGGTGGCCGCCTTGCGTGCTGATAAAACGCAGGCTTGGATTTCTGGCCGCACTCGTGATACCAGCATTCCGGAAACAGCGCGCTATGTGAACCAGTCAATGCGCCTGGTGATGGGCAACAAAGCCCTGCTTTACGGCATCGGTGATCGTAAAACCCATGATTTTTTGGGTAGCATCTGCCTGTGGCAATTCGACGCTGGCATGACCAAGGGGCAAATGCGCTTTGAGCAACTGCCAAGCACCCCACCAGCGGTGATGACCGAAATCATTCCCCGAGTGGCCGGTTTTGCCTTCTTTGAACTCGGTCTGAGCGAACTTTACGCGATTATTCCGGAAACCGCGACCGCTTCACTCAATCTGCTGAAACAGTTCGGTTTTACCGCTGCGCCAGCCAACCACAGCCGGACCTTACCGGATGGGCAAAAGGTACCACTGCTGCGTTTAACCCTGCAGCGCCAGCAAGTGGCAACCGACCCGACGTTCCATTTTTAAGCCACAGCAAAGGCCCGCGAACAATTTCGCGGGCCTTTTGCGTTCACGCTTTTGTTTTCACTGTAGCTGGGGCTTGCAGCCTAAGCCAGCACAGTCCTAACAGGACAACGCTCCAGCCAATCAGCACTGCAATTCCGCCCCGCACCTCAAACAACGACCAGCTGGCTTGATGCAACAGCACCGGGCCGGGCTGCAGGTAGGCACTCGGCAGAAACCGAGCCAGCGGGCGCACCAAGCCGGCGGTTAAGAAAGCGGCATTTGCTGCGAGAATGATGGCCCCACCGCTGGCTAAGGTCGCGCCGGTGCTGCGCGTGAACAAATCCACCAAGGCAGCTAGGGCGGCGAGCACGAACGCGTCAAGCAAGAACAAGCCGCTCCATTGCAGACCATATTGCCCGATGGTGACCGTCGCGACTGTGTTGCCGGTAGGGGCGTAAACCAGCGGATAGGCCCAGCTGCCCCAGCCATCATGCCAGCCAATCAGCAGGTAAACACTGCCGACCGCCGCGGCCAGCGTCAGCAAACCCAGCAGTCCGGCCGCCGCCACCCGTGCTAGTAGCAAAGAAAACTGGCCATGCGGCAGGTTTTGCCTCAGCGCTTCGGTATGCTGGCGGCGATCCAGCGCAAAACCTTCCGCCAGCAACACAACCAAGACCGCCAGCAGTAGCAGCACTGTTCGCCCGGAACGCATTTCCGCCGTTAGATAGCTTGCCGCAGGAAGCCGGAGGGCGTTGAAGTACTGCTGGTGCCGATGCTGTTTGAGCAGCGTTTGATATAACAGCACCGTTTCCTTGCGGCCGAGCACCGAGGCGTCAAAGGCCTCACCTTCAATTTTGAAGAGCACCAGCTGATCACCACGCCCCGCTTCGGTTTCTTTGAGTTGATAGCGCGCCAGCTTCAACACCGTACGATTGAGCGGATCGGGATTAGTCACCGCCATCCCGGCCGTGCCTTGCTCAGCCGAAGCCGCCAGCCGCACGTCATCAATCATCGCCTTTTGCTTGGCCTTATTCGCCAGCAGCGCCGCATCAGCTTTGCTCGGCGTTTTGTCTTTGCGGAGCTGGGTGATATCGTGATCCAGTTGCGTCATGGTTTGCGTGAAATTATCAAACTGTCGCACCGCTCCGATATCGCCGTCATTGATGGAATAGAAAAAACTGATGAGCAGCACTAGCATGAACGCTAAGTAGCCGACGATGGTGGTGCTGGTGCGGGCGAGGCGTTTGAAATCGAGCGCGAATTGACTAAGCATGCGCCTCCTCCCCCAAGAAAATGCGGCCGTATTCTGCCATCATGTCCTGCCCGGTGTTAGCTTCCGCCAAAATCGTTTGGTCTTTAAGAAAGAACACGTTGTCAGACACCCGCGCCACGCTATCCATCTGATGCGATGACACCAAGAGCGTCTTGCCAGCCGCTTTTTGCTCGGCAAAAATCCGTTCGAATTGGCGGATGCTGGTGGGGTCAAGGCCATTTAGCGGTTCATCAATCAGCATCAACTGGGCATCTGCCACCAAATACATCGCCAGCAAAGCATGTTGTTTCATCCCGAGCGACAAATCGCGAATGCGCTTCTTGTAATAGCCGTTCATACCGAGACTGGCGATGGTGGTGTGCAGGTCGACGCCGGAGTGCCACATTTTACGCACATATTTCAGATGATCGATCACGGTTAAATCCGCGTAGAGCTGGTTGGAATTCTCCAGAAAGAACAACTGCCCCAAGTAAGCCTTGCGCTTTTGGTACAGATCGATGCCGTTCAGCGTCATCACCTTCGGCCCACTTGGCAACAAGCCACACAAACAGCGGAGCAACGTGGTTTTGCCTGTCCCATTCGGGGCCACCAGCCCGGTGATCGAGCCATCGGGCAACGTGAAACTTAAATCATTCAAAATCACTTGGTGTCCAAACGCAAAATTCAAATGCTGCACCTTAAGCATGCGCCCTGCCCCCTTTCGTCCGTCCGCTGCGGCGATGATCGCGCAACCAAATGGCGCCAGCGGCCAGCCCCCAAGCAAGCACACCGAACCCCAAGAACAACAACAGCCATTGCCACGGCTTTTGATCAACAAACGTCACCTGCCGCGTCAGCATATCCGGCAACAAGGTGTACTTCGCCGGCACAAAATCTTGCCAGGTCAGTGGCACCAGATTGAGCAAACCTAGTTGCCGGGCAAACGTGACCACTGCCAACGCAAAACACAGCGCCACTGGCCGCCGCAAGCCCATGCTCAACAGATAAGCCAAGCCGGCGAGGAAAAAAGCCCAGACATTCAGTGCCAGCCACTCCAAACTCAAAAATTGCCACAAAGCCATGGCAAAGATTTCGCCATGCCAGTCGTAGATATAAGGAACCAGCAGCGAGCCAAAGTTCTGATCGGGCCACAACGCAAAGAAAGTCATCGCTAGAATGACAGCCCCCACCACAGCCAGGTTGAACCACGCCAGCAATGGCACAAATTTAGCCAACGCCAGTTTCAAATCGCTTTCTGGAATCGTGCGCATAAACTGTGCTGTGCCATTGCCGGCTTCTTTGGTGTAAGTCAGGCCAAGCATCAGGACTAACACCGCCAGCATGACCAAGAAAAAGGTCGACTTTTCCAATTGTGCCGTGATGGCTTGCCCAGCGCCGCTTTGCAGTCCCAGCGCCGGCAGTCGGTTCACCTTGTGCGCCACTAAGTATTCATAAGGCGCTCGCAACGCCGCAACGGAATGCAGCGGAGAAATCGGGCGACCGTATTCAACAATCATCAAGAGGTTAGCATCCGTCCACCGTATGCCATCAGTGGTGGAATCATTCAAGGCTTTGATAATCTGCTGATCAATCGTTAAATAATCCCCATGGCGAAAAGCTTTCACCATGACCTGATAGCGTCGTCCTGACCGCCGCGTTTGTTCAAGATTTAATGGCTTCACCGCTTTGGTTGCAGTCGGTGAGTAAGTCTGCGAGCCATTTTCAATCCAATGCTGCACCATGCGCTTTTCCGAACTCACCGTCACCGGCCAATAATTATATTTTTGGTAGTCCACCGGCACTGGCTGCCAGTGAATCGCCGGCACGATCAACACCAAAAAGCCCAGCAGCAAGCCCACTAACCCCAGCTGCCACGGCGGGCGTTTCCATTCAAATGCTACCGCATTTTTCATAGCCCATTCTCCAAACAATAAGACTTTTTCTCATTATACGCCCAGATTATTAATAATGCTCTCATAATAATAAAGCGTTTTACATTTTTTAGTCAGTTTGCTTGGCGCACCCTGGGCAGTTAAAAAAGGCCTGGTCGCAGCCAGACCTTCCTTACATCAACGCCATGAACACAAAATCCAAGATGAAGCCGGCGGTGACCACCCACAGCACCGGATGGACCGTTTTCGCCTTGCCGGTAATGAGTTTAATCAAGCAGTAGAAAATGAATCCGGCCGCGATGCCGTATGAGATGTTGTACACCAGCGCCATCACGATCGATGCCATGAACGCCGGCACGGCTTCGCTTAAATCGCTCCAATCGATTTCCTTCCCCAGTTTACAATTCAAGTGCAACACCCTGACGACTAGACCAAAAAGGCCATGAAGACCTATTCTTGTTAGTACTAGCTAAACAAGAAAGCAGGAATCTTCATGACCCACTCTCAGACTAACACCCACAAGCATTACCAACAACT
>NZ_RHOK01000003.1 GCF_003946175.1 Lacticaseibacillus suibinensis | reverse complement strand
AACTCTCATATAATGAGTTATTTGAATAGCTCGATTTGTTGTTTGCGAATTGACTTCGCTCATGTTTAATTCTCTTCGATTTACATCGAAAAGCCCTATCACATTTACGAAACTTTGTTCAGTTTTCAAAGGACTACCTTGTCCAAAAGGCAACTATGAAATCTTACCACCACGCTTGAAAGCCGTCAACTGAAAATTATCAGTGACATGGCTTAAAACCCGCCGTGGTTGCCTTGACAACGGTATTTATCATATCAGCAGAACCGCAGAGCGTCAACAAAATTTTCAACCTTTTGTAGTTTCCGAACGAGCATTAAAAGCATCAAATTTTCGTTTGCCTTTTATGCGAATTAGGCCACTTTTTACGCTATGACCCGCACCCAATGTTCAGGCAACAAAAAAGGCCTCCCCACAAGGAGACCTACTTTGGTGATTATGGCCGCATGGTTGGGAACAAAAGCACATCGCGGATGGATGCGGCATCGGTCAAGAGCATGACCAACCGATCAATCCCGATACCCAAGCCTCCAGTTGGTGGCATGCCGTATTCCAGGGCTTCAACATAATCATTGTCAATGGGCTGAGCTTCGTCGTTACCACTGGCTTTTTCGGCCGCTTGGGCCTCAAACCGAGCTTTTTGATCGATGGGATCATTCAGTTCAGTAAAGGCGTTGCCATATTCATTGCCATGCATAAAGAGTTCAAAGCGATCAACGAAGCGCGGATCCTTTTGACTCTTCTTGGCCAGCGGCGACACTTCGATTGGATGACCATAAACAAACGTCGGCTGGGTCAAAGTTGGTTCCACGAATTCTTCGAAGAACGCATTAATGATATGGCCCGTCTTCCAGAAGGCTTCATAGTGCACGCCTTTTTCGTCGGCCAGCTGCTTGGCGGCCTCATCGGTCATTGGCGCCCAGAAATCGATGCCGGTTTCCGCCTTAATGGCGTCCACCATGTGCACCCGCTTAAATGGCGCATCCAAATCAATCGCTTGACCTTGATAGGAAATAGCACCGGTGCCTAAGACCTTGTGGGCCACAAAGCGGAATAAGCCTTCTGTTTCGTTCATGACATCGCTCAGGTCCCAGTAGGCGGCATACGTTTCCAATTCGGTAAATTCCGGGTTGTGCTTGGTGTCTAAGCCTTCGTTCCGGAACACCCGGCCAATTTCATAGACGCGTTCCATCCCGCCCACGATCAGCCGCTTCAGGTGCAACTCCAGGGCAATGCGCAGGAACAAATCAATGTCCAAGGCATTGTGGTGCGTGATAAATGGCCGGGCATTCGCGCCACCGGCAGAAGTATGCAGTACTGGCGTTTCAACTTCAAGAAAGCCCAAATTGTCCAGGTACTCGCGCACGGCACTGACGATTTTGCTCCGCTTAACGAAGCGGTCGAAACTATCTGGATTGGCAATGAGGTCCAGATAGCGCTGGCGGTAAATCTGTTCCACATTCGTCAAACCGTGATACTTATCTGGCAAGGGCCGCAGCGCCTTGCTCAGGAATGTCAGGTGCGTAGCGCGCACGGTCAATTCACCGGCATCAGTTTTCATCATGTCGCCGGCCACACCGATGAAGTCACCTAAATCGGCTTTTTTAAAGATCTTGTAGTTTTCTTCGCCCACAACATCACGGCGCGCGTAGATTTGAATGCGACCCGAGCGATCGCGGAGATCCGCAAAGCCGACCTTGCCTTTGCCGCGTTTAGCCATCATCCGACCGGCAATGACAACTTCGACGGGGTGAGCCGCCAAGTCATCCTTGTCAGTAGTGTCATAAGCGTCATGCAACTGCTGGGTTAAATGGGTGCGGTCAAAGCGGTGGCCAAATGGATCGATGCCATCTGCCTTGAGGGCCTCCATCTTTTGGCGCCGCGCGATCATCTGATCGTTTAATTCATTTTGTTCCTTAGCCAACGTTATTCCTCCGTTTCATGTCCACTAGCCATTTTGCCAATCTCATGGGAAAAAAGCAACCGCGTTACCCGGCGGCTTTGGCTTTTTGGCGGGCTTCGGTTTCCTCGACGAAGCGGTCAAAAATATCGTCGACTTCCTGTTCAGTGTCCACGCTCATTGCCGCTGCCTTGGTGCGGGCGGCGCGGGGAATGCCTTTCAGATAATAAGCCGCTTGACTGCGGAACTCCCGTACGGCCTGGCCTTCGCCTTTCAAATCGACCAACCGATGGAGCTGAAGCTTGGCCGTGGAGATTTTCTCCCGCGGACTTGGCTCTGGCAGCAGTTCGCCAGTGCGCAGATAAGTCTCGACGCCTTTGAGCATCCAAGGATTGCCCAGCGCCGCGCGGCCGATCATCACTGCATCGGCGCCGACTTCTTCCAGCATCCGCTTAGCGTCTTCAGGCGTGCGCACATCCCCGTTGCCCATGAATGGAATGTGCAGCTGCTCCTTGACCGTTTTCAAAATGTTCCAGTCGGCATGACCCGTATAGAGCTGTTTGCGAGTGCGGCCGTGCATGGCCAGGGCAGACGCGCCGGCGCGCTCGGCTGCCAAAGCGTTTTCCACCGCGTAAATATGGTCAGCATCCCAGCCGGTCCGCATTTTCACAGTCACCGGTTTGTGGACAGCATCCACCACCGCGGCCACCATTTCGTAGACTTTGTTCGGATCCAGCAACCAATGCGCGCCAGCATCGGTTTTGGTCACTTTCGGCACTGGGCAGCCCATGTTGATGTCGATAATATCGGCTTCGGTGTTTTGGTCGATAAATTTGGCCGCATTGACCAGGGTTTCCTTGGTGCCACCGAAAATCTGAATGGAAATAGGATGCTCGCGGGGATCCACGAACAGCATGCTCAAGGTCTTCTTATTGTGATACATGATACCCCGGTCGGAGATCATTTCACACACCACCAACCCGGCGCCAAATTCCTTGGCGGTCACGCGAAAGGCGGCATTGGTGATGCCGGCCATCGGCGCCACCACAACGCGATTAGGAATCCTCACGTTACCGATTTGCCATTCTAAGGGCTTAGTTGTCATTCTTCTCATCCTTTGCTTTCAGCATTGCCTTTAACTCGTCTTCTGAATACTGATACTTCGCACCGCAAAATTTGCAGACGGCCTCCGCGCCATGATCTTCTTCAATCATGGCTTTGAGGTCCCGCCGCGGCGTGGTGGCGATGATTGCGCCAAAATGGGCCTTGCTGCAGGTGCAAGCAAACGCCACTGGCTTGGCCGCCACTTGTTTCACCGGAATATCGCCCATCGCGCGCTGCGCAATTTGCAGCGGCGTCAGCCCTTGCCGCAACATCTCTGAGGTCAGTGGCAGGGTTTTGACACTGGTTTCCACTGCGGCCAGCTCAGCGTCTTTGGCGCCAGGCAGCGCCTGGATCATGAAGCCACCCGCGACTTGAATGGAATTGTCGGCATTGACAAACACCGACAGCCCCACTGCCGCCGGGATTTGCTCGGACTGGGCCAGATAATAGGTGAAGTCTTCCCCGAGTTCGCCCGAAACCAGCGGCACTTGGCCAGTAAACGGCTCGCCGAGGCCGAGATCTTTGGTCACCGCCAGCAGCCCTTGATGGCCCACCGCGCGGCCGACGTCAATTTTGCCGACGACATTAAGCGGCAAAGTGACATGCGGATGCTCAATGTAACCGCGCACCGTGCCATGACTGGTGCCATCCACCACCATGCCGCCGACCGGGCCGTCGCCTTTCAGCCGCACCGTTAGCAAATCGCGGTCATCTTTCAGACCCGCCGCAGAGAGCAAAAGTGTCGCCACCAAGGTCCGTCCTAATGCCGCCGAAGCCGCGCTCCAGGTATCATGACGACGCTGGGCTTCTGCCACCACGCCGCTTGCATCGACGGCGAAGACGCGAAACGCCCCGTCTTTTGAAACTGCTGTGATCAATTGATCTGCCATTTTCAGCTCTCTCCTTTGCCTCATAAACGCAAGTATCATACCAGAAAGTCTGCGCTGATGCCACCCGGTGCCAACGGATCAGCGCTGGCACTGACAGCGCCGCCAGCAATTCGGCAAGCCTTTTTCATCATTTGCAGAAACAAAAAAGCGCTCCGCAGAACGCCTTTAATCAACACTAATTCAAAATCAGGGCAAACAGACAACTGAGCATGAAAAAGCCCTGCGCCGCAATCAAGTACTTGGCCGTGCCCATCAGTTGGGCGACATAGCGGCCGTCAACGTGAAGTCCCAGCGCTTGATAGTCCTCGGCGCGCCGGTGCTTGAGATTGGCAGTCGCCATCAGCTGCCGCCGTTCAAAATTGCGCCACGCCAGCGTGGCCCAAATGCCCAGAGCTAAAGCAATCAACCATATGTACCAACTATAATAAGTGCCATTCCAACCACTGGCCTCGGCGATAAACGCCCCACACCCGGCGGCAGCGAACAAGCCAGTGAGCCCGAGCACGCGCAGCCAGCGACTAAGGCTTGGCAAATACTGCGGCTCTTGGCCACTCAGCGCGGTCATCACTTTCATCCGCTGCACCCAGCGGGCCGTCAGGGTTGCCTTTGCCTCAGCAGTCGGCCGGCTTTTCAGTAGGTCATGGCGGACAAAGCCATAAATCAATAGCGCCAAAAGCCCTAGCGCATCCGCCCCATAAATCATCACACTGGCATAATCTTCAAACATCCTCGTCACGCTCCCTCTCTGTTTCAACTTTTCAAGCATAGCGATGACCCTTGGGCAGGCCGTGGTGATTGTGTGTGAATCTTGCGGCAAGGACGTGAAGTTTTTGTGAAAGACAAAAAAACAGCCCTCACTAGGAAGGCTGCTTTGGGCATTACGCCGACGGATCGTCGTCATGCTTTTGATCATCTGCTGGCTTGTCCGCCTCATCCTTGGACGACGTTGGCTTAGCCGGTGTTTCTGGTGTTTCTGGTGTTTCTGGTGTTTCTGGTGTTTCTGGTGTTTCTGGTGTTTCTGGTGTTTCTGGTGTTTCTGGTGTTTCTGGTGTTTCTGGTGTTTCAGAGGTTTCTGAAGGCTCCGCATCAGGCTTGGTGCCTTCAGCGCTATCAGCAGCATCCGCTTGATCATCAGTGGTCTGATCAGCAGCTGGCTTGCCTTCTTCAGCCTGCTTTTCCTTATCCTTTTGTTCTAAGGCTTTCTTGGCTTCTTCGAAGGTCGCCGCCTTTTCACTTGGGAATTCAGGTTCCGTTTCTGGCATCTTGCCATCACGGAAGAGGCTGAGGATTTGCTTTTCATCCAAGGTCTCGTACTTCAGCAAGGCTTCAGCAATCAGCTTGTGCTGTTCACGGTGGGCTTCAATGATGTCATGCGCCTGTTGATGCGCTTCGGCAATAATGCGCCGGACTTCATCATCAATGGCCTTAGCCGTCGCCTGGGAGTAAGCCGGCATTTGACCGTAGCTACCGCCGACAAATGGCTGGCCACCTTCAGATTCAAGGGTCACTGTGCCTAACTTGTCGGACATCCCATAGCTAGTCACCATGCTGCGCGCCAGCTGGGTGGCTTGCTCGAAGTCGTTGGAAGCCCCAGTGGATTCAGTGCCAAAGACAATTTCTTCGGCGGTCCGACCACCCATCAGGCCAGCAATTTGTTCGGTAAGATCTTTCTTGGAAAGCAAGAACTGATCTTCCTTCGGCAACGTAATGGCATAACCGCCGGCGCGGCCCCGAGGAATAATCGTCACTTTCCGCACGACCCGCGAGTCAGACAGCACCAAACCGATAATCGCGTGCCCAGCTTCGTGGTAAGCCACCATGCTACGTTCACGCTTGGAGATGACGCGGTCCTTCTTGGCTGGCCCAGCAATGACGCGATCTTCCGCTTCATCAATATCGCTGGCATCGATCTTAGTTTTGCCCCGCCGCGCAGCCACCAGGGCCGCTTCGTTCAAGACATTTTCCAGATCGGCCCCAACAAAGCCTGGGGTTTCACGCGCCAATTCGCCTAGGTCAACATCAGGCGCCAGCGGCTTGTTCTTGGCGTGAACCTTAAGAATGGCTTCACGGCCCTTAACGTCTGGCCGGCCCACCAAAATCTTCCGGTCGAAACGACCTGGCCGCAGCAAGGCTGGATCCAAGACATCGGAACGGTTGGTGGCCGCCATCACGATGACGCCTTCGTTCCCGGTAAACCCATCCATTTCAACCAGCAACTGGTTCAAGGTTTGTTCACGTTCATCATGACCACCGCCCATGCCGGCGCCACGCTGGCGCCCGACCGCATCGATTTCATCGATGAAGATGATGGAAGGAGCATTCTTTTTGGCTTGATCAAAGAGATCACGCACCCGAGAAGCACCGACCCCGACGAACATTTCAACGAAGTCTGACCCGGAAATGGAGAAGAATGGCACGCCAGCTTCCCCAGCGACCGCTTTGGCCAGCAACGTTTTACCAGTACCCGGAGGACCCTCGAGCAGCACCCCGGCTGGGATGCGGGCACCGAGCTGGGAGAATTTCCGCGGATCTTTCAAGAACTCGACGACTTCGACCAGTTCTTGCTTTTCTTCTTCTTCCCCGGCGACATCGGAGAAGCGCACCTTGTTGGCTTTCTTATCGGCCTGCTTGGCCCGCGACTTGCCGAAGTTCATGACCCGACCATTGCCGCCGCCTTGTCCCGACTGGTTCATCATCATATAGAAGAACACCATGAAAATGACCAGCGGCAGCACCGTAATCAGCAGGGTGACCCACACACTCGACGAGGATTCTTCCATCGTATCGACAGTGACTTTATTCTTCGTCGCTGCGGATTCGATGGTCTTCATGTAAGTGTTGTTCGTCGGCACGTAAGACGAGAACTTCGTCGTGGCCGGTGAAGACTGCGTCATCAGGCCGACATTGGCCGAGCTGTTGGTGACTTTTTTGGCCTTCCGGTATTCCCCAGAGACCTTATAAACGCCGCCAGATGGTTGAATCTTGAAAGACTTGATTTCGTCTTTCTTCAACTGTGAGATGAACTGACTGGAGCTCAACTCTTGCGTTTGGGTGCCGCTATTACCACGCAAATACCATGCAAAGCCTGCGACCAAGGCCACAAACAAAATCACATAGGTCAGCGTGTTGCCGAACAGCCCGTTTTGTTTTTTATTCATGCATAACCTCCAGCAACATTAGATGAAACATTTCCCTTATATCTTAATCATACACCATGAGTCAGACCTTTTGCCTATTCTTGATACACCGCCGGCTTCAAAACGCCGATGTAAGGCAAATTGCGATATTTCTCGGCATAATCAAGGCCATAGCCGACCACGAATTCATTAGGGACCTGGGTGCCGACATAATCGGCCTTCACGGTTTTGATCCGACGCTCAGGCTTGTCCATCAAGGTGCAGATCTTGATGGACGCGGCATTGCGGGTTTGGAACATTTTGATCAGATAGCTCAACGTCCGGCCAGTATCCACAATGTCCTCGACAATGAGCAAGTCGCGCCCGGCCACACTGGTATCGAGATCCTTGAGCACCTTCACTTCGCCGCTGGACTCGGTTTCGTCGCCATAGCTGGACACATCCATAAAGTCGATTTCGACATAGTCATCGATTTTGCGGACGAGATCCGTCATGAACATGATCGCGCCTTTCAAAATACAGATGACCAATGGATTTTTGCCAGCGTAATCGCGGTTGATTTGTTCAGCCAGCCGCGAGGTAATCGCATCGATATCGTCCTTGCTGTACAGGACTTTTAGTATGTCGTCGTTCATGACCTGCTCCCCTATTTCATTCGATTTGAAGTGCCAATACTGTTTGCAGTATATCAGTTTGTGACCCTTGAAACAATTGACCGCGATCAATTCCCTCAACCCAATAAACACGGTGGTTTCGGGCGGCCACCAAGGCCGTTTGGCGCTGACTTTGCGGCATTTTTTGGTTGATAAAATAACGCCGCAATAGCTGATGCTGACCATTGGCCAATTTCAGCTCATCCCCAGCTTGTCTGGTGCGAATCAACACCGGCCCCGCTGGTAAAGCGGCCAACGCTTGAGCGTGAGCAGGGAGCTCAGCAAACCGGCCTAACTTCAATGATCCCACTTGGTACCACTGCTCAGCCGTCTCAAGCAGAACGGCCTGCGGCGTCGGCTCAGTCGTCACTCGCCGCAACTCATGATACGCCGCTTCCAGTTGCAAGCCTTGGCCATAGTCAAAGCGGCGACTACCATCGGCGGCAAGTGCCGCCAGCACTTGCCGCGCGACTCGTGGGGTTAACACCATGTGCCATCGAGCCAGCGCTGCCTCAAGCACAATAGCTTGCACCGCTTGGGTCTCAGTGAGAAACAGGCGCCAGTCAACGGTGTCGCCAGGCGCCGGCAGCATGCTGGCCACCTGGCGCTGCGCCAACGTTTCGGTGGCTGCCAGGGCTTGGGTCATCCGAGTCGTATGCGCCACCAGGCTAGGGTTGACCTGTTTCAAAATCGGCGTCACTTGCTGCCTGATCAAGTTGCGACTGTACTGCAAATCTTGATTACTGGCATCTTCGGCGTAAGCAATGCCGTGATGCTGCGCATAGCGCAACAATTCAGCTTTAGGGACGGTCAATAATGGCCGCACCACCCGCAACCGGCCCCGCCAGCTATCAGGCTTGATCCCCACCAGTGCCGGCAAATGGCCGGTGCGGGCGAGGCGGAACAGCACGGTTTCGACTTGGTCATCCCCGTGATGTGCCGTCATCAGGACCTGCGCCCCAACGTTCTGGGCGACTTGGGTCAAAAAAGCGTAACGTGCTTGCCGCGCCGCCGCTTCCAAGCCGCTTTGCGGATGCTGAGCCGCCGGCCAGGTGCCCGCTTGAAACGGCAGGTGCAGCGCCGCGGCAGTGGTGGCCACCAACTTCTGTTCTTGGGCGCTTTCCGGCCGCAATTGATGGTCAAACTGGGCCACGGTGAGCTGTAAGGCGTGCGCTTGCAACGGCGCTAGAAGGTGCATGAGCACCATGGAGTCAACCCCACCAGACACTGCGACCACGACTTTGGTGCCCGCCGGCAACGCAAATGGAGCCAAATAGCGTTCAATTGTGTCCATCATGGCCTCCTTCGCGTGCCATTTACACTACCATACCAAGACTGGCAAAAACGTCCTACTAAAGTCGGATTCTGACACCTTGTCGCATGAACTAAAAAAGAACTTGTGATTGAGACATAATTTGAGATAAAGATGGGCGCACGACTATTCCGGAACAGTACGAGCCAAAATGCAACGCCCTAGCCGTATAAGTCAAAGGGCCTGCAAAACCTAAGTTCAGGTTTTACAGGCCCTTTGGCTTATACTCTGGGCTAAAACCGCATTTTGTCTCAGCCCCAAGTTCCAACTGCGGCAACGGGCTTAGCTACGGCGCCCGCCGCGACCGCCGCGCTTGCCTTCGGTATTCCGCCGCAGGCTACTCAGCCGATCTTCGCTTTCCTTGAGAAAGCCTGACATCATGGAGTCAAAGTCATCCTTCGGCGCATCTTTGCCTGGGCGACTTGGCCGTGCGCCTCGCGGAGCATACGCTGGTCGACCGCCGTTATGCACTGGCCGGCCGGCGTCATGGTGCGTCTCATGAGGCCGATGTTCGGTGTGGGCATGGCCAACACCTTCGTTTTCAACCGCGCGGCGAATGGACAGGCCAATTTTGCCTTCCTTGATCGACATCACCTTGACGGTGACCGTGTCGCCGACACTGAGCACATCATGAATATCCTTGACGTAAGCATCAGAGACTTCACTGATATGCACCAAACCGGTCTTGCCTTCGCCTAAATCGATGAAGGCCCCGAAATTCGTGATGCCTGTAACCTTACCCGCAACCTTTTCGCCAACTTCAACTGCCATATAAAAAGATGTCCTCCTGATTGAATTGTGCCTCTAAGTATACCACGCAAAAACCGGCACGCAACAGCAGCCGCTCGGTTTAGCGGCTATTTCTGCGTGTCGGTTTGCGTTGTCGGCAAGGAGAAGACCACTTCGCCTTTTTTCGACATCAAATAACGTTCCCGAATCAGTTTGGCGAGGTAATCCTCGTTGTTCAACTGATCGATTTTCACTTTTAAGTTTGCCGTTTCGGTTTTCTTCTGCTTCAGCGTTGCCTTCGCCGTCGACAGTGTCTGCGAACGCGTTTCAATCGCGTTATGCGTTGACACCAGTTGATAGCTCCCAAAGCCGCAGACCAACAGGAGCGCCGCCAACATCAACCCCAAGCGGCGCTTATGCACCCGGAGCGTACTGACTGATTTGGCTGGCGCTGCGGGTTTAGTTGACTGGGGATGAAGCGGCCTGATTTTTTGCTGCATCGAAAGACCCACCTTGCTTGTCTAGTTACTGCCAGTATAGCAAAGTATTCGCTGCCACCGTGTTACAGTTTAATAACTTTCCTTGTAGGTTTCGCTGACCACCGTGTACATATCGCCGGCCGCTTCTTTTTTGGTGATTTCATTCAGGCCTTGGACCTTCACCGTCAAGGTTTTATTGCCAAACACAATGGTCAATTCGTCCCCCAGGGCGACATCACTGCTAGATTTGGCGACTTTGCCGTTAATGGAAATCCGGCCTTTATCGGCGATTTCTTTGGCGACCGTCCGCCGCTTAATAATTCGAGATACTTTCAAATATTTATCTAAACGCATAACAATAATCCTTTCTATCGACCTAACTGTGCTGGGTAAGTTTGCGCCAGGCTTTCATGAAGCGCCGGCCAAATGGAATCGTGAGTACTTCCCGTACGGTATACAGCTTAACCCAACTAGCCAAAACCACAAACAGCAACACCCCTAAGCTGATCGTCACCACCAGTAAAATTAAGGCATCCCCGCGGGTAGCAAAAGGCATGTGGGTGGCCACCACATGGACCACCACGCTCATCACCCCGACCACAAAACATAACCGGAGATTAAACGCCCGCGGATCAAACCCACGCAGCACCGCCGGCAGTGCAAAATGCAGCACCACGAAAATCACAGTGAGGCTAAGCACCGTACTAAAGGCGGCGCCTAAGGTTCCATGCCGGAAGGTGAACCATTCCGTGCTGATCAACTTGACCAAAAAACCGGCCCCCAAAGCATACGCCGTCACCCGCAAATGATTGAGGCTTTGTAAAATCGCATTGTCAGCATTAATCAATGCCACCAGCACAATGCTCAGCGCATACATTCGCAGCGCTGGCGTTTCCGCCGTGCTCCCAAACAGCAGCCGGTTCACCGCTGGCATCAAGGCAATCAGCCCAGCCGCGGCGGCTAGTGAAAGGCCAAAGTTAAAGTGCACCAGCTGCCGCGCTGTGCGGCGAAAGGCAGTGCGCCGGTCCTGGGCCACCGCCCGCGTCAACGCCGGCAGCAGTGACGCCGAAAACGAAGTGGCCACCACCAGACCGAGTTGCACCAGCGGTTGGCCGCGGTCATACACCCCTTTTAAGGCTTTGGCCGCCGCTGGGGTCACACCGCTAGCCACCAAGCCGCGAGTCACGGTAAAAGAATCCACCAACTGCAGCAAAATCAGCATCGCAGCAAACAGCGTGATCGCCCCGCCTTCCCGGACAAACCGGGTCATCAGCTGAGCATATTGGTCAAAGCCGCTGAACGCAAAACGCCGCTTGCGAAAGACGCGGTGATAGGCCGGCCACACCACGAGCAGCGCGCCGAGCCCGCCGAAAAAGGCGCCGCTCATCGCCCAGGTGCCCATTTTGTAGACATCCCAGCCGCCTTGCACGGCAAACCAAGCGGCGAGCAAAATCACCGCCACGCGAATCACTTGCTCTACCACTTGACTGACGGCGGTTTTCGTCATATCAAAAGTGCCTTGGAAATAGCCGCGCGCCGTGGACAACAGCGGCATGGTCAAAAACATCAACCCGACGCTTTGAATCAGCGGCGTGAGGCCAGGGTCAGCCATCAACTTGGCAATCAAGCCTGCGCCAAGCTCTAACGCGCCAAACATCCCCAGCCCCAGCCAAGTCATGATGACCCGCGCGCGGTGGATGACCGCGGCTTTGGCTTCAAAATCCGGGGCTTCAGCCACCAGCTTGGACACAAACACCGGAAACCCTGATAACGCAAAGGTCATACCGATGCCATACAACGGGTAAACTTGCTGATACACGTAAAACCCGGTATCGCCAACCAGGTTCTGGAACGGCACCCGGTACACGGCACTGAGAATTTTGGCAATTAACGCCCCTAAACTCAGCACCCAGGCGCCGCGCATGGCATGTTTGAATTGATTATTCTCCATCGCCTGCCTCCTGTTGTCTGGCCAGTGCCTTTAAAAAGGCGGTGAGTTCCGCCAGCCAGGCCGCTGGCGCCATGGTTTTAGGAATCTGTAAGCTAACCGTCAGCAGCTCGTCGTTGGCCACTTGGGCCTTGAGCTTAGTGTGGGCCAAGGCACTGAACAGCTTTTCGCCGCTGACCTGCCCACTGGCTTTAGCCGTGAACTGAATCAGCAGATGCTGCTCGTTGCGGGTAATCTTCGCCACTTGGGCCTGATCGGCAAAACGCTTAAGATGCGCAATCGCCAGCAGGTTCGCCACCGCCTCAGGATAATCGCCAAAGCGGTCAATCAAATCACCTTGCAGCTCGGCTTCCTGCTCATCCGTCGCCGACTCGCGCACCCGCTTGTACAGCTCAATCTTCTGCGCCGGATCAGCCACGTAGCTATCCGGCAGGTAAGCTTCCAAGTCCAGATCAATTTCAGCATCGACCACGGCCCGCCGCTTTTTGCCTTGCTTCGCCGCCACCGCATCGCCCAGCATCTGGGTGTACAGATCATACCCAACGGCATCAATGAAGCCGTGCTGCTGGCTGCCCAGCAAATTGCCGGCGCCGCGAATCGACAAATCGCGCATCGCAATTTTGAACCCTGAGCCCAGCGCGGTGAAGTCCTTGATCGCCGCAAGCCGTTTCTCGGCTTCTTCGGATAAGACGCGATTTTGCTTGTACATAAAGTACGCATACGCCACCCGGCTGGACCGGCCAATCCGCCCCCGCAACTGGTACAGCTGCGACAAGCCATAGCGGTCAGCATCTTCAATGATCAAGGTGTTGACATTCGGCATGTCCACGCCAGTTTCGATAATGGTGGTGGTGACCAGCACATCAAAGTTGCCGTGGACAAAATCGTAAATGACATTTTCTAGCTGGGTTTCGGACATTTGACCATGGGCATACCCCACCGTGGCGCTGGGCACCAAGGCTTCCACTTCCGCGACGGTGCGTTCGATATCTGATACCCGGTTATGCAAGTAAAAGACCTGCCCACCACGTTCCAGTTCTCGCTCAATCGCTTCGCGAATGGCCCCGGCATTTTGCTCCATGACAAAAGTCTGAATCGGATAACGGTTCGTCGGCGGCGTTTCGATCACCGACAAATCACGGACGCCAAGCATCGACATGTTCAGCGTGCGCGGAATCGGCGTGGCGGTCAGGGTCAGCACGTCGACATTCGCCTTCAGCGCCTTGAGCTTTTCCTTGTGCTTCACGCCAAAGCGCTGCTCTTCATCCACAATGAGCAGGCCAAGGTCATGGTAGTGCACGTCCTTGGACAGTAGGCGATGGGTCCCCACCACAATATCCAACTGCCCGGCGGCCAAATCCGCCAAGGTGGCTTTGATTTGGCTGTTGGTGCGAAAGCGCGACAGCATCCCGATTTTCACCGGAAAATCACTGAAGCGATCCACCATCGTGTCGTAATGCTGCTGGGCCAAAATCGTGGTCGGCACCAAAAAGGCCACCTGCTTGCCGTTTTCGACGGCTTTGAACGCCGCCCGCAGCGCCACTTCAGTTTTGCCGAAGCCGACATCCCCGACCAGCAAGCGATCCATCGGCCGCGACTTCTCCATGTCGTGCTTGATTTCCTTGCTGGCGCGCAACTGGTCTGGGGTTTCCGGATAAGGAAATTCTGCCTCAAAGGCGCGCTGCAAGTCATCATCTGGTGCAAAGGCAAAGCCCGGTTCTGCTTCGCGCTCGGCGTAGAGCTTGATTAGATCATCGGCAATATCTTCAATCTTGGCGGCCACTTTGCGCTTGGTTTTCTGCCATTCACTGCCGCCGAGTTTGTTAATGCGCGGCGTTTTGCCATCCGCCGCAACATACTTTTGGACCAGATGCAGCTGATTCACCGGAATGAAAAGCTGATCGCCTTTTTGATAGACAATGGTGATGTAGTCTTGATGGACCCCATCCACCACCAGCGTTTGCATGCCGGTGTATTGGCCAATCCCGTGGTTTACATGCACAACGTAATCGCCAGGTTTCAGCTCGGTGTAGCTGCGCAACCGTTCCGCGTTCGCCAGTGTTTGGTGGCGGGCGCGGCGTTTCACTTTGGCGTTAAAGAGCTCATGCTCGGTCACCACCACCAAGTGCGCGCTCGGCAGCTCAAAACCATTGGCCAGCGACCCTTGCACCACCTGTTGCACCTGCGGCAGCAAGTCGTTTTTGGGACTGATGACACTATCGATTTCAAAATCGCGCAGCGTCTGGTTGAGCTTATCGATTCGGGCCTGTTCCTGCACCAAATAGACCACGGTTAAATGTTGCTTGCGCCAGCGGTCGGATTCGGTTTTGAGTAGCGGCATCTGGGAGAAGAACTGCTGAATGTTGCGACTTGGCAGCGCCGTCAGAGACTTCAGGCGGACATTACCCATTCCTTTTTGGAATAAGCTCAGATACAAATGGGCGCGCCGCTGGTGATGATCCAAGGCTTGCAAGGTCACATTCGGCTGCTCACCCGCAATGCGGCCGCCTTCTGCTAGGCCCGCGTACCAGTCGACGGTTTCTTGCACCAAATTGACATCGGCATCTAACAGCCGCGTGTAATCATCAAAAACAATGATGGCATCTTTTTGCAGATAATCCACCAAGCGCACCGGCTCTGGGTAAAGCGCTGGCATGTACAAGGCAAGAGCTTCGGGCCGTTCGCCATTGGCCAGCTGCGTTGCTGTCGCCAGCAGGCCATTCGTCATGGCCTGCTTGGCTTCTTTCGTTTTGGCCTTCGCCTTGGCCTTGGTGCCCAGCGCCGTGAGCGTCGCCCCGGCGGCCTTGAGCACCTCAGGGCCAGCAATCAAATCCGTGGCTGGCGTAATCGTGACGTGATCCAGGTTTTCAATGCTGCGCTGGGTGTCCATTGCAAAGCGGCGCATGGAATCCACTGCGGTATCAAACAACTCGATGCGAATGGGATCGTCTTGGTTGAGTGGATAAACATCGATAATGCCGCCGCGAATCGCAAACTGGCCTGGCGCCGTGACCAGCTGATCGCGCTGATAACCCATTGCGACCAAAGTGGCGGCCAGCGCCTTAGGATCCACTTCCGAATCCAGGTCCAAGGTCAATGTTGCTGCCTGCCAGGTGGCTTGCGGCACCAGCAGCCGTTTCATGCCGGCCAAACTGGTGACTACTAGCCCGGGCTGGCCACTGGCGAGCCAGTTCAGGGTGTTGATGCGTTCATTCACCGTATCCGGCGAGCTGACGGCAATTTCTGCCGCCAGCACGTCTTCAACCGGAAAGGACCACACCAAATCAGGCCCCACTAAGGCAGTGAGGTCGGCAATTAATTCTTCGGCATGATACCGATTGTTTTCAACCACCATCAATTGGCGCTTGGTTTGCCGCAGCGCTGCCGCTAAGAACAACGCCTTGGCCGAACCATCGAGCCCCGTGACCAAATGGCGCCCAGCATCCAGGCCGGGCCATAGCGTTGTTAGCTCTGGCGTTTGCGCCATCATTTCAATGAGATCCATACCTACTCCTTTAAAGGCAAAACGATGCCACGCCCACAAGGCCACCATTGGCATGGTGGCCCCCTAAGCAATTATTCTGTTTGCATTATCGCACGTTCAAAGTCAGCCCGGCAACGCCGTTAAGGCTTCCTTACAAACTCAGTTGTATTTGTTCATTAATTGGGCAAAATCCAGCCCGTGGATCCAGTCATCCGCAGCGTCCTGCAGCTTGTCGATGCCGGTCAAAATCGCAATTTGGTCATCCTTGCTGAAAGGCGTCAGCACCCAATCCACGACTTTTTGCCGCTTTGGATGCTGGATGCCGATTTTGGCCCGGTAAAAGTCTTGCGTGCCTAACACGTTGATGATGGACTTGATGCCATTGTGCCCACCGGCGGAACCACGTTGACGCAGCCGCAAGCGGCCCATGGTCATATCCATATCGTCTTGGATGATCAAAATCTCATCGGCCGCAAATTGATAGAAGGCTTTGAGTTGGCCCACCGCCCGACCCGAATCATTCATAAAGGTCTGCGGCTTCACCAGCAGGACTTTCTCGCCGTCAACAAAGGTGCTGCCGGTTAAGGCATTAAACTCCTGTTTGCGAATGGTAACGTCATACTTTTCGGCTAAGGCGTCCACGGCCATAAACCCGATATTGTGCTTGGTTTTTGCATACTGACTGCCTGGATTGCCCAGGCCGACGATCATTTTCATAGTTACCTCCTGCAAGGGGCCACGAAACTTGCGACCTCCTTTTCCGGTATCCAGTATACCAGACCTGGCAAGGCGGCAACGCACTTGCGAAAATAGGGCTTTGAAAACGCTTAATCAATGATATCCAATTGCTTATGAAAACGGTTGCTTTCATTGTTTTTGGCTTGGTGAACAGTTTCACGAAACGCCGCAAGACCGGCTTTTACGGAAATGGTAAGTCAAAAGGTAACTCGGATAAATTTTCTGGAAAGGCGTGCATCCATGAGCAATTGTGTTATACTTCAAGATGAATTGTACACTGCACATATGAAAGGATGATATCACCGTGGCAAATGCTAAAAAAGATCACCAAAAAGTAATTCTTGTTGGTGACGGTGCCGTTGGTTCAAGTTACGCCTATGCAATGGTTTTGCAGGGCATCGCTCAGGAAATTGGGATCGTTGACATTTTCAAAGACAAGACGAAAGGTGACGCGATCGACTTAAGCAACGCGCTGCCATTCACCACGCCAAAGACGATTTACTCTGCTGAATACAGCGACGCTAAGGATGCTGACTTAGTTGTCATCACCGCCGGCGCCCCTCAAAAGCCTGGCGAAACCCGGCTTGACCTGGTTAACAAGAACCTGAAGATTTTGAAGTCCATCGTTGACCCAATCGTTGACTCTGGCTTTAACGGCATCTTCTTGGTTGCTGCTAACCCTGTTGATATTCTGACCTACGCTACTTGGAAGCTGTCTGGCTTCCCTAAGAACCGCGTGGTTGGTTCCGGTACTTCTCTGGATACCGCTCGTTTCCGTCAATCCATTGCTGAAATGGTCGGCGTTGACGCTCGTTCGGTCCACGCTTACATCATGGGCGAACACGGTGACACCGAATTCCCTGTTTGGTCACACGCCAACATCGGTGGGATCAAGATTTCTGAATGGGTTAAGGAACACCCAGAAATCGATGAAAGCAAGCTGGTTGACATGTTCGAAAACGTTCGTGACGCCGCTTACGAAATCATCAAGCTGAAGGGCGCGACCTTCTACGGTATCGCAACTGCCCTGGCCCGGATTTCTAAGGCCATCTTGAACGACGAAAACGCCGTATTGCCACTGTCCGTTTACATGGACGGCCAATATGGTCAGCATGACATCTTCATCGGTTCTCCTGCTGTGATCAACGCCAACGGGATCCAGAACATTCTGGAAATTCCTTTGACCGACCACGAACAAGAATCCATGGACAAGTCAGCAAGTCAACTGAAGAAGGTTATCACCGATGCGTTCGCCAAGAACGACATCGAAACCCGTCAGTAATTCGACTGATGAGCGCTGTGCTTCGGCACGGCGCTTTTTTTATGGCATCACGTCGTCTGAGTAGCACGTGTCAGCAGCGCAGGTCTGTGGTATTATGGACGAATGAGAAAGTTTTAATGTTCAAATTGGGGAGCTTGGAGGAAACATCATGGTCATCAAATCACTCATCCAGAAAAAGGACGCGTTGACGACGGTTAAGGAAACCGTCACGCTAGAAGAAGCGCTCAAGACGCTAGAAGATTCTGGATTCCGCTGCGTACCGATTGTCGACGAAAGCGGGCAGATTTTCCGCGGCAACATTTATAAAATGCACATCTATCGCCACAAATCACAAGGCGGCGATATGACGTTGCCAGTGACTTACCTGCTGAAAAACGCCACCAAAACGATTCCCATTGATGCCCCGTTCTTCAAGGTCTTCTTCAACATCAAAGACCTGCCTTACATCGCAGTGCTGGATGAAAATGCCAACTTCTATGGCATCCTGACCCACGCCCGGCTTTTGGCCATGCTGTCCGAGTCTTGGAACATTGATGTCGGCTCATACGTCTTAACCGTGATGTCCACTGGGGCCCGCGGCGACTTGGCGGCGATGAGCAAGATTTTGGCTAAATACGTGTCCATTTCCGGCTGTTTGACGCTCGATGCTAAGCAGGACGAAATCGTCCGCCGCACCCTATTCACGTTGCCAGCCGGTATTGATGAAAATACGCTTAACGAATGCGTCGCCCGCCTTGAACGCAAAGGCTTCCGAGTAGCGGAGATCGATGATTTGCAAAGCGGTCAGCCGTTGCGCATTGACGAAGAAATCTAGTGAATCTAACAGGCGCCTACCTCCTTGCCGGAAGTAGACGCCTGCTTTTTGGTTTTAATTCACATATCTGGAAAAATGCACGGTTTTATCGATCACATACATCACTGGTGCCGAAATCGCCATGATCACGAGTTCAGACAGCATCAGACTGCCATAGGTGACCCAAAATGGTAGATGTGCAGTCCAAACGAGCTCAATGGCAATTAAGAACATGCTGACTGTCATCATGACGATAGCCAAGGCCTGACGCTGCCAGACCTTTGGCAGGTGCTGACCGGCCCAAGCCACTACGGCGAGGCCCAGCAAGCTTTGACCGCCACCGAACAACACGTCCAGCCAGCCCATCGGCGAGAACAACGCATTATAGACAATCACGCCGACCACAACGCCGAACAGGTATTTCCGGTCAAAGGCCACCAGATGGTTGAGGGCTTCCGACAGCCGGAATTGAATAGCGCCACTGGCGAGATTAAACACCCCTGGGGCCCAGGATAAGACGACGTACAAGGCAACGATCAACGCATTGGTGACCAAAGCCTTGGTGGTATTTTTCTTCATACAATAATGCCTCCTAGTTTTTTAGCGTGGGATGGATTGCGAACCACGACGCTCCAGTTTCCCACGAAATAACGCGGCTGTCCACCGTCAGTCGCGCTTTTCAGAAAATTCTGTGTGCATCCCGCACGCGATGCCGTACAATAAAAGGGAGTGGTCAAACTTGACCACAATCTTCTCAAAGAAAGTAGGCATAAGATGACAGAAGCGACAGCTTACCGACTGAAGCAGATCATGACCCAAGAACATCTCAGTCTGACTCAGGCGGCCAAGCAGATCGGCATTTCACCTTCCAGCATGCGTAAAGCACTGAAAGAGACTACGATGAGTCGGCCGATCACCTTCAAGATCAACCGGTTCATCGAGGAACACCCGATCCAACAACAAAAGAACAGTTTCACGATTTTCGACTCGGCAGAAGCCGAATCCGCTCAGCAAGCCAAAGCCCCAGCCAAGCGCCAACCCGCGAAGTCCAAGGCGCAAGCCAAGCCTGAGCAGACGGAAAAGCCTGCCCCAAAGCAGGCGCGCCAACCACGAGCGGCGAAGTCAACTGCTAAGCCAGCCAAGCAGGGACGGCAACAGCAAAACGCGGCTTCCGCTGACCAAAGCAAGGAGGCAGAATCCGCAACAGCCAAGCAGACCAACAAGCAACCTCGGCGCCAGCCGCGCAGCCAAGCGCAAGCAAAACCAGCGGCTAACCGGCCAACACACCGCCAAGCGCAAAGCCAGGCGGCAACCGCCGCCACCAGCACTAAACCTGTGCGTCCGGCAACAGAAACTCAGGACAATCAAAAGCCCAACCGGCGCCGGCAGCGCAACAGCCAGCAAGCAGCCAAGCAAACGGCGCCAGTCCAGGCACAAACCAAACCCGCCACTGAACAGCCTGCAACCAAGCCTGCGGCAGCGGAAAAAGCCGAGAATAAAGCGCAACGTGAAAACAACGAGCAGCAGCATGAACGGCAACGCCGCGGCCGCCGTCCGGCTAAACTTGCCCGCAACACCACCGAACCAGTGGCCTCTCAGTCGGCTACCACGACCCCGACACCGGAACCAACCAGTCAAACCGCCGTTCAAACGATTGATCACACTGATATTCACCCTGTCCGCCAGGAAACGACCATTATGATTTACATGGACGAATCATTCGGCGGCGGGTCTGACTACCAGCGGAACATGTCGATCGGCGCGACTGTGGTTGATCCCGATGACACTCAGGCGTTGGTACCGTTCATGCAGACGCTGTATCCGTTCGGCTGGCAGCCTGGCGATGAAGTCAAGGCCCGTGGCAAAGCCCGCGACCAGCTGGAAGCGATGCTGCGCCACGCCAAAAATGCCGGCGCGCAAACCTACGCGGTGTACTCCCCGCTTTCGGATACTGGCAACTTCAGCCTGAGCTTTGGCATTTTGTACCCGTATGTCGCTGCTTTACTCCGGATTTTGGATGCCTTGCCAAGCAAGCCAACCAAAGTGCGGGTGGTCATGGACCAGCGCAGTGAAATCACCGACGAACAACTGGCCATGGCAGCGCGGATGCTGCATGCCTACGTCAAAGCCCAAACCGGCCGCGAAGTGATTTTCATGTTCCGGACCACGGATTCCAAAACCACGATTGGTGTTCAATACAGCGACTTTGTCAGTCATGCGGCGATGATTTTTGGCCCCGACCAAGTCGCCTCCACCGGGATTCACAAGTTGCCGAACATCGGCGGTCAACTCGGTGATCAGCTGCAACTCTTTGCTATGGTGGGCTTGCAGAAATACCTCTTGGACGATCGCCCAAGTCAAAACACGCAAAGCGAACCGTTTAATAACCCCGTCCTTAATGCCGCTGACCGCATGGCGCATTTAGCCGCTAAGGCGGCGGACATGGCCGAGGTGCCTGACGAAACCTTCGCCCAAACGAAGCTGGTCATCAACCAACTGCTCCAAATTGCCCCAGCCTCGGTGTCTGGTGCCATCAACAAAATGCCATTCCAGAACTGGTATGACATGATTGCGCGCACCGCCGCCATCCTGCATTACACGGATGAGACGCTACCACCATTCAAAATCGACCCCGATGCCATGCAAATCGTGACCGATGCTTTGAATAACATTGCCACGCTGCTCGCCGGCGTTCGCTAGACCGCTGCCGCCTACCGCACTTCATTGTGTGGTAGGCGGTTTTTGATTCTTCCCAAATAAAAAAATCTCGCCGCAGCGAGATGTGATGTGTTCTATGTTTAGACGACCTTCAGTCCTACCGAAATGGCGAGGGCCGTATCGACCGCTTTCATTTTTGCCGGGGTCAAAGCCGTGACCTTGTCTTGGAGGCGCTGCTTATCGATGGTGCGAATTTGCTCCAGCAAAATCACCGAATCGCGCTCGATGCCATCTTCCTCTGCCAAAAGGCCAACATGCGTGGGCATCTTGGGTTTGGCAATGCGGGAGGTGATCGCCGCCACGATCACGGTGGGACTGTAGCGATTACCCACATCGTTTTGAATGATCAAAACCGGGCGCATCCCGCCTTGCTCCGAGCCAATGACTGGCGATAGGTCGGCGAAGAAGACGTCTCCGCGTTTAACAACGACCATAGCCCCCTCCTTTACCAACTTTCGGTCAACGCTTCACTTTCGCAAACCGTGAATTCGTTGGCGATTTGCGCATTCAACGCTCCCATTTTAACATAGCCAGCGATTAAAGCGGCTAATGCAGGATCGTCATCGGTCAAAAAACGGCGCAGCGCTAGTGCTACGACGGTTTGTTCGTCGACGCCATTGCCCCGACAGTACGCGTCAAGTAACTCGGCTAATGGCTGGTCCAACTTGATTAAATCCCCTGCGTCCATTTCAAGACCCCCTGTTCTCCAATTTATTTCATCGTATCACAGGGATAAGAAAAAACAACCGCCCATTTGAGGCGGTTGCTTGCTGATTACGCGTTGAAGGGGGCGACCGACACCCGCGGCAGGCGTTCGCTTAACCCACAGGCGATTTCATAGTGAATCGTGTGGGCATAATCCGCCACATCCTGCAGCGAGATGCTGGCGGCGCCGCTTTGGCCAATCAGCACCACCGGCGTACCAGCTGGCACTTCATGCGGGAGTCTAATCATGAATTGATCCATGCAGACGCGGCCAACGATTTCGCAGGCCTGCCCGTCAACTAACACGTGAAAACCTTGCAGGCGCCGCTGCCAACCATCCGCATAGCCCAACGACACGGTGCCGATCCACTCAGGTTGGGCAGCGTGATAGGTGGCCCCGTAAGACACTGCTTCGCCGGCTTCAATCTGTTTCACAAAGCTCAACGAAGACTTCAGCGTCAACGCCGGCTCTAACGGGTACGGGGTGTCCGCAATCGCCCGGCCTGAAGGATTCAGCCCATACATGGCCACGCCATAGCGCACCAGGTTGCAGTCACACGCGGCATGCCACAGGCTCGTGGCGGAGTTGGCCACATGCACGTACTTTGGTCGCTCAGGCAACGCAGCGAGGAAAGTTTTGAAGCGCTCAACTTGCATTTTGAAGTAAGTCGGATCCGGCTCATCAGCGGTGGCAAAATGCGTAAACAACCCCTCAATATGAAAGGCCGGCTGCCCGGCAATCACACTCAGCGCTTCCTGCAGCGCTGGCAGCGTGCGAAAACCAATGCGGCCCATGCCAGTATCCAACGCCAAGTGGATGGCCAAAGGGGGCAGATTTTCCTCAGTCAGGCCCTTTTCGGCGTGTCTCAGCCAAGACGCATCCCCCACTGGCACGGCAATATGATTAGCTGCGGCAAGCGGGGCATATTCTGGCTCAATAATCCCAAGCACCAGAATCGGGAGCGTAAAGCCGGCGCGGCGCAGCGCTAGCGCCTCATCCAGGACGGCCACGCAAAAGCCGCTAGCACCGGCAGCCTGGGCAATTCGCGCCACCCGCAACAAACCATGGCCATAAGCATCGGCCTTAACCACCGCGAAAAGCGCGGTGTGATCAGGTAGCCCGGCAATGGCGTGCTGAACGTTATGGGCAATTGCTGTTTCATTGATTTCCACGCGACTAGGGCGCAGGGTTGCGGTTACCATACTCATGCTTGAGCCTCCAAAATCACTTCTGTCATCACTAAGGTGGCGGTGTGCGAAATCGACACTAGGGCCTGGCCTGGATACGGATGCTTGGTGATGACGGGTTTGCCTTTGTCATCATCGAGCGTTTCCACATCCTGCAGCTGAACCTGGCCTAAGCCAGTACCATACGCCTTGGCGTAGGATTCTTTGACCGAAAAACGCCCCGCCAAATACTCGACTGCCCGTGCGCCACTAAACTTGGCAAATTGGGCGTACTCGTTGGGGGTCAGCACCTTTTTTGCAAAGCCAGTATTCTTCTTCTGCGCGGCTTCGATCCGCGCCAGTTCGGTTAGGTCGATGCCTAAACCAGCAATCATCGCGCCCACCCTTTCTCATGTGTTGTTTTCATTATAAGCCTGAAGGGTCTTCATGTCTGGCGCATCGGGTTGAAAATTGTTCATCGTGGCATGAATTCTAAAGGTAGCGGAGGGTGGCCGCTCTTAGCCGGATGATTAGCCTAGGTAGCTGGTTTGCCACCGCTTTTTGGTGGCGGGCCAACTGCCGTAGCTAATCACTCCGGCATTGGCCAACCGCAGCGCAACTACAGGCTGCGAAGCGGGGCGCATTTAGCCCGTCGCTTAGCCTAGCGTTAGCCATTGTCGCGCTTTTTGCGACGAGGGCTAATGCGTAGCTAAGCGCACGGGCGTTGCCCAGCGGAGCGCAACTACAGGTAGCGGAGGGTGGCCGCTCTTAGCCGGATGGATAGCCTAGGCCAAGGCATTACCGTCGTACTTGGACGGCGAGGCCTTGGTCGTAGCTATCCACTCCGGCATTGGCCAACCGCAGCGCAACTAGAGGCTGCGAAGCGGGGCGCATTTAGTCCGTCGCTTAGCCTAGCGTTAGCCATTGGCGCGCTTTTTGCGACGAGGGCTAACGCTAGGCTAAGCGCACGGGCGTTGCCCAGCGGAGCGCAACTACAGGTAGCGAAGGCCAACCGCACTGCCTTAGAACAAAAAAGCTCGCCTCCGCAGAGACGAGCTTTCGGTTACTTCTTAAAACTGCGCTTGGCGCCTTGACGTTCCGACCGTTTTTCAGAAAAACGCCGGCTCTTGTCAAAGTCGCGCTTGCCGCGACCACTGTTGTGACCATTGCGGTTGTTGCCGCGATAGCCGCCATGACTGTTGTTGCCACGATAATTGCCACGACCATGACCGTGATGAGGCAACGGCCGTTCTGGGGTGATTTTAACTGGCACCGCAGAGGCATCTTCAGGCGAAACGGCCTTCAGGTATGCCGAGACCAGATCCAAGGCACTGTATTGTTCCAGCAACCCTTCGGCCATTGGCTGATACTTTTCCAAGTCGTCAGTATCGGTCATCTGACCCTTGATGGTTTCAAGCCCAGTTGAAACTTGGCCGATGAAGGCTTCTTTTTCTGTCGGTGGCTTCAGTGGTAGCATCCGCTTCTTGGTCAAATCCTCAATGGAGTGCAGGTATTCGACTTCGTTCGGGGTCACGAGCGTTACTGAAACGCCCTTCTTCCCGGCCCGACCAGTCCGGCCGATGCGGTGAACATAGCTGTCGGGATCTTGGGGAATGTCGTAGTTGTAGACGTGCGTCACACCGCTGATATCCAAACCACGAGCCGCAACATCGGTGGCAACGAGAAAATCAAGCTCACCGGCCTTGAACTGACGCAGCACGCTCATCCGCTTTTGCTGGGTCAAATCACCGTGAATGCCTTCAGCGCGGTAGCCACGGGCTTTCAAGCCGCGAGTTAATTCATCCACCCGCCGCTTGGTCCGGCCAAAAATCAGGGTCAACTCTGGGGACTGAACGTCGAACAAGCGGGTCATGATATCAAACTTTTCATAATCCTTCGCGCGCACATAGTATTGTTCCACAGTGTCGGCGGTTAATTCCTTGGACTTAATTTTAACGGTGACCGGTTCGTGCATGAACTTGTTCGCCAACTTCATGATCTGTTGCGGCATCGTGGCTGAGAACAGCAAGGTCTGACGGCCTTCTGGTGCCTGTTCCACGATTTTTTCAATGTCTTCGATGAAGCCCATGTCGAGCATTTCATCCGCTTCATCCAGCACCAACGTCTTCAAGTTGGCCAACTTCAGGGTGTGGCGGTTGATGTGATCAAGTAGCCGCCCTGGCGTCCCCACAACGATTTGCGGGTGATCCGCCAAACCGCGAATTTGGCGCCGAATATCAGCCCCACCATAAACGGCTTGGACTTTGATGTGCTTGTCGCTGCCGAGGCGGTACAGTTCTTCTTGCGTCTGGACCGCGAGTTCACGGGTCGGGGAAATGACCAGTGCTTGGACAAACCGATCGCTTAAGTCCATGGCTTGCAAGATCGGCAAACCGAAGGCGGCAGTTTTCCCCGTCCCGGTTTGCGCTTGGCCAATCACATCTTTGCCTTGCAGTACCAGCGGAATGGTTTGTTCCTGAATCGGTGTTGCTTCTTCAAACCCAGACCGTGAGATAGCTTTCAGCAAATCGTGATCGAGACCTAATTCTTTAAATTTCAAGCAAGTTCCTCCTTGTGTGTTCACCACACGCTCTTTTACAAACCAGAGCGTAGTGTAAGGGGCCCTGACTTTGTAAATATTCTAGTTTCTGACATGCCTTTTTCTGAAAAGCATCTCAAATAGCTTACCACGAATAAGCAGTGAACACAAACCAAGGCTGTAAGCAGGCTGCGGAGGTCGGCCGTACTTAGCCGGTCAGATAGCCTAGCCTCGAGCATTAAAGCCAGGTTTTGGCTTTAAGGCTCGGGGCGTAGCTGCTGCCGCATGTCAGTCTGTACGCGCTAGCGCTACAGACTGATCAAACTGCACCGGCGTTGGCCGACCGGAGCGCAACTAAGGCTGTGGAGATCAGCCGACGTTCACCGCCAGTCCGGGCTCGGCGGCATCAAAAAAGGCCAGTACAGCAGCCAAACGCCGCACTAGCCTTAGCTAAACTCGTTAGTTCATCAACCCTAGCAACCCCGCATCAGACAGAAAGGGCATGAACGCGCGCGCCGCTTGACTGTCGCCGTTTTGCAGCAAGGCTTTAACGTGCGCGGCAACCGCGGTTTCAGAAACAAACGGCGCCATCGCGGTAAGTCCTTTATCCAGTGAATCGGCCTGGGCCGCTTGCGTGAACAAGTCATCCAAAGTTGGTTTGCTTAGGAATGGGAACAACTTCTTCACCGCTTTAAGACTGTGCGTTTGCGCCAAGATGGCCTTCGCAGTTTCGTCATTAGCATCATAAGTGCGAAATGGCGCTAGTTTGAATAACAGCGCCTGATCGGCCTCCTTGGTGACAGCCAAATCCGCCACCAGCGGTTCGATATTCGCCCGGCCAATGAAAGGCGCCAGTTGCACTAACGCGTCTTTAAACCCAGCTTCGTGCTTTTGCGTTGCCAAATGCTGGACCAAGGTGGCTTCACTCAAAAATGGCGCCACCATTTTTAGCTTATCCAGCGGCAAGTCAACTTTGGCCGCTTTGGCGTCGACGGCTTGGGGCTTCATCACTGGCGCGGCGGCAGTTAACGTGGTGCTATCAACTGCGGCGTCATCGTCGTTGATGACGACCACAGTGTGCGCGCCTTCCTGAGAGCCAATCAGCGTGGCCAAATCCAGGTCTAGGGCTTCAGCCAGCTGAGCATATTTATCGATATCAGGCAGGCTCTGGCTCCGTTCCCAGTTGGAAACCGCTTGATAGGAAACGCCGAGCTGATCGGCGAGCGCACTTTGCGTCATGTTTTTAGCTTTGCGGGCCGTTGCGATTTGTTGACCAATATGTTGCGCATCGAAAATTTGCATGTGAAATTCCTCCTTGTTGCCGGTCGGTGATGTCTGGCCGGTGCCTCTTGCTTTGAGGTTGCTTTCAGTCTAGCCGGCACGCAGGATTTTGCCTATCAACCAACGCTTGAGTACAAGAAAAGCGGCACGCTGGCCGCTTTTTGCTTATTCACTCGTGCCGTCAATTAGCGCCTGGAGCACATTTTCCAGGTGCAACCCATGGCTGGCTTTGAGCATGACCAAGTCGTCATGCATCACGGTATCTTGCAACGCCACAATCAAACGGCGCTGTTCAGCCTTCGGAAAATAATGCACATGCTCTGGAGCATATTTTTCACTCAAGGCCTGCTTGAGACTGACGATTTCATCCCCGTAGAGATAGACTTCCTGAATCTGATTAGGATCCAAAGCTTCGGCGACGCTGGCGTGCAAAGCGGCCGACGCTTCACCCAGTTCAAGCATATCCCCCAGCACGGCAATGCGGCGACCTTGACATGGAAATTTCGCGAAGTCGCCCAGCACTGCCTTCATCGCCGTAGGATTGGCGTTGTAGACATCGCTTAAAATCGACTCGCCGGCATCCCCCATCACCCATTGCGTGCGGTTTTTGGTGACCGGAAAATCGCGCAAGGCACTTTGGATGGCTTCTGGCTTCACATGGAAGCGGCGGCCCACCAGAATTGCGGCTAAGGCGTTGGCCACATTCCATTCGCCCATCATCGGAATCGAGAACCGCAAATCTGGCCAGCGGGACAAGGAGAATTCGGTGTGCGTTTCACCGGCTTCAATGTCGCGGGCGTAAAGCATGTTTTCCGGCTCAAGGCCAAAGGTTTTTTGCTCTTGGGTCACTTGTTCAGCCCGCTCGCGTAGCAGCGGCTCGTCGCCGTTATAAATGAACAAGCCGTCTTCCTTGAGGCCATCGGTGATTTCCATTTTGGCATCGGCAATTTTATCCCGCGTCTTGAAAAACTCGATGTGCGCTTCGCCAATCATTGTGATCACTGCCACATCAGGCGCCACGAGGTTACTCAGTTCATGCAGCTGGCCGGGGCGATCCATGCCCATTTCAACGACCAGCACTTCGGTATTGGTGTCCATGGCCAAAATCGTCATCGGCACCCCGATTTCATTGTTGTAATTATCTTGCGTCTTAATGACGTGATACTGGGTGGCCAAAATCGCCGCCGTCATATCCTTGGTTGTGGTTTTCCCGTTGCTGCCAGTAATGGCCACCACTTTGGGATTAACCTTCATCAGCAGGTAATACCGCGCCAGCTTATTTAGCGCGGCCAAGGGATCTTCGACCACCAGTTGCGGCAGGCGGGTCGCAGCTGGTGCGTGGTCGGCGGCCACAAAAGTCGCACAAGCGCCTTTGGCTTCCGCATTTGAAATGAACGTGTGCCCATCACGCTCACCTTGCAGCGGGATGAATAAATCGCCGGGTTGGAGCTTGCGCGTATCAAACGCGACGCCTGTCACCGTCGGCGCCAAAGAATCTGGCACCGAATACTCGGCCCCCACAACCCGAGCGATTTCGCTTAACTTCATTTTCATGACTTACTCTCCTAGCGTTGATCCTTAAAATTCACAGCGTTCATATTGTAGCGCAATGCTCAGCGCTCTGCTACTTTTTCCCGCAGCCGCAGCTGCCACTGGTTAGTTTCGCGAATCAAACTCAGCTCCCCGACGCGTTTAAGGCCATCTTGATCAAGTGGCTGTTCAGGGACGAAGCGATTTTGCACCTGGTAAAGCGGAATTTTAACTTGATCACGGCTGAACAGCCCCCGGCTGAAGTCGAGCAGCACGCCTTCTTCAAACAGTGGGAACAAATCGGCCAACACCGTCGTCGACACCGCCGGGAAATGCTGGGCGCGCAGGCGGAGCCAAAACGGTTGATCATTGGCGGCCAGCCGTAAATGTCGGACAATCGCCGTCGCCAGCGTCTGGCTGAAACGCTTGGTGGTGCGGAAATACATCGTCACCATGTCATTAGGCATCGGCAAGAACACCAGCTGATTTTGCAGTTTATAGTAATAAGGCGGGGTGATATGGGTCTTGGTGAACCCAAGGTAAAGCAGTTCCGCAATTTCAGTCGGCAACAGTTCCCGCAGGTAATTGGCATGGCGGTAATCCAGCCAGCTGCGCGTGCGGGCGGCTTTGCTGCGCATGAACGTCTTGACCGCTTCTTCGCCGCTGACCTCATTGAAGCCGGTGTGAGGATCGATGAATTCATCCTCATCCACCGGCGGTAAAAGTAGTAAATGGCGAAACGGCGTCGGCGCTGAATTCAGCACATCGCTTGCCGAAATGCCGGCGGTTAAGAACATATTCGCCAGTGGTTCATAATGGACATAGACCAAAGTATTCCGCATCGTCATGACTCCTTCTCCTTACCTTCCGATTATACTTCAAAACCACCCTGCGCGCCTTCCACCTTTGGTAAGATAGACATTGAAATGAGGCGATAATCATGCTCAAATGGCCTGACTTAGTGACGCCGCCAGCTGGCTTGCCCACCATCCCGCAACTGGCCGCAATTCCTGCTGACTATTATGCCCTGGTCGCTACCGGCCAGTGGCCGCGGCGGTATTTTTTCCCCACACCAGAGCCTACCAGTGATGCCATCGACGGGGCGTTGATTCACGCCTTCGCCACCATTGGGCCGCGGCTTGAGGCGCCGCTGCCGGCGAACTTGGTGCCCTTTGCCCAAACCGAGGCGCGGTACTTTTGCTTTGATCTGGCGCAAAACCCGCCTAGCATCCGGTACATCGATACTGAAGTCGACCAATGGCTGACCTTAGCGCCGGATTGGACTAGCTTTTGGCGCCAGCTGATCTGGCGTTCGCCCGAGTTGGATGATGCCCCCTCGCCGCAAGCATTTGGCCATGCCGCGTTGTTGGCCGACGAAAAGGCACTACCCGCCGTACTGACCTACGCGCGGCTAAATTTACCTGCCAATGATTATGGCGGCTGGCTTGTTTACTTCAGTCACCAGGCTGAATTGGCGACCTCAGCAGCCTTCAAAGAAGAAGTGCAGTTTGCTCGTGATTACCGATGGCGGCAATTTGACGCCAAAATTCAAGCTGCGCTAGCAATCAAATGAGTTTACCAAAAATCGACCCGTGACCGAGTCGATTTTTTTGATGCATTCAGGTCAGCAACCAGCGCCGCTCACGCCCTCATTAGGTTGGCCGTGCCACTTCACTTGGTCGCAATTCAAAGCGCCGGTATGCCCAAAGCATCAGCCCCACCAGCCCGAGACAAAGTAAGGCGAGCAGCAATATGCTCATCCAAGGCTGGCCACTAGGGGTAGCTGGCCGGTATAAGAATTTGGCCAGCAGCCCGGCCGGCTTAGCGCCGGGAAAAGTTTCGGCACTGATCATCCCGCCAAGCAGTGCTAAAGGGACGACCAGCTTCAGGCTGTTGTGATAAGCCCGCAGTAGAGCGCCGGTGAGCGTCATTGCCAGCGTGCCAAGCAATAGGTACACGCCGCGCAGGTCGTAGGCCCCATAGCGATCGATGTAAAACATCACCGTGCGCGGCGCCATCAAACTAGCGGTCACCCAAAGTACCGCAGTGAACCACATGGCACTGCCAAGGGCGACGCTTAGTTCACCACTGACCATGTGCCGCCGATTCAACCCATATTGAACCCCCAGCCGCGCCGTATGTAAGGGCGTCAAAATGGCGCTGAGCAAAATCAATAACCAAGGAAACGTATAAAAGACCTGAGCCGTCTGACTGTTCGCATACGCAAAACCGGCAACCCCAAGACCCATCACTAGATAACGCGTTGCGCCATGCTTAAGTTGTATCAGTAACACTGACCGTAGTTTCATGCTACTTTCCTCCTAGCGCGCCACCACTTCACTGGTCCGCAAGCTACGCCACAAGCCCCAAACGCCAATGGCCGTCACCAGCCCCAGCAGCCGGGTCAGATGCCACGGGGTGCCCCACAAGCATTGACCCACTTGGTACAATACCATCGCCACTTGCTTCGACAACATCACCGCCGCAATCAGCAGGGCGATCACCATCACCACCCCGGCCAGACCGCTCATGACAACTTTGAAGCGGTGAGCGGGCCGCAGTCTGAGGGTGACTAGAAATAGCCACCCCTCTATGCTGCACACTGTCATCACCAGTAGCCACAACAAGCCCAGCTGAAGTGGCCCAGGATGCAAACCTGGCAGCAGCGTCCAAGCAAAGCCGACCACTGGCTGGCTGAGAGTTTCTGCCACCGGCACCAGGACTAGCGCTAAGCCGCCCACTAAGGTAAAGGTAGCCAGCGTACTTTTCAGCAAAGTCTGGCGGGCCACCCCATATTGAAACGCAAAGCTTAAGCCATCATTGATGGTGATCAATGAGGCCCCCAGCAACCCAAACACCACGGCATACCCCATCAGCATGCTGAACATCACTTTCCTGAACGCTGGATCATCAGGATGCAGCAGTAGCACGATCACTGCTGCCCCGATGGTGACAAAGCCAAAAATGGTGCCAAACATCAGCAAAGCCATGCGTGCTTGCAGTTTCAACAAAACTTTAAATTTCATTGACCCACCTCCGGCAACAGCGGCGCTTCCAAACGCCGGTAAATCAACCGGGTCGCCAGCGTCCCAGCGACACTTGCCACCAGTAAACCTAACGCCAGTGGCCACTGCTGGCGCCAAGTCCACCACAGCGCATGCAGCATCGGTGCGCTCGGTGCCTGATTGACGATTTGAGGCAGTGCGCCGCAAAGGGACAGGAGCAAAAACGCTGGTCCCAGCATCGCCCAACCAAAGCGGCGGTTCAAATTCCAGGCCCCAATCGCCAGTCCGACCAATTGGCACACCACGAGCTGCAACCACATCACACTCAACGTTAACCAGCCCCCGGCCACGACTGGCTGCCCGGTTAAGTGGAGCAGCGCCAGCACTAGCCAGCTACCGAAGCTGCCGATCGTGGCTAATATCAGCATCACGACCATAGCGACCCGCCACATGGTGCGCCGACTAATGCCGTTTTGAAAGGCAAACCCGGCTGTCCAGTCGATGGCAAACAAGCCGCCAAATAACGCCACGAACCATAACAAGTACCGTCCGGGCATCACCTCGCTACCCAGGCCCAAGCCCAGAACCAGCGCCCCAATACCAGCAAAGAGCATGCCGCCACCTAAAATTTTGCCGAGCTGAGTTAAGCTCAACACCAGCAACTGTTTAAACCGCATCGCTCTCATCCTCTCGCGTTAAGGCAATGAACAATTGCTGCAAATTAAGGGCCGTCACCTGCACCGCCGGCGGAACCGGCGCGGCAGGCACGTTCATGGTGTAGGCGGTGGTCAGTTGGCCCATCGTCGTTTGCGACAGAATCGGCGTTTCGGCTAAGTAGGTCGCCACAGCCTGGTGGGGGCCGCTGACGGCGCGGCCGCGCGCTTGCAGCGTTTCTGCCGCCTCGTCGATGGTGACGACGCCATGGGCAAGCACGAAGACATGATCCACCAAGGTCGCAATTTCTTCAATTAAATGCGTGGCAATCACGAAAGTCCGCGGCCGCTGAGCGTAGGTAGCGAGCAGCTCCTGATAGAACTGTTCTCGGTTCGGGGCATCAAGCCCTAAAACAGGTTCGTCTAGCAAAATATAATCACAAGGCACACACAGCGCGATGATCAACTTCACGATAGTTTTGAAACCCGTGGACAACTGGCGCAACTGCCGGGTCTGATCCACGTGAAAAGTCTGCACCAGATGGGCCGCCAAATCCTCATCAAAGCCGCCAAACATCAGCTGCGCGGTGTGAAAGTGCCAGCTAACGGTTTTGTCAATCGGATACAGCACCGAATCGTTCATCAGATAAATCCGGTTCTGAATGGTTTCATTGTCCACCACGGACCGACCATCCATCGTGATGCTGCCGCTGGTGGCCAAGGTGCGATTGTTGATCATGCGCAGCAGGGTGCTTTTCCCCACCCCATTGCGCCCCAGCAACGCATAGATGTGTTCAGCGGCCAGGTTCAGGTCGACGCCTTTGAGCACCTGCTTGGCACCGTAACGCTTGGTCACCTGTTTAATCGTAATTTCACTCATGCCCATACCCTCTTTCAATGGCGGCGAGCAGATCCGCCTTGCTGATTCCAAGTTGCCTAGCGGCTTTTAGGAGCGTGGCGACTTCTTGTGAATAAAATGCGCTTTGGCGCTGCGCTTTCAGCTTAGTCTGGGCGCCAGTTGTCACGAACATCCCGAGTCCGCGCCGCTTCTCAATTAGACCAGCCGCGACCAGTTGGTTCATCCCCTTCAGCACCGTGGCCGGGTTTAACTGATATTGCCGTGAAACTTCGGTCGTGGAGGGGATTTGGTCACCTTCTGGAAACGCCCCGCTGAGAATGCCAGCCGTGAACGCATCGGCGACTTGTTGATACAGTGGCATCACACTATTCGCATCAAAATGCATCGACGGCCTTCCTTTCTCTTGGTTAATTGGTTAGTTATATGAGCAACTAACCCACGGCATAAAAATACACCGCCATGAATGCGGTGTCAATCTTTATTTCGTCGTTAATTTAGTAAAGGTAAACGGCTGCAGCCATTTGTGGTCGCGTTTCAGCATGACATAGGCCCAAACCGCCAGCGCCAAAGCGCCAAACACATCGGCGAACAAATCGCCCATTGTGTCCATCAGCGCCGCGCGCCCGACCAACGGCACACCGTTAGCTAAAAAGCGCTGCATGTTCATGCCCAGCAACCCATCAAAGGTGAATTCATAAAACTCCCAGAACACGCCGATGGTGGTACCAAAGCAAAACGCAAAACCTGAGATCAGTAGCGGATCAATCGCTGCTCGTTTTGCCACTGGGGTGCGGGCGCTGTACAGCGCTAAGCCTAAGCCGGCAAGCAGTGAAGCCGAGAAGAGATGCAGGAACTTATCCCAATACGGAATATTGTAGAACTGCATCCCAGTCCCCAGCAGTACTGAACCGAGAATGAAGCATTCATAAATCACCTTCAGCACCAGCGGAAAGCGAAATTTAAAGCCGTGCTCGATGAGCAGCGGCAAAAACGCCAGTAAGACGCCAGCTGCCACCTGGGCCAGTAGTCCCTTTTGGCCAGGGTAGATTGGATGCCCGCTCAGCAAAGCTGGCAGGCACACGAGATAATAGCCCACTGCCCCAAGCAAATTCAGGCCATACAATCCTTTCAATAAACGCTGCATAAATGCCCACTCCTTTTCTTCTAGTGTACAGACCCCGCCCCTGCGCTGCAAATCGTGCCGCCTCATTCGAGGGCAAAAAAAAACCACCATTGCTGGTGGAAAAGTTTGGGGGAACTTTTTTGGGAGTGTAAGTTAGTGTGTAAGCATAAGGCTGATTTCCTGTTGCCTTACGATGATTTAATCATATAACTTATTAGCGAAATTTGAGTTCAGTTTTCGTAAAAATAATTTATTTAATGCACCAAGCCAGTATCCACTGCTGGGATTATTGGGTTATGCCACCATAATTGCGGATTTGATGGTTAGCTCAGCCTAATATATCTTTTAAGATTTTGACAATTAGTTTGTGCACAACCAATCAAACTTCAGCCTCACCTGTTATTTTTGTCATGCCGAGCTCAATCAACCAAGCCACCAAGGTGCCCACCGCCGCCAGCAGCCAGATTAAGCTGGCGGTTAGTTGCAGTTGAAACCCCCAGGCCACCGCCGCATACACCACTGCGTTCAGGCCGATATCCAGCCCTAGCATCACCAGCTGCTGCCGCCCCCAAGTGGGCTGGAGGCGCATCAAAGTCTTGCTTAACCCATCGGTGAATAAGCCGAGCCCAAAAGCGGCGACGTTTGCCACCACCATGTACCAAAAGGCCGCCCGCCAAGCATAGCCCAGCCAACTTAACACGCCTAACTGCACGGCAATCATGGCACTAAGCGGCACCAGGCCAATCATCAATAAGGCTAGGACGGCGCCGAGGCCCACCACCACCTGCTTCATTCTGCCTGCTCCACTTGCGGCCAACTGCGGGTCTGCTCAAACGCTGCCACCAAATCATGCGCGGTTTGAATAATCGGCTGGGGATAAGCCATGGTCGACAGCAGCGCGATTGCGTTATGCGACGTCGCAGGTCCTTGATGCAGCTGATAGTCGAAGGTCACCCCACTAGCCGTCACAGTTTCTTGGAAATGCCAGTTGATCACCAAGGCTTTCAAAATCTCGGTCAGCTCACTGTCATGCGTGGCTACCATCACCCGGGCCTTGGTGCGACTGAGCCATTGCACGACACTGGCAGAAGCGGCAATGCGCTCGATGGTGTTGGTCCCTTTGAGAATTTCATCGATAAAGCCGTACACTCGCTGGCCTTGCGCAGCCAGCTTCAGCACGCGCTGAATGGCTTTGATTTCGGCGATGAAATAGCTATCGCCCGCTGTGATGTCATCTTGCACCGCCATCGCCGTCACCACATGCCCAGGGGCCAAGGCAAAACTGCTGGCCGTGGCAGTGTTGATCGTTTGCGCCAGCACACAGTTGATGGCCACACTTTTGACGTAAGTGGACTTCCCTGAAGCATTACTGCCGGTGATCAACGCGGTTTGGCGCCAGTCCAGGTCATTGGCCACTGGCTTTTTCAGTAGGGGATGCACCAGCCCTTGCGCTTCAACGGCGTCTGCCTGAAAACTCGGCTGGCAGACCACGGGACTGGCCTGGCGGAAATTGGCAATGGCAATTGCCACTTCCAACTGGCCTAACTCCTGCCACAGCGTCAGCGCCGCTTGCCGCTGCGCGGTCAACGTCTGCAGCACCGAATTATAGGCAATAAACGGTAGCATAAAACAAATGCCGAGATAATCCATCACCACTTCTAATTCTGTGCCGGTGTGGGTGCGAAACACAAACGCATGCCGCGTGATCTGCTTGAGCGGCGCATAGGCCGCTTTCAAAGCAGCTTGCCGCGGGGTGTTAATGCCACTGAGCTGGTGCGCCGCAGCGATGGTCTGCACGAGATAGCGCATGGCATTGAGCTCAAGCTCCAACGCGTTACGGCGCAGCTGATAGTACACCAGGTTAAACAGCAAACTGGCGATTATAAGCAGCACACCGGCCAGCGGCAGCACAAAAATCAGGGCGACGCCAACCAGCGGCAATAAACCCAGCACCCGAAACTGCCAGCTACCCGGTAGCACATGGTGATCGGCATTCAGCAGGTATTGCTGCGACTGGTTGTGATCGACCTTGCCGAGGTGCGCAAAAGCGGTGCGCACCGCCATGCGGGCCGGTTGGTTTTGGGCAAAAAAGGCAATCAGCTGTTCATCGGTTGCCGGTTGGCCAAAATCAAATCCGCGCATTTGCGCGTACAAAGCCTCTGCCCCCACACTTGATTCGGTCAGATTAACGCGCTGAAACACCTGCATCAAATTGAGATCGTGCCAGGTCAAATCATCAATGGTGCTACCTTGCGGATGGAGCTGGCGCTGTGCCGCATAGGCCTCCTGTAAACTCGCCTCACTGTCTTGCCGCGTACGGCCGGGTAATTGGCCCCACGACATCAACAGCCGCGTTTGCAGCTGCTGGCGCGCTCGCCAGGCACTAAGCAGCATGCCGCCAAATAAAAGGGCCACTAATCCCAATAGCCACCACCAAGTATTGTCCATTCGCCCAGCCTCACTTTTCATTATTGCACTCAGAATAACACTGCCACTGATACTGTCAATTTTGCCGGCCATCCTCAGAATTAGCGCCGCGGCTGGTAATACCCAACATGTCATACGGGGATAAATACAAGGCGCGCATGATGACTTGCGCCAATTCAGCCGGGGGCAGGCTATCTTCACCAATCAGCCAGGTTCGCACCACAGCCATAATGGCATTGGTCACCAAGCTTAAGGCATAGGGCTTAGGCAGATCGCGGCGAAACGTCGGCGTCCCTTTCACGCGGTACAGCTCGCCAAGAATGGCCGTTTGCAACTTGTCAGTTAGCAAAGCCACGAATCCGGGATCACCATTCGAACCAAATAAAAAGGCCAACAAAGCCCGATTGGCCGCGACCAAGGCCACAATCTGATCAATCACCGGATAAGGCCGACCGGCAGTAAAGTCTTGCGGATTCATGGTGCCTTCGATGCCCCCGTCTAACAGACGCTGAAATTCAGTGGTGAGTGCGGCTTCCATTTTGGTCACCAAATCATCTTTATCTAAATAGTGCAAATAAAACGTCCCGCGACTAATCCCACTACTCCGAGTGAGATCGCTGATGGTAATTTGATTCAAGGGCTTGGCTTGACCAACGGCGACTAGCGCCGACATAATCGCCTTTTCCGTTTGGGCAACCCGTTCTTGATGCGTAGGCATGTTATCTTTTCTCCTTTTACTGAACAGCTTTTTAAAATCTGTGCATAGAACTGGCCACGAGCCGTTGTTTAATATGAGGGTAATTTGATTAACACGTTGTTCATTATTAACGGCTTGGAGGAAAAATGCAATGACGAATTTCATCACCGTGAAAAACGAAACCAAAACCTATGGCAGTGGCGACCACGCCGTCACCGCCAACCAAAACATCAGCTTCGACATCGCGCCAGGCGAACTCACCATCATCTTAGGCGCTTCCGGCGCCGGCAAGTCCACGCTCCTGAACGTGCTTGGCGGCATGGATCACCTCACCAGCGGGTCAGTCAACGTAAACGGCATCGAACTGGGCGACCTCGATTCACGTGGCCTCACCACTTATCGTCGCAAACAAATCGGCTTTGTCTTCCAGTTTTACAACCTAGTGCAAAACCTCACCACCAGGGAAAATGTCGAACTGGCCGCTGAAATTGCCGATCAGGCGATGCCAGCTGACGAGGCGCTCAAGGCCGTGGGGCTGGCAAAACGCACGGAAAATTTCCCGGCCCAGCTCTCCGGTGGTGAACAGCAACGCGTGGCCATCGCCCGGGCCATGGCCAAAAATCCCGCCCTCTTGCTGGCTGACGAACCCACCGGGGCGTTGGACTACAAAACCGGTAAAAAGATTTTACAACTGTTCCAAGACTTCGCCCGGCAATCCGGCAAAAACGTCATCATCGTCACGCACAACTCCATGATCCGACCGATGGCAGACCATGTGATTGAAATCGCCGACGGTCAGGTCAAGGCCGATACCCGCAACGCCCAGCCGACCCCGGTGGCTGAGCTGGAATGGTAGGAGGCCGCCTCATGACAATGATAAATAAGAATATTGGGCGCGAGTTCAAAATGTCTCGCGCACGCTATTTCTCGGTGTCGGCGTTACTGATGCTGGGGGTCTTCGTTTTGATTGGCCTCAATGTCACCGGCCCCAACATGCGCCAAACTGCGCAAACGGCCTACCAAGCAGAACACTTGGCTGACGCCAAAGTCACTTCAACGGTCAGCCTTGACGCCAAAGACCAAACCACTATTCGCCAACTCAGTGGCATTAAAAAGGCCGAGTTTGGCTATACCACCGACGTTTTGGTCAAAGACACAACGCAAGTGCTGCGCATTCAAAGCAACCCCCAGACCTTGTCCCAGTTGACCCTCACCAAAGGCCATCAAGCTAACACCGCCAAGCAAATCGTGCTCAGCGACAGCTTGCGCGGCCGCTATCAGCTGGGCGACAAGATTACCTTGGCCGCTGGCAAAGCCGGCGCCACGACAGGCCTCAAGCACCGCACCTTCACTGTGGTGGGCTTTGCCACCTCAACGGAATACTTGAAGAAGGACAAAATCGGCTCAACGAGTTTGGGCAATGGGACCTTAACCGGCTTTGCTTACACCACGAAAGCCGCATTTACGGCCAGCCAGCCCAATGTCGCGCGGCTAGCCTTCAGCACCACCAAAGGCGTCGCCTACTCAACGGCGTATGAGCATCATGCCACCACACTGGTGAACAAACTGAAAAAAACGCTGAACCGTCGCAACAAGGCCCGGGTCGCCAGCCTACGCAGTGACTTAACCGACCAGATCACCACCGCTGAGCATGCAATTAAGACCAACACGGCTGCCTTGCAACGCGCAACAGCCACCTTGACCGCCGCCCAGGCCCAGCTGACTCGCCAAATGACCCAGGCCAAGGCCACGCAAAATACCACCGCCATTGCGCAACTCACCGCCAAGCAGGCTGCGCTCACCCAGCAGCAAGCCGCTTTAACCACGAAGCAAAAGCAGCTCACACAAGCCAAGGCCAAAGTTGCCACCGCCAAAAACACCAAGCGGCAACTTAGCCAGGTCACCTTGACTGTGGCGACCCGCAACGATTACAACGATGGCTACAATAACTATGGCGAAGACGCCGCCCGCATCGACGCCCTGGGCAAATCCTTCCCCGCGTTCTTCTTCTTGATTGCCATTCTAGTCAGCTTCACCACCATGCGGCGCATGGTGGAAGAAAAACGCATCGAAATGGGCACGCTGCGCGCTTTAGGTTATACCAAAGGCGAAGTCATGCGCGAATTTCTCGTGTACAGTGTCACCACAGCAGTCACCGGCACGGTGCTGGGTAGCCTGTTAGGCCTGCTGGTGCTGCCGCGGATCATTTTCCGTGCCTACACCGCCAACTTCAACTTTGTCAGTTTACAACTGGCCTTGCATCCCGGCTATATTGGCTTAGGGTTTGCCCTGACGTTATTCTCGACGGTGCTAGCGTCTTGGCTTGCGGCCCATGCTTCACTCAAAACGATCACGGCAGAGCTGATGCTCCCAAAGCCGCCGGCCAGCGGCTCGCGCATTTTGCTTGAGCGCATCACCCCGCTGTGGCTGCGTATGAGTTTCTCACACAAAGTTACCGCGCGCAATCTCTTTCGCTACAAAGGGCGCATGCTGATGACCATTATCGGGGTGGCCGGCGCTACCGCCTTAATGATTACTGGCTTTGGTATTCGCGATTCCCTCAACACCATCATTGACCGGCAATTTGGCCAAATCAGCCAGTATGATCTGGTGGCGGTTTACAACCCTGAGGCCCAAGCCGCCAAGGTCACCGCGGCGAAAAAGGCCGTGACCACTGCCAAGCAAGTCAAGCGCGAAACCGCCGCCTATTTTGAGAATGTTTACGCCACCACCAGCGCCTCTGATTCCCGCGAAAACATCTCCTTGATGGTACCTCAAAGCGTCAGTGCCCTGGATCGGTACATCAAGCTCCGAGATGCGCAAACCGGCAAAAAACTCACGCTCAGCAATCAAGGTGCCAACATTTCGCAGAAACTCGCCAAGCTGCAAGGCGTCAAAGCCGGTGATGCCTTCACGATTAAAGCTAGCGACGGTACCGCGCACAAGATTAAAGTCGCCGCCATTACCACGATGTATGCCGGCCACTATGTTTACATGAACCAACACTACTACCAGCAGGTCTACCACACGAAGGTCAGCCCAAACGCCTACCTGGTGACGCTGAAACACCGCACCAGCAAAGCGGTTAACCACTTTGCCGCTCGCTTCAACCACAAGGCCGCCGCGGTGCAAACCGTGCAATCGCAAGAAACCAAACGCACCATCACCAACATTTTGAGTAATTTGAATAACTTAATTCTCGTGTTGGTGCTCAGTGCGTCACTGCTGTCGTTGGTCGTGCTGTACACCCTGACCAACATCAACGTCTCCGAACGCGTCCGCGAACTGTCCACCCTGAAAGTGCTTGGGTTCTACCCCCGAGAAGTGCTCATGTACATTTACCGGGAAACCAACATCTTAACGGGGGTCGGGATTGTCACCGGCATCGGCGTTGGCTACGCGTTCCATGCTTACATCATGGCGCTATTGCCACCGGCCACGGCCATGGTTGCACCAGGCTTGACCTGGCTCAACATCGGGATTTCCGTTGGCCTCACGCTTGTCTTCTCACTGCTGGTGATGCTCATGATGAATCACAAAATCCAAAGTGTCGACATGCTTGAAGCCTTGAAGTCGGTGGATTAAACCGTCCGCTTCATGGCATTGAAAACAAAAACGACCACCCTCACCAGTCAATGAATGCCATTCAATGACTGGTGAGGGTGGATTTTTTGGTGAATCAAAAACCGGCATGTCGCAGACAAACCGCGACATGCCGGGAAATGTTTTACTTGTTGGTGAAACCGTATTTCTTGTTGAAACGATCAACACGGCCGTCAGCCTTGCTGAACTTCTGCTTGCCCGTGTAGAACGGGTGGGAGTCAGAAGAAATTTCAACGCGGACGAGTGGGTAGGTGTTACCGTCTTCCCATTCGATGGTTTCGCTTGAGTTCTTGGTCGAACCGGAAATAAACTTATAGCCGGTTGAGGAATCCATGAACACTACCTGGTGATATTCTGGGTGGATGCCTTGCTTCATGATATCTTCTCCTTTGCCCTAAGTCATTGCCTGACCTAGAGATAATTCAGTACACAACTCTAGCATTCTATCATGCCAAAGCCAAACTTGCAATCAGTTTTCGGCTTGGACTGGGGCTGGTGTTTCGCTGTCGATCAGCTCCACATCAGCGCCTAACCCGCGCAATTTTTGAATCACACGATCGTAGCCGCGTAAAATATTCTCCGCTTTGGTGATGGTCGTGTCGCCTTCTGCCATCAGCCCGGCAGTCATCAGACAAGCACCGGCGCGAATTTCTTCGGCGGTGACTTCGCAGCCTTCCAAATGATCCGCATGGTGCAGCATGATCACATCATTTTCCACGGTGATGTTGGCGCCCATCCGTTCCAATTCTGGAATGTGGCGCACCCGCTTGGGATACAAGGTATCGACAATGATACCTTCCCCTTGGGCCTTCAACATCAGCGGCGTAATTGGCTGCTGCAAGTCCGTGGCAAAGCCCGGATAAGGCAGGGTCTTGATCTGCACCATGCGCAAATCGCCGGAAGGATAGACGAAAATATTATCTTCGCCGACGTCGATCACCACGCCCATTTCTTCCAGCTTGGCCAAAAAGGCGTCCAAATGTTCCGAAATGATGTTTTTGACATTGATGCCATCGCCCACTGCGGCGGCCATCGCTAAGTAGGTGCCGGCTTCAATCCGATCGGGAATGATCGTGTGGGCGTTATGAGCAGCCAGCTCCGCGACCCCTTCGATGCGAATAGTGTCCGTCCCCGCACCGCGCACAGTGGCGCCCATGTTATTCAAATAAGTGGCCAGGTCGATAATTTCAGGTTCCTTAGCCGCATTTTCAATCACGGTGTGGCCTTTGGCGGTGACCGCCGCCAAAATCACGTTGATGGTGGCCCCCACTGACGCCATATCCAGGAAAATCCGAGCGCCATGCAGGCCTTCCTTGGGCGCTTGAATGGCGATGGCACCATGCTCGTTGGTCACGGTAGCGCCTAGCGCCTCAAATCCTTTAATATGTTGATCAATGGGTCGCGGGCCGATATCATCCCCGCCTGGCAAGCCAACCACTGCGCGGCCGAAGCGGCCTAATAAGGCCCCCATGAAGTAGTAGGAGGCGCGCAAGCTTTTGATTTTACCATTGGGCAGCGGCACATCTTGAATCTGGGTGGGATCGATATGCAGGACGCAATCAGAAAACTGCGATTTGACGTTCATTTCTTCCAAAATGGCCATCAGGTTGTAGACATCTTGAATCTCAGGAACAGATTCGAGCGTGACAGGCGTGCGAGACAAAATCGCGGCTGGGATAAGCGCCACGGTACTATTCTTCGCCCCGCCAATCACGACGGTGCCGGAGAGCTTTTTGCCTCCGTGAATCAGCATGTTTTTCATGAATTTTTTCCTCACTAAAAGACGTTCACTAGAAGCAACCACCGCAAAAATTGGCGCTTTGCGTTGGGCCACTGAAAGCGGCACACGAAATTCGGCGCAGGCGTCGAATTCGGCCGAAAATTATTTCGAAATGAAAATTTCGTTAACTGGTAGGCGTGAAGGTTTCAAAACTACATTCACCGTTATATTCTAATGAACTCGCGCGCAAAAAACAACCCGCAATCTCCCGTCACACCGCCGTTTTCAGCAAATTGCCATTAGCACTCTAACAAAAAAGTGCCAGCGATTCGCTGACACTTTGGCGTTAGCCCTAACCTTGCCTGATGATAAGCGCGAAGCACCGCACTTTTCCAAGTAAGAAATTTCTTTTAGTAATTGCCAGCCGCCTTGATGAAAGCCTTGAACAGACCTTCTGGCTTGGTTGGCCGAGATTGGAATTCAGGGTGATATTGCGGGGCAACGAAGAACTTGTTCTTCGGATATTCGATGATTTCCATCAACCGGTTGTCTGGGCTGGTCCCAGAGAAGACCAAACCTTTGGCTTCCAGCGCCGCACGATAGTCGGTGTTGAATTCGTAGCGGTGACGGTGACGCTTGTCGATTTCTTTGGCGTTATCGTAAGCCGCCGCTGCCACTGAACCAGGCTTGAGCACGCATGGATAGAGGCCGAGGCGCAAGGTGCCGCCTAAGTTTTCCAGGTTCTTCTTATCGGCCATGATGTCGATCACAGGATCCTTGATATCCTTGCTGACTTCCGTGGTGAAGGCATCCTTATAGCCAGCCACATCGCGGGCAAATTCGATGGAGGCCATTTGCATCCCTAAGCAGATACCGAAGAATGGCACATCATTTTCGCGGGCGTACTTGATGGTGGTAATCATACCTTCCAGACCGCGATCACCAAAGCCGCCTGGCACCAAGATTCCGTCAGCATCGCCGAGGAGCTCCTTGACGTTATCTTCTGTGATGTCTTCGGCTTGGTACTTCTTCAAATCAATCTTCGCATTCCAGAAGTACCCAGCAGACTTCAGCGCTTCGGTAACGGAAATATACGCATCCTTGAGTTCCACGTACTTCCCAACCAAGGCGATGTGCACCGTATCCTGCAGGTTTTCCACCCGGCTGACCAGGTTGGTCCAGTCGCTCATATCCGCCGCTGGGGTGTCGAAACCAAAGTGTTCCACCACCCGTTCGTCCATGCCTTGCGCCTGCATTGCCAGCGGCACCGAGTACAGAATTTTGGCATCGCGCGATTCGATAATTGAGTCCACTGGCACATCCGTGAACAGTGAAATCTTTTTCTTCATGCTTTCGGTGACCGGCTGTTCCGTCCGCAGCACCAGCATGTCAGGCTGAATGCCGACGTTACGCAATTCCTTAACCGAGTGCTGCGTTGGCTTGGTCTTCATTTCCCCAGCGGCGCGCAGGTAAGGCACCAAGGTTGCGTGAATGTAGTAGACGTTCTCCGCGCCGACATCTTTTTTCATCTGACGAATGGCTTCCAGGAATGGTTGGGATTCGATATCCCCCACGGTCCCACCAATTTCGGTGATAATCACATCAGAGTCGGTTTTGGTCGCCGCACGCATGATCTTCTCTTTGATCATGTTGGTGATATGCGGAATCACTTGCACCGTTGCGCCCAGGTATTCACCGTGACGTTCGCGGTTCAGCACTTCAGAATAAATCTTCCCGGTCGTTACATTGCTGTACTTGTTCAGGTTGATATCGATGAAGCGCTCGTAGTGGCCAAGGTCCAGGTCGGTTTCCGTGCCGTCATCCGTCACGAACACTTCCCCGTGCTGATAAGGGTTCATGGTGCCGGGATCCACGTTGATATATGGATCGAACTTTTGAATCGTGACTTTCAAGCCGCGGTTTTTCAGCAGGCGGCCAAGGCTGGCTGCAACAATCCCCTTACCTAGTGATGACACGACCCCACCAGTGACAAAAATATACTTGGTCATGAGAAAACTCCTTTGTGAATTTTTTCGGGAAAAAACAAAAACAAGCCCCCTATTCAATCGAACAGGGAGCTTGAAACCGTCTGGCCTTACGTTTTCTGTAAGGCGCCCAAGCAATATAGTAACTGGAAGGAAGGTACGTGTCAAGCACAGGCTGTGGAGGTCAGCCGCCTTTAGCCGGATGGATAGCCTAGCATTGCCAATCGCAGCGCAACTATCGGCTGTGGCGCTGGATGCCAAAAACTTTCCTGGCAGCCGCAGGTGAGGGCGGGGCGGCGCCGTGGTCCTGCTGCGGGGTCGGCTGGAGCCAAAATGCGGTCTCCAGCCTCAACAGCGAGCCAGCATCACGCTATCGCGCTCAACGCTGGCTCCCTGTTGCCCCCAGTTAGCCCAGGAGCTGCCTGCTACGCAGTCACCTCGTGGGCTAACTGTTTCGCGGCTGGACCACCGCGTCCCTCTGCCGCCCCACCCTCACCTGCTTCATAACAGTATTGCCTTCGCTTGATTGACGACGCATACTCAATCGTTCTTATTGAGTTAAGTAGCACATCAATCAACGCTTCAAACGCTCAAAGACGTTAATCCGCTAGTTGAAAAGGACGTGAATTGAGTGCTAGCACGTTTCCGGTAATGGCCTCAGCCTAGAAGCCTTTCGAAAATTGGTATAAAAAAAGCGGCACTAGGCCGCCTTCAGATGATTAATTTTCGTCTGAGTCATCATCGCTATCGTCATCCGCGGAGAAGTCTGGGGTGTCGGTGTCGTCTGAATCGTCATCTTCTTCATCGTCGTCGCTGAATTCTGCCAGCTGGCCTTCGATGCCGTCGGGCAGGTTGTCTTCTTGCTCGTCGTCATCGTCGTCGCCGTTAGCGTCAACGCCATTGTCGAAGTCGTCGCTGGTGTCTTCATCGTCATCATCGGCGTCGAAGTCATCATCTTCTGGATCATCGTCGTTGTAGTCGATGACATCATCATCGTCGGCCACGTCAGCCAAGAAGGCGTTGACTTTCTTACGCTTCTTAGCGCGGCGTGGGGTGTCTTCTTCGTCTTCTGGGTGGTTGACTTCTTCATCAACGGAATCGTATGGATACCAAGCCCGCAAGCCCCAGACATTATCGCCTAAGGAGATGAAGCTGCCATCATCGTTCAGGTCAGTGTAGAATTGCGGCAACCGATCACGGATCTCCTCATCGCTTTTGCCCAAGAAGGTCTGGATTTCGTTCACGATGTCCGCAAAACCCATCGTGTCGCCTTTTTCTTCGAGAATGCCGCGAGCAACCTCGATCATGGACAGTTCTGATTTATTCGCATCGGCAAATACATCAAGTTTCAACCGGTACACGCCCTTTCTGCTTAATACAGTCTATTCTGAATAATACGCGCTCAAGCGTTAAAAAGCAATCGCATCCGATAATTTCCCAGATGGTCGCCGTTGCCGAACAATTCGTACTCGATATAGATTTCGCCAGCCAGCGGATCAGTGGTCAGGCGCACATCGAGGCGCGGCGTCACCGTTTCCACCGGAATGATGCCATAAGGCGTGCGGTAGCGCGTCAGAATGCGACGATTATTGGCAAAATGCAGCCGGAGATGCGTATCATCTTCACTGGAGCCGCGCGACAACTGGACAGAACCATCGGCCCGCAACTTCAGTGTGACCGGATAGTCAGTATGTTCTTCTTCGTTCACTTCACGATAGCGAATGTACAGTGTGTCCCCCATTTGAACGACTGTGCCTGGCTCATCGAACACATGGTTCTCCGTTTCCGCCTCTTGGGTGACAAAAGTCTCAAGGTGCACTTGCACCGGGACGCCGTGTGATAAATCCATTCGAATCAGCCCTTTCTGCTCTCCATTATAACGTAAAGACCCTCTTTTGGCTTAAAACTGACGCCAGCGTCATGTTTTCTGCCGGTGGCGCAACCGCCCAATTCCTTGGGAAAGGTGCATGGCACGCCGAACTTGCATATAATAGGGTATGAATGGGGGCGAGCGGATGGACAAAGTACTGACCCAGGCAGGGCCAATCGGCGTGTTAAACCAACACTTCACCGCTGACCAGCGGCTTTTGAGCTTTGCCCATACCAATGCCCTTTTGAGCCGGCCAGCCGGGTTACCTGCGGTGTTCGTCCACTACTGGACGTTGGCCCGCACGGTGATTTTGGGGATGCAGGATTTGCGCTTGCCACAGCTCCCTGCAGCGCTGAAGACCTTGCAAGCAGCGGGCTACCCCTTCTTTGTTCGCAACTCTGGCGGGTTAGGCATTGTCTGCGACGAGCAGGTGCTGAACGTCAGCTTGTTCTTACCCCCTGACGCCGCCACGATTCCTGAAGCCTATCAGCTCATGGCGGACTGGCTGACTACCGCGGTGGGGGCGCCGTTAACGGTAGGCGAGGTGCGCCACTCCTATTGTCCGGGCACTTTTGACCTGAGCCTAGGCGGGCAAAAAATCGCCGGGTTAGCTCAGCGTCGCACCAGTCGCGGCATCGTGGTGATGGCATACCTGGCCGTTGGCGGCGATCAGGCGGCGCGCGGGCAGGTGATGGCCGACTTTTATCAGGCTGGCCAAGGCCAAGCCGATCCGCGCCACCGCTTTCCGCAGGTGTTGCCAGCAACAATGGGCACCTTAAAGGCCCACCTTGCCGCCCCGCTCACCCCGCAAGGCTTAAGCGCTAAGCTCACGGCAGCGCTACCCACGGACTCGGTGTCCCTAACGCCTGTCCTTGCCACCCCTGCCTATCAATCCGCGCTGACAGCCGCCTTAACCGACATGCAAGCCCGCAATCAGTTTGAAGGAGAATAAATATGGCGATTAAAATGCTTCCCCGCGAAAAAGTCTTTCGCGATCCCGTCCATAACTATATCCATGTGCAGCATCAGGTAATTTTGGACTTGATCAACACCCCTGAGTTCCAGCGTCTGCGCCGCATCAAGCAACTCGGCGTAGCAGATTACGTCTTTCAAGGCGCTGAGCACACCCGCTTCACGCACAGCTTGGGCGTCTATGAAATCACGCGTCAAATCTGCGATAATTTTGCGGTGAACTTCCCCACCAAAACCCCTGGCGATGGACTGTGGGATGACAACGAGCGGCTGGTGGCCCTATGCGCGGCCTTGTTGCATGATATCGGCCACGGACCCTACTCACATACTTTTGAGCACATTTTTGCCACCGACCACGAAGCCATCACCCGCCGGATTTTGACCGACGAAAGCACTGAGGTGAACAAAATTCTGCGCGGCGTGGCGCCAGACTTCCCCGAGCAGGTGGCCAGCGTGATTGCCCATACTTACCCTAATCCGCAAGTGGTGCAAATGATTTCTAGTCAAATCGACGCCGACCGAATGGACTATCTGCTGCGGGATGCCTACTTCACCGGTACCAAATACGGCGACTTCGATTTGGCCCGCATTTTGCGGGTGATGCGGCCTTATCAAGGCGGCATCGGTTTTGACGCCAACGGCATGCACGCTGTGGAAGATTACATTGTGGGTCGTTTCCAGATGTACCAACAGGTTTACTTCCACCCAGTATCGCGATCCATGGAAATGATTTTGACCCACCTGCTGCAGCGCGCCAAGACATTGTATGAAGCCGGTAAATTCGACACGCGCTACAACCCGCGGCTACTGATTCCATTCTTCGAGCATCAATTCGACTTAAAGGATTACCTGCGGCTTGATGATGGTGTGCTGAACACCTATTTCACCTACTGGCTGGATTATCCCGATCCGGTGCTGAAAGACTTGGCTGGCCGCTTCTTGAGCCGGCGGCCGCTGAAATCCGTGGCCATCACTGATCAAACCGCCGCGCTGCTGCCGCAGCTGCGCGCTTTGGTCAGTGAGGCTGGGTTTGATCCAGATTACTACACCGCGGAAAATGACAGCTTCGATTTACCCTATGATCAATACGATCCCAGCGTCGCCAATCCCAAGACCCAAATCGAAATCATCCAAGCCGATGGGACTTTGGAAGAGCTTTCGACCTTGTCGCCGCTGGTAGCCGCGATTAGCGGTAAAGCCACCGGGGATAAGCGGTTCTATTTTCCCAAAGTCATGCTCAGCAAAAATGCCGACGATTTATTCGCCGGCACCTACGCTAAATTTCAGCAGTATATTCTTAATGACACGCTGATTGATCCCGCGTTCAAATAATCAGCGCTGCTTGAGCCATTGCGCCACGCCATAGCGATGGGTGGGCCGCTTCAGTTCCGCTGCCGCCAGTTCAATGGGCATCAGCATCAAAGTGTTGAAGTCTTCCAAAGGAGCGGCGACGCGCTGAATGTCACTGCACGCATAGAACGTGGCCGGGTGGTAATAAGCGGTATTGCGGTGATGAGAGTAGAAATACTCGGCCGCGCGGCCCAGCTTGGCCCCGATGGTGACTTTCACCCCGAACTCTTCTAACAGCTCACGCTTCAGCGTTTCCTCATCGCTTTCGCCTGGCTCCACTTCTCCGCCGGGTAAAAACAAGGCATGATTGGGCGCCTGCAAAATCAACAGGCGTTTGCCGCTGGCGTCAGGAATGACCCCGTACACCCCGATTCGCGTGTGATAATCTAGCTTGGGGTCTTTGCGTCCGAATACCGGATCTGCCATGATCAACTAGCCGTCCTTTTCTCATATTTTCCTCATTATACTTGAACCTGCTTCTAATCGCCACTAAGGATGTGATTTTGTGCCGAACTTTGCGCTTTGGTACTGGTTGCCAGCCCTCATCATGGGCGCGCTTTTCTGCTTCAGCTTTTTCAAGGAACCACGCCATCTCTACAACGGGATGCTGTTCAACTGGTTCGCCATCGTCTTTCTGGCGACGTTGGCCTTTGCGATTTTAGCTTCCGGCAACCGGCTCTTGATTGCCGTCACTGGCACGCTATTCGTGATTGCGGTGGGCATTATCATTTTACTGTTCGCCTTGCACTTGGTCTGGCTGCTTTGGAATGCCTGGCTGGTGTGGCGGCGTGAAGGCCATTCGCTGGGCAACATGCTGACGTTGGGCATTGCGGTGGGACTGCTACTCCTGGAAGTGGCAGGCACCTTTGGCCGCCAGTGGATTCCCGATTCGTTGTATGACGCCTTGACCTTCTTCTTCACCCTCAGCATCGGTTACGAGCTGTTGGCGCTGTACAATTTCTTAACCATTTTAGTGCTTTACAATCTCTGGCGGCCGCGGCACAATCGCGACTACCTGATTGTCCTAGGGGCTGGCTTAATCAACGGGGACAAGGTCTCACCACTGTTAGCCGCCCGCATTCAGGCCGCTGTCACCTTCTATCAAAAGCAAGTGGCCAAAAATCGGCCCGCTCCGAAAATTATTTTTTCCGGCGGCCAAGGCGAAGATGAGAAACTGTCGGAAGCCGCGGCGATGCGCGCCTGGGCAGTTGATCATGGCATCCCCGAAACCGATACGTTGCTGGAAGACCAATCCAAAACCACCTATCAGAACATGAAGTTTTCCAAGGCGCTGATCACCAAGCGCGAAGGCGCCAAGCCGGTGAAGGCAGCCTTCTTCACCAACAACTACCACCTGTTCCGGGCCGGCGTCTTTGCTCGGGCGGCCGGGCTTGATGCCAACGGCGTCGGCGCCGCCACTTCCTTTTACTTCTTGCCCAATGCGGTGATTCGCGAGTATCTCGCCTTCGTGGTGCTGCACAAACGCCGCCACATCATCATCATCGGCTTGATTGCGGTGATGGCGATCATGGTCGGCATTAGTGCCGGCGTGCGCTGATTGGACAAATCCGGAAAATTGTATCAAGACGGCCAACGTTTTTTTCGTTATCATGATAACAGCAAGCTACAATCTGGAACCTAAGCCAGTCTGGCTGAGGTTCTTTTTTTGTTCACTTTGGGGGCGCCAAGCTCGTGAATCTTGCATTCTAGCCCTGCATAAATAATGCTATACTCTGCCCTAGAATAAGTTATTGGAGGATTTTATGAAAAACATTGGTCGGCTGTTCGTCCTTGATTGGCGGCGCATTTTAAAAAGTCCGTTTGCGTTCCTTTTAATTCTGGCGTTAGTCGTCATTCCCAGCCTTTATTGCTGGTTTAACGTCTGGGCCTTGTGGGATCCTTACAGCAACACGCATGACTTGAAAGTCGCGGTGTACTCCGCCGATCAGCCCACCACTTTTCAGAATCAAAAGGTGGCCATCGGCGATGAACTGATTACCGAGCTCAAGCACAATGACAAGCTCGGGTGGCAGTTCGTGGACTCCAAGCAAACTGCGGTTGAAGGGGTCAAAAGTGGCAAATATTATGCCAGCATTGTGGTGCCCAAAACCTTCTCCCGCGATCTCATGAGCTTCGTGCAAGGCAAAATCAAAAAGCCGCAGCTCGATTATTATGTGAACCAGAAAATCAACGCCATTGCCCCGAAAATCACCGATACCGGCGCGAACACGTTGCAAAGCACCATCTCCAAACAGTTTGTGACCACAGTCGCCTCGACATTGGGTAAGGTGTTCAATCAAGCCGGCGTCAAGCTGGATGAGAACCTGCCGATGATCAAACGTTTCACCAGTTTGGTCACCAGCACCGACGCGCAACTGCCAACCATTGAAAAGTATCTGAATGAAGTCGACACCTTGCAAGCCAAGATGCCGACGTTGAAAGCCAAGCTCCAAACCGCCAACGAAATGGCCACTTACCTCCCTGAGGTCAACACCATGACCCAAAAGCTGGTGGCCTCGCAGCGCTTCTTACCAGCCATCGATGAAGCCGGCCAGCTCGCCACCCAGGTCAAAGGCAAACTGCCAGAAGTGAAAAACGCTGGCGCGCAGCTGAACACGGTGGTGGTAAACTTCGACCAACTAGAATCAGCGGTCACCAAGTCGCTCACCATCACCAGCCAAGGCGTTAACGTCATCAATTCGGTTGACGGCACGTTGCCGGCGCTCACCGCCTTTGGCCAGCACGCCCAAACCGCGGTGGCCACCACCAAAGACGAGGTGCTGCCGAAAATCAAGCAGGCGCTGACCTTGATTCAAAACGCCACTGACGCTGGCCTCACCCTGATTCAGGCCGCCAACACCAGCCTGGCTGCCGATCTGGCCAACTTGAAAACGCAGCTGGCCGGACTGGACGCCGACCCAGACAACACCGCGGCGCGCACCGCGATTGCTGACCGGCTCACCGCGTTGGCCAGCCGCCAAGGCGAAGTGGCCACCACTGCCACCAAGCTGGCGCAGACGCTGACGCAGCTGCAAACCGCGGCAGGCCAACTGAATGGCCAAAGCGTCTCCTTCGCCGATGCCATCAGCCGCCTGAATGCCTTAGCCGCTGGGGCCACCGTCATTCAAAAGCAAGCCACCCATTTTGCCAGTCTCGTGAAAACGGCCAGCACTGCGGAGCTGCAAAGTCAGCTCGACCAGCTGCAAACTGCCGCGAGCCAATTTGCCCAAACTGCCGCCGGCTTGCAACAGCTCCAGCTTGGCCAATCTGTGCAGCAAGTGTTGACGGCTCTGACCGCCGCGTTGCAAGACGCCAACGTCACTTTGGCGCAGATCAACAGTCAGATTTTGCCGCAACTACCCGCGCTACTGGCGAACACCAAAGACCTTCTGACTCAGGCCAACACCTTCCTGGCCACTGCCAAAAAACAACTGCCAGCGCTCAAAACCGAATTGACCGATGCCAATGAACTACTGAATGGCCACATGCAGCTGATCACTAGCGGCATCACCACCGTCGCTGACCTGTACCAGAATGATTTCCCGACGCTTAAAACCAAGTTGACTCAAGCCAACGCCTTTATCCAGCAAGACCTGCCTGGCATTGAGCAAGATCTCACCAACAGCTTGGCCTTGGCCAATGCGAAAATGCCGGAACTCGAATCTGGGTTGAAGCTGGCCGCAAACTTCAAGCAAAACGACTGGCCAACCTTGAAGCAGGCCATTCAAACCGGAGCCGCCGCCATCAAAAAGGGAGAAAAGTCCATCGACTTAAGCGCCTTACTGAAGCTGCTGCGCCGCGATGCCACCAAGGAAGCGGATTTTCTGGCAGCGCCCGTCACGATTAACGAAACCCACCTCTACCCGATTCCGACTTACGGGTCGCAAAGTGCCCCATTCTACTTAGCGCTGTGTATCTGGGTCGGCGCACTACTGCTAGGCGCGATTTTGATCACGGAATACAAGCTGCCTGCTGAGCTGGCCCAAGCCACGGTGAAGCAACAGTACATCGCCCGCTGGCTCACTTTTGCCGGGCTGGGGATGGGGCAAGCGCTGATTGCGGCGCTGGGGAACCTCTACCTGATTGGCACCTACGTTGTGAATAAGCCGCTGTATGTTTTGCTGGCCATGCTCCTGTCGGTGGTGTTCGTCTCCATCTTGTACGCGCTGATTTCCCTGTTCGGTAACATTGGGAAAGGGCTGGGCATCATCATTCTGGTGCTGTCGATTTCCGGCGCCGGCGGGAACTTCCCAGTGGTCTTGTCGGGTAAATTCTTCCAGATGATCAACCCTTGGCTGCCCTTCACCTACGCGGTCAATATGCTGCGGGAAACGGTTGGCGGCATCTACTGGCCGAACATGCGCCTTGACCTGCTGGCGCTGGCGGCGTTCGGCCTGGTATTCTTCTTAGCCGGCCTGTTCCTGAAAGAGCCGATTCGCCCGTGGATCAACAAGATGCACCACATCACCCGCAAGAGTGACATCATTGAATAACGATGAAACCCAACGAGTGACTGAGAACCATTAGAAACGGCCACGTGCGCACGACTATTCCAGAACAGTACGAGCCAAAATGCAACGCCCTAGCCGTATAAGCCAGCCGCCCGGCAAAACCTAAGTTCAGGTTTTACCGGGCGGCTGGCTTATACTCTGGGCTAAAACCGCTTTTTGTCTCAGCCTCATCGTTTTGTTAGAATATAAGTAAAGCGAATAAGGAGGAAGATGGCAATGTTAAAAGATTTTCGTGATTTCATCATGCGCGGCAACGTGCTGGATATGGCAGTTGGGGTCATTATTGGCGGCGCGTTCACTGCGTTGATCACGTCCCTAACCAATAACTTACTTAATCCATTGATTGGCTTATTCCTGCGTAGCGCCAGCTTGGCCAAGCTGAGCGTCACCGTCGCCGGGGCCAAATTTACATATGGGGCCTTCATCAACGACATTCTCAACTTCTTGGTCATTGCGTTCATCGTGTTCTTGCTGGTGCGCATGGCCAACAAGATTTTGCCGAAGAAAAAGCCAGCGCCTGCTGGCCCGACCCAAGAGGAACTGCTGGCTGAGATTCGCGATTTATTGGCCAAAGAAAAACAGGCCTAAGCAAAAAAAGAGCCGCGCAACTGCGCGGCTCTTTGATTCGCTTTAGCGGGTGAACCGGTTTTCGAACAACGGTGACACCGGCTTGTTTTCTTGAATGCGGGTGATGGCCCGGCCAATTAGCGGTCCAACCGAAACAATCACCAGTTTATCAATCTTCTTATCTTCAGCCAGGTTGATTGAGTCAGTGACAATGACGCGCTCAATCGCACTGTTTTGCAGGCGTTCAACCGCAGGGCCAGAGAAGACGGCGTGGGTGGCAGCAACTTGCACTTCAATGGCGCCGGCGTCTTTCAACGCTTGGGCGGCCAAAGTAATGGTGCCGGCGGTGTCGATCATGTCATCAATGATGATACATTTCTTGCCTTTGACATGGCCGACGATATTCATGACTTCAGCGACGTTTGGCCGCGGGCGGCGCTTGTCGATGATGGCGATTGGGGCTTTCAGGAATTCGGCCAGCTTCCGGGCGCGGGTCACGCCACCATGGTCAGGGGAAACCACCACGGTGTCGGCATTGGTGTAGCCGTTACGGATGAAGTAATCAGCGAGCAGTGGCGCACCCATCAAGTGGTCAACGGGAATGTCGAAGAACCCTTGGATTTGGGCCGCATGCAGATCCAGCGCTAAGACACGGGTGGCACCGGCACGTTCCAACATGTTGGCCACCAGCTTGGCGGTAATTGGTTCACGCGAGCGCGCTTTGCGGTCTTGGCGGGCGTAACCATAGTAAGGAATCACGACACTGATGGTGTGGGCACTAGCCCGGCGCAAGGCATCGATCATGATCAAAAGTTCCATCAGATTGTCATTAACTGGCGCGGAAGTCGACTGGATGAGATAAATATCATCCCCACGAATACTTTCTTCGATGTTGATCTGAATTTCCCCATCGGAAAAGCGAGTCACTGACGACTTCCCTAATTCAACACCCACTTCAGCGGCAATTTTTTCCGCGAGGGGTTTGTTCGAATTCAAGGCAAAAATCTTCAACTTCGGATCAGAGTAAGGCATGGTTTCCTCCATGATATTAATTTATTGATGAACACAGCACTGACTTTTGAGCCCATTTACAGTCTGATTATACCAGAACATTGAGGCGTGAACGGGCTTTTCCACCCATCAATCGCAATTTTATTTGCGTTTGTTGACCTATTTTTTAGATACCACCGCAATAATCAGTGCGGCATTTGCAGAAAATGGCAAAGCAAAACCAGCCGCAACGCGACTGGTGGCTTTGATTACTTATCTGGTTGGTTCCATTCTGGATCATCAGCAATCGCCGTCCGCTGCCAGAAGTCCGCCTTGTTGACCTGACGGGCGCGGGCAATGCCCATGGCGTGGTAAGGCACATCCTCGGTGATGGTTGAACCGGCGGCAATGAAACTGTGGTCGGCAATGGTGACAGGCGCCACAATGTTCGAGTTGGAGCCGATGAAGGCATGACTGCCAACCTTGGCTTCCCACTTTTTGACGCCATCGTAGTTCACAAAGACCACCCCGCAACCGACGTTGATGTCGCTGCCCAAAATGGCATTGCCGACATAGGTCAAATGCCCGACCTTGGTGCGTGGCCCAATCGTGGCTTTTTTGATTTCGACAAAATTACCAAGATGTGCACCTTCGCCGATCTCGGAGTCTGGCCGCAAATGGGAGTTCGGGCCGATGTCCGAGCCGGTGTGCATGGTGGAATCTTCGATGGTAGAACTGGTAACGGTGACGCGATCTTCCAAAGTGGCATTAATCAGCTCGGAATGGGTGCCAATCTTACAATCCGCCCCAATTTTGGTGTGGCCTTTGAGGTACACGCCCGGTTCGATAATCGTGTCCGGTCCGATTTCAACGTCGGCATCAATGTAAGTCGTGTCAGGATCAATCAAAGTCACTCCCGCTTGCATGTGCTGCTTGTTGATGCGGGCCTGCATCACCTTAGTCGCAGCGGCCAAAGCCACGCGGTCATTTACCCCCATAGATTCGGAGAAATCCTTCATCCGGTAAGCAGCGATGACGTCACCTTTGGCTTTGAGAATTTGAATCACATCTGGCAGATAGTATTCACCTTGGGCATTATCGTTTTTGACTTCATGCAAAGCGGCAAACAACGCCTGGTTATCAAAGACATACACGCCGGTGTTGATTTCGTTGACCCGCGCTTCTTCGGCCGTGGCGTCTTTTTGTTCCACAATCTTTTGCACCGTGCCAATGTCGCTGCGAATAATCCGGCCATAGCCGAATGGATCCGGCGCAGTCGCGGTTAAAATCGTCGCCTTGGCACCTTTATCCATGTGATAGGCAAACAGCTTCTCAAAAGTCGCAGCGGTGAACAACGGCGTGTCGCCGCTGGCAATCAGGGTCATGCCTTCTTTATTGCCTAACAGCGGCTCTGCCTGCAAAACGGCATGGCCGGTGCCCAGCTGTTCTTCTTGCACGACATACTGACTGCGCTTGCCCAAAGTTTCTTCAACAGCTTCGGCGCCATGGCCCACAACCGTCACAATCTGATCCGGCTGGGTCTTTTCGACCTCGGTCAGCACATGATCGACCATCGGCTTACCGCAGACTTGATGCAAAACCTTGTAGAGCTTCGACTTCATCCGCGTGCCTTTACCGGCCGCTAAGATGATGGTGTATTTTCCCGACATAATGTTCGCTCCTATCCTACTAACATTCTCGTTTATCATAGCCCACTGCCGCCTTTTGAGCAACTGACGAAGTGGGATAGACCGCTTGGTGGCGGGCTTTCAGCAGTTTTCATTTGGCTAAACCAATTTGATCAGGTAAACAAAAAGCCACCCGGATTACCGAGTGGCTGACAGTGCTACGCCTTAGTTTGCGGGTCCGTTTGAATGGTGCTGACCTGCTTGGTTTTCGCCCAGACATCATAGAAATAATGATTATCGCGCGTCACCATCTCCCACAAGAAATTGAGCACGATGAAGGCGGCCACGAGGCCAAACAGACCGAGCAGCGCGAAGTTGACTTCCGTGCGGTGGAACTTCACAAAGATTTCGTTAAAAATCTGCATGAAGCCGAACACACTGTATTGCGCCACCCCGTATAAGAGAAATTCTCGCCACAGCAACCGGCCAAAACCGACTGGTGAGCCATCTTCTTGGACAATGCGAATGCGCACCAGCGCTTTGCCTGGCGTCGCGCCATGTCGCACCAACGGGTAGACCACGAAGATGAAAACCGGTGCCAGAACCCGCGTCACAATGACATCCCCCAGCGCCGACCGCACGCCGAGCAGCGTGGCAATCAACTCCAGCACCACGCCAATCAACCACACGCCCAGCAGGTTGTCGACGAGAAAGGCCACAAAGCGCCGCAGCCAAGTCACCTGACCGCCGCGGGCGCGGCTTTTGGCATCCATTTCATCGCGGCTTGGAAAGGCCCGCATCAAGGCTGGGGCAATTAAGCCGCCCAGCACCCCGCCGGTGGTGTTAATTATCAAGTCATCAACATCAAACAGCCGGTATGGCCGCGGATAGATGCCGTACAAGCCAGATAGCTGGGTCAGTTCAAAGAATAGACTGAGGCCAAACGTCATCACCAGCACTTGCGGCACGCTGCGCTTGAAGTAATAACGCAGATAGACCCCAAATGGCACGGTCAGCAGCAAGTTGAACGCCGGCTGGATGAACCCCGGTTGCTTCAACGCCGCCAACCAAGTCCCTGGATGCAGCGGAGAAAACACCGTGGTATTCAGGAACGTGCGTAGCGCCATGAATGGTACGAGGTTATAGCGCGGCGTGGTCAATTTTGCGACACTGGCAATGCTGGGCAGCGGCAAGGTGATAAGAAAATACGCCGTGATCAGGTAAAAGACGAAGGTATAAAGCACCACGGCCCGCCAAAAGATAAAGCTCCCATAGCGGCGGTACTGCGCAATCATGAACGGCAGTGCCAGCAGCAAGGCCAAAAATGGAAACACCAGCGCCGCGGTTTTAATCGGAATTAGATACGCACTCATTCCGCCAACCCTTTCAGCCGGCTCATGTTCTGATCCAAATAGTTCCCTGGTACAGCATGCAGCGTGTTGGCTTTCGTATCGACTTCATCCACGCGAATCAGACTGGTGTATTCCGACACCATCCGGTCGCCGGAGAAATTGCCTTCTGCAAACACCGAGATGCCCACCAATTCAGCATCGAATTCGGTGATTAAGCTGCGCATCCCGTTGACGGTACCGCCGCCTTTCATGAAGTCATCCACAATCAGCACCCGACTGCCCGCTGGCAAACTGCGCTTGCTCAGCTCCATCTTTTCGATGCGCGCCGAAGAAGCGGACACATAGTTCACCGACACGGTCGAGCCTTCCGTGATTTTGGAGTCGCGGCGGACGATGACAAAGGGGACATCGAGGTATTGGCTGACACTTTGGGCAATCGGAATACCCTTGGTGGCCACGGTCATCACAGCATCCACTTTGGCATCTAAGTATTGGGTGGCAATCGCACGGCCGATTTGGCGGAGCACATCAGGGCTACCCAACAAATCAGATAAGTAGACGTACCCGCCTGGCAGCAGGCGGTCGGTTTCCGACAAGCGGTGCGCCATTTCGGTGACGAATTGTTCTGCTTCTGCCAGCCCCATCACTGGCACAAAGCGCACCCCACCGGCGGCACCAGGGACGGTTTCCAGAATGCCGGTTTGCCGCTGGGCGAACACCCGACGTATGATGGCAAGGTCTTCGGAAATCGAAGACTTGGCCGAATCATACCGCTTCGAGAAATAAGTCAATGGCACCAAGGTGTGGGGCCGTTCTAATAAGTACCGGGTCATGTCGATGAGCCGGTCGCTACGCCGAACTTTCATATTGTATTACTCCTTAACTCCGAATATTTGGATTATCCTGCCTCGTTTGACATTAATCCTCACAATTATACGGGATTGGCAAACAAAATCCCAGTCAATTTCCGATAATTTCCATTATTGTTCGCATTCCTTGGCCGAAGTGCGTTGTCCCTACTGGCGGGCTGGCGTATACTCAGGCGAGATGTTACCTCATGAAGGAGTGTCACTAATGAAAATTGAACGCATCACCGCAGCGAACCAAGCTGCCCTCCAGCTACCAAATGAACCTTTCAGTCGGTTTGGGGAATTCATGGTGACTCGCGATGACCAAGGCTGGCATCATCACGAACGGCTTTTGCCGACGCCTTTCACCCAGACCTTCCCCGATGAACATTACCAACTAGCAGACATCGATGCCGCTGGGTTTGCCTTAGGCGCCTTTGACGAGGCGACGTGCATCGGCCTGGCGACTTTTGAATACGAGTTTCGGTGGAATCATTACCTTTATTTGGCTGATTTAAAGGTCAATCAGGCCTGCCGCGGCCAAGGAATCGGCCACCAGCTGCTTGACGCGGCGATTCCACTCGCCAAAGCGCATGGCAACCAAGGCCTGTGCACGATTGCTCAAGGGTCCAATCTGGCCGCTAATCGCTTCTATCTGAAGTACGGCTTCCATATCGGTGGCCTGAATACCGCAGATTATCACTTTACCAGTGCCCGTGGGGAAACGGATATCAACTATTACCTCGAGTTTTAGGTTGGAACAGGTGCATTCGCTTGGCTTTTATATTAGAATGATTATAAACAAGTTGAAAGGATGACCTCGATGTTATTTTCACTGGATCACGTGGGGTATCGTACCCCTGACCGTGAGATTCTGACCGACATTAGCTTCACCGTTGATGCCGGCGAATATGTCACCATTTCGGGCCCTTCAGGCTCCGGGAAAAGTACGCTGCTCCGCCTGCTAGCAACGCTCTTGACGCCCACCAGCGGTCAGATCACCTACCGCGACCAGCCGCAAAGTGCGTACCCTAAAACAACGTACCGGCAAGCGGTGTCGTATTGTTTCCAGCAGCCCAGCCTCTTTGGCGACACGGTGCAGGATAACTTGGCCTTTCCATTTGAGCTGCGCAACCAGCCGTTTGATGCGGCCAAGGCCCAAGCCGCACTCGCACAAGTCGATTTGCCCACCAGCATGCTGACCAAACCGATCACGGAGCTATCAGGTGGGGAAAAACAGCGCGTGGCCCTAATCCGCAACTTGCTGTTTGAACCGGATGTCATTTTGCTCGATGAGGTGACCACTGGCTTGGACGCAGCCACCAAAACCATCGTCCATGAGCTGATCGAAGGCCTGAACCAAAAAGGCCTGACGGTGCTGGCCGTGACGCATGACGAAACGGAAATCAACGTTGCCCATCGTTTGCTCACCATTACCGCCGGCAGATTGGAGGCCGCCCAATGAACAATTTAATTGTAAGTCCCACCGCGCTGGCCTTCGCGGTAATTTTGGTGCTGATCGCCCTGGCGGTGAACTTCAAGGAACACATTGGCCTTGAAAAAGACATGCTGATCGGCGTGGTGCGGGCCGTGATTCAGCTTACCGTGGTCGGTTACGTTTTGACCTACATCATCCGCGTCGACCGCGTTTGGTTGACGCTGCTGATGGTGGCCATCATCATCTTTAACGCCGCGTTAAACGCCCGCAAGCGCGCCGCCGGCATTCCGCACGCCTTCGTCATTAGCTTGCTGGCAATTTCAGTAGCGACCTTGACCACCATTGTCCTGCTGGTGGTGGCGCATGCGGTCAAGTTCACCCCCAGTCAAATCGTGCCGATTTCTGGCATGATTGCCTCCAACGCCATGGTCGCCATTGGGTTGTGCTACCGGAGCTTGAATGCCAGCTTTCATGATCAGCGCCAAGGATTGCTGGAGCGGCTGGCGTTAGGTGCCGACCTGAAGCAAGCGACGATGCCCATTGTGCGGGTCGCCATCAAAACCGGCATGGCGCCGACGATTGACTCGGCCAAAACCGTTGGCTTGGTGAGCCTGCCGGGGATGATGTCCGGCTTGATTTTTGCCGGCATTGACCCCACCAAGGCGATTATGTATCAGATTATGGTCACGTTCATGCTGCTGGCGGCCACTTCCATCAGCAGTGTCATTGCCTGCTATCGCGCTTACCCGCAGTTCTACAATGAGGATCTACAGCTGCGCTAAGCCAAAAGCAGCCGGCCTCCACTCGCGTGACGCGGGTGAAGACCGGCTGTTTTTTATGCGCCAAACTGCCGCTAGATTCATTTCGACTATTTCAGCAGAGTTACGCGCCAAAAGGCCGGAGCCGAGCATGTAGCTACGCCAGCCACCGAGTCCAAAATTCGGACTTGGTGGCTGGCTTGAACAGCCCGTAGCGCAAAGCGCGTACAGGCTGACATGCGTTAGAAAGGCTACCTGTCGGCTCCAAAACCGCCTTTTGTCACAGCCCTTAATATGCATTGTCGCCATCTTGCAGCGGCTGATAATCGCCGTACTCGACTTGGATGGTGACATGCGCGATGTCAAAGGTGTGCCGCAATTTGTGACTTAGATCCGTCAGAAACTGGTCATTATTGGCATCCGTTTTGCGGGTGATGTGCACCGTCAAGGCAACATCGGTGGTGCTCAACGCCCAAATATGCAGGTCGTGACAGCTGGCCACTGTCGGGTAAGCGTTGATCATCGCTTGCACCTTGGTGGTGTCAATCGCTTTCGGTACCGCCGCCATGGCGAGGTTCACCGCGTCTTTGAGCAGGCCCCAGGTGCCAATCAGTACCACAATCGCCACCAGAATGGACACGAAGGGGTCAAGCCACTCCCAGCCAGTTAGCAAATACAGCCCGCCGGCGAGGACGACGCCCAGCGACACCCCGGCGTCAGCGGCCATGTGCATGAAAGCCCCGCGAATATTGAGGTCATGGGCCTGGCCTTGATGAAACAACAGCGCCGTGGCGCCATTGATCACAATCCCAATGCCCGCTACCAGCATCACAGTGCCACCTTGAATCGGTTCCGGATGCGCAAACCGGCCCGCCGCTTCCACAATGATGGCCCCCATGGCCACCAGCAGAAACACCGCATTGATCAGCGCCGCCAAAATCGATGAGCCTTTGTAGCCATAAGTACGATTTGCTGTCGGCCGCTTGCAGGAGAGCCAATCGGCAAACCAGGCAATGCCCAGCCCCAGCACGTCGCTTAAGTTGTGCGCCGCATCAGCCAGCAAGGCAATGGAGCCAATCAGCAGGCCAAAAGTGGCCTCCGCGATAATATAAATTGAATTGAGGAGTATTCCCCAGCGAAACGCTTGATTCGGTTTCGGTTGTTGCATCCTAATCCCTCCTGTCTAGCCGCAATCAGCCAAAAAATCACACTGCGCGGACGCCTTCATTGTGGCGCATCGCCCCAGCAAAGTCAACGCAAACCCCGTCGCACCGGCGTTTTAGGAGTCATTACGAATAAGGCTGACCAACAAAAAAAGCTGACCTTGGCGTCAGCTGAATCCGTTATTGAAGTGGCCGCACGAGATAAACCTCGCGGCAAAAGCCTTTCATGCTGTTGTACACCCGATGGGCGCGGCTGCGTTTGCGGCACACGCCGAACACGGTCGGGCCGCTGCCGGACATTTGGGCGTGATCCGCGCCAAAGCGCACCAAGCGCTGCTGCAAGGCTAAGATTTCCGGATGCTTAGCGGCCGTCACCGGCTGCAGGCTGTTGGCCATGCCACTGATCATCAGCGGTAGATCGCCTTGCTTGATGCCAGCCACCACTTTTGGGGTGTCTGGATGCGGCACGGTTTGCTCATAGTCGATGGCCCGTAAAATGCTTTGCGTCGACACCGACACCCGCGGCTTAGCCAGCACCACCCAGCAATCTGGGCGTCGGTCCAGCGGCGTGACAATCTCACCTTTGCCGGTGACCAAGGCCGTGCGGGAATACACGCAATAAGGCACATCGGAGTCCACTGCCAAGCCAATTTTGGCCAAGCGCTCAAGTGGCCAATTCAGACCCCAAAGCTGATTGAGCCCGCGTAGCACCGCAGCGGCATCCGAGGAGCCGCCGCCTAAGCCGGCCGCCACCGGGATATGTTTTTCCAAGCGAATTTTGGCGCCTTGGTGCACGCCAGCGGCCCTCTGCAACACTAAGGCGGCTTGATACGCCAGATTGCGCGGGTCTTCAGGTAAAAAGCCACTATCAGTGGATACCGACAGGCGGCTGCTTGGGCTAATATGCACATAGTCTGCCAGATCGACCGAGGTCATCACCATTTCCCACTCGTGGGCCCCATCACGGTGTTGGTAAAGCGCATCTAGACTGAGATTGATCTTGGCTGGGGCCTTCTGGACGATTTCCATAGGCTATCACCGTTTGTAGTTGTTAAGCTGATTATACCGGTTTCAAGCGCATTTGAACACGGCTGACGCTATAATGCCTGCTCCAAAATCACCACTGCCTGTGGCGCCGCCCCCACTTGGGCCTGACTTTCGCCCAGCGGCTTAAAGCCCAGCTGTTCCCAAAACGTCAAGGCGCCGGTGTTGGCACTGACCACGGCCACCCGCACGCGCTTAAAGCCTTGTTGCTTAAACTGCTTGCTTAAGCCTCGCATGACGCGCTGGCCCAAGCCTTGGCCTTGCTCGCTTTTGGCCAACATTAGCAGGCCGATATAGACAATATCGGCTTCGGGATAGCCATTGAGTCGGTCCAAAACGCCAACTGGTCGATCATCGATTTTGAGCAGGCCATAATGTTTATCCCACTTGCTCACCTCAGCTGGCCGCGCTGCGGCGTCTTCTTGCACCATGGCCAACGTTGGCTGAGACTGCTCGGTCAACGTGAAATAGTCAGGATTGCTTTGATAAATCGCCAGCACCGCCGCTTCGTCTGCCGCAGATTTGACCGGATGGAAACGTAACATAGGCTCCTCTTTTCCAAACAAAAAAGCCCCTCAAATGAGTGGCTGGTTTGTTTTGTTATGATGCTTGCTCTTCGTCATCAAATGTAATTTGAATCGATTTGGTGAGGAGGTCAGCGTAACTATAGGATACACGCTCAAAGGCGTTTTCGTCTTGGTCTAAGGCAACCACGAAAACGGCTGGGTAGGTTTCTTTGAGTGTCCCTTTGCGCCGAGTGACCTTTTTACGGCCTGCTTGTGCGACAACGGTTAAATTTTCCCCGATCTTGCGGTCGAGTTGCTGCTTGATGCTTGCTAAAGTAATTGGCATGCACTTCACCCCTTGTCTGCAATCATAGCACGAAAGCAAGAAATTTGCAATTATACCATTACAAAAGCGCATAAACAAGCATCATCTTTTGACTTTTGTACAATTCTCACCATTTTTTTATTTTCGCCGTAACATTACAGCCCCGCGGCTTTGAGCGCATCGGCGAGTTGAGCAAAAGCGGTGATGGATAAAGTTTCGGCACGCGCGCTGGGCGCAATCTCAACTGCCGTGAGCGCCGCGGTTAATTGCGCTTTCGTCGCGGCATCTTTCCCATAAAGGCCCTGCAAATTGTTCCACAAGGTTTTGCGCCGGGCGGCAAAGCTACCGCGCACCAAGCGATCAAAGGCCGCCTGATCATGCACGCTGGCCAGCGGCTGCGGCCGTTTAGTCAGCGTCACAATGGCCGAATCCACATTTGGCGCCGGGACAAAAGCGGTGCGGCTAACGGTAAAGGCTACCGCCACCGCCATCCGTTGCTGCACACCAATGCTCAAGCTGCCATAGTCCTTGCTCCCGGGACCGGCAGTGAGACGGTCGGCGACTTCTTTTTGCATCATGACGGTGATGCTAGCAAAATCAATCGGTGCTTCAATCAGATGCATCAGAATCGGAGTGGTGATGTAATACGGGAGATTGGCGACCACCTTCACCGCGTGCTGACCGTCAAAATGCGCCTTCAGCAGCGTGGGCAAGTCGACCTTTAAGACATCGGCCTCCTCCACAGTGACATTCGGATACGGGGCCATGGTTTCGGCGAGCACCGGAATCAGTTGCGGGTCGATTTCCAAGGCCATCACCTGATGGGCTGATTCCGCTAGGTATTCGGTCAAGGCGCCAATACCTGGACCGATTTCAACCACATCATCGGCGGCGGTGACCTTACCGGCCTCCACAATCCGCTTCAGCACCGCGGGATTAGTCAGAAAATTCTGGCCCAGGCGCTTCTTGAACCGAAAGCCGTGGCGCTGCAAGATTTCTTTGGTGCGTGCCGGGGTGGCAATATGGTGATCTTCAGGCATGAGCATCCTCCGCATTGATGGTTTTGACTGCCGTCGCAAAATCTGAGTCACTGATCCGGAATTGTGCTAGGCGTTTCTGTAGTTGTTTGCCGTTGGTGTAGCCGATATGCAGCAGCTCACCCAGCCGCTCACGGCGATGGCGCGCAGCCGGCCCGCCAATCAGGCCTTGCGCTTCCAGCACTGCCCGGGGGATCTGCACCGGCGCGTCTGGCACTTCCACGACCAAATGGCTTAACGCCTCGCGCAGCGCTGCCGGGCTAGCGTGTTCCACCCCGAGCGAGCCTTTGTGATCTGGTACCGCCGCCGCGACCGGTAAAAAGGCGTGGGTGACGCCTGGCACGGCGCGGCTGATAGTTTTGCGAATCTTTTCGCCAGGGAAATCCGGGTCGGTCAGCACAATCACGCCGCGACTGGCCTGCGCTTTTTTGATCAGCGCCAGCGTGGCCTCGTCAATGGCGCTACCGCGCGTTTCAATCGTGTCAATCGGCCCAAAGGTTTCGGTGAGCCGCTTGGTATCGTCGCGACCTTCCACGACAATAATTTGTTTAAACGTCATAACTACCCTTTCAAGTTGAAAATGCGATGCGCGTTGTCCCAGGTCGTTTGGGCGACAGCCTCAGGCGCTTCCTGCCGCCACTTGGCCACCGCCTCAACCACATAGCGCGTGTAGCCCGGCTCATTTTGCCGGCCGCGGTAAGGCGCTGGCGTCAGATAAGGGGCATCGGTTTCCACCAGCAGCCGGTCTGCCGGCACCACCTGCACGGACTCATGTTCCTCAGGGGCATTTTTGAAACTGACAATGCCGGAATAAGAAATATACATCCCCAAATCGAGGAACTTCTTGGCCCACTCGCCATCGCCGGTGAAGCTGTGCATGATGGCACCAAATTCTGAGAGCTGCGCATCTTTCAAAATGGCATAAGTATCCTCAAACGCGTCCCGGGAGTGAATCGAGACTGGGATGTGCAGCTCCCGCGCAATGGCCAGCTGACGGCGAAACACACGGCGCTGAATTTCGCGGGGACTGTTATCCCAGTGGTAATCTAACCCGATTTCGCCTAACGCGACGGTTTTCGGCAGCGCCAACTGCGTTTCCAGCAGGTCTTCCGCGGCTTGATCATAGTCCTTGCTATCATCTGGATGCCAACCGACAATGGCGTACAATTGATCGAACTGTTTCGCCAGCCGCAACGCCCCGGCGTTCAAGCCGGCATTGGAACCAACAATCGCCATTTTGGTCACGCCCAGTGCCGCCGCCTGCTGCACATACTGTGCCTCTTGGCCAGCGTATGGCGTATCGTTCAAATGCGTATGAGAATCAAAAATTTGCATAACGCTCTCCTCTTATATACTGACAGTTATTATACGCAGGTGGCGAAAGGAAGGCAAAAGGCGGCGGAACTACAGGCCGCGGAGGGTGGCCGCACTTAGCCGGACGGATAGCCTAGCTTGCGACATTACCGTAGGCGGCCGCCTCAAAAATTTGCCATTCCAGGTCTACATTTCTTGACCTCACCTACTCTGCATGCTAAAGTTTAAGTCGAACAAAAGTAAACAATTTCGAACATGGGAGAGAGGTGATAAATTGCTGAAACGCGAACGGTTACTGACGATTCAAGGCCTCGTCGACGCCCGCGGAATCATCAGTGTCAACGAGATCTGTGCGGAACTCGACGTCTCAACAATGACCGTCCGCCGCGATTTGGAAGAGTTGGCCGCCCAAAAGTTGCTAACGCGCGTTCATGGCGGTGCCCAAAGCTTAGCGTTTGAGCGCACCCATGAACTCACCCGGCTGCAAAAGCAATCGCTGAATACCGTCGAGAAAGACGCGGTGGCACGCCGAGCAGCAAGCTTGATTGAAGCTGGTGATGCGGTTTATATTGGCCCTGGTACCACCAACGAGTTGATTGCCGCCTATGTCAAAGTGCCTGATGTCCGTATCGTCACGAACAGTTTGCCGGTGTTTGAAAGCTTTCAACGTCATGCGGATCGCTTCATTTTGGAAATGGTAGGTGGCATTTACCGCAGTCGCTCAGGGGCCTTCATTGGTAGCATGGCCACCAGCGCCTTGCGCCACTTGAGCCTGAGCAAGGCCTTCACTTCCGCCAATGGCATCGCTGGCAACGCGCTATACGACGCCAGCCCTGAAGAAGGCGAAGTCCAGCGTCTCGCCCTGAACAATGCTGAACAACGCTATCTGTGCTGCGACGTCAGTAAGCTGAACCACCGGGATTTCTATTCGTTTTACGATTTGGACCAGATGGACGCGCTGATTACCAACGCCACCATCTCCGCCCAAGATCAGGCCACCTATTCGCGCCTCACGCAAATTATCACGGTGTGAAACATTTTCGAAAAAAAGTGAACATTTTTGTTTGAAATAGAGTACGCTATTGATGAACGGCTCATGCCGATTAAAAACATGGAGGGACTATAATGTCTGTAAAACTTACTGCTGGTCAATTTGAACACTTGAAGCAACTGTCCGATGACAACGATGTGATTTCCGCGTTGGCCATCGACCAACGGGGTTCTCTGAAAAAGATGATCGCCGCTGCGGCTAACCAACCTGCTAACGAAACCACCATCGTGGACTTCAAAGTTGCGGTTTCTGAAGAGCTGACCAAGTATGCAAGCAGCATTCTGCTGGACCCAGAATACGGCCTGCCAGCTGCTAAGGCGCGTGATTCCAAAGCCGGCTTGCTCCTTTCCTACGAAAAGACCGGTTACGATGCAACCGAACCTGGTCGTTTCCCAGATTTGATTGAAAACCAATCCGCTTTGCGCATTGCTGAAGAAGGCGGCGACGCGGTTAAGTTCCTGCTTTACTACGATGCCGATGAAGGCGACGCCGTTAACGATCGCAAGAAAGCCTTCGTTGAACGTGTTGGTGCCGAAGCTAAGGCCAACAACCTGCCAATGTTCTTGGAACTGGTTTCTTACGATGCCAACTCCGATAGCGTTGCCGATGCCGCATACGCTAAGGTAAAGCCACACAAGGTCATCGAAATGACCCGCGAATTCAGCGACCCTCGCTACAACGTTTCCGTCCTGAAGCTTGAAGTGCCAGTTAACCAGAAGTTCGTTGAAGGCTTCACCGATGACGGTGTGGAACCAGTTTACACCAAGGAAGAAGCCGCTAAGTACTACAAGGAACAAAGCGACGCAACTGACCTGCCATTCATCTTCCTGTCCGCTGGCGTCACCAACGAACTGTTCTTGGATGAATTGAAGTTCGCTAAGGCTGCTGGCTCCACCTTTAACGGTGTCCTCTGCGGCCGCGCCACCTGGAAGCTTGGCGTTGAACCATTCGCTGCTAAAGGCGAAGACGCCGGCAAGCAATGGCTCCAAACTGAAGGTAAAGCAAACATTGACCGCCTGAACAAGGTCTTGGCTGAAACGGCTACCCCTTGGGACAGCAAAGTTGAAGTTGAAAAGTAATTAAGCAAGATCCGACACCTGCGGCGACGCAGGTGTTTTTTTGCCCTCGCAAGCCGAATTGCGCTGGGCAATCGAACGTGCTAAAATCAACCTAACAATTATCGGAGGTCTTCATCGTGTTATCCTGGCTTGCTCGTGCCCACGCGATTATTAACAATTTTGCCGCTTAAGGGGTGGAATCTGCCCTCTTTCGTGGCCGTTGGCCATCTTTGCGATGGCCTTTGTTTTGCGCAAAAACGCAGTTAGGATAAATCAATGAATCACCAAAAACAGCTCTACGCCGCTTATGCGTACAGCTTCTTCGCTTTTTTCGGCATCACGCAGCTTTGGGTCATTTACCTCGGCCAACAAGGCTTGAGTCTGGTTGCCATTGGCTTGTGTGAAAGTATTTTCCATGTGGCCAGTTTCTTGTCTGAGGTGCCCTCCGGCGTCCTCGCTGATCGCTTCAGCTACCGCACCATGCTCATTTTGAGCCGGGTCATGAGCCTCATTTCATCGGCCATGATGCTGATCAACGGCGGCTTTGCCTGGTTCGCCTTGAGTTTCATTTTCTCGGCGTGGTCTTACAACCTGCAATCCGGCACGTTGGAAGCCTTACTATATGAATCGCTCCTCGAGACTGACCAAAAAGCCCGCTGGCCGCAAGTGTCCAGTCGGCTGAATATTGTCATCGAAATCGCCACCACCTCTGGCCTCCTCCTGGCCGGCACCATGGTCAACTGGGACCTGGCTGTGAGTTACTGGCTGGCCTTGGGCTTTGCAGGCCTGGGCATTTTGGCCACCTTGTTTCTGCATGAGCCGCGCCAGCACAAGCAGCCAGCGGACCGCCAAACCATCGGCCAAATCATCCGCGAGGCCATTACCGTGTTGCGTCAGCAGCCTACCTTGCGCCGACTCATGGTGTTTGACGCCACAGTTTCGGCGATTGCCGCCGCTTACTATTTCTATTTTCAAAACGTGATGACCGCGCGCCACTTCAGCACACCGCTGATCACGCTGCTGCTGGCTGGCACTACAGTTGTCGCCGTACTCACCATCCGGCTGTCGCCGCGGCTTCTCAAGCTCAACACTAATCGCCTCTTAGCTGGGGTGCTCGGCGTTTTGAGCCTACTGCTCCTACTCACCGCCATTGGTCAAACCGCGGTCATCAGCGCCTTATTCCTGCTTATTTACGGCTTATCCGCGCTGATGCCGCCGGTGTTCACGGTGTTGTACAACGCCCGCATTCCCAGCGCGCAACGCGCCACCTTGTTGTCAGTGGCGTCACTCTTGTACTCGCTGGCCATGATCGGCCTGTTTCCGTTGCTGGGCTGGGCCATCCAGCAAATTGGCTTCGCCTGGACCTTTGGCGCCTGTGGGTTCTTACTCGCCCTCGCCAGTCTGCTTGGATTACGCCGCTTGCACCGCCAAGCTTGACAGCAGGTTTATACTGAAATTAGGTTGTGCAAGATAGTGTTGTGAAAGGGGATAATTTTAATGGCAACGATTCAGCTTTCTGATTCTTTCGTTTCACGGATGCGCCAAAATGGCTATGCCGACAAAACAATTCTACTCATCGCCGATGATGGCGGTGGGCGTTATTCCCTTCAAGGCGGCGCTTGTAGCATCGGCACCAAGTTCTCGCTGATCATTCTCGATCAGCCTGACGCCGACTATGATGTCACGCTAGAAAACACCGCCGGCCTCCACTTGTACACGTCTGACTACGACATGCTGTTCTTCAATCCCGGCTTAAAGATGGACTTTAAAGGTGGTGCCATCAGCATCAGCGACAACGCCCATGCCCTTGACAGCAGCGTCCGCATCGCTAACGGTGCCGACGTCCTTGCCGCCTTCAAACAAGGCGTCATGGTCGATGGCAAAACATGCTAATGCTTCACCCAGCGAACTGACTACGGTCGGTTCGCTTTTTTGTTGTCCTGCCGCAGGGCAAGAGTCCGGCTCGTGGTGGTACTCGTTGTCCGGTCGGTTCGAGCCAATGACAGGGTTAGTTATTCGCAGCCCGCTTCATGACGGCTAGCTACTGACAATGCCATGTTACCGTTACTGTCATCGAGCGGGCCCGGCTGGGGAGGCAAAGGGGCGTGGTGGTCAAGCAGCGAAACAGTTGGCCCACGAGGTGACTGCGTAGCAGGCAGCTCCTGGGCCAACTGGGGTCAAATGTGAGACAGCGTTGAGCGCATGCGCGATGCTGGCTCACATTTGAGGCTGGAGACCGCATTTCGGCTCCAGCCGACCCCGCAGCTAGACCGCCAGGCCCCGGCGCCTCACCAGCCGGGCCCGCGGCCCCAACGCATACAAAAAGCCCGGCCGCAGCCGAGCTTTGAGTGGCTATTCAGGTTTCAGTTAACCGACGAGGCTGCCGTTTTGAATGCCAGCAGCAACTTCAAGCAGGGTGATGTGCCCGGCATTGTCTTCGGAAGAAAGTAACATGCCTTCACTAATTTCGCCTTTGAGCTTACGTGGCTTCAAGTTAACCACGGCCATAACCTTCTTGCCGATCAACTGCTTGAACTGGGGGTAATATTCGGCGATGCCAGACAAAATCTGGCGCGTGCCTTCATCCCCCGCGTCCAAGGTGAACTTCAAGAGCTTATCGGCGCCGCGGACTTTTTCCACATTAAGAATTTCGGCCACGCGGATTTCTGACTTGTCGAAAGTCTTGAAGTCGATTTCGCCTTTGCGGGTCTTTTCGTCTACCGTCGCTTGTTTCTTCGGCGGCTGCATCTGAGCCTTGATGTAGGCCACTTCTTCCTCGACATCAAGCCGCGGGAAGATTGGCGTGCCTTGTTCGGCAATCCGGTTGCCGGCTGGCAGATGGCCCCATTCCAGCTGTTGCTGAGCTTCCAGCGCTGGATCCATGCCCAATTGTTCGAACATCTGCTTCGGCGCATGCGTCATCACTGGCTGAATGAGCAGTGCAATCAGGCGCAAGCTTTCAGCCAAGTGCCCCATGACACTGGCCAGCTGAGCTTTTTTGGCAGGATCCTTGGCCAAAGTCCAAGGCTCGGTTTCATCGATGTACTTATTCGCTCGCGCAACCAGCTTCCAGGCGGCATCCAAGGCGTCGGAGAACTGCAGATTATCCATCAAGTCGCCGTACTTAGCGATGGCGGTTTTGGCGACAGCTTCAAGGTCGGCATCAAATTCGGTCGCTTCGGTTTGGCTCAGGTCAGGTAAAATGCCGCCTTCATACTTGTTGATCATGGCAACAGTCCGGTTGAGCAAGTTGCCAAGGTCATTGGCCAAATCAAAATTGATCCGATCAATAAAGTCTTCCGGCGTGAAGATGCCGTCATTGCCAAACGGAATGGCTCGCATCAGGTAATAACGCAAGGCATCAAGCCCATAGCGTTTGACGATCATTTCAGGATAAATGGCATTGCCCTTGGACTTGGACATCTTGCCGTCTTTCATCACTAACCAGCCATGGCCGTAAATCTTCTTCGGCAGCGGGAGATCTAGAGCAAACAAGATGATTGGCCAGTAAATGGTGTGGAAACGCACGATTTCTTTCCCAATCAACTGCACATCTGCTGGCCAGTACTTGTCAAACAAGGTGGTGTCATCGGAGCCATAACCCAGCGCCGTGATATAGTTGAGCAGCGCGTCCACCCAGACATAAACCACATGCTTCGGGTCACTAGGAATCGGCACGCCCCAGTTGAAGCTGGTGCGACTCATGGCGAGATCTTCCAGGCCGGGCTTAATGAAGTTGTTGATCATTTCGGTTTTACGCGAAGCAGGCTGAATGAAATCAGGGTGCTCATCGTAAAACTTCAACAACCGGTCGGTGTACTTGCTCATCCGGAAGAAGTAGCTCGGCTCATGGACCAGCTTGACGTCATGACCAGATGGCGCCTTGCCGCCGATCACTTTGCCCGCTTCGTCGCGGTAGACTTCAGCCAGTTGAGGTTCGGTGAAGTATTCTTCATCTTCCACTGAGTACCAGCCGGTGTATTCACCAAGATACACGTCGCCTTGCTTGATCAGGCGCTCAACGATTTTTTGCACCGCTGCCACGTGTTCTTTATCCGTGGTGCGGATGAATTTGTCATTGGTGATTTCAAGCATTTTCCATAATTGCTTGATCTGCGTCACCATCCCGTCGACGAAGGCCTGCGGGGTGATGCCGAGCTTGTCGGCTTTTTGCTCGATTTTCAAACCGTGCTCATCGGTGCCGGTCAAGAAGAAAACGTCGTAGCCGGTCAGGCGCTTGTAACGCGCGAGCACGTCGGCTGCAATGGTCGTGTATGCATTGCCGATATGAAGCTTACCAGATGGATAGTAAATCGGCGTGGTGACATAAAACGTGGGTTTTGCCATGAAAAGTGTGCCTCCTGAGCATCGCCTGTCGAAATGACGACAAGCGCTAAATTGCCTTAAGTATAGCATATTGGCGCCTACCCGCTAGAACAAATCCAATTGGTGGGGCCCCAAATCATCGTAGTGCAAACCTTGCTGGGCAATGAATTGTTGCGCATTATCGGCGGCATCGTGGCCCCCGTTGTTGTTAAAAATCACCATCACCCGCCGGCTGGCCAAATTTTGAGCCACTGTGCCAAGTGTTTGCAACTCTTCAGCCGAGTAGCGGTAGTTCGTTCGCTGGCTGCGCCACTGGGCACCGCCGCGCTGCCAGCCGGCAAGGTTACGGCCATGCAGGCGCATGATGGTCAAAGCCTCATTAGTCGCTTCCGCTACTAGCGGCACACTGCCGGCCGCGCTTTGTGGCTCATCCACGACCACGTGAATGAAACCCAGCGTCTGCAGCAGGTCCAGCGTTTGCGTCTGGTATTCCGGCAAATACCAGCCGGCATTGCGAAACTCAATCGCCAAGGGTAAATCCGGGTACAGGGTCTTGATGCGCCGCAAGACATGAATATTGGTCGCGGACACGCCAAAATACGGCGGCAGCTGAAACAAAATCGCGGCCAACTGTTGGCGCTCAATCATTGGTGCCAGTGCCCGCCGCAAGCCGGTGAATTCTGCCCCGGCATCATGGCCCGCTTCCACCTTGTGGGCCGACATAGCCTGAGTCGCTTTGACAATGAATTGAAAGCCGGTTGGTACTTGTTTCAACCAGTTGGTGACCACCGGCTGGCTCGGCACATTGTAGTAGGTGGTATCCAGCTCAACCACTGGAAACACCGCCGCCAGATCCGCCAAACTACTGGTTTTACCGCTGGCCAAGCTGGGATGATCGGCCACGGCAGTGAGCCCCACGTCAATCATGCGCTAGCACCTGCAGGCCATCAAAATGATCACCGGTAAAGTCCGAGCGATAGGTATGTGCTTCCCCGGCCAGCAGCGCCGGCAGCAGTGGCGCGAGATCTGGCACCAGGCCTAGGTTATCCGGTGCCAGCAACCAAGCACGAGCCATGGCGGCAACGATGCCTTCACGGGTAGCCAGCGGCTCGGCAAACGGCAGGTCGGTTTTAGCCGTATACAAATACAACTCGCCGCGCAAGCTGCCATCAACATACCAGTGGACCAAGCCCCCCGCGGTAAAGGCGGCTTGCGGCAAGTGCAGGCCACATTCTTCAGCGAGCTCACGCTGCATGCCGGCCAGCGCGGTTTCACCAGGCTCGACTTTACCGCCTAGGCCGTTCCATAATCCGCGGTAAGGCGGCTTTTGCCGGTTAATCAGCAGAAACCCAGAAGCGGTTTCGACCAACCCGACTGTTAAGGCTTTGACCATCATTTCCTCCCTACAGTGTCGCGAAAATCGTTGTCGCGTCCCCCATCACCATGTGAGCGCCAGCCGGCAAACTGATGGGCTCGCGGTTGACCGCAGCCAGCACGGCGGTCGGCTGGGCCATTTGCAGCAGCCCGGCAAAGGGATAAACCTGAAAACTGGTCCCCACCACCACGATCAAATCCGCCTTGGCCACGGCTTCAACCGCAGCGTTGATGACATCAGGTTTGATAGGTTCCCCATACAGCACAATATCAGGCCGGAAGATGCCGCCATCTTCGGCGTGGACATCCGACTGCAGATAAGCCTGATCGTCGATTTGCTGGCCGCAAGTCTGGCAATAAATGCGATACAAGTTGCCATGAAACTCCACCACATGCTTGGCGCCGCCGCGCTGATGCAAGCCGTCCACGTTTTGCGTGACAATGGCGCCTTTGGCATTGGTGATTTGCGCCATTTTTTCGTGAATCACGTTAGGCTGGGCGTCAGGATAGTACATTTTCTTGGTGACCCAGTCGTGAAAAGCCTGGTGATGCTGCTGCAGATTCTCAATCGACAGCGCTTCTTCTGGGCTGGCCAAATCAGCATAAAGCCCACCTTTACTCCGGTAATCAGGAATGCCGGAAGCGGTCGACACCCCGGCACCAGTCAAAAACGTGACAAAATGAGCGTTCGCAATCGCTTGTTTCAAGTCAAACATACCCTTACTCCTTAGTCGCGGATGGCATAATCAATGTCATACTGATTCAAAATCGTTTTCAACGGCGCCTGGTACAGCTGCTGGAACCCTTCAGGACTCAAATCTCCCACAGGCAGGACAAAGGCGTTTTGACCATCGCCCTTGCCCATGGCAACATAGGCACGCTTTTTGGTTTCTAGGTCCCGCATTTCACTGTGGAGTAGTCCATAGGTCTGATTAACCGCCAGCCGCAACTGGCGCTCGGACAGCACCGGCGGCAAGGTGGCAAATTCGGCGTTGACGGTCGGCTGGAAGCCGGCGTGCTGAAGCATCTCATCAAACTGACGCCACAAGCGCACCACTAGCCGGCGAAAATCAAATGGCGTAGCATGCTTTTTGCTGGTAATGGTGGCATACAAACTCTGCGCCAAGGTCATCGCCTGCGGATAATCATGGCTCCAGTGCTTCTGTTGCGCCTTACTGCCACCTTCAAACATGACCAAGGCATCCAGCAGGGTCATCGTACAGTAGACCAGCAAACCATCATTCAATTCATCCACGGCAGGTAGCGCCGCCTCGACCCCGGTAGCCAAAGCCGTCATCACCTCAGCGGTTAAGATGCCATGTTCGGCTTGCCACTGGCGAATCAAATCATGTAGCGCTGCATCGTACAATGCCGTACTGACGGCGAAAAACTGTTGATCCAGCGCCGGTTCGCCGCTAGCCAAGTGATACTGAAGTTGCGGAAACCCGGTGGTAATCAACAGCATGTGCATCAGTTCATGGCTCAAGGTGTAATCAGGCGCCGTGGTGTCCGTGACGCGCACTTCCAAATGGCCATTGGTCAGGAGTTTTTGCCCCGACTGGCTGTGATTGAGCTGGCCCGAAGCTTCGCCTGCCACCACCACTTCGATGGGCATGGCGTAGTTGCTTTTAACTGCTTCTAATAACTTCGTAATGGTTTCGTCCAAGATGTTAACTCCTTTATTTAAAATGCCACCAGCGTTGGCTGATGCTGATGATAAACCGCTAATTGACTAAAACCGGCCCGCTTGATCAGGGTCTTGGCCGCCGGAAATTCGGTTTGAAACTTATCCGGGGTATGCGCATCACTGCCTAAGGTCAAAAGCTTGCCCCCGACCTGCTTGTACCATGGTAGCACCAACTCATACAGCGGGGCATTTTGCCAGCGATACAGTGACTTGGTATTCACTTCCAAGGCCATGTGCTTCGCCACCAGCAGTCGCAAGATGACAAGCAGTTGCGGCTTAGCCCAAGCTGTGAGTTGAGCCGGCGTGACGTCCAGCACCCGCAAGCCGTAATCAAAATGCGCTAGCACATCGCCAAAGTTGGCCTGCTTGAGGCCGCTGAGCATGCGCTGATAATAGGCTTGAACATGCGCCTTTTGGTCAACCGTTTTGAAATACGGATTTTGATAATCGTACTGGCCATCATGGTGAAAACTTAGTAGCACCAAATCATAGTCGCCTGCCGCGAGGTATGCTGCCAGGTCCGCTGCCCGCGGCGCAAAATACCCACACTCAACCCCGCGCAGGAGCCGATTGGGGTACTGCTGATGCAGCACCTTGAGCTTTGCCTGATACGCGGCAAAGTCTGGCTTGTCATCCCCGCCGCCATCATCGGGATTGCTGAGCTCCAAGTGATCAGTGGTCACAAAGGGCTGCTGGGTTTGGGCCAGATAATCCTCAAATTGCGCTGAGGAATCAAAGGAAAAATAAGTGTGCACATGCTGGTCATAAACTGGCATTGGGCTAACTCCTTTTCTTGGGTGCGGGTGGGTGGCTTTGCTTGCAGCCTTTAGTTGCGCTGCGATTGGCAACGCTCGAGCGATTAGCTACGCATCGGTCCCCGCCGCGTACCGCGGCAATGCCCAATGCTAGGCTACTCGTCGAGCTAAAACCGCCAATCTCCACAGCCTGGGTCAAAGTGCTATGCTTAATCTATATCAATTATACATGTAAAGGAGTCCTGAAGATGAAAATCACCGTGCCAACAACCAATGGTTACCTCGCTGACCGGTTTGGTAAGTATGCCTCGCCGACGGATCAACACCAAGGTACGCCCACTCGCAGCTTCCCTATTACCATCGCGGAGGCGCCAGCGGGAACGCAGACGTTTGCGCTGCAGCTGATTGATTTCGATGCCGTCCCGGTTTCTGGTTTTCCTTGGATTCACTGGGTCGCCGTTAATATTCCGGCCACAACTACGACCATTGCGGAAAATGCCAGCCACACCGGCCTGACCGCGATGGTGCAAGGCCACAACTCCTCCTCCGGCGCCATGGTCGGCAACACGGATCCAGTGACGGCCACGGGTTACGTCGGCCCGCAACCGCCGAATGCCGATCACGCCTACACCCTCACGGTGTTTGCGCTTGACACCACGCTCCCGCTGAATGACGGGTTTTGGCTCAACGAAGCGCGCCATGCGATGGCCGGGCACATTCTGGCCGAAGTCAGTGTGGATCTCTGGTCGCGAAAGTAAAAGAGAAACCGCTTTCTTTTGTGATATAATTAACGTAACAAAGGAAAGCAGGTGGCAGTATGTCTGAACGAAAAGTGATTTTATATCTAACTGAAAGTCTGGATGGCTTCATTGCCGAACCAGATGGTGGCACCAAGTGGTTGAGCCGGCTGAATTCATCAGCGGCCGATGCCGCCTATCAGACTTTTTATCAACAAATCGACACCGTGCTGATGGGGCGCAAAACCTACCAGCGCGCTTTGCGGTTAGCTGGCACCTATCCTTATCAAGACAAGGAAAGCTACGTCTTCTCCACCACCCTGCATGATACTGATGATCCTACGACAGTGGTGGCTGGCAACATCCCCGAATTCGTGCGGCAACTCAAAGCCAAAAAGGGCCATGACATTTGGCTCGTTGGTGGTGCGGATATCTTCACCGAATTACTCAAAGCCAACTTGATCGATCAGCTGATTATCACCATTGCCCCAGTGCTTCTAGGCGATGGCATCAGCTTGGTCACCAGTAACCTGACGGATGTACCGCTGAAGCTGGAAACCACCGCCCAGCACGATCAATTCGTGACCTTGACGTATCGCGTCTGCACCGAAACCAAATAGCCTTGCTTTTAGGCAAAAAAATCACGCCTCCTGGGCGTGATTTTGATTCTGCTTATTTCTCAAGTTGCTTGGCTCGTAGACCTAACAGGCGCCAGACTTCGCGGCCCAATTGCGCTAGCGCCATGAAGGCCGGCACTAGCCATAGCAAGCTGATCCAGATGTCGGCGGTGTCGCTGTAGCGGCCAAACCAAGCGGCGCCGAACTGAACGCCAGCCAGGTAGAACATCACCGCTGCGGTCAGCGCATAAAGGACCAAAAACACTTTATCAACTGTGGTAACCATGCACCCATCCCTTTTTCCTGCTGTGTCACACTCACTGGCTGCATTTGCCCACGCGCCGTCAGTGCCGCTTCTAGCTAGTTGAACAGCCCTTGGACCCAGGCCACAATCTGGCTAAAGAAACTAACAATGCCATCCCAGATTTTCTGCAGTAAGTTGCGGTTCTCTTGGGTGTCCAAACCTTTCAGCTTACTGAAGAGGTTCTTGGCGCTGTCTTGAATGCTCGACATCAACTTTTGGGCTTGGGCCTTAAAATCACTGCTCTTCAGGGCCCCAGAGTTTTGAATCTTGACCAGCAAATTGATGATTTGGGTACGCTGGTTGTTGTTGATGACCCCGGCCAGTTGGTTATCTTTGAGCTGGGAGTCGACGATATTGCCGATTTGATTTTGCGACAGGGTTTGGGAACCGTTATTGCTTTGGCTGGCCATTTGCGACTTCATCCCCGCCACCGCGTTGTTAAGCTGTTTATCCGAATACCCATCCTTATCTTTGTTCGCAGACGTGATACCGGAAAGCGTGTTGACTTCATCCTGCGCCGCCGTGATCTGCGCCGAATTCAGGGTTTGGCCATTTTGGGCAAAAGCCGCATAAACGCCGGCTAAGGCACCGGAGCCGTCAATCCGCACCGCCGATGTAATGTAGATATTCGCATTCGTCACCCCAGCGGTCAGCGCCGCATTGCGGTACTGATCAGCCGTGATGGTGGTGATGTTGTTGGTGCCGTTATAGTTCACAATCGTGACATTAATGCCGCCGCTGCTGGTTTTTTGCACCAAGGCACTTGACCACACGCCAGAGCTCGCTGTGAAGGTACTACCGGCAGGGTTGAGGTATTTGACCAAAGTATTCCCATTAACCGTTAATTCACTGGGATTGGTGACATTGGCCGCATTTTCCAAGGTGTTCAACGTGCCCGTTTTCTGATCGGCGGTCAGCGACACCCCCAGCGTGGCCACTGGGGCCCAGGTTTCATCCGCATGCACTGGCGCCGCTTGGGTGGCAGCCGCCACCAACGCAAAGGCGGCAGCCGCCATTAAGGTGAATAAGCCTTTTTTCATGATCATTGCTCCATTCGTTTTTTAATACCCCAGTTATACCAAACCCGGCTTGGCAGCGGAAGCAGCCCAGCCGGGATTTAAGGAAAGCTTTTGCAGTCACGCCTCTTGGCCTAACTCATTGGCGTTCAGGTAGCTATACAACGCCCCTTCGCGCAAGCCGTACTGGGAAAACAGCAGCCGGTCGCTGTCGAGGTAGCGAATCATTGTAATCACAGGCGTCAACCCGCCGACAATGATGTCCGCCCGAAACTTGGACAAACCGGGGACTTCTTTGCGTGCCACCAGGTCCTTGTCCAAGATGTCGGCATAAATCTTGTTCGCGGCAGTGGTGGCCATGCGGTAGCCATGAATATCTTCATAACTGCCCCGCTGTTCACGCCGGCGCTGAATTTTGGCCAACGTCCGATTGGAGCCGCCCAGCGCCACAATCGGCAGATTCAAGGCCTTGCGCAGCCACCAAATGCCATTAAGCATGCTGGAGAATTCGGTAATCAGGTTGAACAGTTGCGCCGGCCGCACCACATCAGCGTCCAAAAAACGCTCCGATAAGTTCACTGAGCCTACCGGCAAGGACACGCGGTGAATGAGTTTGCGGTTTTGCACCAAAATGAGCTCGGTGGATGCCCCACCGGTATCCATAATCAAGGCATTTTGAATGGGTAAGGTGTTGACCACCCCGAGATAGTCCAGCTCGGCCTCGCGGGTGCCGGGGATCACCGTGATGGTCAGCCCGGTTTCGGCTTTGACCTGCCTGAGAAAAGCTTTTTGATTGCCCGCTTGCCGCACGGCCGCAGTGGCATAAGCCTCTAGCGTTAACTCTGGAAAGGCCTTAGCCGCGGCGCTGAACCGCTGCAGCGCTGCCAAGGTGCGGGCAATCGCGGCGGGCTTGAGCGTTTGCTCTGGCCCCATGTCCTCAGACAGGCGCACCATCTCCTTGAGCTTGAGCACTTCATGGGGCTGATGATTGCCATCGATTTGCCAAATGGACAGCCGCGCCGAGTTACTACCTAAATCAATGACCCCAAAATGCGTCATTCGCCGGCCTCCTCATCTTGCGGCGCCGTTAACGGCGTAAAGCGGCGGTTGGCTTGCGGGTCTTCTTGGTTATCTTCCCGGCGCGCCAGCTGCGCCGCGGTTTGGGCCTGCGCCGCCGCCAGGAAGGTGGCTTGTGCATCCAGTTTGTTGACTCCGCGCAGATCCACGCGGTCCCATGAGTTGTCGGGCTGGAGCAGCCGGGTTTTGACATTGTCGTCCCACATGGTCTGGAAAATCTCACAAATCCGAGCATGAATGTCATCCTGCAGAATGGGGAACAATAGCTCCACCCGCCGCGACAGGTTGCGCTTCATCAAATCCGCTGAAGACAAGTAGAGATGTTCCTCACCACCAGCGTAGAAATAATAAATCCGGCTGTGTTCGAGGAAGCGACCCACAATCGAATGCACCGTGATGTTTTCAGACACGCCTGGAATGCCGACCCGCAGATTGCAAATACCCCGGACAATCAAATGAATCTTGACCCCAGCCGCCGAGGCGCGGTACAGGGCTTCAATCATATCGCTATCTGACAGGGAGTTCATTTTCATCGCAATCAAGGCCTTGCGCCCCGCCTGCGCTTCCGCGATTTCTTCTTCGATGCGTTCCTTGAGAAAATCGCGAATACCCAGCGGCGCAATCACCAGCTTGTTAAAGTACGCCGGTTCCGAGAAGCCAGACAGCATGTTGAAAATGTTGGAGGCGTCGGTACCCATTTCGGTATCCGCCGTGAACAGTCCCATATCGGTATACACGCGCGCGGTGACATCGTTGTAGTTCCCAGTGGCCATGTGCATGTAACGACGAATGCCGTCTTCATCGCGGCGCACTACCAGCGCCAGCTTGCAGTGGGTTTTCAGCCCCACCAAACCGTAGATCACGTGGCAGCCGGCGCGTTCGAGCTCTTGCGCCCAGTGGACGTTGTTTTCTTCGTCAAAACGGGCCTTCAGCTCGACCAGCACCGTGACCTGTTTACCGTTTTGCGCAGCCAGCTTTAAATAGCTGATAATCGGCGATTTGGATGACACGCGGTACAGCGTCATTTTCACCGCCAGCACCTGCGGATCCAGCGCCGCCTGATGGATAAACTCCACTACCGGCGTGAAGGAGTCATAAGGGTGCTGCAGGAACAAATCGTGCTCCCGGATTTGGGCGAACAAGTTACCTTGCATCAGGGTTTGATCCAGATATGGCGTGAACGGCGGGTATTGCAGCTCACTGTGGCCTTGCACCTGCTTGACCAGTTTGCTCAGCACATTCAAGTCGATGGGGCCTTTGATGGCATAGACGTCGGCTTCTTTTTCAATATCGAGCCCTTTGATCAGCTTTTTCTTGAGGTACTTGCTCATTTCGGCGTCGATTTCTAGCCGCATCACCTTGCCGCGCTGGCGCTTTTTGAGCTGCGACTGAATCTCTTTCATCAAATCCGACGCGTCTTCTTCCGCCACATCGAGGTCCATGTCCCGCGTCACGCGGAACAAGGCAGTTTCGCGAATGGTGGCGCCGACAAATAGCGACCCCAAGTGGGCCTTGATGATGTTCTCCAGCAAAATAAAATCATTTTCGCCGTCTGGTAGCCGGAGCACCCGCGGAAACATATCGGGAATCTGCACGGTGGCAAAACTGCGTGCCTTCTCGTTGTCCTCGCCTTCGTCTTCCGGCCGTTGCAAGCGAATGGCCAGGTTCAGGCTGTTATTCGCCAAAAAGGGAAACGGCCGGGTCGGGTCAACGCCCATCGGGGTCAGCACCGGATATAATTCCTGCTCGAAGTAATCGCGGCAGAACTGCTGCTGGTGCGGCGACAATTCGTCCATCCCCTTGAGTTTGATGCCCAGCTCCGCCAGCCGCGGCTCGAGGGAGCGACTCCAGGTGGTGTATTGCTTATCGACCATGGCATGGGCGGCTTTGGCAATCGCGGTCAGCTGCTGCATTGGCGTCATCCCCGCCGCATCAGGCGTGTCGTAATTGACGGCGACCATTTTGCGCAGTGAAGCCACCCGGACGTTGAAGAATTCATCCAGGTTACTTTGGGTAATGGCTAAAAAACGCACCCGCTCCAACAGCGGATTGGTTTTATCACGTGCTTCTTCCAGCACCCGGTCATTGAAGGCCAGCCAGCTGAGCTCGCGATTGTTGTAGTACTTGCTGTCTTTAAAATCGATGGCTTTTTTGCTCATAAGCGCTTCTTTCCTTTCAATTCGATGGGCAGGCCAAAGACGATTGCGAAGAACTCGCCTTTGGTTTGCAACGTCCAGCGCTCCAGCTCGACATCATCGGTCGCCGTGGCGGTCAAAAGCACCCGGGTGGGCTGAATCGAGACCCGAATTTTCTGAATTTTCTGTTGGCGTGAGGCATCCAGACTATCCGCCACTCGCAGCAGCGCCGAGAGCTTGGCAATAATCAGCCGCCGGGTGGAGTTAAGTTCATGCAAGTCGCTCAGGTCCGTTTGCGGGGTATCGCTGGAATGATAGCGGGCAATTGCCGCCACCATGCGTTGCTCTGGCATGGTCAGGCCCATCAGCTCCGAAGAGTTGATGATGTATTCAGAATGTTCATAGTGCTTGTGGGTATCGACATAGCTCCCCACGTCATTGACGGTCGCCGCAATTTGCAGCAGCAGCCGCTCACGCTTGCCCAGTCCGTGCAGTTTCTTCAGCCGGTCAAACAGCTGCAAGGCGAAATTAACGGTGCTATCGCGATGCTTCGGATCCACCTGATAGCGATCGGCCAGGTTCTGGGCGGAAATCAAAATCTCGCGGGTGGGATCAATCGCTGCCGCCTGGGAGCCTGCTTCCCCTGCCGCCGATAGCTCAATACCATCCAGTAACTTCAGGTTAGAAATCCAGACCCGCTCAGCATTCAGGGTTTTCAGAAGTCGGTACACCAAGAGCACCGTTGGCAGCACCTGCGCTGTCTGGGTTGGGGTTAAGTCAAAATGATCACTTAAGTACTGGTCGCTGGCCTGCACGACTTCCTGGTAAATCAGCCGGAAGCCTTCGTGATCGGTTTCCACCATTTCCTCGCCGCTGGGAATCAAGGTATTGAACACCGACAAGGCACTGCCCATCAAAATCATGTGCGGGTAGTGCTGATTTTTCGGTAGCAGGCGCATGAAATCCGCCAGCCGGCTGTCAATGTAATCCCGCATCACCTCGGTCGGGTTTGGCACCGTGCGCTGCAAGTCCCCCATCACTTCAAACACCCGTAGCGGGCCGAGCGACAAGTTGCGCGAGAAGCCAAACTCGCCATTGGCAAAAGCTGTCAGCTCAACAGAGCCGGAACTGATGTCAATCAGCACCGTGCCTTTTTGGGTGATTTGGTCAAAATGCGGGAACTTCCCCAGTACCGCTTGCGTGCGGTAGTAGGACTCCTGCGATAAGGTCAGCGTGGCCACTGGTCGGCCGGTACGACTGAAGAGCTGGTCGCACACGAACTGCGAATTTTTCGCTTCAAAAAAGCTGTGGGTACCGATAATCTCATAGCTTTTGACCCCATAGTCGGTCATCAGCTGATCAATGGTTTGCAGCGCCACCACGAGCTGATCAACGGTACCGGGCTGAATTTCATGGGTGGCAAAAATATCCTCCCCAATTGACACCGGATAGGCACCGCGTTCGACTTCCACTAAGGTTTTCAGGTTCGTGATACTAAAGAAGACGCTTTGCGCCCCAATCACCACAAAGCCATGTTCGCTCATTGCCATCGCGCTCCTTTTTCAGTGGTCTACCCTGACCACTTTTCACCAATCCTGCTGTCCCCATCATAGCATGTTCACCCCCGACTGGGCGCAGGTTCTCGATCTGCGTTTGAGGCCGCTGGGTTCGGCGCCAGTGGGCTCCGCTTGGCGGGGGTGCTGGCAGTGCGGCCGGTCCGAGCCACAAACCGGCCTCGGGCCTAGTTTTGAAGCTGCAGTCGCTACGCTCCGTTGCGTCTTCAAAACTGCTAAGATTATCTGGGAAGCCCAGCGCCAAACCCACGCCGGTCTTCCTGTCGCCAATCGATTCACTGCCAGACCCCTGCCTAACTCCGCCGACTGCCACCAAACCCGGCTTGACAACGATGAATAGCCTGTTGCTGTCACAATCTTGACGGTAACGGCTATCACGTTTCACTCACAATCAGGAGTCAATGCTATCGCTGCTGTGTCATCATCTTGATAAGCCTCACGACCATGTAGCAGGTGAGGTTGGCTTGGCAGAGGGGCGGGGTGGTCCAGCCGCGAAACAGTCAAGACACGAATAGACTGCGGGCTTTGCAGGCTGTTCCTGGCTTGACTGGGGGCAAATGTGAAACGCCGTTGAGCGTAGCGATGGCGGTTCACATTTGAGGCTGGAGACCGCATTTTGGCTCCAGCCGACCCCGCAGCAGGACCACCCCGCCCCGGCGCCACGCCAACCCCGCCTGCGGCCACGCCCAGATTTAACGAAAGCGCTCACTGTGCTAAAATGAAAATGAATCTGCGGGTCGAAATGAAGACCTAGGATAAAGGAGCGAGATTATGAAAACTATCGATCTTGGCCATGTTGGCCTGAAAGCTTCCGCCGTTGCGTTAGGGGTCATGCGAATCACCAAACTCGACCGCGCCGGCGCCACCAAGTTGCTCGAAGCCGCTCATGATGCCGGCATTAATTTCTTTGATAATGCTGATATTTATGACGGTGGTAAGTCAGAAACCCTGTTTGGCCAAGCATTGCGCGATGCCAACTTCAGCCGCGAGGATGTGCTGGTGCAAAGCAAAGTTGGCATCGTCCCGGGCAAGCGCTATGACTTTTCCAAGGAACATATTCTCGAAGCCGTTGATGGCAGCTTGAGCCGCTTAGGGGTGGACTACCTTGACACCCTGCTACTGCACCGGCCAGATGCGCTGATGGAGCCAGAAGAAGTCGCTGAAGCCTTTGACACCTTGCAAGCCAGCGGTAAAGTCCGGCACTTTGGCGTGTCGAACTTCAACCCGATGCAGGTTGAGCTACTGAAAAAAGCCGTCAAGCAGCCGCTGGTGGCCAATCAGCTGCAGTTGTCCGTGATGCACACCGGGATGCTGGACAATGGCATTCACGTGAACATGGCCGATGACCGCTCAGTGGATCATGATGGTAGCATCTATCAATACAGTCGCCTGCATGATATGACCATTCAAGCCTGGAGCCCCTTCCAGTATGGCTTCTTCGAAGGAGTGTTCATCGACAATCCGAAGTTCCCGAAGCTAAACGCTAGCTTGAAGCAATTGGCTGATGAATATCACACCAATACCAGCGCCATTGCCGCAGCTTGGTTGCTCCGGATTCCTGATGTGCAAGTCATCGCTGGCACCACCAATGCTAAGCGCATTGCTGATATCGCCGAGGCTGGCGACATCACCTTAACGCGCCAGCAGTGGTACGACGTATACTTCGCGGCTGGCAACGATTTGCCTTGATGAACCATTTTGAATACGGCAAGCGAGTCCTCATCCATGAGGGCTCTTTTTTTGTCCTCGCAGGTGATTGGACTAGACAATCAGGAATAAATAACTAGCTTAAGAGTAGTTGCTGTCATGCCATTATTGACATAATGGACGATGAAGATTGCCAAATATAGTTAATGGCAAAAATAATATTTACTTTTTGTGTCTAATTATCATCAGATTGACGTTTTAGATATTTTTTAATAATATAAAAGGCGTAAGAAACCGGCTTCACTTGTGATTTTAACACTTGATCAGCAAGCAGCTGGCGGCTTACTTTGGGGGAAAGGTTCTGAATCTGAATGCTTTTAGAAGATAGGTAACGGCCACGCAGCCGTTCACAGGCTTGAGGAGGAAATGGAATGAAAAAAGGGAAAGCAGCAAGTGGCGCATTAATTTCGGCCCTGATGCTTGCAGGCGTTGGGGTATGGGGCACGAAAGCAGAACGCGTGCATGCCGACACGAATGATACAGAAACACCAGTGGTAGCGACGACACCAGTGACGACCCCGGAAGAAGCCGTTCAAGCAGCGCAGACTGACGTTGACCAGCAACAAGCCGCCGTTGACGCGGCCACCACTGCCAATGACGCGGCGCAAACGACAGCAACTGCAGCGAATGATGCTGCCACCGCCGCGGCCGCCGAGAAGTCTGCGGCCGACCAAGCTTTGACTCAGGCCCAAGCTGATGAAGCACAAGCAGCCACCAATGCTGAGGCCACTGATGCAGACAAGGCCGCAAAGCAAGCAGAAATCACCGCCGCCCAGACCGCCGAAGCGGAAGCAGAAACCACTGCTGTAGCCAGCGCCGCTGTCGCCAGCGCGGCTGATGCGGCGATTGAACCGGCGCAAACGGCGGTGGCTGACCAGCAGGCGGCAGTGGATGCAGCCCAAACTGCCGTCGATAACCAACAAACAGTGGTCGATAATGCGCAAAAAGCAGTCGATAACACCGACGCCGCTGCCGCCCAGCAAGCCGTTGACGCTGCGCAGACTGCAGTTGACACGGCCAATAGCGAGGCCGCTGCCGCCGCTACCGCGAAAACGAATGCCGATGGCGCAATCGCTCCAGCACAAGCCGCTGTCGATGCCGCCCAAACTGCGGCCACCAACGCTAACACAGCCGTTGCCAATGCGCAAACGAACGCCGCGCAGGCAACAGCGGCTGATTCCGCGGCCCAAACCGCCGTAACGGCCGCACAAAATGCTTTGACGAATGCGACTGGCGACCATTTAGCTAATACCATTCAGATGCCGGAAGGCGTGGATGCCGCGTTTTTTGAGCGGCTCTTCAACGGTGGCACTTACACCGATGCTGATTTGCAGACCCTAGCAGCAGGCATGGGGCTTAATAAGTATGTGAATACGCCGGCCGACGAGGCCATTAAAATTCAAAACGCCAAGGATCTAACGCCGGCAATGCTGACGTCACTGGCGCAGTTTGCGGCGGATTTGATTAATCAGATTCGCGCCATCAGCGGTAAGCCAGCGGTCACCGTAACCGAAGGCGGCATGGCTTTTGCTCAGTTGGTGGTTGAAGGCTACAATGCCGATCAGTGGAATATGTTCGATAATCCCGGTCATGACGTGCCGGCGATTTCTGCCGCCGCGCAACAATCTGGCCTCAATCCAGGCGGTAATTATTATGAAGACATGTACAGCGGCTTTAACGCCGGCTTTATGACGAAAGATATGATTGCCGGCACCGACCCGTCCCAAACCGATGGCAGTGCCAGCGCCAGTTTTTATCTCAAGTTCAAAGGCAACACTGACTACAATTGGCTCTACAGTGATCTGAACGACACCATCACAGAACCAGGTGAACACACCTTTGCTGATGTCCGCAAGTCCGTGTGGGATGGCATTGTCAGCATGATGTTTGATGACGGCGGCTCAGCGTTAGGCCATACCAAGGACCTGACTGGCTGGCTTCACGACGGATCCACCTTCTCATTCGGGTTGGCGGTGGATCAATACGGCCAAATCCACTATGAAACCATCGATACCCAACTGATCACCGACCCTAGTTCTGAGCTAGGTCAAAAGATGCTGGCGCCTGTTGCGGCAACTGGGACAACAGACCTGCAGCAAGCACTGACCGCCGCCCAAAGCACGGCGGCTCAGACCGCAGCAGCCGCTCAAGCCGCCAACACCGCGTTGACGAATGCGCAAACTGCCGCCACTCAGGCCGCGCAAGCCCTGACGGCAGCCAACCAGGCCTTGACCGCTGCGCAAACCGCCGCCGCTAACGCAGCCACGGCACTCACCGCTGCGAACACCAAGGCCGCCGCGGCATCGACCCAGCTGGCAACCGCACAAGCGGCGCTGACTGAAGCGACCGCCGATGCCGGCACCAAAGCGCAGACGCTCGCCGCCGCGCAAACGCAGCTAACCACCTTGCAGCCAGCGTTAACTGACGCCCAAAATGATTTAAGTACCAAGCAGGCCACTTTGGCCGCGGCCCAAGCGGCGGCTAGCATCGCTAAAGCCACTGCAGAAACTGACGCTGCGGCCGTTGAAGCGGCCAAGCAAACCGTAGCTGACCTTCAACAACAACTGGCCGCCATGACCAACGCGGCAGCCAACCTGGTGGCCGCTCAAGCCGCCGTCGCTACTGCGCAAGCAGCCGTTGATGCGGCCCAGCAGGCCCTGGCTGAGGCCCAAACAGCCGCCAACGCCGCCAATGCCGATGCAACTCAAACTGCGGCCACTTTGGCTGCCGCAAAGGCCGCACTGGCTGAGGCCAAGACCGCTTTGGCGGAAGCTCAACGCCGCGCCGATCTGGCTGCGGGCATTGATGAAGGCCAGCAGCCTGACTCAGGTGCGACGTCCCAACCGACTGATCATCAAGGGCGCCCGCAACCGAGCGGCAACCCAACGCTGCAACCGGTCAATCATGCAGGCAAGCCGCAAGTCGCCCCAAGGTCGCTCTTGGCAACGCCGGCCCAAGCGACTGGCAACCGGAAACTTTCTCCATTAGGCGAATCTGACAACAACTTGAGTGCTTTGGGCCTCACGCTGATGGCTGCCTTGAGTTTACTTGGCTTTGGCCTGAAACGCCGCTAAGATTAGCCGCAAACTGCAGTAAAGTCTGAACCAAAGGGCGCGCCTCCGTCACTGGAGACGCGCCCTTTTTGGCCTAAACCACCGGGTAAGGATCTGCTAGCCCGTTTGCGGCTTTATCCGCGCGGGCCGCTGCCAGCTCGCCTTGCACCTGTGCGACTGCATCTGGCGCGGCGTATAGCCCCAACTTATAGTCGACTTCACGTAGGTTTTCAGTGAGCGCTTGCTGTTTGGCCAAGACTTTAGCGCGATGCGCTGTCAGCAACGCTTTGCGATCTTCAATGCTGGTCGGACCGGCCATGACATCATCAATGTAGCGACGAATATCGCTAATCGCCATGCCGGTATTTTTCAAGCACATGATGGTGTGAAGTAGGACTAAATCACCGTCAGTAAAGATGCGGTACCCAGCGGCGTTGCGGGCCACAAAAGGTAGCAACCCCGCCTTATCGTAATAGCGCAAGGTATAACTCGACAAGCCGGTTTTAGCGGCCACTTCTTGGATGGAATAACGCATGTCAGCCTCCGAAAAAATTAAGTCTTGCCTTAGAGCACACTCTAAGGTTTATGCTCACCAGCATAGTCGTTACTTAATCTAAAAACAAGTGAGGTTTATCAAGATGATCAAAAAGGTTTTAGTCACTGGCGGTAATGGTTTCCTGGGCCTGCAACTGATTGCCCAGCTGCTCAATCATGGCGCGACTGTGCGCGCCACGTTGCGCCGCCTGGAACAAGCCGCTGCAGTTAAACAGACGTTGGCTGCCAATCAGGTGCAGCATCTCGACCAGCTCAGTTTTATTGCCGCTGATCTGACCCATGACACCAACTGGGCCGAAGCGATGGCCAATATCGACGGCGTCTATGCCGTCGCCGCACCAGTGTTTGTGGCTGGCGCGAGTGACGCCGCTTTGGCGCACGAGGCCGAGGCTGGCACCCTACGCATTCTGAAAGCCGCTAATCTAGCCGGGGTCAAGCGCGTGGTGATGACCGGTAACTGGGGCGCGATTGGCTATTCCAACCATGACTTGAGCCAGGTGACCACTGAGGCCGATTGGACGGACCCAGCAGAACCAGGTCTATCTCCGTATGAAAAATCCAAACTACTCGCCGAAAAAGCCGCTTGGCAGTTTGCCGCCGCCCACCCTGGCCAACCAGAACTGGCTGTTGTCAATCCGGTTGCGATGCTGGGCCGCTCATTGAACGGTCATGTTTCCGGTAGCTTTGGCTTGGTGGCGGGCATGCTCGATGGCAAGCACCATCCGCTGGCAAACGTCCCTGTGAATGTGGTCGATGTGGTGGATGTCGCGACCCTGCATCGCTTAGCAATGGCGCAACCCGCAGCTGCCGGGCACCGCTTCATCGCCAGTGCCGACGGGCAAATCACCCTGCCAGAAATGGCGGCCTTGATTCGCCGGCAGCGGCCCGCTTTGGCGGCTAAGCTTCCGACCCGGACCTTGCCGAATTGGCTGGTCAAGACGCTGGCCCCGTTTTCCTCTCGGGCCAAGGAAGGCCGCCTGATGCTGATCACCAATCGCCATACCAGCACGGCCGCTGCCCAAAGCCTTGGCTGGCGGCCGCAGTACAGCACCGAAGCCACCATTTTACGCACCGTTGATCAACTGACCAAATAAAAAAACAGCGGCCTGAGTTAACCGCTCAGGCCGCTTTGGTTAAAAGGTCTTCATTTGATTAAGCGGCCAATACCGCCATTTGACGACCCCGTAAATATCACTGCGTTTCACAAAACCGAACTTGCGACTGTCGTAAGACACTGGTCGATTGTCGCCGAGCACAAAGTAACTTCCCTTCGGCACTCGCGCTGTCTGAGTGGCCTTAAGCGTGGCGAGGCTGAAGTTCGGCGTGAAATGCTGGCCGCTGGTGACTGCGCCGTTTTGCACTTCAGACAGTTGCAGACTCTTGACCATGAAACTCGTTTTCAAATAAGGCTGGGCCGTGCGCTTGCCATTGATGTACAGTTGATCATTCTTGACACTCACGGTATCACCAGGCAGGCCAATCACCCGCTTAATGTACTGTTCATCGGCCTGCATCGGACTTTTCAAGGTGACGATGGCATTGCGTTTGATGCTGGTTTGCGTCACCACCACCAAGCGGTCCCCATTTTTTAAAGTGGGCTGCATCGAGTTGCCGGACACTTGGTCATTGCTTAAGAACAGGCCCAGCACCATTTTGACGCCAAAGACCACGGCCATAATCAACACCACGGTACCCAGCCAGCGCAGCACGCGCCGAAGCAGCTGCCATTGGTTAGACTGGGGTTTGCTCATCTTGCCCTCCTGCCAACTGTGCGGCTTGCGCATCTTCCTTCTGCCTAATCTTGCGCATGGTGCGAATGTACATGTTGACCAAAACAAATACCGACCCGGCCCAGGCCAGCGGGTTGGCCATCGCCGCCCCAGTAAAGCCGAGGTGCGACACCAGAATAATGCCGGCAAACGCCCGCATCATCAGTTCAAACAGCCCAGCGACGGTTGGCACCAATGTGTGGCCCAACCCTTGCAGTAAATTCCGCATCGTAAAGAGAATCGCCAGCAGCCAGTACATGCTGGCATTAAAGTGGAAATAGGTCTGCGCCAGTGCGGTGACGGCAGGCTGATTCGGGCCCAAGAACAGGTTGACCAGTGGCTTGGAGAAAACAATAATCAACGCCCCGAACACCGCCGAAATCCCGACGTTTAGTAGCAAGGTCTGATGCACCCCGCGCCGAATGCGGCCATATTCACGCGCCCCTAAGTTCTGCGCGGCATAAGTGGCCATCGTCACCCCGAAGGAAGACGCCGGCAGCGTCGCAATTTGATCAATCCGGCCAGCGGCGGTGTAAGCCGCCACGGCATCGGTACCCAAGGTATTGAGCATGACCTGCAGAATAATCGAGCCAATCGCAATGATCGACATGGAAAAGCCCATCGGCATCCCCACGACAACGTGATGCTTAATGGCGGCCCAGTCGATGACCAGGTCCTCTTTATGAATGTTGAGCAGCGGAATGCGGCGCTTGATGTACCACCAACACAGCAACGCCGAAATCACTTGCGCGGTGACCGTCGCCCAGCCGGCGCCGGCGACCCCCATGTGAAAGCCCAGGATGAAGGTGAATTCCAAGATGATGTTGATCACGGTCGCGATAATCAAAAAAATCAGCGGCGTGCGTGAATCGCCCAACGCCCGCATCATGTTGGATAACAGGTTAAACGCCATCGAGGCAAAAATCCCATAGAAAATCACGCGCACAAAGGCAATCGAATCTTCCAGGATGGCCGGCGGCGTTTGCATCAGGACCAGCATCGGCCGCGTCATCGCCACCGCTACAATGGTCAGGACCAAGGCAATGGCGGCTGAAATCCAGACGCTGGTGCCAAAACTCTTGCGCACTCCGCGTTCATCCCGCGCGCCATACGCTTGCGCGGTCAGCACGGACAAGCCGGCGGTTAACCCTTGGGCGAACCCGATAATCAAAAAATTGATACTACTGGTGGCGCCGACTGCGGCCAGCGCGTCTTTACCAATCGTCCGCCCGACAATCAGCGCATCCATGAAACTATACAGCTGCTGAAAGAGGTTCCCAATCAAAAGCGGTATCGTGAAAAAGAATACCAGCTTCAGGGGATTGCCTTTCGTCAAAGTCCGCATGCTACAACCTACCTCATCTTCAATATCTTGCCCCACTCTATCACAAATGCCCACGGTTTAGGCGTCATTTTCGCAAAGAAACCCCGCAACTTTTCCCAGCTGGTGAAGCTACTTAAAAAGCGCCGCACCTGCCGCTCATGCGGATGGGTGCGGCGCCTTATTCAATTGTACCTAATCCATTTTACCGGCGTGCGCCACCAGAAAATCACCGAGGTGGTGCGCAATTTGCCGCATGCCAGTGGCCGTGGGATGAAGCAAGTCTGAACTCAAGTCAGTTTCATCCCCAAGCAGCTCCAAACCGCTGATGTAGGGCAACTTGCCAGCGGTTTCCTCTTTAACGATTTGCCGAAATTGCGCCACTTTGCCAGGATCGGCCGGATAATCGGTGACCACCATATCCGTGGCCACGACCGGCCGCGGATCGGCGGCAAAAGGCGCGATGAAGCGTCGCACCCGCGCGCGGAAAGCGGCTGGCGAAAATGCGTCAAGCATATTGATGCCCATGGCCAGCGACGCCAAGTGCCAATCTGAGCGGCTTACCAGGTAATCGGCCACCGCCGGCTCCAGCCACGCCGATCCTGGAAAGCCAAAGTTCAGCAGATCCGTCCCCAACCGATCCGCAATTAATTGCGGATACGTCGCCATAGGATTCAGCGCCATCGAACCATGAGTGATGGAAGAACCATAAGCCAAGTACGTGCATGGCGGCAGTTGCTGAGGGTCTGGCAGCGTCACCGCCCCTTCGACCCGATAGAAGTAATTACGACAGTACGGCAAACAGACGCGCACCACAGCTGGATCAAAGGCCAGATGCTTGGTCTTGGCGAGGCCTTGCAGTCGCACTAGGTTTTGCGGTTGGGCAATCGTGAGCGTAGTCGGTTTGGTCGTTAAAATCCGCGTTGAAGCGGTCCAAGTGCCGGGAAAAGTCCCGAAGCGTAGGTAGGCAATTTGCGCCTCCGCTGCCGCCTCCACCGCCAAGGTCAACTTCACCTGTGGCGCTTGCATGACAAAGCGCAGCTCGACTCCTGACGCATCCGATGAGGTATGTGTCGCCGGTTCATCGACTTGAGCGCGCACCGCTGCCGGTAGTCGATCCAGCAGTGGCCCAGCCGGCGTGGGCCGAATTAACGCCACATTATGAAAGTCAATCCCCTCTTGCTCCAAGTTAGGCCTCCTTGGCCACCACGACTTGATACGGATTCAGCGGCAAGCTACCACTGAGCGGCGCACCAGTTTCAACATCAACCAGCGCTTGTTTCAGCGTCACGGTTTGTGCTTGCTCGCTAAAGTTCATGATGAAGACAAAGGTCCCAGCTTCGCCTTGGCGGGTTTGAATCGACACGGCGGCATTGGGCACTGCCAACTGGTCGCTCGTCACGGTCTGCACCACCGGCAGTCCTGCATACAGCTTATCTAGCAAGTCGCGGCCAGTGCACGGCCCGATATAGTAGGCGTGGCCAGCGCCGTAGTCGTTTTGGGTCACTGCGGCAGTGCCAGCATAAAAGTCGTTCTCATACTGACCCAACACTTGCGCACTTTTAGGTGTGATCAGCTGGTTGTAATCATGCGTTTCAAACGTTTGGCCGGCATAGCTGACATGATTGTGCTCACCAGGGTAAACTGAATCAAACTCCCCGAGTGCCACGCCAAAGGTCTCTTGCAGCGGCTTAGGCCAGCCGCCAAGGTAAACTGAGTCATGTTCATCGACAATGCCGGTGAAGTATGAGGACACCAGTGTGCCGCCTTGTTTGACATAAGCCTGCAGCCGCGCCATCAATTCCGGCCGCATCAGGTACAGCATCGGGGCAATCACCAAGTCATACTGACTAAAATCGTGATCGACCGGTTGGACGGCTACCGGAATGTCATGTTGCCAGAAGTAGCTGTAATGATCTTCCAAGGTCTGGAAGTAACGCTTGCGGTCGCGGCCGAATGCCGCTTCCCGGTTTTGCGCCCACAGGACATCCCAGTCGAACAAAATGGCGACATGCGGCTGACGCTTGGTGTGGCGCAACCCTTTAAGGTGGGTCAAGCGTTCACCATAGGCCGCCACTTCCTTAAACACCCGGGTGTCGCCGGTGCCATCATGGCCAATCACGGCGCCATGGAACTTTTCCGAATTCGCCCGGGAGGCGTGAATTTGGAAGTATAAGGATCCTTCAGAGCCATGCGCGATCTGCTGGAACGACGCCAGGGCATGCACGCCTGGCCGTTTCAGCTTCGCCACCGCGGTATTGACCCGCGAAGGCGCGGATTCCATCACCAAGAAGGGCTGATTTTTCAGGCCGTAAAAGGTGTCATGGACAAAGGCCGTTTTCATCGCGGTTTCGGCGAGCGGTTCAAAGTTGTTGTTCCATTGCGGATAACTGTCCCAGGAGACGACATCGACATGCTTGGCAAAAGCGCCATAGTCGATGCCTTGCAGCGGAATAAAATCGCCATTCGGGCCTTCTGCCATAAAGTTAGTCGTCACCGGAATGGTTGGGTTCGCCGCCCGCAGCGGCTTGACTTCAGCGTCGAAAAAGTCGATCGTCATCGCCGTGTTGAACCGCTGCCAGTCCAGTGCCATGCCATGGACCTTACTGGAGCCCAGTTGACTAGGCACTTTGATTTGCGCCCAGTCGGTATAAGTGCCACCCCAAAAACTCATCAGCCAGGCATCGTTCAAGGCCTTGAGGGTGTGATACTTATTCTGTAGCCACTGCTGCCAGTTCGCCTGACACAAGTCGCAGAAGCAGGTGCCGGAATATTCGTTGGACACATGCCACATCGCCAGCGCCGGATTATGGCCATACCGCTCGGCCAGCTTGGTATTGATGATGCGGACCTTTTCCCGATAAACTGGGCTGGAAAAACAATGATCATGCCGGAACCCGTGGGTGTGACGCTGCAGGCGCTCATCCACCCGGTTGACTTCCGGATACTTTTCACTGAGCCACTGCGGCCGCGCCCCGCTTGGCGTGGCCAAAATCACATTGCCACCCATTTGGTTCACCCGGTCAAAAATGTCATCCAGCCACCCAAAGTCAAAGTGGCCTTCCTCCGGTTCCAGCGCCGACCAAGCAAAAACGCCTAAGGTCAGCGTGTTGATCTGCGCCTTTTTCATCAGCGCAAAATCTTTTTCAATTACCGCTGGATAATCCAGCCATTGGTCGGGGTTGTAATCGCCGCCATGCAGCAAGCGTTCATCAACATTGAAGTTCACGAGTCTTTCCTCCTATCAGCAGGCAGCCCGCGCCGCCTTATTCACAAAAGGGGATGTGATGGCATCACATCCCCATTATATGGCATCCGGCAGCGATTAAAGGGCCAGCAGATGCAACAAACATGATTGATAGTCACCTTTGAGGGTGGCGGTGTCGGGGTTCACCCCATTGAACTGCACCGGCAGCGGCAAGCCGACATGCTTTAGCACACTGCCGCTGATGGGCACGGTTTGGCCTTCGACTTGGTACTGCTGCTCGCCGTTCAAAAATGGCAACGATAAGCGGTCGGCCACGGTCTGGCCTGGGGTGGCTAATAGCCGATAGAACCCCACCAGCGCTTCTGTGCGTGCCGCGTTCACGACCGCCCAAGCAAACTCATTCGAGTTTTTCCCGGTTGGCGGCAGCAATTCGAACTGGCCATGCAAAATCAATTCCTGGTTTTGCCGGTACTGGACGATTTGCTGTTTGAGGGCCGTCAGCGTGGCTGGTGTCAACTTGGTGAGATCCAGCTCATAGCCCAGCACGCCGAACGTTGCCACGTTAAAGCGCATGGCGAGCGGGGTGGTGCGGCCCACTTGATCATTGGGCACCTTGGTGAGGTGATTACTCATCGCACTCAGCGGATAACCCAGACTGGTGCCGAACTGAATGCGCAGGCGTTCCACCGCATCACTGTCGTCAGAGACCCAGATCTGCGGCGAATAGAACAGAATACCAAGGTCAAAGCGGCCGCCGCCACCGGCACAACCTTCAATCAGCACATCAGGGTAGGCCGTCAGCAATTTCGCATACAAGGCATAAACGCCTTGAATATACCGGTGGAAGAATTCCCCTTGCGGCCGCCCCACTTGCGCGAGGTAAGCCGAATAAGCTTCGGTGATATCGCGGTTCATGTCCCACTTGATGTAATCCAGCTGCGTTTCATCAATCACGCGCCGCATCTGCTCATACAGATTCTCAACCACCGCCGGATTGGCAAAGTCCAACACGTACTGATGGCGACCAACCGAGCGGCGCCCACGGTTTGGACCCACCACCCAGTCAGGATGCGCCTTGATCAGCGCACTGTTCGGGGAAACCATTTCCGGTTCAAACCACAGGCCAAACTGCAGGCCTTTAGCATGAATGGCTTGAGCAAAAGCCCCTAGCCCAGCCGGAAACTTGCGGCGATCCACTTGCCAGTCGCCCAGCGAGGAATTGTCCGTATCACGATTACCAAACCAGCCGTCATCCAGCACGAAGCAGTCGACACCGATTTGTTTGCCTTGATCCGCTAACTTCAGCAAGACCTTAGGATCCAAATGGAAGTACGCCGCTTCCCAGCTGTTCAGTACCACTGGCCGCGGCCGGTGCTGCCAATGCGGCGCAATGATATGCTGATTGGCAAACTGCGCCGCTTGTTGCGCCAGCCCGTTTAGGCCACTATCCGAGTACAGGAGCACCGCTTCGGGTGAGGTAAACGCCGTCTCAGGATCCAACTGCCATTCAAATTGCTCAGGATGAATCCCAGTGGTCAGCCGGGTCTGGCGCCACTCATTGACTTCAGCGCTGGCCTGGAAGTTACCGGAGTAAATCAGATTAGCCCCGTAAGCCTCACCATGCCGCAACGTGGCGTCAGTGGCCACCAACGCGACAAAGGGATTCTGTTGATGACTGGAAGCCCCATGCAACGATTCCACACTGGCAATGCCATGCGCCAGCGACTGGGTTTGCACCTGGCGTTCGCGGGCCCAGTTGCCCGACAAATGAAGAAATTCATAATCAGCCGTGGGCAGATCTAGCGTGGCGCTCAGGCACCGCTCCAGCAGATAAGACTGCTGGGCGTGGTTGGTCACCGTCACCGACCGCACGACCGCGGCGGCATCAGGAAACAGCGTGTAATGCAGCACCGCCTCCACTTGCCAGGTACTATCTTTCACTGTCAAGTTCAGGCAATCAGCCTGATCGCCAAACGCGCCTGGGGTGGTCAACACCCGGGGTTTGCTGCTAGCGGTGGTATAACTTTGATACTTGAGATCAAGGTACAACGGTGCGCCATCGGCTTTGAGGCCGAGGCTACCCTGCCGGTAATCGGTGGAGCCATAAACTGGCAGTTCTTGCTGCTGATCCGCCAAACTGAATTGGTGATCGTCAGCGCTGAACTTGACCGTGCCGGCAGATTTGCTCACCGGAGCCACCAAGGCTTCCAGTTGCGCTCGATCCAGGGTCAGTTTTGGGCCAAAGTACACGTGGCCTAACTGACCATTGGGCATCACCGCGATAATATAGCTGACGCGGTCGTTACTTAAGTGAAAAAACTTTTCATCAATGACTTGCAGTGCCGTTAGACTCACCTACTTTACTCAGAGCGGCAGTTTCTTCGATCCACTGCAGCCGTTTTTTGATATTACGCCGGTAAAACAGCGTGTAGACCCAACCAACCACCCAAAAACTGTTGGTAAAATTTTTCTTGTTAAAGGTATTGGTTTCACTATAAGTGACTTTGGTACCTTCAGCCGCTGGCGCCAGCTGATAGGTGGTCACAATTCGACCAGCGGCATAGGTCACTTCGGTCTCAAACACGCGGTCAACCTCTAGCTGCGTCACAGTCATGGTCGCGGCGACCGGCATTTGATCAGTTTTGGTGTGCAGTGTGGTCGCGACGGAAGTCCCAACAGCCAGCTCATGAATACCGGCGTTGCGGTCTTTGAAGTATGCCAGCTGCGACGCCACAATCGTCTGGTACACGGCAGCGCTAGGCTGCGCCATGGTGTAGACGACCGTCATTGTTTTGGCCATGTTGGTCCCTCCAGTCTAATCAGCGATTACTGCGCCGAAGTTTCGGTTTGCGTTTCGGCTGCTTGTGCTTTTTCTTCGTTCAGATATTGCTTGTCCAAAACCTTGAGGAATGGGAACCAGATCACGAAGTACAACGCGAACATCACAATCTGCAATACCGCACCACGCCAAGAACCGGTAGCAAGCCAGCCTTGAAGGATGATTGGTGTGGACCAAACGACCGTCGCACCAGTTGGGTATGGCACCAGACCAGAAGCAAAAGCAAAGTAGCTGACACTAGCAACAATGATTGGCGACAAAATCCAAGGAATAAAGATGGTTGGGTTTAAGACCATTGGCACCCCGAAGGTCATCGGTTCACTGATGTTAAAGACCGATGGCACCGCAGTGAGCTCCATGGTGTGCTTCAGCCGTGAAGACTTGGCAATGTACAAACCAGCCAAGGAAATGGCCAAAATCATCCCCGTGGTTTCAAAACTGCCGGCAAACGTGGAGCAGATGATGTTAGGAATGGACTTGCCTGCTTGGTAAGCATTGTAGTTTTGGATATCCAAAGCGGCATAAATAGGCGAAACCACTGAGTTAACCAGCAAAGTGCCGTGAATCCCGAACCACCAGAGGAACTGGGAGAAGAACAAAACCACAATCGTCGCTGGCAGCGTTGCGCCTAAACCTTGAATTGGCACTTGCAGGACATCATAAATGAAGTCAAAGGCATTGCCCCAGGCGGTGAAGGTGAACAACCAGCGAATGAAGGTGAACGTCAGCAGCGAAGCAGCACCAGGGATCACCGCGATAAAGGACTGCGCGATTGCCGGTGGCACGGATTCTGGCATCTTAATCGTAATGTTGGCGTTTTCAAGCTTGGAGTAAATAATCGTGGCAAAAATCCCGGTCAGCAAAGCCACAAACATGCCTTTGGAACCAAGCAAATTGATGTCAATGTAGGAACCGTTCTTATTGGACATAATTGGGAGTAACATAACAAAGGCGGACATTGCGATCCCACCAGCATACAGCTGAGTGGCATGGTATTGACCAGCCAACGCATAAGCAACCCCGAAGACAACAAACAGTGAGGTAATATTCATCGTCGCGTTAGAAACCGGGCCGAGGAAATTGTTCAAAAAGTCGGTCACCGGCTGCGGCATGTACTTGGCAAAGCCGAAAGTCGTTGGCAAGTTCTGGATGATGATCATGATGGAAGCAAACATGGTCGCTGGGAACGCAACCATGAAGCCATCACGGATACTCATGAGGAACTTATTTTGGGAGAATTTGGTTGCCAGTGGCAACACTTTCTCGTTCATGGTGTCTTGTAAACTCATGTGATCCACCCCTCCTTGGGTTGATAATAGCAATAAAATGAATTTTGTAAATCGGTTTACAAGAGTTATGATAACTGCGTGTAAGCCCTAACAAAATAGCAGAATGTTGAGGTAACCTGTCCAAATGTCGACAAATGACGAAAACCACCGCGTTGATGATTTCTCTAGTCTCAATCGCAACGCTAATCTTGATATCAATGTTTATACTTGCGGCACCGAACGCTGCGAGCCGGATCATTCGTACGGCCCCACCGTGCGCAGCGGCTATATGCTGTATTTTGTCTTGGCCGGTGAAGGCAGCTACACGGTGCGCAACCACTTCTATGCCTTGAAAGCTGGTCAGGGCTTTATTATTGAACCCCACACCCTTATTCGGTTCGAAGCGGATCATCGTCAGCCTTGGACCTACCTCTGGATCGGCTTTTCCGGCCGGGCCGCTGAGCGCTATGTGCAAACCACCGCGCTGGATAACAGCAGCCCTACCTTCAGTTTTAACCCGGATGGCCCAGTGATCCAAGCGGCGCAGGCGGTGATTGCTGCCTCACACACCAGCCGCAATCGGAATCTTTTGATGACCGGCCGCCTGTATGAATTCCTTTATCAGCTGAGCTCCACCTACCCCAGTCTCGCGGTGCGTACCAATCTGGACCAAAAAGAAGCCTTGGAATCAGCACTGTTTTATATCACCAATAACTACGGTGAAGACATCTCGGTCAGTGAAATTGCCGATTCGCTGCACATCGACCGTACTTACCTGCACCGCCTGTTCGTCAAGCATGTTGGCCAGTCGCCGCAGCAGTATATCAAAACCTACCGCATGCAGCACGCCACCCAGCTCCTCACCGAAACCGACTACCCCATCGGCGTCATCGCCCATGCGGTGGGGTATCAGAATCCCTTCTCGTTTTCCAAAGCCTTTAGCCAGGAAACTGGCCTGTCGCCGCGCGCTTACCGCAAGCAACATCAACCGACCGAATAGTCAAAAACAAACAGGCCCGAACGCAATAGCGCGTTCGGGCCTGTGTTTGTTTTTTCTTACGCTTAGATGCCGGCGCCGCCGCCGCCAGAAGAGCCGCCGCCGAAACCACCGCCGGAGCCCCCACCGAAGCCGCCACCGCCAAAACCACCGCCACCGCCGAAGCCAGAGCCACCGCCCCAGCGGCCGCCGCGATTGTTGCTAGAAAATAGCGCATCGAGCAGGATCCATAGCCAGAAGCTGGAGCCACCGCCACCGCGCCCGCCGCGATTATTGCCGCCAAACAGCAAGGCAATCACGGCCAGCACAATGAAAATCGTGATCAGCGTCACGAGAATGCCGCCCCCGCCGCTGTCGTTATCGGTTTCGTCTTCGTTTTGATAGCGGGCCAGCTGACTGCTGGACAAGGTGTTACTATCCTTAGGAAATTTATACTTCTTGTCGATGACCGTGGCCACCGCGTTGAAGACTTTCCGCAAGCCGGCGTTGATCTTCGCCGGGTCTTTGGCTTTGATGGCCGCCTTGTTTTGCTGAAGAATTTGCCCGGCTAAGGCATCGGGCAGCACGCCTTCAAGGCCATAACCGACTTCGATGAACAGATTTTGCTGGCCATCATTGTCGGCGTACACCAACAGCACCCCGTTATCCTTGCCTTTTTGGCCGACGCCCCAGCGACTGAAGAGTTCGGGCGCATACTCGCCAAGGTCTTGGCCATCCGAAGATTTAATCACTGCCACCGCAATGGCAGGATTTTGCTTGGTCGCTTCGTAGGTGTGGTTTTTCTGATCAATCAACTCGCGAGTCGATGAATCCAGCAGATTCAGCTGGTCCACATAGTAATGCCCGTTCGTTGGGGCCGCTGGATAAGCGGCTGCTTGGACTGGACTGGCGTGCCCAAATAGCAGCACCAGTGGCAGGAGGAACCAAAGCCACCGTTTTTTCATCGCGGGCCTCTAATCGAGATTGACGGTTGGAACCTTTTCAGCGCCAGGGTCAGCCTTAAAGGTCGCCTTTTGCCCCAGTCCCATCATGTTGGCAAACAGATTTTTCGGGAAGGTCACGACAGCTTGGTTGTAGTCGCGCACATCTTCGATGTAACGTTTGCGCTCAACGGAGATGCGGTTTTCGCTGCCTTCCAGTTGCGTCATCAGGGTCTGCACGTTGCTGTTGCTCTTCAGATCAGGATAATCTTCGTTAATCGCTGACAACAAGGTACCCACGCTGGTGTTGATTTGGGCATCGGCTTGGGCCTTTTTGGTGGTGCTGGTGGCCTTGTTGTAGTTCTCGCGGGCCTGGGCAATCGCCGTGAAGATTTTCTCTTCATGCTTCATGGAACCCTTAACGGCGTTGACCAGGTTCGGAACCAAATCCGCGCGTCGTTGCATCACATTTTCTACCTGACTCCACTGTGCTTCCACCGCTTGGTTTTCACGTTGCAAAGAGTTGTAGGTACTGATGCTGTAGATACCGATAATCACCGCCACAATGCCAATCACAATCCCCGTAATGGCCACTGGGCTGAGTTTTTTCTTGTCCATAATTGTTCTCCTTCATGGCCGAAGCAAGCTTCAACCGTCCTCATTAAAATGGGCTGATACCCTAAGTCTATCATGTTTCGACTAAGGGGCATCAGCCCTAAGCAGGATGTTTATCGCCAGGAATAATCCTGCACATTCATTTATTTGAAATAATTGAACCCGATCGCATCACGCACTTCGGTCAAGGTTTGGTTCGCCACTTCATTGGCATGCTTGGTACCAGCAATCAACATATCCGCGACCGCATCCATGTCCTTGGCGTACTCTTCCCGCCGCGCCCGAATTGGGGCCAGGGTTGCTTCCATGACTTCATTCAAATAGCGCTTGATCTTCACATCGCCTAAGCCGCCGTGTTCGTACTGGGCTTTGAGGTCAGCGACTTTGGCTTTGTCCGGATCAAAAACATCCAGGTAAGTAAAGACCACGTTACCTTCAACCTTGCCGGGATCTTGGACGTGGATGTGATCCGGGTCAGTGTACATGCTCATGATTTTCTTTTGTACGGTATCGGCGTCATCGGCCAAGTAGATGCCGTTATTCAGTGACTTGCTCATTTTGGCGTTGCCATCGATGCCAGGCAGGCGGCCGAGGCCCTTAGGCGGAAAATAGCCTTCCGGTTCTACTAGGACGTCTTTTTGGTAGGTGCGGTTGAAGGTGCGCACGATTTCACGCGTTTGTTCCAGCATCGGTTCTTGATCATCACCGACTGGTACCGTGTCAGCCTTAAACGCTGTGATATCGGCAGCCTGACTGACCGGATAAATCAAAAAGCCAGCCGGGACAGATTCACCAAACGCTTTTTGCTTGATTTCGGTTTTGACCGTTGGGTTGCGATTCAACCGGGAAACCGACACCAAGTCCAGGTAATACATCGTCAGCTCGGTTAACGCCGGCACACCGCTTTGCACCAAAATCGTGGACTTGGCGGGATCGATGCCCACCGCCAGATAATCCAAGGCAACTTCCATCAGGGAATGCCGGATTTTCTCAGGATTGCGGGCGTTGTCGGTCAGCGCCTGGGTGTCCGCAATCATGATGAAGGTATTGTAATCACCGGAATTCTGTAGCGCCACGCGGTTCTTCAAGCTGCCGATGTAATGGCCAATGTGCAAGCGGCCGGTTGGGCGATCACCTGTTAAAATCACTTTTTTTGTCATGTTAACCTCCTAAAAATAAAAAACCGTCCTATGTTGAAATCAACATAGGACGGCTGATGCGCGGTACCACCTAACTTCATCCAAAATCTGGATGCTCTCGTTGGCTTAAGGCGCACCCACCGAGCGTCTTGTGTGAGCCAATTCACTCACCCCCGTGGTCGTCTTTCCAGTTTCGACGGCTTCCTGCACACGCTTGGGTTAGCTACTCATCACACGCATTGACGCGAATATACCTTGATGATAGCTAAGGCGGTCTTGAAAGTCAATTACCGCCCGCACAGCCGGGACGGTAGCGGCCGGGCAGGACAGCCTCCGTAGCAAGGCCTGACTGACCGACCCATCTGCAGGCCAGTGATGAGTCGGTCCACTCGCCACTAATTTCTGCGGTCGCCCCATCACACTTATAGCAAGTAGCTCAAATCGCTGGCTTCACTTGGGTAGGCAAAAATCATGGCGGTGACGGCTTTTGCGGTTAAGTGTTGGTTGATGGCCACGGTGAGAACGTTGATCAGGTCTTCGGCGCTGCTGGATACCACCACGGCGCCGACCACTTCATCGGTGGCTTTCGCCTTGATGATGGTGACGCTGGCGTGGGGTTCCAAGGTGCGGTTGTAAGTGTACCAGTGGGTGACATCCTGGGTGTTAACGGCATAATAGTCTGGTGCGGCTTTGGCTTCCGCTTCGCTCAGGCCAACTTGGGCCACTTCCAAAGCGCCATACACCGTGACCGGAATCGCTGGGTAGCTAATGGGCTCGGTGTCACCAAGAATTTGAGCCGCGACATAGCGGCCTTCATAACCGGCGACTGGCGTGAGCTTCGGCTGGTTTTTCGCCACGACATCCCCAATGGCATAGACATGCGGATTACTGGTTTGGAGGTGGTCGTTAACCAAAATGCCTTGCGGGGTGGATCGGATCCGGCCACGATTGAGCATCAGCTGGTCATCTGGGCGCCGGCCCATCGCAGCAAAGACTTGCTGCACATCAAGCGTAAAGTCCGGGGCCATCAGCCGCACGCCATTGCCTAGCGGTTCGATGGCGTCCAAGGTCACATTCTTGTGAAAATAAACATGGCCGGTTTCCATTTCGGTTTCCAAAGCGGTCACCGCCGCAGCTGGGAAGGCGCGCAAGGCGCGGTCGCCGTGCATGATGATATGCACTTCCGCCCCCGCGGCGGCAGCAATGTTAGCCAGTTCCATGCCCACATAGCCGGCCCCGATGAAGGCAATTTTTTGCGGCATTTGCGGCATTTCAAGAAAATCACGACTGGTTTGGACTAAGCTGCTGCCAGGGACATTTGGCAAAACCGGCTGCAGGCCGGTGGCAATAATGATGTCAGCACCCCAAAAGGACTGCTCGCCCACCACAATGGTTTGTTCATCGACAAAATGCGCTTCACCATCAACAACAGCAATGCGTTGGTCAACTAACCCGGCGCGGGTCCCGGTGGGCACCGTTTCAGTGTAGCTAGTTTTAAAGGCCATCAAGTTGGGCCAGTTGATGTCCGGAATGCCAACGAGGCCCGCCCGTGTCATTCGCGCGGCGCGTTTTTTAGCTTGAACCGCACTATACAGCATTTTCTTGGGGTCACAGCCGTAATTCGGGCAGGTACCACCCCATAAGTCGCGCTCCACCACTAGCACCCGTTTGCCGCCAGCAGCCAAAGGATATGCCGCGGCCAAGCCGCCAGGACCGCCGCCGATAACAATGACATCGTACTTTTCCATAGGATCAAACCTCCTGAAAGTCAGCGTTTTTGATGCGTGAAAGGGAGCACACTAATGGGATCTCACAACTATTTCGCCTTCGCCAGATACCCCAACACTTGCGAGGCATTCAACTTAAAGTTACCTGCTTGCGCCGCCACTGTCACGTGTTTACCCTCGGCCAGGGGCGCTAGCACGACTTGCAACGGGGTGTCTTCGGCATAACTACCTTGCTCGGTGGTCGGGGTGCCAAAACTGGCCAGTTCAAAAATCGGCGTTTCAAGCAGTGCCGGCGCCGCGCCGGCGAAGAAGTCCGACACAAAACTGGTGGCGGGGTTAGCGGCTATTTCTTCTGGCGTCGCCACTTGCAGCAACTTGCCCGAACGCATCACCGCGATGCGATCCCCCAACTTCATCGCCTCGTTCATGTCATGCGTGACGAAAACAATCGTGGTTTTGAGCTTACGATGCAACCGCAGCACCATGTCTTGTAGGCTGGTGCGGGAAATGGGATCCAGCGCCGAGAACGGTTCATCCATCAGCACCATCGGCGGCTTGGAAGCCAGGGCCCGGCAAATGCCGACGCGTTGCTGTTCACCACCGGACAGTTCATCTGGCATGCGGTCGCGATATTTCTCCGGGGCGAGGTCGACTGCCTCGAGCATCTCATCCACTCGCTGCTTGATTTGATCTTTCGGCCAGTGTTTCATCTGCGGAATCAGCGCAATATTGGCCCCGACGGTCATGTTCGGAAACAGGGCAATCTGTTGCAAGACGTAACCGATATTCCAGCGCAAATCGCGCAGGTCAGTATCAATCAGCCGCTTATCATTGAAGTAAATATCGCCATCGGTGGGCTCAATCAGGCGGTTGATCATTTTCAAAGTGGTGGTTTTCCCGGAGCCAGACGCCCCGACCAGCACGAACAGTTCCCCTTCTCCAATCGTCAAGGACAAGTCCTCGACCACGGCGCGGCCATCGTAACGCTTAGTGACATGGTCAAATTTTAAGACGTTCATCAGCGCGCCTCCTTGAGCAAGCCATGGGCCTTCAGGTAAGCTTTAGCCACTTTGGCCGCACTTTGCCCTTTCACATTGACTTGGTAATTCATTTCCTGCATTTCGGGTTCCGTGATGCGATTAGCCAGCCGATTCAAGGCTTTGACCACTTGCGGATGCGCTTGGGCAAAATCTTGACGCATCAGCGGTGCGCCGCGATACACCGGAAACAGGTGCTTGTCGTCTTGCAGTGCCAGCAGGTGATACTGCCGGATTTGCGAATCCGTGGAGTAGCCATCGGTGACTTGCACCTGACCGCCATCCAGCGCCTGATACCGCAGCGAGGCATCAAGGGTCTGCACGCTGAAGGTCAGGCCATACAAGCTTTGAATGCCTTTGTACCCGTCTTGCCGCGAGTTAAATTCCAAGTCAAAGCCAGCTTTGAGCGGCGTGGCAAACTGACTGAGCTGCGATAATTTGGTGATCTGGTGAGCCTTAGCAAAATCCCGCTTCACCACCACGGCGTACGTATTATTGTATTTCATCGGCTTGCCCATGGTCAGTTGTTGCTGATTAAGCAGCTTTTCCGCAATCGGATAGCTGTCGGCGCCATTGGCAATAGCCTGATTTTGCTTGGCTGTTGGTTTCACCAAACTGGTGACGACGGTACCGGTAAATTCAGGATAGACATCAATTTTCTTACTCTTCAACGCGTTAAAAAGAAAGCTGGTTTGGCCAAAGTTAGGCTTCAGGCTGACTTTGACCTTGGCGTCCGTTTGTTCAATCAACTGTTTGTACATATTGATCAAAATCTCAGGCTCGCTCCCCAGCTTGCCGGCCACGATAATGGTTTCCGGTTGCGGGGCAACCGCCTGATACACGGCAGTGCCGCCAAAGGCCAACGCCAGCGCCGCCAGTACGCCTACTGACACGCGCCACGGCCACTTTTGCAGTCGGGCGATGAACCAGGAAAACACTAGCGCGAGCAGTGCCGCGGCAATCGCACCGAGCAGCGTCAGGGTCGTGTCGTTGCGATTGATGCCAAGCAAAATAAACGTCCCTAGGCCACCGCCACCGACCAACGCTGCCAGCGTCGCCGTGCCGATAATCAGCACGGTAGCGGTGCGAATACCGCCGATAATGACCGGCATCGCCAGTGGTAGCTGCACCTTCACCAACTTCAGCGGCTTCGACATCCCAAAGGCATCCGCCGCCTCGGTGTATGCTGGATCAATCTCGTGCAAGCCAGTGTATGTATTTTGGAAAATCGGCAGCAAGGCGTACACCACCAGCGCAATGATGGCCGGAGCCGTCCCGATGCCGACAATCGGAATCAGTAAACCCAGCAGTGCCAGCGAAGGAATGGTTTGGAGCACGCCAGTCACCTGAAGCAACGCGCCGGCAAAACGCGGGTGGTTTTGCGCCCAAATTCCCAACGGCACCGCAATTAATAACGCCAGCAGCAAGGCGATCAGCGACAGCTGAATATGTTCGCCGAGCGCTGCCAGCAGGTCGCTGCGCCTGGTCAGGAAGGTCTCCCATAAGTTCTGCATGTTGCGCCTCCAAGGCTTTTATTGATACTTTAATCATAACATAGCTGACAAATCGTAAGCGAACAGCCGTGCGCTGGTCACTTTACTTTTGTGCGCCGGTGCCCTAAACTAGTAGGACGATTTCACCAAAGGAGGCCTTCGCTGTGCAAAATATGACTCAAGCCGAAGAACAAACCCGGGTGGACTGGGTGCGCAGTCGCATCAAGGCCAGATTGGTCGCCATTGCCGATCAAATCGCTAAGGCGCATGCGGAAACCACCCGCATCGAGCAGGCATACGGTGAAGCCACCCGCGTTAACGTCACCGAAATTGATGACCGGATGGAGACCAACGCTGCCGTCCAGCAGCAGAAAACCATGGTTGCCCGCGCGGTGGAAAATGAAATGATTCTCGAAAGCGAGCAAAAGCGGCTCCGGCTCCTTCAAGACAACCCGTATTTCGGCCGCATCGATATCATTCAAGACGGTCAGCCTGACACTTTATACATCGGCCTGGGCACTTTCATCGACAGCGATGATGAGTTTTTGGTGTATGACTGGCGGGCCCCGATTGCCGCCATTTACTACAACGGCACGCTGGGACCAGTCACTTACGCTGCCCCGTTTGGCCCCGAAACTGTGCAGCTGGTCAACAAACGCCAGTTCACGATTCAAAACGGCCACATCACCAATATGTTCGATACCGATGAAACCGTCGGCGACGAGATCCTGCAAGCCGTGCTCGGCGCGCAAAGCGACATCTATATGAAGAACATCGTCGCTACGATTCAGCAGGAACAAAACGATATTATCCGCGACACCAGCCACGACTTGCTCGTGGTACAAGGGGTCGCTGGTTCAGGGAAAACCTCCGCGGTGCTCCAGCGCGTTGCCTACCTGTTGTACCACAGCCAAAGCGGCTTGGATGCGGATCAAATGGTGCTGTTTTCGCCCAATCAGCTGTTTGCCAACTACATTTCTGCCGTGCTGCCCAGTTTAGGGGAAAAGAACATGCGGCAGGCCACCTTAGGCGAGTTTTTGGCCAAGCGTTTCTCTGGATTGCATGTGGAAACCTTGTTCGAACGCTATGAACGCGACTTAAATGGCCTTCCAGCAGCAGCCAAAACCATGCGCCGCTACAAGGAAGACGCCGCCTACTTAACGGCCCTGAAAGCTTACGCCAACACAGCTGGCCAGATTCCGTACTTTGTCGACATCGTCCTGAACGGTGAAGTGTTCTTCGCCGCCAGTACGATTGCCAAAATCTACGCCAGCCAGCCGGCGCAAGCCACCGCAGCCAACAAGTTTCTCGACACCAAAAACACGCTCATTCGCCGCCTGAAAACTCGCATCAAAATGGCGGTGTATGAAGACTGGGTGCAAGACGCCATGGGCAGCTTAAGCGATGAGCAGATTCGCGACTTTTTGCAGGACCGCCGCTTTGACACTGGCGAAGACGAACAGCGCTATATTGCCACCCAGCTCGTCAAGCAGGCCTTCGCCCCAGTGTATGATGCCATTTACAATGACTACTTCTTGGATCCCTACGAAGACTACGCCCGCTTTTTGAGCCAATGCCAGGCGCCGGTGAGCGCAGCGGTGTGGCAAGAGATGATTACCGCTTACCGTCAGGACTTGGAGCAACACGTCTTGCGCCTCAGCGATGCCGCTCCGATTCTGTACTTGCGTGATTTGATTGCTGGCACCGGGCGCAACCACAATATTCAGTACGTCTTCATTGATGAAATGCAGGATTACAGCATGGCCCAGCTGCGCTATTTGCACTTCGCTTTCCCTAAAGCCAAGCTGACCCTGCTGGGCGATGCGCGCCAGGATGTCTTCAGCAGCGACTATGCGCCGAGTGACTTCAGCCACGACATCAAAACCGTCTTTCCGCGCAGCAGCATGCGCCTCATTGCCCTAAACCGCAGCTATCGGTCCACGCTACCGATTACCAACTTTGCCAAGGCCTTTTTGCCGGCCAGCGATCACATTCAAGCCTTCAACCGCGATGGGCAAAAGCCGCAAGTGCTCACCCTACCGCGCGCGGATTACCGCAACGGTCTCATCAAGCAGGTGACCCAGCTCCTCGCGACCAACACGACAGTGGCGATTTTAACCCGGGATATGCAAACCGCCGAGCAGCTGTTCACTACCTTGCAGCTCGATGTCCCAATCACCCTCCTGTCCCCCAATGATCATCAGATGCAAACCGGCTGCGTGATTTTACCGGTTTATCTAGCTAAAGGGCTGGAATTTGATGCGGTGATCGGCTTTGACATTTCAGCTACCACTTACAATCAGCCCGGCGATCGTGATACCTTGTACACCTTGGCCTCACGCGCCCTGCACACCTTGGTTTTGATCAGTTTGGATGCACCAAGTCCGCTGTTAACGGCCCTGGATGCCAGTCTCTACACCCAGCCAACCACGGCGCTCAAGCAGCTCTAACGCAAAAAATACCGGCATCATCCCGTGTGGACAGTGCCGGTATTTTTGTAGGATGGATACCAGACTAACGATTAATCGACCGCGCCATGCGCGAGATGGTGTGCCGCTCGCCGCGAATTGCGCGGCTTAAGGCGTAAAGGTTCTCCAGTGGTGAAACAACGCCCCAGCCGGCATCCCCCATGTGTTGAATGTCGACGCCATCGATTTTGTTACGAATGGCAATCGATTCCACATAGCTGGCGCCGGAGCCTTCCTGCGACGTGCCAATGGTGCTCATCACCAGCGCGTCATGGGCGTGCGCCAGCCGCACGACGGCCTTAATGTCAGCATCATCGAGCCCAGGCACCGTGCCCACGGCTGGCACCAAAATGACATCGGCCCCAGCATCCAGGAAGCTTTGCGTGGCTTCCACGGAGACCACCGGTTCGTTCACGCCAGCGCCGTGCATTTTGCCAGCGATGATCAAACCGTTGAAGACGCGCTTGGCCACTTTGATGTTGGCGGCGATTTGGGCGTTGGTGACGCCGGTGCCGGGATTGCCGGTCAGGCAGACAAAATTCATCCCCAGTTTTTCCGCTTCAATCAAAGTCTTTTCTGAGGCCATCCGCCCTTCCGGAATCACGCGACGATTTTCCGCCATGTCGGCATCAGGATCCACCGGCTCAAGGTTGACACCGATGGGCCGGCCCACCAGCTTCTGCAGGCGATGAATACTTTCGCCATCATGATGCGGCTTGGCCGTGGCCAGTGTTTCTTCGCCGGGATACAGGCCCAAAATCACCGGATTGAACACATCCAGCACATTTAGCAAAATCAGATCCGCCCCAAATGCGGCTGCAATTTCCGCCGTGGTGATGCCATCGCCAGGCTCATGCAGCACCACATTCTCTGACAGCACCGTGCGCCCTTCTGAGGCCTTGATGCTTTGCTTCAATTCCTCACCGTTCATGGCCAATATTTCACTAGTATTGGCACTGATCAAACGTTTTACCATATCAATTCCTCCTTGCGCTAAACCGCTTACAGGTTCGAGGGTACACTTACGAGCCGCCCGGTTCAAGTCTGCCACCCATACAAAAAAGCACCGCAAGCGCGATGCTGGATCATAATAAGGCGGCTAAGTTGTTAAGAAAATGAAGCACCATTGAATAGCGAATATCTTTGGTGTGGGCATACGTTGCGGCAAACACCGCGCCTAAGCCGGCATAAATCAGCCAGTTCAGCGGATCACTGAAGCCACTATGCGCCAGACCAAAAATGATTGCCGACACCAAGCCGCTTAATGCGCGCCAGCGCGTTTGATCCTGATGCGGGAAACAATGCATCAACAGCCCGCGAAAAATCAGTTCTTCCGCGGCCGGGCCGCCGACGCAGGCAATCAACACCATTGCCAAGGGCGCTTGCTGCATTAACTGCAAAAGGGCGCTTTGATTGGCCGGTTCGGCGGTAATGTGCCGCAACTGCAAGTAGCCGCCACCGATTTGAATGAGGATCAACAGCGCCGCCATGAGCACGGTAAAGCCCAAGGTTTGCCGGTCCAGGCGCTTGAGGCCCCACGTTTTCCCTGCCGGCTCCTTAGCTAAGAAGCGTTGATACAGGCGCCAAAGCCCCCAAAGCAATGCGCCAAACACCACGATGAAGACGCCAGCCACTTCTAAGGCACTAGCCTGGCCTTTCGTCATTAGAGTTGGCACCAGCGCCAGCGACTGGGCAAAGGAATAAGCAACAAATGCCAACATCGTCAACAATGCCCGTCCAAGTAGTTTGAGCATGAGGGACCTCTTTTCTACAGCTTCTAGTTGCGCTCCGGTGGGCAACGCGGGAGTGGCTAAAACCGGCCACCCTCCGCAGCCTTGCATAGTTGCGCTCCGGCCACCAACGCCCAAGTGACCAGCTACACCCAATGCCTCGCCGCCAAAAAGCAGCGGCAATGCCTTGGGTTAGGCTGCTCATTGGGCTAAGTACGGTGGCCTCCGCGCCTATATTCAAAAAGACCCGACATCTCTGTCGGGTCTGTGCAGCCGTCTATCGGATTTGAACCGACGACCTCATCCTTACCATGGATGCGCTCTACCTACTGAGCTAAGACGGCATGTCGTTGTTCGTAAAAACAACTGCCTAAACAATATACTATATATATCAGGTGCTCGCAACCCTCGGCCGGAAAATTCCGGCAGAATTTTTTACCGTTCACCTTGCCATTCGGCTTTGAACTCAGCGAGATAGTCGAGCATCACCTGCTGACGCCCAGCGGCCAAGGTTTTGGCGGCTTCTGTGTTCATTTGATCCTTGAGTTTAAGCAGTTTTTCGTAAAAATGATCAATCGTGGTGCTGGTGGTATCGCGGTAGCTGGTCGCATCCAGCTCACAGCGCGGCGGCACGGCCGGATCGTACAAGCGGCGGGCATGGGCCCCACCATACATCAGCGCCCGGGCAATGCCAATGGCGCCAATGGCATCAAGTCGGTCGGCGTCTTGCACCAGCTGGCCGGTCAGCGTCAGCGGCTGATGGCCAGCCAGGTTGGCCTTAAAGCTCATGTGATCGATAATGGCAAAAATGGCTTGTTGTTCTTCATCAGCATACCCCGCCGCGGTCAACGCCTTGCCAGTTCGCGCTTTGGCAGCGGCAACGTCAGCCACCAGTTTGTCATCATAGGTATCATGCAGCGTCGCCGCGGCAATGGCTACTCGCGGATTGGCTGCTGGTGTCTGCACGAGCAGGGTTTTGACCGTGGCCACCACCCGCTTGATATGGTCCAGCCCGTGGCCGCTATGGTCCGCGGCCAGTACCGCCTCGGCGTAGGCCATTAATTGTGCTTCTGGGGTCATCTGCTTACTCCTTCCACTTTCCTTGACGCCTCTTAATTGCTTTCCTTACTGGCAACCGGCTATGCTTAAAGTAGTCAACCGGATCATCAACATAAAGGAAGTGAACTTCATGAAGTTGCGTCATCTTCAAATCAACCAAACCTTGAACCAGTTCACCCGCCTCACCGCCACAGAAGGCGCCCAGGAGCGGCCCTTGGCGCAGCAAAATCTGCTGTTTTGGGTCGCGGCAGAGGACACGCCGCCAACGCCGACCGAGCTGGCTGATGCCATGGGTCTATCCAAAGCCGCCATCACCAAAATGATGGGACCACTGCTCGATGACGGCCTGCTGGAGAGAATCGGCGACCCTAACGATAATCGCAGTTTTACCTTGGTGGTCACCGAACCAGGCAAAGCAGCTGTGCGAGAAATGGCGGAAGCCTATTTCAAGCCGATGAACACGCTCAAAGCCGGCCTCGGTAAAAAGCAATTCAACAAACTCATTGACCTGCTGGATCAAGCCAATGAGGTGCTGATTAATCCCGAGTAATCATTGCGGCAGCTCAAACCCTTGAGCCTTCAAAATTCGACCGATCTCATCTCTTTGATGCAGGTCGGTTTTTGTGTAGGCCAAAAGCATGTCGACGAAGCCGCTATCACGGGCATTCACCGGGCGATTCCGATAATAATCGCGGGTGGTGTTATCATAGTCCTGAAGGGCAGCAGCATCCCAGGTTGGGTATTGATTGTCCCCAACCACCACCGCATGCGGCAGGCGGGGCTTGGGCTGCGATAAGCCTTCTGGCACGCCAACCATCACGCCAAGCAACGGAAAAGTATGGCGCGGCAACTGCAACAGGCTAATCATCTGCCGCGGGTCATTTAAGATACTGCCCAAATAGCACGTCCCCAGTCCCTGCGTTTCGGCTTCACTGACCAGCGCCTGCGCTGCCAACTGGCAATCCGCCGCACCAGCGAGAAATGCCGCCCAGCCGGTTAAATTATGAGCGTCAGCAGCAGGCACCTGCCGCAAGTTGCGGTGGGTATCCAGCACGAACACATAAAGCAGCCCCGGTCCAGCCACAAACGGGCAATGCGTCAGCTCAGCGATGGCCTGTTTTTTGGCTGTATCCGTCACCTTAATCAAGGTGAACTGCTGCAAATAATTGCTCGAGGCGGTTTCCTGCGCGGTGGTCTCAAGCGCTGCCTGTTGCGCGGCACTCGGCGCCGCGGCAAAATCGCGAATACTGCGGTGTTTCAAAGGTTGCTCAGTCATCTTTTGCCTACTTTCACCATCAAATTTATCCACCAAGAAGGGTTTCTATGTCACAGTCTACCACGATTCCAGATCAAATTCGGGTCACTGGCGCGTACGTCAATAACCTCAAACATGTTAATGTGAATATCCCCCTGCACAAGCTAGTGGCTATCACCGGCCGCAGCGGCTCCGGTAAATCATCGCTGGCCATGGGCGTGTTGTATGCAGAAGGCATGCGGCGCTATGTCTCGGCGCTGTCGACTTACACCCGGCGCCGGCTCGGCCAAGTCGGCCATGCCCAAGTCGAATCGATTCAGCATATTCCCAGCGCCATTGCCTTGCGTCAGCGCCCGGTGGTGCCGGGCATTCGTTCCACGGTTGGCACTACCACTGAGGCGCTAAATGTCCTGCGCTTGATGTTTTCTCGTCTGGGATCGCCGCAATGTCCCAATGGCCATCAGGTCCCGCCCACGCTGGCCATTGCCCAAAGCATGGATTTGCCGAATCAGCCTGGCAGTGGCATGGGCGAGATCACCTGTCCCACTTGTGGGGTTAAATTTCAGGCTTTCGGGGCGGAAGATTTTGCCTTCAACTCCGCTGGCGCCTGCCCCACCTGTAACGGCACTGGGGAAGCCAAAACGCTGGCCACGGATCGCCTAATTCCCGACCCCAGCCTGACCATTCGCAATGGTGCCGTCGCTTCTTGGCGCCTGCCCGGCCGCAATTTTATGCCCCTGGTGGCCCAGCAGATCGGCATCGATATCGACACGCCTTTCCAAGACCTGCCCAAAAAGCAGCAAGACATGGTTTGGCACGGCACCAAACGCACCTACTCGATCAATATTCCTAGTAAATCCGGCAAGATTTTCCACATGGACAATGCCATGTTCGAAAATGCCTTCAACGCCGTGGAAGACTCCATGGCGACGACCACGAACGAGCGCGCCATCACGCGGCTGAATCGTTTCTACCGCTTCGATGTGTGCCCCACTTGCTACGGCACGCGCTTCCGGCCGGAGCTGCTGCATCAGCTGATTGCCGGCAAGACCATTGCCGATGTTTCCGCCATGACGCTGAGTGACCTTCAGGCGTTCATCCCCAAGATTTTCACCTGGTTGCCCGAGGACATGCAGGCCTTAGCGCATGATATCATCCGTGAATTAACCACGATTTTGCAGCCACTGCTGGATTTGGGACTGTCTTACCTGCAGCTCAGTCGCGCCGGCGCCAGCTTGTCCACTGGTGAGCTGCAACGGATTCAACTGTCGCGCACGCTACGCACCCAAACCACCGGCGTCCTCTATGTGCTTGATGAACCGTCGATTGGCTTGCACCCCGCTAACGTGGCCGGTTTGATTGCGGTCATGCGCGGCTTGGTCGCACAAGGTAATTCCGTCGTGGTAGTTGATCACGACACGGCCATTATCGAAGCCGCTGATGAGGTACTTGAAATTGGCCCTCGCGCCGGCGCCGCGGGAGGCCGTCTGATCAATCAAGGCCCACCTACCGCGATCGCCAAGGCGCCGCACTCCTTGATCGGCCCGTATCTCACCGGCCAAGCCGACTTGATTGTGCGGCCGACTGCCCAGCGCGCCACCGTGGCCGCCAAAAAGTGGTACGGCGTCACCGTCACTGACCGCTTCAACTTGCACCATCTCACTGCTACCTTCCCGGTCAACCAGCTTAGCGCCGTGTCCGGTTTTTCCGGGGCCGGCAAGTCGACGCTGGTGTTTGATGCGCTAGTCCCGGCTTTGACGGCGACGAAAACCAAGCCCGCGCCCAGCTTTGTCCAGAACTTGCACCGCGGCGGACTGCGGCGCGTGGTCGCCATTGATGCCAGTCCCGTCGGCAAAAATGTGCGCTCAACCGTGGCGACTTACACCAACATTCTCGACCGCCTGCGCGACCTTTTCGCCAGCCTGCCCGCCAGTCAACAGCGGGGCTATACCGCCAGCAACTTCTCCTATAACGTGGCTGCTGGCGCCTGCCCGACTTGTGGCGGTACCGGGCAAATCAGTTTGGACATCCAATACCTGCCAGATATGCAGCAAGTTTGTCCAACCTGTCGAGGCCAGCGCTACAACCCCGAAGTACTGGAGATCAAGTGGCAGGGCCAATCCATTGCGGATCTGTTGAACCTGGGCGTCGATGAGGCCCTGCCAGTGTTCGCCGACCAACCCGCGATTGAACAAACCTTGCAGACGCTCCATGACATGGGGCTGGGTTATTTGCACCTCGGCGAAAGCACCCCGAGTCTCTCCGGCGGCGAGGCCCAGCGTCTCAAGCTCACGGCTCACATGGGGAAAAGCCAAAAAGGCACGCTATTTGTCTTCGATGAACCCTCTGTCGGTTTGCATCCCTTGGACGTGGCCACCTTGCTGCAAGTGTTCCAGCATTTGATCGACGCCGGCGGCACGGTGCTCACCATCGAACATGACCTTGATGTTCTGGCCAATGCCGACTACCTGCTTGACCTCGGTCCTGAAGGGGGCCGCTTCGGCGGTGAAATCGTCGCCAGCGGCACGCCGCAGGAAGTAGCCCAGAGCAAAGCCGGTCACACCGGCCAGTACCTTGCCGCTCACCTCGCGCATTTTGCCAAGTGATTACAACAAAAAAGTGTGCCCTCAGCCAAGCGCCGCGGGCACACTTTTTGAATCTGGGTTAGCGCGTTAGAAACATCCGCACATAGACGCGATAGGACAGGAAACCGCAAATCACAATGGCGCCGACTAACCAAGCGGCCGCGAGCCATTCAGTGTGCTGACTCACCGCCACCGCCTGATTGAGCAAACCGCGGGCGGTGTTCACAATCGGGGTCATCGGCTGATGATCAGCAAAGAAATGCACGGGCTTCGCCATCCCAGTGGTAGGCATCAAAGCCGAGCTGACAAACAGCAGCATCAGGAGCACATAAGAGAAGCCGCCAGCAGAAGCGTAGTTGTCGGCCTTCAGCGAAAATGGAATCGCTAGGAGCGTGATGCCTAGGCCGAACAACACCGACAAGCCAACAAACAGCAGCGCCGAACTGACGGTCACATCAGCGCGGTAGCCAATCAGTACGCCAACCAGAAAGACCAGTGCTTCGGCCATCAGCATAAAGGTCACTGACGCGAGGACATGCGAACCCAAAATCACCCAGCGGGCAATCGGCAGTGAGTGCAGCCGATCCAAAAAGCCTGAAGTGCGATCGAGGTTGATGCGCATTGAGGTGTAAGCTGACCCCATCGCCATTGTCAGCAGCAGAAACCCGGGCAAAGCGTAAAGCAGATAAGCCTGGGCGCCGCCTGCCCCAGTCGTGGCAATGTTGCCACCCATGACATAGACGAAAAACAGCAACATGAACACCGGCATCGCAATCACCGTAATGATGGTGTCGGCGTTGGTCAGGTTTTGCCGGATGATGCGCCCGGTTAACGTGCGGAGCTGGTTAAAGGTTTGCATGAACTGCCTCCTTGGTGACATTGAGGAAGACCGATTCCAAATCGGTTTCATCCTGGTCGTAATGTTCCACCGTCACCCCTGGATCGAGTAGTGCCGCCAGGGCTGGCTCGCCCTGCGTAGCAGTCAGCGAAAGCCCATGTTCTGTTGGGGTAAAGGCGATACCTGCCGCCCCGAGCGTCGCTGTTGCGACAGCCTCATCAGCTGGTGCGACTTGCAGGGTATAAGTCGCCGTGACCCGCTGCTTGATGGCCGCTGGCGTGCCCGATTTAACAATCACGCCATCATGAATGAACGCGATATGATCGGATAAAGCGTCAGCCTCATCGAGATATTGCGTGGTGAGGAACACGGTTTTGCCGGCATCGCGCAGTTCTTTAATCATCTGCCACAACGCAAGGCGGTTTTGCGGATCAACCCCAGTGGTTGGCTCATCCAGAAAAATCAGCTGCGGATCTCCCAACAAGGACATGGCCAAATCCAAGCGCCGCCGCATGCCGCCAGAATAGGTTTTGACTTTCCGGTTCAAAAAGCTGGTCAAATCCAGCCGCTGCGCCAGGCCATCAATTTCGGCTGGGACATCCTTCACGCCCCGCAGCCGGGCAATCAAGCGCAGGTTCTCGGCGCCGGTGAATTCGCCGTCCAACGTGGTGGCCTGCGCATTCAAGCTCATCAGCCGGCGCACCTGGTTGCCAGCAGTGCGCGGGTCCAGCCCCATGATCACCACGGTGCCGGCAGTTGGCTGCGACAGCGTGGTGAGAATATTGATCAACGTGCTTTTTCCGGCCCCATTTGCGCCGAGCAAGGTGAAGATTTCGCCTTGCTCAACTTCAAGATTGACGCCTTTCAGCACCGGCAGCGCGCCAAAATCTTTGGTCACGCCTTTGACAATGATTGCTTTCATTCCTGCTCAGCCTCTTTAACTTTCTGCCGCAGCTGCTTGCGATACTTAATCAGCCACATTTCTTCTGGATATTGCGCCATGATATTTTCGGCAAACTCCACCGGATCTTCGCCAACAATTTGCCGGACTGGGACCTGATCAGCGGCACTTTCTTGAAAAATGTGCAGCACTTCCTCCAGCACATCCATCATCGCGCCGCTCCCGGCGAAGCTCCAAATATACTTGGTTAACGCCGTCACCGTGTCGGCATAAGGCGCCGGCAGCTGCTTGACGTCCTTAAGAAATTGCCGGTAGCGTTTTTTGTCTTTGATCATGTTATTAAAACTATTTTTAATGTTCGTCATTACCTTGCTCCTTCAATGTGGCCATGGTGGCGGCTAAAAACTCCCACTTCTGCCAAAATGCTTGTAGATACTCGGCGCCGGCTGAGTTTAACGTGTAGAACTTGCGCGGCGGGCCCATTTCTGACTTGCGCCGGTCAACATTGAGTAGCCCTTTTTTCTCCAGCCGCAGCAGCACGGTATACACCGTGCCTTCCACGATATCTTCAAAGCCCAAGTGGACCAGATACGTTGTGATCTCGTAGCCGTATGTTTCGCCTTCGCTAATGCGCTGCAGGACAATGCCTTCCAGCGCGCCTTTGAGTAATTCCGTTAAACCCTTCACTGTCTTCACCTTTCTCTGCAGCCGCCTTCGCTCGGCGGCATGCGGCACTTGCTAGCTTGTGAGTCCTAGCAAGAGTGGGCCAAATGATAGCTACTCTTTGTTGCTAGGTACCGGTACATAGTAACAGCGAGTAGTTGACCTGTCAACGTTATTTTAAAAAATTTTCACGCGCATGCAAAAACGCCCTCGCTTCATGAACGAGGACGTTCTGCCGCCTTAATGGTGACGATGCTTCCGCACCAGGCGATAAATCAGATACCCAAGGAGCGCCAGCCCCAGCACCGCGGCAGCAATCACCGCCCAGCTCAAGGCCTTGGCCCGCGTGGTGCTCCGGGTACTCGCCTTGGCGGCTTGCTCCGTGTAAGGGACCCGGTAGCCGGTGACCAGCAGCCGGTGGGAATTTTGCCCGATTGGTGTGCAAGTCATGAGTGTGGCCAAGTCTTTACCTGGCTCAATCTGCAAACTCGACACATCATCCGGCTCAATCACCTTGATGCGATTCACCTTGTAGGCAAGATGCTCGCCATCGATGGTGAAGATGAACAGCTGGCCTTTTTTCAGCTCATGCAGATCATCGAACAACGTCTTGCTGGGAATCCCGCTATGCGCTGTCACCACCGTGTGCGTGCTGGCACCGCCAGTCGGGAAACTCGTCCCTGGCAGCACCACCGCGCCTGATTCCATCAGAACCTCATTGGTGGTGTCGTAGAGCGGCAGATTCACCGCCAGACTAGGAATCGTGACTGCCCCAATCAGGTGCTCACGTAGCGCTTTGATCTGCTGCACCCCTTGGCCTTTTTGGGTAAAAACATCAGCATTTGGGCGCAAGCCTTGCTTGGCCAAAGCCTCGTTTTCCCGCTTGATCTTCGCCTGTTGCCGCTTCACATTGGCTTCGGCTTTTTTCCGGTCCCGCGTCACCCGAGCACTTAAGGTGAGGGTATTCACAGCGCGGGCCACGAAGGGATAAGCAAACACGGCCAGACCGGCAAAAAACAGGATGGTCACAAACAGCTCAGCTTTGAGGCTGGAGCGGCGTTTTTTGCTCATCTCCTTCACTCCTTTGACTTAAATTGAATTAAGCGTGGCGCTTCTTGTAAATCACCGCTGTGCCCATCGCTGCCGTCCCAACAATCAGGAAGGCCGCAATGCCCATGCCACCGGTCAATGGCAGTTCGCCATCGAGTGGGGTGTTGGCGATGGTATCTGAGCCAAGCGCAGTTGTAGTCAGCACGCCTTTGGCTACCGTGAAGTTAGTATCCTCAGTGGTAATCTTGTAGCCAGTTGGCGCCTTAGTTTCAACCAAAGTATATTTGCCTGATTCCAAACCATTGATCTGCAAGTGACCCTTAGCTGCGGACTTCAAGATTGTCGCTTCGGCTTTGGTGCCCCAACGAATGGATTCTGGTTTGTATGTGCCATCCTCCCCGCCAGGATTGTTCAGAATTGCCCATTTACCGTCGTTATTCTGCAACTTGAATTCGGCATCTGGCAATCCTCGATTTTCATCATAGGCATCGTATTTAGTGAACTTATGGCCACTGGTTTCAACCTTTTGGGATTCGTCAACGACGGTCAGCTCTGGTCCATTCCCAAATTCACCGGTGAAGGTATTGCCAATATCTTGATTCGGCACCGCATGCTTATTAATCTTCATGGTGTACTTGATGGACAAGGCTTTCCCTTCAATTTTGTTCAGCAAGGCAATAATCTCACTTTCCTTGCTCCCTTTTTCCAGATCAATCTCATACTTGAAGCCCGCATGATTCTCCCAATCATCATCGTTGGAGTCCGTGTAGGTGCCGGCAGCCACGAAGAGATCATGCAACTCTTCATCCTCACCTTCAACGGTGATTGATGGTACCCCATCCAGGGTTGTCCCAACAGCCGACATCACGTCGGTCAGATTGATTGAAGTGATTTTCGAACCCGCATCCCGGATTCCATGAGGAATGACCAAGTTGGTTTCGTATTCAAGGTTCTGACCCACTTCATAGTTGTAGACTTTACCGTCTGTGGTGTTTTCGTTCGGGTTCGTCAGCTCTTTTTCTAGCCCGGTATTCTTTGGATAAATCTTGATGGTCTTTAAGAACCCAGTATTGGCCGCATTACGCACTGGCATACCTACAATCATTGGGACGGAACGCAAGATATCGGTACGATCACTGTTACCTTCTTCGAAAAGATACAGCTTGTATTTTCCGTTCGTCGTACGCGTCTCCAAGTCTTTAAATTCGAGCGTGCCATCTACTGGGTCAGTCGTTCCAGAGCCTTTCACTGGCGCGCTAGCTTTATATTTTTCGCTCCAGTCGGCCACAATCTCCTTGGTTAAATCCTCCGCAGATACACCAGGATTAGCGGCCTGTAAGTCGTAGAAGATACTCGTCACATCGTAGGCAGAAAATTCAACGTTTCCAATCCCCTCAAGCGCTTCAAGATCCGCGATGGTTTCCCCAGTGTTTGGCGTCAGTTGATAATTGGACTTGAGCAATTTCTTATTGATTTCCACGGTAACTTTATCCGGTAAAGTCGGACTTACCGCCGTTGCCCGCACCGTTTCCGGGGCCGCATTCAATGCTGGGGCAGCGGACAAAGTGAGGCCGCAAACCATTAAGCCAGCAAGGGCAGCACGGGACACTTTATTCATTGTCATTTTCATTAAGTGGGTCCTCCTAATTCTTGGTATGGGCACGGCGTTGAAGCAGCCATGCACCGAGCATTAACGCTGCGCCAAGGGCAATCAGCAGGCCAGAAATCACGCTGCCGGTTTGTGGCAACTTGCCAGCAGGCGTTTGCGGGTTAGATGGCTTAGCCACCACCGTTACATTGCCCTGGTCTTCTTTTTCCCGAATGTTATAGACGCGCGGACGGCCGATTGCGACTTGTTCGGCGCTAACCATCCCTTCGGTGGTTTCATTCAGCACTTCACCGTTCACCAACACCGGATTGAAACTGCCATCTGGCTTGGTCCATGAAGTTGGCACTTCGACTTTGACCCCAGTGGCGCCAAGGTTATTGATGTAGCCCAGCGCTGGCTTGAGTTCTTCAAAGTAGTAGGTGCCGCTAGCTAAGAACCGGGTCCCGGTATTCACCAAACCGTCTTTATCGGAGATGAACTTATCAACCGCTTCATCGGTCAGCGGATTGCTGGAAGTGATCCATTCGTTCCGCGGCGCTTCGCTGAGATCCGTACTCAGCCAAAGCTTTTCACCGTTCACGATTTGATACAGGGCAAAGACTGCCCCTTGGACACGGACATCATCGCCTGCCGCATTCCGCCCAAACTTGAAGAAGTAAGGGTCCCGAACATAGGCAACGTTCTTGGCGTAGATATGAATGTTGTCCATTGCGGCGCCCTCAGCATTCATGATGGGCATTACCACCATCATCGGGGCAGCCATGGTGCTTAAGTCGACGTCAAAACTGTGATCCGACGCCACACTCTTTTCGAGGAGCAGGTAAGCAGCATATTGAGTGCCAACCTTCTGCGCCACGGTGAAGCGAGCAATCCCGTCTTCGCGACTGCCATCTTCCATGAACCCTTCCTGGGTCGTTTTGGTTGCCAGCAGGTCCAGATTTTCATCTGCTTCCGCGAAGGCGTCCATGCGATCCTTGTTGCGCCATTCATTCACAAATTGAGTCGGCGTCTTCCCGTCTTCCAAGGCTTCTTGGTACAACTTCGTGGCATCATAGAGGACCACTTCAGCGCCGTTGAGGCCTTTGGTTTCTGCCAGTTCAATTCTGGATTTGAGACTACCATCGTTTTCGTATGACCATGTGTCAGTGTTCAGCCGCGCATCATCGTGTATCCGTTTGTGCACCACGATGTCGACGTTCTTCGTCGCGGCCTGGGTTGGGGTTGCCTGCAGGAATGGGAGCGCCATTGCGGCTGCGGCAATACTAAAGAGAATTCGCTTGAGCATCTTACCGTCCCTCCTGTTCTTTCTTGTAGCGCAGGGTCAACCCCGCTGCGGTTGCGCCAACCATCAGCACCAAGGCACTGGCGATAAACGCATTGAGGCCAGGGCCACCGGTGACAGGCATTTCTTGCACAGCAAGTTGGTTAACTGCCGTGATGATCAGCTTGCCATCAACGAGTTTATAAGAGTAGCCCTCAACTGCGGCGCCATTGCTGGTCAAAGTCTGACCGTCAACCTTCACCGTAGCGCCATCGCCTCTGGCGTTCACTTTAATCGAAACTGTCGCATCAAGCTTTTCATAGCCACCTGGTGCTTCGATTTCGGTCAAGGTGTAGTCATCGTTGCCAAAAAGTTTGGTTTCCGCGGTCACCCCGGCTTCAGTTGCTACTGAGGTCAAAGTTTCGGTTTCAGGGCCGGTTAAGGTGAATTTGGCACCTGGCAGGAAGCTATCCATAAAGCCCTTCTTGACCAGAACCAGTTTCAAGTTACGCTTCGGTTCGTTGTATTTCACCAGTTTCAGCAAGGTGCCGTTTTCCAGTTCAAAGCGATCATACTTGCCATCAACTTGATTCAAGTTCATGGTGCCGGCAATCTCGCGTGGAATGCTGATATTGCTGCCTTCTTTGCGGAAACCGTAATAGAACCATTTGCCTGCGCTGTCACGCCGGAACAGATATTCGGTTGGATCTAATTTGAAGCCTTCTGGAGCAACAGTTTCCTTGATGCCATAGAAACCTTCAGCAAGCCCTTGAGGAACACCGGCAACCAGACCTGTCCCACTTGGGTCGGTGAAATCTTGATTCTTGTACGTATTTAACGTGAATTGGGCCGTTTTAGCTGCATCGGTAGACATTAGATAGTTTAGATCCGTTGATTCCTTTTTCACCTGAACGCCATATTGCACGTTGGTTAAAGTCAGCGTGAGGGTGTTTGTATCGTATTTTTGAGTTGAGACATACGAAGCATCAGCACCGATTTCCCCAGTCACCTGATACTTCAAGGCTTGGCCCTGATTACCATAGGCAACGTCCTTGAACGTCGCAGTCCAACCATTTGGAACGAGCGTCAAAATCTGATCATTCTTGAATGTTGAACCTTCACGAGCAACTTGAACTGTCAATTGTTCAGGCTTGACACCCGCGTCTGGAATATCTTCCCAGACTTTTTTGACTGTGTAGATCTTAGAAGGTGCTTTGGCAGAAGGAACACCAAACTCAACGGTTGGGGTACCTTCTTTAGCGGTAAAGGTGGTCGTACCATTCATCGGATACCAATAATCAGCCTTAAACCCTTCTTCCTCGGTATTGATGCGCACCTGGTACTTGATTGTTGCAGTTTGGTTCTTACCAAGGGTCAGTTTAGACACATTAACGGTCCGGCCGGAGATTGTTGCAACCGGTTGAATGGTCGAATTCTCTAAAGTGACTGTTGGCTGAATCACTTGACCGTTCGCATTGGTGTTGAAGCTAAACTGGGCCCCAATCGGATCAGTAATGGTGCCATCCAGCACTGTGCTATAGCTGTCAATCACAGCCTTGGCATGGGCGTCTAAATAAGCCTCAACATCATCAGCGTTAAGCGCCTCATGGAATAGTGGCTTGTTATCGCTACCTATGCTGGCCCATTTTGTCATTTGATTCAGCGTATTCTTCCTGTCAGAGCCAGTTGCATCTTTAATTTCAATACCTAACACATGCAGGTTAACGCCTGACTGTTTGATAAGATGGGCCTGGCCGGTGGTTGCGGACCAGGTATCATTAATTTCCGTGGAACCAACACTGTACTTCCCGGTAGTATTAGTATTACGATCGGACAGAATCGGGCTAGAACCGCTCCCGCGAATGCTACCGGTGCCTGTGGTTTGGAATCTGGTACCGATTAAGGTCTTATCGGCATCGTTCAAATTTGCGACTTGAGTGATTTTGTAGGCGAACGCAGGGACGCCATCGGTGAGGACAATCATTTTTTTGTCAGCGATGTCTGACGTTTTTAACATATCTGCACCTAACGTCAATCCAGCCTGGGTAAACGTGCCACCGGTTGGAACCGTGCTCAGTTTATTAATTATCTTGGTTTCATTTTCTGCTACTGTATCGATTTTGATTGAGAACAGACCATCGGCATCCTTGGAAAACCCGACGACGCCGACCGAAACCAATTCCGCTAAACCGGCTTTGCGAATATCAGCCAGAAAATTGGTTACCCCTGTACGGAGCGCTTCAATCCGGTCTTTATTGTCCCCACCCATACTGCCTGAATAATCGAGGACCAACACCACCGCCATCGGCTTGCTGTTGTCAACTGTATTGCCTTTGATGTCCAGCTGAACATCAAACAAACCCTTGGTCGAGGTTTCCTTGGCGTACTTCCGAATACGGAATTCCGGATTTGATTTATTTGCACCATAGTCCAACCAAGTGTTGTTAACAGCATCAACAACGCCGGTATTGCTATATAGTTTGTTTTCTTGGCTATTCCCACCAATATGATTTTTCACATTGGTGTTGTCCTTGAAGGCCCACGCTTTAGTTGGGTACACGCCGTCAGCCGTGCCTACTGGCGTGTAATCAAGTGGCATCCGATAGTCTTCAAGACTAAAGCTCTGACTACGGTCATATTCCTTAGCGTAAACATTCGCGTTCAACAGTCCTTGCGTCGCTTGGACTTTTTCTTCCACAGCATCCACAGTATTCGCTGCGTCTGCTTCGGTTTGTGGGGTGTTGGCTGCTGGGCGGTCGATGGCAACGGCTTGTTCTTCTTCCGTTGCAGTCGAAAGCGGCAGCAACACTTCAACTGGCCCCACCAAGGTATCAGTCAATGCAGAATCGACTGGTGTTTGGAGAGGGTCAGGGTCCGCTTCAGCATCAGCTGCTTCCACGGTCGTGGTCGTTGACTGTGCCGTCTGCGCTACTTCGCGACGGTTCAGTTCAACGGCAACGTACAAACGGTTATTTGTTTTTGGCGTCGAATAGTACAGCACATTTTGTGAAGAACGGCTGTAGGCTTTTTCGATCCACCATTGATTTTTCGGCTGGCTATCTTGGCCCTGCATCGCTTGCACCAGCTGATTAGCTTTCGGTGCTAAGCGTAGCGTCGCGTCTCGATCGGTCGAAACGCGCACTTTAAGGGCACGCAGTTCGCCTTGGTCCTTTTTGTTGTAACTCAGCGCCCAGTTAATCTGATCGCCTTGGACCGTGCCTGTGACGTTGACATCTAGCGCATTGCTTGTGGTGATGACCTTTTCAATCTGATCCGGCGTCGTCGCCGCGGCGGTTTGAATACCCCCCAGATTCATCAGCTGCATGAAAAGCAGCACGACCACCATGAAGCTATGCATTATTTTTGCTTTCATGGGCTTCCCCCTTGTGTCGTTGAGATGACCAACAGCAGTGTCACTTTAAGTATCGTCGTACCATTTTCCGTTCATCTCTGTTCCCCCTTACTTCTGCATTGACAGGTAAACGTTATGCAAGCGCTTAATACCTGCTTATATTAAGCCTAGCATGGTGAATTGTGAGAAGGGAAACATAGCGATAGTTATTTTAATAAATGGCGTATACAAAAAGCCCCAAACCCTTTTAGCAACAAGGGTTTGGGGCAAAAATATATTTATATTCAACCTTTATCGGCGGCGACTTGCCAGTCAGCGGGGCCCGTATTCGCCACAGTTTGTGAAATGTTTACTCAGGCCAGGATATTGTCAATGGCTTCGCATTCAGTGGCGGTAAATTCGAGGTGCTCACAGGCTTTGAGGTCATCGATCAAGTGCTCAACGCTGGTGGTGCCAACCAGCACCGACGCCACAATTGGGTCTCGCAGCAGCCAGGCCAGGGCCATTTGCGACAGCGTTTGGCCTCGATCTTGCGCAATTTCATTCAGGGCGTTAAGCTTCGTCACCACCGCCTCGCGGCCATGCGCAAAGGTGCCTTCGTTGGTCGGGTGAATTTTGAAGGTATCAGGAATGCCAGTCAGATAGCGATCTGACAACAACCCTTCCGAAAGCGGCCCGTAAGCCACTACCCCAGCCCCAGCAGCCCGCAGCTCATCAAGCAAGCCGCTGGTTTCAACGCTGCGGTTGAACATGTTGTAGCTCATCTGGTCCACCACAAACGGCGTGCCCAGCTGCTTGAACAAGGCAACCGCCTGTTTGGCCTGATCCGTATCGTAGTTGGAGACCCCGATGTAGAGGGCTTTCCCTTGACGCACCACATCGTCCAGCGCCCGCACAGTTTCTGCCACTGGCACGCCGGCATCAAAGCGGTGGGCGTAATAGAGATCCACATAGTCAAGATTCAGCCGGCGCAGCGAATCATCGATGCCTTGCAAAATCGCCTTACGCGAGGTGCCGGTACCAAATGGACCGGGATGGATTTCGTAGCCGACCTTGGTGGCAATGACCAGCTCATCGCGGTACGGCTTGAGCTCATTGGCTAACACCTGACCGAGCAGCGCTTCGCTGGAACCAAAATCGCCATCGCCATAGTGATTGGCCACATCAAATTGAAAGACACCGTGATCAAAGGCGGCTAAAATCACATCACGGCGCGCCGCCAGGGGATCACCGCTGCCAAAATGCTGCCACAGGCCTAAAGAAATCGGTGGCATCACTAACCCGGAATTCCCGGCGGGCCGGACGGGTACGCCTTCATAACGCTCTGCTTGGGCTTGATACATTAGCTTTCCTCCTTATCGAAAAACCGCAGTAAAAAATGGGCGAGACCATCTTGTTTATTGGTCTCAGTCACATACTTGGCGACCGCCTTCACCTCTGGCACCGCATTACCCATGGCAACGCTGATGCCGGCGGCTTTGAGCATCCCCAAGTCATTCAGGCCATCCCCGAAGGCAATCGTGCGGTCCTTAGGAATGCCAGTTTTGGCTTGCAACTCCAAAATTGCATTGGCCTTATCCACATGCTTAGGAATTAACTCGATGTTGGTCGGGTCTGAGGCCGACAGATGCAGCAGCGACTGAGCAGCCAGTTGCTCGCGGGTATTAGCCAAGGCTTCAGGATCACTCAGCGAGAAAATAATGCCGTTGGTAATCTCATCAGCATGAACCTGCAGCGCCATAATATCTGGCAGCTGCGTCACGTCAATGGTGACATCCTTGGGCGCAAAGGAATACAGCATTTGCTCGATGGCTGGCGGTGGCGTGGTGACATAATAAACCGCTGTGTCGGTAAAATATACGGCCGTTAAGCCATTGCTGGCAGCGGCGGCTTCAATCGCGGCTAAGGCTTTGCTGCCGAGCAGGTGATGCGTTTTTTGACCGGAAAATTCATAGGCAGCGCCATTAGCCGAAATGATTTCCGCCCGCGGGCCAATTTGATCGGCCATCGCCGCCGCCAGTGCGTACATCCGCCCGGTAGCTAAGTAAAACAGGTGACCAGCATCCAGGAGCTGGTTAATGACCTGGCTGGTGCGAGCCGAAATCGTGGTGCTATCATACGCCAGCGTGCCATCCACATCCGAAACGATCAAATATTGTGCCATGCGTCGACCTCCTTCGCCACTCGCTGTTATTATACCAAAAAAGCAGTCGGCATCACGCGCGACTGCTTTACGGCTTAACGACCTTGCTGAGCCTGCCCAATTTCATCCTTGAACCAGGTCTCCCAAGGCGTTTCTGGCTGACCGTTAGCGGTAAACGGCGCCTTCAAAGCGACCAACAACGCCGCCATGTTATCGCCGCGGTCGGCGACCAGTCCGTCCAGCTTTTCTTCTTTCAAAAAGCTATCGTTATCAATCAGCCATTGGTTGATGTCTGCCACATGCCCGGACACATCGATCTGAGCCAGCAAATCCAGCCCTTCATTGTAATATTTTTCAATATAAAACTTGGCAAAACCCACCAGTGCCGTATGCTTCGCCGAATCACCCAACGCGTCAAATAATACCGTCTTTTCAGCCATGTCCTCAGTCATCCCTTTTCAAAATGTTCACCTTATACGATAAGCCAATGAAGGCCGGTTTGGCAAACAATTATAGTATTCAAAGAATTAAATGAAGTCTATTGCTTTCACTTGCTCAATGCGCTACTATCCTTCTATCAATTAACCATTGATAGCTCTAGGAAGGAACTGATGATAGTGAAGAAAGAAGACATTCATCTCGGCGATACCGTGAAGTGTAAGGTCAAAGAAGACATGGACCACCCCTTCACCGGCACCGTGCAAAAGGTTTACGAAAACTCGGCACTGCTTGATATCACGGACTATGAAACCAGCGACAAAACCAATGCCGCCGAACTTAACTTCAAAATCGTGATCAACTTCAAGGCCATCACCAAGAACTTGGGTGGCGGCCGGCCGAACCCCACCCCATCAGAAGACGAAGCTGATTCTCAAGCTTAAGTATGAAGCAAAGGCGCCGGTTGCCATCAACCGACGTCTTTTTTAGTGTTGTGATGCGCCGCCAGTTGCGCCAGCACCCAACCGACCGCCAGCCCCAGCACCGCCGGCACACACCACCCTAAACCGTAAGCAAACCCCGGTAAGTAGTGGCCAAAATTCAGCAACGTTTGCACGACGCCGTGATGCCAGCTGGCCGGCAAGGCGTTGAGGCCATCCAGTAGTGCCGGTACCAACGTGAACACCGTCACCGTGTTAAACAGCCACCGCGATGTTCCTAACACTGGCGTCAGCAGGCTGAGCAAAATCAGCGTGATTGCCAGCGGGTAGATGAAATACAGCACCGGCGTGGCTACCGCCAAGATCTGATTCAAGCCGGCGTTGGCGAAGATGATAGGTAAAATCGTCGCGACCAAGATCAGCCCTTGATACGGCACTTGCGGCAGAAGCTCGTGCAAGGTATCACCAAACGCAGAGATCAAGCCAATCGCCGTTTTCAAACAAGCTAAAATCACAATGATGGCCAGCAGCACGCTGCCCACCGGCCCGAAATAAGCATTGGCCACATTAGCCAAAATGGGACCGCCGTTACTGGCGCGGGCAAATTCGCCCAAGGCATTGCGCCCCAAAATAGCTAACAGCGCGTAGAGCACCGCCATCATCACCGCCGCCAGCACCCCGGCTTTGATGGTATCCTTAGCAATTTGGGTGGGCGCCGTCACCCCTAAATCCTTGATGGCATCCACCACAATGATGCCAAAGGCCAACGCGGCTAGCGCATCCATGGTCGAATACCCGGCGGTAAAGCCCGTCAGTACTGGCACCCGTTGATAAGCCGCAGTCGGTAGTTGGCCGCGGCCCATGGGTTTAACCACCACGGCAATCAGTAAAATCGCCAAGGCAATCAAAAACGCCGGCGTCAGAATTTTCCCCACGTAAGTCATGATTTTGCTCGGCTTCCGCGCAAACCACCACGCCGCCGCGAAGAACAACACTGAAAACACCGCTAGACCCAAGGTGCCATGTGCCGGCTTAATGAACGGCGCGAGGCCAATCTCATAGGAAATCGGCACCAGCCGCGGCAAGGCAAAAAAAGGCCCGATGCAGAGGTACAGGAGCAAGGTGAAGCCATAGGCATACGGGCGATTGATCCGCTGAGCCATGGTATAAACGCCATCGCTTTTGCTCATCCCAATCGCCGCCACCCCTAACAGCGGCAGGCCGACGCCTGAAATCAGAAAGCCAAGCACCGCTGGCCCCAGCGCCTGCCCCGCCTGCTGCCCGACAAACACCGGAAAGATCAAATTACCGGCGCCAAAAAACAGGCCGAAAAGCATGGTGCCAATGAAAAATAGCTCGCCTCGTGTGAGCTTGCGTTCGCCCATCTCATCGGGCTCCTTTCCAAGGGTGTCAGTTGGGACATACAAGAAAACGTGATGCTGGCTGGATAGTCATCTCGTTAAATTCGGCGGCCTCCGCAGCCTATTATAGTTGCGCTTCGTGTGGCCAACGCCGGAGTGGCTAGCTACGTTCAAGGCCTCGCCGCCAAAATTCGGCGGCAATGCCTTGAACTAGGCTATCCATCCGGCTAAACCCGGCCTCACTACGCTGCCTGCCTAGTTGCGCTCCGGCTGGCAACGGATGAGCGTCCAGCTACGCTTAAGTCCTCATCGCCCAAAACCGGCGATAATGCCTTAAGCTAGGCTAGCCGTCATCCTAAGTACGCCAGCCTCCGCAGCCTGTTATAGTTGCGCTCCGTTCGGCAACGCTCGAGCGAGTAGCTACGCTATGAGCCTCACCGGCAAAGAACGCCGGCAATGCTCATAGCTAGGCTACTCATCGAGCTAAAACCGCCGACCTTCGCAGCCTACAACAAATACTTCGTCAAATATTGAGCGACGCCGTTTTCTGAATTTGGCGCTGTAACGGCATTGGCAGCGGCTAGGATCGCAGGGCGGGCATTGCCCATGGCGACCCCGACACCGGCGTATTCAATCATATCCAAATCATTCATGTCGTCGCCAAAGGCAATGATATCATCCTGGGCAATGCCATACGCTGCGGCGACATACGCTAAGCCACGCGACTTGCTGGCATGAGCCGTGGTGATTTCCAGCGCCGTGTTTTCGCCGCTCCACGCCCCCCAGGTTTTGGCAATGAGTTCCGGGTGCCGTTGTTTGACCGCGGCCGTCAACGGCGCCAAAGTCGCCTCGTCGATAAACATGGTCACCGAAACCGGAGCTTGCGTGAGCCCCGCCGCGTCAAAGAGTGAAGCCGGCTGCGGCATATCCGGGAGAAACGGAATGTCTGTGTACCCATGATCTGCCCGCAACAGTTGCTTACCCTCGGCCACCATCACCTTGATGTCATAATCCTGGCGCAGCGTCAATAAATTCAGCGCATCCGCCACTGGAATCGTCGACTCGAGCTCATGGGCCCACGCTTGATGCGGAATATGAATCAAGGCGCCGTTGAAGTTGATCATCGGTCCTTGCAACCCCAGCTGATCGTAAAACTGCTCAGAAATCGAATCCGGTCGGCCAGTAGCAATCACCACCAGATGGCCTGCCGCTTCGGCTTGCTTGAGCGTCGCCACCGTGGCGGCCGTCAGCGTCCCCTCTGTATTCAAGGTGGTGCCGTCCAAATCTAAGGCGATCATTTTTCGTTGCATGCGTGCGCCATCCTTTCCAGTCAAAATGAATTGCATCTAGTTTATCAGAATTTGGGGATTTCCCCAAGTCACGCCACACTCGCGTATAATAGAACGCAGGAGGTCAGCACATGAACATTCAACTCTATACCGACGGCGGCAACCGCAACACCGGCAACATCGCCGGCGGCAAGGTCAAGCCCACCGACAAAAGTGCTTGGGCAGCGCTGCTCATTTTTGGCGAGCACAAGAAAATGCTGTCCGGCGGCGATTATGGCCGCACCAACAATTTTATGGAAATCACCGCCGTCATCGAAGGCCTGACTGCCATCAAAGACACCAGCTATCAAGTTGACATCTACTCTGACTCAGCTTATGTCATCAACACCATGACGGAAAAATGGTGGGTCAACTGGCAGAAAAACGGCTGGCGCAAAAAAGGCAAGCCTGTCATCAACGCCGAACTGTGGCAGGCGCTGCTGGCCCAAATCAGCCGCTTCCCACAGGCGCCGGTGTTCCATAAAGTCAAAGGCCACGCCACCAATCAGCACAATAACGAAGTCGATGCCGCCCTTAACCACACCATGGACCAACTACCGGACCGGCAGTAAATTATCGGGGTAAGTGGTTTGAATAAACGTTTGAATCACCGTCAACATGTGCGCCACTGACGGTGATTTTTGCGTGGTGGGATTCGTCACCAAACACAGCGTACGCGCGAACGGTTCCGAGAACGGATAGATATTCACGTCGCCCGTCAGCTTTTGCAACGCTAGTTTGGGCAACACACCCCAGCCAAGACCCGCTTCCACCATCGACAAAATGGATTGGTCATCGACGGAATACACCAACGAATTGGTGGACACTTGGTAACGATCCAGCGCCGCCTTGGTGTCACGGTCATAGTCGCCTTGCTGGAGGATAAAGGAACGCTTGGCCATATCGGCATCCGTCATGGTCTTGCCATTTTGCGGGACAAAATCGCGCGGCGTGATGCAGTAAATCGGATCCTTGAGCAGCGGCACCACATTCGCCTCCGCCACCGGGAGCAAGGAAAAGCCAATATCCACGGCCCCGGTGCGCACTTGCTCCCCAATTTCGTTGAACCCGCCTTGCATGACCGATACCGCTACCGCCGGGGTTTCCCGTTTGAAGGCTTGAATGATGCCTGGCAGCCAGTTGGTTGAAACTGAAGAAAAGGCCCCCAGCCGCACCCGTCCGGTATTCAGACCGTTGATGTTATCGGCGATTTGCGCCAGTTGATCTTCCAGATTCAAAATCGCCTGCACCGTCGGCAGCACCTTCGCCCCGTCTGGCGTCAGTGCCACGCCGGTGCGATTGCGGATAAACAAGGGAAAACCCAAGTCAGTTTCCAGCTGACTCACACTGTGGCTGACGGCGCTGGGCGTGACATTCAGGCTCGCTGCGGCCTGAATGAAGGTTCCTTTCTCGACCACCGCCCGAAATACTTGATAGCTAAAATTGCTCATGCTAACTCCTTATGTGAACGTATTTCATTTTATATTCTGATAGTTGATTATTATTTATGATACACGAGTTCACAGCGCCGTCAATGGACCGCGGGTGGTGGTGTCGGGCTCCGCGTGACGGCCATCACCACCACCCGCTCGATAACAATAACGAATCCAGTGAGTCCAGCTACCCACGTGCAGACGGAACAGCACCACAATACGGGTACGGCAAACTGGTTGACCAGTATCACGAAACCGGTAACTGCCAATTTGATACCTCTACTGTTCTCCAGCGGCGGCAGGCGGGGCAGCAGAGGGGCGAGGTGGTCCAGCCGCGAAACAGTTAGCCCACGAGGTGACTGCGTAGCAGGCAGCTCCTGGGCTAACTGGGGGCAACAGGGAGACAGCGTTGAGCGCGTTAGCGCGATGCTGGCTCGCTGTTGAGGCTGGAGACCGCATTTTGGCTCCAGCCGACCCCGCAGCAGGACCACCACGCCCCGGCGCCGCCCCGCCTGCCGCCGCGGCCCATCCCAAACAAAGACGCTGACTCCAAAAAAGGAATCAGCGTCCGTTTAACCTAAGTACCCAATCACCATCGCAATGACCAAAATCACCAACACAATCGTCGTGATCCAGGCGTAGAGATGGTCTTTTTCTTTGATGAACGCATAAATCGAAACCACGACCCGGAGCACCGGTGTCAAAATCAAGAGAAACAAGCCCAGCATCAACACGGCGTATGGCTTGAACGCGATCACACCTTGCAAAATCGCTCCCGGCTTGCTGGGATGCACCCCAGCCGGATAGCCGCTTTGGCCGGTAATCAACAGCAGCGCCAACCCAATCACGATTACGGCGGCGGCAATGATGACCCCAATGCGTAAAATCTGGCCGATGATGAGCTCAATGTCTTGGGTTTCTTTTTTGACCTCATTGTCCATTAGATGCTCACCCCGAATCCTTTAAGCAGCATTTGCAAGCCCATATAGCCGATTACTGGAATGAAAATCAGCCGTAGCACCTTGGTCGGCATGATTTGCATCAGCCGCGTGCCTAAGGTAGCCCCAACCAAAATCCCCACTGCCAGCGGTGCCGCGATTTCTGGTCGCAGACTACCATTGAAGAAGTACACCGTGGCACTGGCGGCAGCCGTGACCCCCATCATCAGATTGGAGGTCGCAGTGGAAGGCTTGAGTGGCATTTTCATGATGGTATCCATCGCCAGTACTTTGAACGCCCCAGAGCCGATACCGAGCAAGCCAGAAGCCAGCCCGGCGCCAAACATCATAGCAAAACCACCAGGCACGTTGGTGACTTGATAATTGACCTCTTTGCCTTGGGCCTTGTCGAAGTACGCGCCATTCAGCTTGAGCTTCTCAGCGGCGGGATCAGGCGTGGGCGCCTTGATGTTTTCCGGCTTCATCAGCATTTTCCTGATCATGTTGTACACCGAAAACAGGAGCAAAGCACCAAACAGGAAGTAGAGGAACTGGCCATCAATCAGCCCAGTCAATACGGCACCGAGCACCGCGCCGACCGTGGTGGCAATTTCTAGGAACATGGCCACGCGCAGGTTCAGCATTTCATCTTTCAAATAGGCAATGGTGGCGCCAGAGGAAGTCGCAATCACCGCGATGATGCTAGCGGCAATGGCATACTGAATGGGTAACCCCATCATCAGTGTCAACACCGGCGTGATGATAATGCCGCCGCCCAGCCCCAACAGCGCGCCAAGAATGCCGGCCATCAGCCCGACGCCAATCAACAATATCGCTTGACTTAACACGAACTACTCCCCCTTTTTGGCAGCAGGAGTCCGTTTGGTTGCGGCTTTGCGCGTGGTTTTACGGGTGGTCGCTTTACGAGTCGTGGTTTTCCGGGTGGTTTTGGCGCGGCTTGCCGGTGCGGCTTTCACCACTGGTTGCGGGGCGTCGTGGTTGGCTTTGATGCGGATCAGGTCTTCGCTGACCTCGGCAATCACCGCTGCCTGGTTAGCCTTAGGATGAGCCAAATAGGTTTCGGCGTCGGCGACCAGGTCGATATGCAAATCCGAGGCGTTCAAATCCGGCGTGGCCACAATCAGATAGACCTTGAGGGGCGCCATGCTGTCAGGGTCCAGGAAATTGCTGACCTTTTTGCTATCAGCAAAAGGCAGGTTGATCACGCCGGTTTCGAGTCGCACATAAGTTGGCGTCTCAGAGGTGATGGTCAGCTGCGCTTGAATTAGCTTGCCGGCGTTAATGGCCGCTTCTAGATCAGCAAAAACCGGCGCCAGCGCTCCGGTGAGGTCAGCTTGCGCCTGCTTTGGCGTCACTGAGTGGTTGATTTGTTCGAAGTTTGCTTCTTGAATGGCGGTTTGAAACGCCTTGACGTTGATTTCCATATTCACCCTTCTTCGTCGATTACTGTCGCCATCATATAATAAATCGCTATACGGTTTCAAGTTGCCACCGCCAGCGCCGGCTTTCAAAGCCCGAACACTTGTTTTATACTGGAAGGAAACTAGCGGCGGGAGGTGAGGACGTGAGCAATCGCATTGGGGTGCGTGAATTAGTCGAATTAACGGTGCGGACTGGTGATTTGGACCCGGTGACCACCAATTCGAATAACACAGCGCTGCTTGGCGCTCATATTCACCGCAAGCTGCAAGCGGCCCACGATGCCGACTACGAAAAAGAAGTCTACCTCGCCCAAACCGTGACCGTTAACGACCATGCCTACACCATTGATGGCCGCGCCGACGGGGTCGACAGTAGCCAAGCCCGCGTGATCATCGAGGAAATCAAAACCTCCGCCCGGGATTGGGCCGATGTCACCCAAAACACCAAGGATCGCTACTGGGCGCAGGCGCGAGTGTATGGCCATTTTCTGTGCGACAAGCGCGATTTGCCTGAAGTCGAGCTGGATTTGATCTACTATCAAACCAATACCGACCAAATCACCCGCTTCACCGAAGTCGCCACTGCCGAAGCGTTGGCGGATTATTTTCAAGATCTGCTGAACGACTTTGGTGACTGGCTCAAAATGCGCAGCGATATCATTGCCGCCCGCGACGTGAGCATCGAGCCGTTGGCCTTTCCGTTCCCAGCTTACCGTAAAGGCCAGCGGGAATTGGCCGCGGCGGTGTACCGCACCGTGGCCAACCACACCCGGCTGTTCGTCGAAGCGCCAACTGGCACCGGCAAAACAATTTCTACCTTGTTCCCAGCCATCAAAGCGATGGGCGCCGGTCTCATTCAACGCCTGTTTTACCTCACCGCCAAGCAAAGCACTCGGCACGTTGCTGAAGAAGCGATGACGCTGCTGGCCCAAGGCGGCTTGGTGGCCAAAAGCATCACGCTGACGGCCAAAGACACCATTACGTTTCCCGAAGAACCCGACGACCCCACCATTAACCCGTACATGCTCGGCTATTATGATCGACTCAAGCCAGCGCTAAAAGATATCCTGGGCCACGAAAATGCCATCACCCGCGCCACCATCGAAAGCTACGCCCGCAAGCACACGCTTGATCCCTTCGAGTTTTCACTGGATGTGAGCTTGTTTTGTGATGTCATCATCTGCGACTACAACTATCTATTCGATCCCGCTGTGTACCTGCAGCGCTTCTTTGCCGAAGATGATCCGACCAACTTCTTCTTAGTCGACGAAGCCCACAATCTCGTGGCCCGGGCCCGGGAAATGTACAGCGCCAGTGTCACCGACAGCGACTTTACCAGCCTGCGCCAAAGCCTTGATGCCAAAAAAGGCCAGGGCTTACCGGCGATTAAAGGCGCCCTGACCAAAGTGATTACTGCCTTTGACGCTGCCTGGCTCAGTGTGGACTCCCAGCCCCTCACCTTCCAGCGCGACCAGCTCGATGATTTTATCGGTCAACTCACCACCTTCACCACTGCTGTCCATGACTGGCTGGGACTGCCGCCGGAAGCCCGCGATCAGGCGCTGGTCGATTTGGTGCTACCCGTGTTTTTTGCTGCCACCAGTTACCTGCGCATTGCCGATTACTATAATTCGGCTTACGAAACTGAAATAGCCAGCACTGACGGTCAGCTGGTCTTCACCGAGCTCTGCCTAGACCCCAGCGCCTTCATTGACGCCTGCATCCAAAAAGGCGGCGGGGCAGTATTCTTTTCTGCCACTTTGTCGCCGCTGGATTACTACCAAGATGTCCTCGGTGGCCAAGAAAACAGCCTGGCTTACCGCCTTACCTCGCCGTTTCCGCAGGATAATCTCAAAGTGGTGGTCACTACCAATATCACCCCCACTTATCGGCTACGCGAGCAAAGCCTGCCGGCGCTGATTGCCAGCCTCACGGTGATGGTCAGCACCAAACCTGGCCATTACCTCGTCTTTTTGCCTTCGCACAGCTACCTCACCACGGTGGCCGCGGCCTTCCAACAGGCCAATCCGGATTTAGAATGCCTGGTCCAAGGGAGCCAAATGGACGGTGCCGCGCGCAGTGCCTTCCTTGCGCGGTTTCGCGATGATGATACGCCTGTTATTGGCTTTGCGGTGCTCGGCGGGATTTTCTCCGAAGGCATCGACCTTGGCGGCGCGAAGCTGATCGGCGTGGCCATTGTCACAGTCGGTTTGCCTGGACTTAATCCCGAAACCGATGAGTTGCGGCGCTACTTTGACCAGCAAGGTAAAGACGGTTTCGCCTATGCCTATCAGCTGCCCGGCTTCAACAATGTGCTTCAAGCCGGCGGCCGTGTCATTCGCGGCATGCATGACGTCGGGGTGGTGTTGCTGGCCGATAGCCGCTTTGCCGGGCCGCGGTACGCCCCGCTGTTTCCGCCGCACTGGACCCACGCCCAGGTGACCAATGGCGTCGATAGTTTAGCTCAGGTTTTGACCCAATTCTGGGAGGCCCATGATGAAAACCAACCTCACCCTTGATTTAGAAAAGACCCTGTATGCCTACTGGGAAGAGCAAGGCGCCACTGCCGTCGAAGAAGTCACGATGCCAGATGATCAAGGCATTGTGGACACTTTAGTGATGCAAAGTGGCCATCCCCGCACCTGGCGCTGCTTTGAACTCAAGGTGACCAAAAGCGACTTTCACAGCACCGCCAAACTCAGCTTTATTGGCCACTACAACTATTTTGTCTTGCCCCTGAAGCTTTATCAGCAAGTCCAAGCCGAAATTCCGCAAGGCATCGGGGTGATGACTTATCAGCCCTTCGCCAAAGCCGCACTGGCCGCCGCCACGGTGCCCATCACGACGCCAGGCCAGCTGACCATTTCCCGGCCGCCGCGCTACCAGGAACTGCAGGTACCAGAAGCGGAGCTGCTGGATCGCTTTATGGCCAGTCTCAACCGCGAAGTGCAAAAGGCCAAACAGGTGGACAAGGGGCTCTCACATTTTAGCGACAATGAGCTACTGAAAGAATTAAAACGCCGCAGCGACCACTATCAAATCTACGACCCTGAGAGCAACCTCTATGACCGCGTGCTGGGCGACATCGAAGCGACCGCCGCGTTCAGTCTGCAGGAAGAAGTGGACGCCTTAAGCGCTGAGCTGGCGGCTTTGAGGGCCAAGGCATGAAGTATTATCCCTTAATTCGCGGCCGCCAGTTTGATTTGCTGGCGCTGCGGGAGGCCGTGCAACAAGATCAGCTAAGCCCGCAGATTATCCCAGTGCTTGAGCCGGTGAAAGACCTCCCAGCGCTAGTCAGCGTCGCTCAGGCCTTCCGGGCCGCGGCTCATCCCTTATACATCATCCAAAATCCACAAGTCGGCGACTATGGTCTGCTGGCGGCGCCGCGCTATGTGCCAACCCTTGATCAGTGGTGTCAGCCGGCCCGTTATTTTGACGGCCAACCAGCGCCGCTCCTGATTGCGCAAACCAAGGCCCAAGTCCAGACCTTACCGAAAAAGCAGCTGGCCATGGTGCCCAACGAAGCCCGGGTGCGCCAGCTTGCCCATCCCCAGGCCATTTACCTGGAAGATCACACCCCGACTCGCGAACGCACCGAAGATTACGCGACGGTGCAACGCGAATTTTACCAGTATCCGCTCCGCGCGCTACCTGATGTGGGCTTTGCGGATTACCCGCTGGCAGTGCAGCATTTTGACCCGCATGGTTATCCGCAGCGCGCCATTGCCCTCCATTTGCTTTACCCGCAAGGTGACAGTCTCTGGCTACAGCATTTGGTGTCGGTAAACAACGCGGATTACAGCGACCCGGCAGGCAAGTTCTTCGAAGCACTAGCGCCGCTTCCGGCCTGGCTAGCGGCGCATCCCGACGCCGGCACTCCGGCCACAGATGCCCTGCTAGCACTCCTGGCCCAGCATCATTTTCCCGGACTCGGCACCCTGCGCAAGCTCCAGCTGCGGCATTTGCTCAGCATCATGGGCCGCTGGCTCGCTTAACTCCATACAAAAAGCCTCAAGCACCAGCGAAAATGCTGGATACTTGAGGTTTTTTTGGGGCTTTCAGCTAGAACACGCGGACCCCGAAGGAAGGCATGAAGTAGCTTGAAATTGTCCCGGTAGAAACGGTCTTCCCAGGTTGAACTGAGTGGATGTACTGACCGTTGCCGATGTAAAGCGCGACGTGGTATGGCGTGCCGTTGGTGGCCCAGAAGACCAAGTCGCCAGCTTGCAGGTTGCTGATGGAAACGCGCGTCCCATCGTACTGCTGCGAACCCGTGTAGCCGCCCAAGGTGATGCCAGCGGCATTCTTGAAGACGTAGTACATCAAGCCTGAGCAATCAAAGGAAGCTGGGCCTTTCGAACCCCATTGATATGGCTTACCGAACTGCGCCCGGGCCAAGTTGATGATGGCCTGGATCCGCTGCGCGCGGGTCTTGGTTGGTGTGGTTTGGGTTGGTTTTGCCACTGGCGTTGGTGCTGGCGTGCTTGGCTTAGCTGGTGTGGTTTGCGCCGGTGTCGTCTGAGCAGGCGTCGTGGTGGTTTGCGCTGGCGTCGTGGCCGCCGGCGTGGTCGCCGTAGCCGTGTTCGTCAGGAAGCGCGCAGGAACAAAGCCACCGCTAACCTGATACCAGGTTTCACCGCCAGCAACCACTTTGCCGGTGGCCGTCAGCTTGGTCCCATTGGCTAAGTATTTGCCGGTTGCGGTCTTATAAGCGGCCGTGGACCAAACGGTGACAGCACCGCTATAGTTGACGGTCATGTTGTAAGTGCCGGCGGTCACGGCTGGCTGACTAGCAGTTGGCGTCGTGGTGGTCGTCTTGGCTGGCGTCGTCGTGGTAGCTGCTGGCGTGGTCGTTGCCGCTGGCGTCGTGGTTGCCGCTGGCGTGGTCGTCGCGGCCGGTGTGGTCGTGGTAGCAGCTGGCGTCGTGGTGGTCGTGGTTGTCTTAGCTGGCGTTGCCGCAGCTTGGGTGGTCTGCGCTGGCGTGGTGGTCGTAGCCGGAGCGGCTGCTACTGTACCATTTTCAGAGGCAAACCGGGCTGGGACATAACCGCCTGAGCTCAGTTGATACCAGGTTTCGCCATTACTGCTGGTCTTAGCCACCGCAGTGACTTTTTGACCGGCAGTCAAATAGCGGCCGGTTGGGTTGGCATAACGCGTGCCCGTCCAGACGGTGGTGGCGCCAGCAGTATAAGTCACGGTCAGGTTGTACTGACCCGCGGTGCTGGCACTGCCAGCGGTTTGCGTGGTGGCTTTGGTGGCGGCAGCCGTAGCGTTAGCCTGCTGTTGGCCTTCGATGCGCAGGTAGATTTCAGGAATCCACTCGTTAGCGCCGATCTGGTACCAGGTCGCACCATTGACCTTCTTTTGGCCTTGAATGGCGATCTGCTGATTGAACAGCACATAGCGCTTAGCTTGATTGAACGCAGGCGTCTTCCAGACAGTGGTTGCACCCTGCTGGTAAGTCACTGTGCCAGTTGTTGCTGCGCTTACTTGGTTTGGCGTGGCAACAGCAGCGGCTAAGCCGGCTGCGCCTGCTAACCCTGCGGTAAGTGCCAATGCCTTAGTTGACTTTTTCATACGATAGAGCCTCCAATTCGAACATCACTTTTAAACTTATGATAGCTATTTTAAATTTTCTTAACGTTTAATGTAAGATTATCACGCTGAAGCACGCAATGCACCGAATAAGCGTTCGTTTTTGTCCAAGTTACCCTGGCCAAGCCGTGATACAAGCGATAACCACGGCCTGAAAACCGTCCAAGTTCGTTATTTTTCATTTATGTTACAGAGTCTTCACGGTCTCCAAAGCGACCTTGATCATGTCGTCAAAACTCGTTTGCCGTTCTTGGGCAGTGGTTTCTTCGCCGGTGATCAGGTGGTTGGAAACAGTCAGAATCGCTAGGGCCTGGCGGTGATACTTCGCCGCCAACAGATACAAGGCCGGGGTTTCCATTTCCGTCGCTAACACACCGTAGTCAATCAGCTTTTGCCGATCCATTTCGTCATTATAGAAGCGATCTTCACCTAAGACATTACCGACATGCAGGCGCACGCCCAGTTGCTTGGCTGTGGCTGCGGCCTTGGACAGCAAGCCATAATCAGCCAGGGGAGCGAAATACAGCCCCGGACCAAAGGTGTTCAAAATAATGCTGGAATCCGTGGTGGCTCCTTGCGCAATCACCAAGTCGCGGACCTTCACATCGTTCGCTAACCCGCCAGTGGTGCCGACACGAATCAGCGTCTTCACGCCATAATCTTGCATCAATTCCGTGGCATAAATGCTGATGGAAGGAATCCCCATCCCAGTAGCCTGCACTGACACCCGGCGGCCCTGATACGTCCCAGTGTAACCAAAAGCATTCCGCACAGTGTTATACAGCACCGCATCTTCCAGATAGGTTTCCGCAATGTATTTTGCCCGCAACGGATCGCCTGGCAGCAGCACCACGTCAGCAATCGCGTCTTTAGGGGCATCAATATGTGTACTCATCAGGTCCTCCTTACTTCAACGCGGCCAAAAACGAGTGGCCCACGCCAGTGCCAGCAACACCAAAGTTTTCCAAAATGGTGGCGCCCATGTCAGCAAATGGTGACCGAATGCCTAAATCACCGCCACCAGGGAGCGACTTGCTATAAACCACTAATGGCACAAATTCCCGCGTGTGGTCGGTCCCGCGGAAGGTCGGGTCATTGCCATGGTCGGAAGTGATCATCAGCAAGTCTTCTGGCTGCATCGCCGCCATTAATTCGCCCAGCTGCTGGTCAAAAGTCATCAGCGCCTCGCCATCCCCTTGTGCATTGCGGCGGTGGCCATACATGGCGTCAAAATCCACTAAGTTGGTGAAAATAAAGCCTTGGCGGTCAGATTTAACCTGCTTAATGGTTTGATTCATGCCATCGACATTCGACACGGTGTGAATACCATCATCGAGCCCTTGGCCAGAGAAAATATCGTTGATCTTCCCCACCCCATAAGTTGGCACCCCAGCGGCTTGCAAGCGGTCGAGGTCGGTCGGGGCGTTGGGCATCAAGGCATAATCATGCCGATCAGAGGTGCGAGTGAAGTTTTCAGCCGAATCACCGACATACGGCCGCGCAATCACTCGGCCAATCTTGTAAGGCGCATCCGTGGTAATGCTGCGGGCGTACTCACAAATCTTATACAGTTCCTTGAGTGGAATCACCGCCGTATTAGCGGCAATCTGCAGCACCGAATCCCCTGAGGTATAAACAATCAGATCACCGGTTTTGAGCTGCTGTTCACCGTATTTAGCGATGACTTCGGTGCCGGAATAAGGCAAATTAACAATCACCTTGCGGCCTGAGAAGTCTTCGATTTGCTTGATCAGCGCTTCCGGAAAGCCCTGCGGGAAAAAGCCCAACGGTGCCGTCACCGGCAGCCCCATCATTTCCCAGTGGCCATCCATGCTATCTTTGCCGGCGGAAATTTCCGCCATTTTGCCGAAATAACCAATCGGGTGGGCGATGGGCGCCACGCCTTCAATTGGCCGATCTTGGCGAATGTTGCCCAAGCCCAGCTGTTGCCAGTTAGGAAGTGCCAGCTGGCCTTTGAAGTAGCTGCCAATGTGGCCTAAGGTATCAGACCCTTCGTCGTTAAACTTGGCCGCATCCGGCGCTTCGCCGATCCCGATGGAATCCGTGACAATGCCAATCACACGCTTGAACTGAGCCATTAGTGGGCCTCGCTTTCTTCGAGAATCTTAACCCCAGCGCTGGCGCCTAACCGATCGGCACCGGCATCAATCAAGGCTTTGGCCTCAGCATATGAATGAATGCCCCCAGCAGCCTTCACGCCGAGCCGAGTGCCAACGGTTTCGCGCATCAAAGCCACATCATGCACCGTCGCGCCACCGGCAGCAAAGCCCGTCGAAGTCTTCACAAAGTCTGCGCCAGCCGCTTCAGCCGCTTGGCAGGCCCGGACTTTTTCGTCATCAGTGAGCAAAACCGCTTCAATGATGACCTTCAACAGGCCAGCTTTGGCGTGCGTGGCATCCGCCACTGCCTGAATATCGGCTTTGACCTGGTCATCATGGCCGGCTTTGAGCTCACCGATGTTTAGAACCATATCGACTTCCTTGGCGCCATCATCTAACGCCTGGTTGGCTTCAGCCACTTTAATGAAGGTGGTATTGGCCCCCAAGGGAAAACCAATCACGGTGCACACATTCACATCGCTATCGCGCAAGGCCGCCGCGGCCCGCGGGACCCAGTAAGGATTGATGCAGACACTGGCAAAATCGTACTGCTTGGCTTCCGTCATAATCTGGTCAATTTGGGCCTGAGTGGCGTCTGGCTTCAACAAGGTGTGATCAATATACTTCGCTAATGGCTTTTCCATAGTATGCTCCTTTAAAACGTCCTGATTTAATGCGTCATCTTTCTAAATAGTACCATATAACCGGCCCCTCACTCGCCTCTCTGCGAAAAATCCGCCGTTTTAGTTGCGCTCCGCGGGCTTCATAGTTGCGCTCAGTTTCCTAAAAGCGCTCGACTTCGCAGCCTTCATAGTTGCGCTCCGGTCGGCAACGTCCGAGCGACTGGCTACGCCTGAAGCCTCGCCAGCAAAAAGCGCTGGCAATACTTCAGGCTTGCTCAGTCTGTAGCGCGAAGCACGTACAGACTGACATGCGTTAGAAAGGCTACTCGTCGGACTAAGCCCGCCGACCTTCGCAGCCTCAAAAAAACAGCCATCCGCAGATGACTGTCCCAAAATCCATCATGTTGTGCCTAACCGCCCAGGTAAGTGGCCTGGACGTCTTCACTGGCCAGCAGTTCCTGGCCGGTGCCGGTCATTTTCACTTGCCCATTAGCCAGCACATAAGCGCGATCGGCAATCTGCAAGGCCTGCTGGGCGTTTTGCTCAATTAACAGCACCGTCACCCCTTGGGCATGAATGGCTTTGATGATATCAAAAATCTTGTTGATGTAAATCGGAGCCAGGCCCATTGACGGCTCGTCTAGCAGCAAGAGCTTGGGTTTGGCCATCATGGCCCGCCCCATCGCCAGCATCTGCTGCTCGCCGCCGGACAAGGTGGCTGCGTCTTGGCCACGGCGCTCTTTCAGCACGGGGAACTGGTCGAACACCGCCGTCAGCTGCTCACTTTGGGTCTTGGGCGTGAGATACGCCCCCATGCGTAAGTTCTCACTGACCGTCAGGCCTTCGAACACATGCCGGCCTTCTGGCACCTGGGCGATACCGGCTTTGACGATTTTCGAGGCCGCCATTTTGGCGAGATTTTGCCCATCATAATCAATGGTCCCACGGCTGGGCCGGAGCAAGCCGCTGATGGTTTTCAAAATCGTGCTTTTGCCTGCCCCATTGGCGCCAATCAGGGTCACAATTTCGCCATCGTTCACGGTGAAATCCACGCCGCTCACGGCTTGGATGGCGCCGTAATGCACGGCCAGGTCGGTCACTTTAAGCATGCACGCCACCTCCCAGATATGCGGCAATCACGGCGGGGTCCTTTTGAATTTGGGCCGGGGTGCCTTCTGCAATCATTTTGCCGTGATCAAGCACATAAATGCGCTCCGCCAGGTTCATCACGAGGCTCATATCATGTTCAATCAGCACCACGGTGAGCTGAAAATCGGTCCGCAGCTTTTCAATCAACTCCCGCAGCCCGGCGGTTTCCTCTGGGTTCATCCCAGCGGCCGGTTCGTCGAGAAAAATGATGCGGGGCGCGGTGGCCGCGGCGCGGGCGATTTCCACCCGGCGCTGGGTGCCATAAGGCAGATTGCCAGCATCGAGATCGGCCACCGCCGTCAAATCAAATTCCCGGAGCAAAGCATCGGTCCAGCCGCCCACCAAGGCCTCTTTTTTGTAGTAAGCCGGCAAGCGCAGAATTTCAGCAAAGAAGTTCTCATGGTAACGATGCGTCATCGCGGCTTGCAGGTTATCACGCACCGAAAGTTTAGAAAATAGGCGGATATTCTGAAAGGTGCGAGCCAAGCCCAGTTTGGCAATGTCGCTGGGGCGCTTACCTAACAGCGCCACTTTGCCGCTGGCCGTGGTCAAGGTCACTTTGCCGCTGGTGGCTGGCGTCACACCGGTCAGCAGGTTGAACAGCGTCGTTTTCCCAGCGCCATTCGGGCCAATCAAAGCGACCAATTCGCCAGCATCGACATGCATGTCGACATCGGCCACCGCATCCAGGCCGCCAAATTGTTTACTCAACTTCGTGACTGTCAGTAGTGCCATGATGGCCTCCTTTCCGCTCCAAAAGCCCTTTGATCGACACTTCATAGCGGCCCAACAGGCCGCTAGGCTTGAACACCATAATCAAAATCAGGGCTAAGGCGTAAATCACCATCCGCAGCGCGCCGAATTGCTGCAACGCCGTGTCCAACACGCCGAGCACGATTGCGGCCACAAAGGTGCCAGTGATACTGCCGACCCCGCCCAGCACCACGATAATCAGCAACGAGATGGATTGCATAATGCCAAAGTCGCTGGGGGCAATGGTTTGGATATACACCGCATGCAAGGAGCCCCCGATGGCCGCCGTGGCCGCCCCCATCACAAACGCCGCCAGCTTCCACTTGGTCGGATTGATGCCCACTGCTTCGGCGGCGATTTCGTCTTCACGAATCGCCTGAATGGCGCGCCCGGCGCGACTGCGGGCAAAGTTGACAATCATCAAGGTCGTCAAGCAAACAAACACATACACCGTTGGCCAGTTCGCCAGCGCTGGAATGTTGTACATCCCCGCCGCGCCGTTGGTAATTTTCAGATTGTTAATCACCACGCGAATGATCTCCGCGGCCCCCATGGTCGCAATGGCCAGGTAATCCCCGCGCAGGCGCAAGGTCGGAATACCGATGACCACCGCCACCAGCATGGCAATCACCATGCCCACGCCTAGCGACAGGTAAAAGCCCAGCGTGTTACTTATTTGCTGCGTGATGATGGCAGTGGCATACGCCCCAATCGCCATAAAGCCGGCATGACCCAACGAGAATTGACCCGAAAAGCCAATGATCAAATTCAGCCCGGTGGCCAAAATAATGTTGATGCCGATGGTAACCAGCATGTTTTCAATGAAGGCATTGATCACACCGACCACAATCAGTTCATTGATCAGGTAAAAGCCTGCCACGGCCAAAACCAGCCAGATCAACGCTGCTTTCCATTTGGCTTGCATGACCTTACACCTTCTCCTTCACGTTTTTGCCCAACAGCCCAGCTGGCAGCACAATCAAAATAATAATCAAGACGATGTACACCGCCGCATCCTTGTAGGCTGAGAGTCCAATCGCCTGTACGAAGGTTTCCAGCAGCCCAATCAGGAAGCCGCCAATCGCGGCCCCTGGAATCGAGCCAATACCGCCAACCACCGCCGCCACAAAGGCTTTGATGCCTGGCACCATACCCATCAGCGGATCGATGGAGTTGTAATACAACCCAATCAACACCCCGGCGGCGCCGGCCAACGCCGAACCCAGGCCAAAGGTGAAGGAAATTATGTGATTCGGGTCGATGCCCACCAGCTCGGCTGCTTCTTGATCCACCGCCACGGCGCGCATCGCGGTGCCCATCCGGGTGTGCTGAACGATCAGTTGGAGCCCGACCATCAGCACCAACGCGACTGCCACAATCAGCAGTTGAATATTGGTAATGGTGACGCCGAAGAAGGTGTAGCGCGCCTGCCCGATCACCTGCGGAAAGTTCCGCGTATTGGCCCCGAACAGGAACGACATCCCATTTTCAAGAAAATACGACACCCCGATGGCGGTAATCAAGGCGGTAATGCGCGGCGAATGGCGCAGCGGCCGGTAAGCCAGGTACTCGATCACCATGCCTAAAATCGCCGAAACGGCCATGGCAGACACTAAAGCCACGCCGAAATCGACGTGGTATTGGTTGATCACATAGTAGCCCCAAAAGGCCCCGATCATATAAATATCCCCATGGGCAAAATTGATCAGCTTGATGATGCCATATACCATGGTGTACCCCAGCGCCAGCAGCGCGTAGATACTGCCTAAGGACAAGCCGTTGATCACTTGCTGGAAAAAGGTTTGCACAACGCAGCCTCCTTGCGGTTACTTCTGTTCGCTAGCACTGACAACTTTGCCAGCCTTCAGTTCCTCAATCATAATCGGCTTTTCTGGATCATGATGGGCGTTCACGGTCATTTCACCGGTGACCGCTGGCATCTTTTTGATCTTGGCTAAGGCTTTGGCAATCTTGACTGAGTTGGTGGAGTTAGCGGATTCGATGGCTTGCTTAATCATCAGCACGGAGTCATAGGCCAGCGCCGAGAACGTTGGCGCTTCGGTGCTGTATTCCTTTTTGAAGTCAGTCATAAAGGTCTTAGCAAGCTTGTTGGTGGCCCCAGCCTTACTGGAAAATGGCGTGGTGTAGTAGATGTCGGATGCATTGGCATCGCCAGCAATTTCGGCCAGTTTTGGATCTGCCATACCATCAGAGCCAACGATTGGCACGGTAATGCCAGCCGCGCGGGCTTGCTTGATAATCAACCCCACTTCGGAGTAGTAGCCTGGCGCGTAAATCGCGTCGATTTGCTTGTCTTTGATGGCCGTCAGCAAAGCGTTAAAGTCTTTGTCACCCTCCTGGAAGGACTGCTGGGAGACAATCGTGCCACTGAAGGCTTTTTTGAAGGCCTTGGCCAACCCAGTGCCGTAATCACTGGAGTTATCTTCCAAAATCGCCACCCGCTTGGCTTTCAACGTGTTATCCGCAAAATGCGCGGCCGTTTCACCTTGGAAGTTGTTTTCAAAGCAAGCCCGGAAAACATACGGCTGCACTTTGCCATTTTTTTGCAAGGTGTAATCAGGATCCGTGGCACTTGGTGAGACTGAGGCCACCTGAGCTTTGGTGATATTCGGAATTGCGGCCGTGCCATCGTTGGTGGTGGCTGGTCCCACAATCGCGGAAACGCCGTCAGAACCGGCTAACTGCGCCGCCACGGAAGCCGAACCAGAGGTGGTGGACTTGTTATCGCGAATGACGGTTTCAATCTTCATTTTCTTGCCGTTGACCTTGATACCACCGGCGGCATTGATCTGCTTCACCGCCAGTTGGAAGCCTTGCTTCATCTGGGCCCCATAACCAGCGGCGGCACCAGACAGCTCCATGTTCATGCCAATTTTGATGGTGTTGCCTTTGCTTTCGTTACCTTTGCTGCTGGCGGTGCTGGTAGCACAACCGGCTAAGGCGACAGCACTCATCAAGGCAACGGCGCCCATCATCATCTTTTTCACAGAAATCTTCATTTGTTTTCCCCTTTTCCCAAATTAATGGTGGTGCTTGGCCATAAAAAATCCGGTCTCATTATTGCAACGAGGCCGGATCCGAAGCGCCCCATTGCTAAAGCAAAGATAGGGCTCAACATGTCAGCAGATTTGCTAAACTGTTGGGTCCTTCTCCAGCAACAACAAGGCCAGAATTTGGGTGGTGCGAAGTGCTTGACTAGTTGTGTTTTCAATCATGAGCGCCTCGCCCCTTTCAACATTAAGCAATGATTAGAACTTACACCAACAACTCATTTTCGTCAACAGCTTTTTTTAACCTCAGCCTCACATTGTTAGGTTGCCGGCCCCAGGGTTGGCCGGGCATCACTAGCTGTCACCTTCCCAGCCCGAAGCGCCGCCGGCTTTTAAACCGGACAATTGGCCTTCTAGAACCTGCTACCATGCCGCCAAACCAGCGGCGGGCCGTAAACCTAAACAATCTAAGATTAGTTCCGGTAAGAACTGGTGAATTTTCCAGTTTCTTACCGGGATTTTCTTTTTGCCCGTTACACTGAAGATGAAGCTAAGATCGTTCATAGCCCCTGGGACTTCGAGTCCGTAACTTAAAAGGATCTCCGTCATCTTCGTCGCGCAAATCTGGTTTAAGATTGAGGGCCTTCGAGGTCGCGTGCAGGAAATGAGTTACGAGAAGAAGATGCGGGTTAGCTTCACCAATTCAGAAAGGAAGTAATATTTTGTCCGATGTGTTCGCATTGGATGTTTCTAAAGGCCACAGCTACGGTGTTTGGTACCGTGGTGACCAATGTTTACAGGAGTTCGAATGTATCCACAATAAGCTTGGGTTCGCTCAGCTTGATCAAATGCTCAAGCAAGCGGATGACCCGGTCGTGTACTTTGAAGCTACAGGAATCTATTCGCAACCGCTAGTGCGCTTCTGCCAAGACCATCAACTACGTTATGGCCGCTTGAACCCACTAGAGTTACACCTACACTCAGAGAGTCTACGCCGCGTGAAGACCGATCAAAAAGATGCCCACAGGATTGCGCTATCTGTGATGCATCACCAGTACCGGTTGACTACCCCGTGGGCCCCCGAATATGAGCAACTACGCCAGTTGAATCGCTTCTACCAACAGGTAATAGATGAGGTCAAGCTAACGCGGCTAAGGCTTTACACTGCCCTCCAGCAGACTTTCCCAGAAGTTGAGCAACTGTTTAGCTCGCGCGTTTCGAAGCTGGCACTGAATGTGATCCTGTTGTTTCCACATCCAGCCTTTGTGCGTGGGATCTCCCGTACTTGCTTGAAGGACAAGCTGATGAGTGAGACCGATAAGAAACTGTCCCAGACCAAAGGCTTGAAGTATGCGGATAAACTGATCGCCTTTGCCAAGTCTAGCTATCCCGCCGCCGACTCAGCTAGTGTTCAAGTTCAAGAAGTGCAGTATTATTGTCGCCAACTGATTGAGTTAACCAAACAAGAAGAGTCACTACGCAAGCAAATGACGAGCGCAGCGGAGGGGTTGCCACAATTTCAGATTTATCAATCAATGCCTGGTATTGGCGCACTGTCCGCAGCGCAACTAGTCGGTGAGCTTGGTGATATTCTGCGCTTTGATAATGCCAATCAAGTCAACGCATACGTTGGGATTGATCTGAACCGTTACCAGTCCGGCAAGTACACACGGCAAGACCATATCAATAAGCGGGGTAATCCTCATGCGCGTGCCTTGATTTATCTGATCGTCAAAAACATGATTCGGCAAAAGGCCACGTCATCCAATCATATTGTCGATTATTACTACAAGCTAAAAAAGGCGCTACGATATTTGGAGTTGATAGGCAACTTGCCTGCCAACTCCTTTTTCCATACCATTTTTATATTCGAGTACACAAACGGGACATCACACTGTCCCTTTGTCACTCGTCCGACCAAAGAAAAGAGAAATGGAGTGTGTGTGATGCCCCTTACTAGCAAGTCTATTCGATTAGCCCTCGAAATTACAGACCCAAACATCATCTTTTTCGAAGATGGTGAAATTGAGACGATTCAAAATCAAGCAGCTCTAGTATATCGCGCAAAGTTGACGGTCAAGCCCGACCACTGTCCCAACTGCGGATTTACGGATCAAATCGTCCGATTCGGCTTCAACCAAGTAAGGATTGTAGCCCCTAGCTTTGGCTATCGGCCGACTTATCTAAAACTGAGTTGCCAACGTTTTTTCTGCCAAGCGTGTCAGACGACTTTTCAAAGCCGAACCGACTACGTCCGTCCGGGTTGCGTCATCAGTGAACCCGTTCGCCAGATGGTCCTGTTTGACGCCATCTCAAATCACTCACTTACAGATATTGGTCAACGCCACCATATCTCTGACAAGACGGTCCAGCGCGTGATTGACGAAGAGGCCAATCTACATAATTTCCAACAGACTACATGGTTACCCGAACACTTGGCGTTTGATGAATTCAAAGCGACTGACCGGATGAGCTTTATCTGGGCCAACAGCGACTGCCAAGAAATCGGGGCAATTCTGCCTTCGCGCACTTCTTACCAGCTCACTCAGTATTTCGAACGCTTCCCGCTGACCGTTAGAAGACAGGTAAAAACGGTCTCACTGGATTTGAATGCTGGCTACGTGCATCTAGTCCCAAGGCTGTTTCCTAATGCGAAAGTCGTCGTTGATCGCTTTCACATCGTTCAAATGGTTTCAACGGCATTGAATATGGTCCGGGTTCAAGTCATGAAGACAGTACCTAAAACAAGTACTGAATATCGTTTCATGAAGCGGGAATGGAAAGTATTTCTCAAACGCTTTGAAGAACTTGATGCAGTAAACACTGTCTATCACGCTAGTGTTGGTTACTTCGACACTGTGGTCAATCTGATTAGCAAATGTCTTGATTTAGATCCCGCTTTTCGTGCCGCATATGAGACCTACCAAAGCGTACTGACCGCTGTGAAAGAACGTGACGTTACAGCTCTGGAAGAAACGCTAGTGAGCTATAAAGCTCTGGGCAACAGGATGGATCAATCAATGAAGTCACTCCGTAAATATCGTTGCCAAGTACTCAACGCTTTACGGTATGACTATTCAAATGGGTTCCTAGAAGGAATCAATAGCCAGATCAAGAAAATCAAGAACACCGCATACGGGTACCAGAACTGGAGCAACTTTATCAATCGCATCTTTCTGGAAAGAGTGTGGTTCTGGTTGTCCAAGCGGAAGCTGGCGGTATAAAAATAGAGTACCTAGACCAATCAATGTCCAGATACTCATAAAAATCTCTATCAACTCTACTTGACGAAGAGTCCTAAAAAACAACCCTATCCCGAAACGGGATAAGGTTGCCACAGTGGCTTGTATGAACAAGACGCTGAAATGCCTATATGCCATGGTAATGGCAGGCACTAAGTATCGTTACCGATACACGGACTCGAAGTCCATTATTAGCGCGGAGTCATAAGCTCCTACACCCGTATAGTAGTTCAATCCGATTCGATTTTAAAGGGGAAGGCACAAGGTTTATTTAGCTTACCCAAAAAGTGATGAACGTTTACAGTGCCCCACTAGTGCCTCCAACCCTAAGCCCTAAATCTGAAACTTAAACCTAAAACCCAGTTCAAAGCCCTTGACTAATCGTAGGAAAAGGGACTGTGACGAAAGGCGGTTTTGGAGCCGACAGGTAGCCTTTCTGCCGTATGTCAGCCTGTACGCGCCGTGCGCTACTGGCTGATCAAGCCATCTACCAAGTCCGAACTTTGGACTCGGTGGATGGCGTAGCTGCTGCCGCATGTCGGCCTGTACGTGCTTTGCACTACAGGCTGAGCAAGCTGCTCGGCTCCGGCCTTTTGGCACGTAACTCTGCTGGAACATTCGGAGTGAATGTAGGGGCTGTGACATTTGTCACAGCCCCTGAGCTCCATCTATTTTCGCGTCGTATCTCGCACCACCAACTCTGGGTCAATCAATAGCTCCCCCTGCTGGGCACCAGACTGGGTCACTTTCTGCAAGATCATGCGCGCCAGAAGCTCACCGAGATGCTGCACTGGCTGCTTCACTGTGGTGAGCTGGGGGTTGGACACCTGGTCCAGGAACACCCCATCGAAGCCAATGATGCCAAAATCGCGAGGAATATTACCGCCGTTTTGCAGGATACCTCGCACCACCCCAATCGCCAGCCGATCACTGGCACAGATGAAGCACGTGTCCCGGGCGAACTCGGCCCAGTGGGCGTTGATGAATTGCTGGGACTGGTGACTGTGGTTACTCATGCGGTGAATCTGCGGCAGCTTCTTGTGTTGCTGCAGGGTGTTGATGTAGCCCGCCTCACGTGAGTACTCGAAGGCCTCCTTGACGTCGATGCCGAGAAACACCAGCGACTGGTAGTTCTTCGCCAAGGCGTATTCGGTGGCCATCGCGGTACCGGCCTTGTTGTCGGTGTCGATGAAGTCATAGCCGTTATGATTTTCGCCGAAAATCACTGTTGGCTTGGCCAGCGCATCGATTAGGGGCAGGTCGGAGACCCGAGCGCCGGTAACGATAAAGCCATCGGCGGCGTTGCCTGTGCCGAGGCGCGCGCGCTCGGTGACCAACTGCAGCGCGTAGCCGCGTTTATCCAGCCCCTTCGCGATACCGAACAGCAGGCTCATGTAATATGGCTCAGTGGTATCGATGTCCTCCAGGATGACGAGCTTGACCACGTTGGTACGGTTGTTGGCCAGCGCCTTGGCCGCCGCATTGGGCCGGTAATCTAGAGTAGTCATCGCCGCCTCCACCAACTGGCGTAGTTCGGCAGTCACCTGCTCCGGGTGGTTAATGACCCGCGAAACGGTCATTTTGGAGACATTCGCCTGTTTGGCCACATCCGATAAGGTCACCATTTTGCATCCCCCGTTTCAGAAAAACTGGTCTACGTCTATCATAAAACATTCCGCGGTATTCGACGAGTCAGATTACATTTTTCGTCTCGGCTGCCAAAAAGGACTCGCGTGCGCGAGCCCTTTTCAGGAGAAAGAGAGTCTGCCTCTAGGCCGCTCCAAACCAGCTAGCGGCCGCGGAAGTTAGCCCTTGTCCGCGCCAGCGGTGATGCCGTTGACGTAGAATTTCTGCATGATAATGAACAAGATGGTGATGGGAACGGCGATCACGACACACCCGGCGATGAACCAGGTGAAGTAGGTGGTCGACGTGCCCTTCGTCGCGTGCACCATGTTGTACAGCCCGTACGCGATGGTGTAGGTCTTCGCGTTCCCCGAGGACGAGAGGATGATCCCGGAGAAGATGAAGTCGGTCCAAGGCGCGATGAAGGCGGTTAGCGCGGTGTACACAATGATTGGCTTAGACATCGGCAGCCCAATATGCAGGAACACCTGCCACCGCGACGCGCCGTCGATTTCCGCCGCCTCGTCAATCGAGCGCGGAATGGTGTCGAAGAAGCCCTTCGCGATGTAGAAGCCCAGGCCCGCGCCGCCGACGTACACGAGGATCAAGCCGCCGAGGTTCAGCATGTTGAAGCTCTTCAGAATGTAGTACAGCGCAATCATTGACATGAACCCGGGGAACATCCCCAGCACCAGCGCAATCTGGAGGTACGGCTTGCGGAAACGGAAACGCAGCCGCGACAGCGCATAGGCCACCGAGATAGTGACAAAGGTCGACAGCACCATTGACACCAGGGAAACGAACAAGGTGTTGCGGATCCAATAAACGAACGGAAACTGGGTGCTGGTAAAAATGCCGGTGTAGTTGCTCAGCGTGAACTGCTTCGGCCAAATCGTGGAGACGAAGCCGGTGTCGTTGTACGAGAAGCTGGCCAGAACGATCCACACGATGGGAAACAGCCACAGCGCGGCAAGCAGTGCCAGCAGCACGTAACGGGCGATCAACGACGCGCGGCGTTGTGCATGATATGAAGTCATGATCATCCCTCCTTAAAGGCGTTGGTCCGCCGGTACGCCAGCAGCGACACGGTGGCACTGATGATGAAGATCAAGATACCGAGCACCGCAGACGCGTTGTAACGCTGCGTCTGGCCGAAGACCAAGTTGTACAGCCAGGTCACCAGCAGGTCGGTGTCCCCCGCGCCATTGTAGTTGTTGTTCATTGGGTAGCCGCCGGTCAACAGGAAGATGACGTTGAAGTTGTTGATGTTGCCGATGAACTGCTGGATCAAGGCCGGCGCCATCACGAACAGAATCTGCGGGAAGGTGATGTGACGGAACACCTGGAACGGGTTGGCCCCGTCCATGCGCGCCGCTTCGATCTGGTCCTGCGGCAGGTTCTGAATGATTGCCGTGGAAGTCAGCATCGACACCGGAATCCCTATCCACATGTTGACCACGATGACCGTGATTCGCGCCACGGTGGCGTTTGCCGAGGCCCCGATGAAGTTGATGGGATGGCTGATCCACCCCCAGTTCATCAGCAGCGTGTTCAGCGGGCCTTGCAGGTCCAGGAACTGCGCCATCATCAGCAGGGAGACGAACTGCGGCACCGCGTACACAATCACGAACAGCGTGCGCCAGAGGCCCTTGTGGGTGATGCCCTTGGATTCAATCAGCATGGCCAAAAGGACGCCGAAGAAGAAGGTGGTCACCGTCGCACAGACGGCCCAGACCAGGGTCCAGCCGAGCACCGGGAAGAAGGTGCCGGCCAAATCGCCGGTCAATACGTTGCCAAACGCCTTGAAACCGGTCCAGGAGAAGCCGATTGGGTGCTTAGAATCATAATTTGTGAACGCCATCGAGATCATGTACAGGGTCGGCAGCACAGTGAAGGCCATCACTCCGATGATTGGAATCACCATCAAAGTGAGGTGGAGCCGGCTGTCGAGCAGTGAACGCAGCTGCTCGCGGTTGGTGGCAACGTGCTCGCCGTCCCGCACCTGCACGTACAGCGTGCGCAAGGACCGCAGGCTGGCAATGTACAGGCCGATCATGGCCAGCACGAGGATCACCGCCAGCACGCCGAACAGCAAAATCACAACGGAGTTATCCGGCAGCTTGGTCAGGTACACGCCTTGCGCGTTGTCGAAGACGACTCGCTTGGTTTTGTTGGCCCCCAAGTTGCTCAGCATGCCCAAGGCCGAGACCCCGCTGAAGCTCAGCCAGCCAATGAAGGCCAGCTCGAGCCCCAGCAGCGAAATACCCTGCGCCCACTGCCGCCGCTTCAGCTGGGCCAGGCCCATGAAGAAGAACGATAGCTTGAAGCTGAGATCACCTTTTTGCCAAACTTCCTTGTACGTGGCTGCAGGAGGTAAATTACTTTTCTTTTTAAACATAATTGCTCCTTCCTGAACCGGCTAACGAGTCGACCCTTAGCCGCTCGGGGTCAGCCTTAGTTCTTCTTCGAAATGGCTGCCGCAAAGGTGTCCAGTTTGGCAGCGTAGTCAGCCGCCTTGATGGAGCCAGTATAAGCACCGTTGATCAGTGGTGCGGACAGGTTCCAGAAGGTGGCCATCTGAGGCATCATTGGCATCAGCGTGGAGTAACCCGGCTTGCCCATGGTCATCACCGCTTGGGCAACTGGATCGCTGGCCACGGCGTCGCTCTTCTGGGCGGACTTGTCGACTGGAATCTGGCCGGATTCGTTGTAGACAATCAGCTGGGACTGTTTGTTGGTGATAAATTCAGCCAGCGTTGCGGCCGCCTTCTGGTTCTTGGTGGCCGTGTGGGAGTTCACGGCAAAGGCTTCGATGCCTTGGAAGGCCTGGAGCTGCACTTTCTTGCCGTTGATCGTCACAGTTGGGTACGGGGCAACGGCGAAGTCGTCGCCGAGAATCTTCTTGATGTTCGCCGCATTCCACGGACCGTCCAGGGTTGCCGCGGCGTTGCCGGACTTCAGCTGGTTCAAAGCGTTAGAGGTTTGCATCACGTTCTTGTTTTGCTTCTGCTGAGCCAGCCAGGTCATTGCGGCGACCCCGGCGGCGCTGTTGACGTTGGTGCCGGTCAGGGTTTCGCCGTCCTTGCCGTACAGGTAGGTGCCGGCGCTGAGGAAGACAGGATAGAAGTTGTACGCGTTGGTGAAGTCGGTGGCCAGCACGCCCTTGCTGGTCAAGGTGTCCCAGTCCTTGACGTCTTCGGCGGACAGCTTGGACTTGTTGTAGTACACCGTCTGAGCTTGTTCAGCAAACGGGAAGGCGTAGAGCTTGTTCTTCCAGGTCACGCCTTTGACGGACACGGCCACGTTGTTGGCCTTGACCTGCTTGGTTGCGGCTGGTGACAACGGGTTGATGTAGCCCTGATCGGCCATCGACCCCAGCTGATCGTTTGGCACTTCGAAGACGTCTGCCGCCTTGGCCGGGTCCTTACCGACATCGGTCTTCGCGTTGGCGGAGCCGTTCGGGCTTTGGGTGACCTTGACCGTCACGTCTGGGTACTTCTTGTTAAAGTTCTTCACGATTTTCTTGTAGTACGACACCTGGGTGGTATCGGCCCAGAGCTTCACGGTGCCGGTAACCTTGCTGCTGTCGGTGCTGGAAGAACTGGAGCTGGAGCTACCACATGCGGCAAGAACGGTTGCAGATAGCAAAGCGGTGCTCCCCAAAGCGATCTTTTGCCATAATTTCATGATGAGATTCCTCCTAATGGAATAATAAAAGCTGCGAAGCGGGGCGTTCGTAGCCCGACGATTAGCGGCGCCCAGGACATTGCTGCCGCATTTTGGTAGTGAGGTCCTGGGCAAAGCCAAGCGTGCAGGCGGTGCCCCGCATGGTGCGTCAATAATACCGGTAACCCAGATTCAATCGATAACCGCTGCGAAGGCCTGGTACGGCGCAAGCGTTTCACCGGTCAGGCCAGGCAGGTTGGTGATTAAGACCCGCTTGAGCGCCGCCGGCAGGTGGAACGGCTGACGCGTCGCGGTGAGGTTGGCCACGACCAGCCAGCGTGCGGTGCCCAGCGTGCGGTAGTAGGCCATCACGCCAGGGGCCGTGGCCAGCAGGGTGAAGGCCCCGTGCACCACAATGTCGTGTTCGTGGCGCAGCGCAATCAGCTGCTGGTAGGTGTAAAACACAGACTCCGGCGCCGCCAGCGCCGCCTCGACGTTCAGCGTCTTGTAGTTGGGGTTGATCCCCAGCCACGGTGTGCCGGTGGTGAAGCCGGCGTTCGCGCTGGCGTCCCACTGCAGCGGCCGGCGCGCGTTGTCGCGGCCCTTGACGTTGATGGCGTGAAGCAAGGTGGCGCGCGGCACCCCTTGCGCCAGCCGCGCCTCGTACATGTTGCGGCTTTCCAGATCGTTGACCTCGACGATATCGGCGACCGGGGTATTGGTCATGCCGATTTCCTCGCCTTGGTAGATGTACGGAGTGCCGCGCAGCAGGTGAAGCAGGATGGCGAACATCTTGGCCGAGCGCTCCCGGTAGCGGCCATCGTCGCCCCAGCGGGACACGATACGCGGCAGGTCGTGGTTGTTCCAAAACAGGCTGTTCCAGCCGTGCGCATAGTCGAGCTGGGTCTGCCACTTCGCCAGCACCTGCTTGAGCGCCGCCGGGTCAAAGGCCTTGAGGTCCCACTTTTCCTTGCCGGGCTGCTGGTCGAGCTGCATGGCCTCGAACTGGAACACCATCGAGAGCTCGTGGTGCTGCGGATCGGAGTACTGCTGGGCAATGGCCGGCGTGGCCCCCCAGGTCTCGCCAACGGTCATTAGGTCGGTGCCGCCGAATGTGGCTTGGTTCATTTCGCGAAGGTAAGGGTGGAGCTGCGGACCGTTTTCACGAATCTCACGGTCCGGGTCCTTGCCAATCAGGTCGATGACATCCATGCGGAACCCGCCGATGCCCTTCTCAATCCAGAAGTTCATCATCCGGTAAATCGCCTGGCGGACCGCCGGGTTGGCCCAGTTGAGGTCCGGCTGGCCCTTGCCGAAGAGGTGCAGGTAGTACTGGCCGGTTGGCGCGTCGTACTGCCAGGCCGAGCCGCCGAAGGTCGAGGTCATGGCGTTGGGCACCTGCCCAGCTTTCGGGTCGCGCCAGAGGTAAAAGTCGCGGTGCGGCGCGTCTCGGCTGCGGCGGGCCTCAACGAACCAGCGGTGGGCCGAGGAGGTGTGGTTGACGACCAGGTCCATGATGATGCGGATGTCGCGCTGCTTGGCGGCGGCGATCAAGGCGTCCATGTCAGCCATCGTCCCGAAATGGGGATCGATGGCCTCGTAGTCCGCAATGTCGTAGCCGTTGTCCTCGCCGGGCGACACGTACACCGGGCTCAGCCACAGGGCATCGACGCCCAGCCGCTTGAGGTAATCGAGGCGACTGGTAATGCCCGGCAAATCGCCGATGCCATCGCCGTTGCTGTCCTGAAAACTCTTCGGGTAGATCTGATAAATGACGGCTTGCTGCCACCATGGGGTCATGCCTTCACCTCCTCAGCCTTCCAGCGGTATCGGCTTGGCCACGATTGCCATTGTCGTGTCCTTGTCGAAGAAGTGCGCCTTGTTGACGTCGAAGCCCATTTTCACGTGGTCCCCAGGGTTGTGGAAGTCGCGCGCGTTGACGTTGGCAACGTACTCGGTGTCATCCGCCTTCAGGTAAAGCTGCTCGGTGGCGCCCAGGAGCTCGGACACCGACACGGTTGAACTGATCACCGCGTCCGGCCAGGTCTCCAGGAAGGCCTCCTCTGAATGGATGTCCTCCGGCCGGATGCCGAACACGACTTCCTTGCCGTTGTAGCCCTGATCGTCCAAAATCTTCGCCCGGCCTTCTGGCACCTTGAGGCGAATGCTTTGGCCATCGCTGACGAAGCCGTCTTGGTACGTCATGTTGAAGAAGTTCATCGCCGGCGACCCGATGAACCCGGCCACGAACTGGTTCCGCGGGTTCTGGTAAACCTCGGCCGGCGTGCCGATTTGCTGCACGTGGCCCACGGACATGACGACAACCCGGTCGGCCATGGTCATGGCCTCGGTTTGATCGTGGGTCACGTAAATCGTGGTGGTGTTCAGGCGCTGGTGAAGCTTGGCGATTTCCGCCCGCATGGACACCCGCAGCTTCGCGTCCAGGTTCGACAGGGGCTCATCCATCAGGAAGATTGGAGCATCGCGGACAATGGCCCGCCCCAAAGCGACCCGCTGCCGCTGGCCCCCGGACAAGGCGGCCGGCTTCCGGTCGAGAAACGGCTTCAAGCCGAGAATCTCCGCCGCGTTTTGCACGCGTTCGTCGATGTCCTCCTTCTTGTAGTGCCGCAGCTTCAGGCCGAACGCCATGTTGTCGTACACCGACATGTGCGGGTACAAGGCGTAGTTCTGAAACACCATGGCGATGTTGCGGTCCTTGGGGGCCACGTCGTTCATCACCTTATCGTCGATTTTCAGTTCGCCTTTGGTAATGTCTTCCAGCCCCGCAATCATGCGCAGCGTGGTAGACTTCCCGCAGCCCGAGGGCCCGACGAACACGATGAACTCCTTATCCTTGATGTGAAGATCGAAGTCTACCACCGAGTAATCCTCGCCGTCATCGTACTTCTTGTAGAGGTGGTCCAAGTCGATTTCAACCATTAGTCTCCCCACTTTCTTTGGCGAACGCCGCTTGCAACTGGCTCAGCTGCAGGGCCGCCGTGTCTTTCACTAGGTAATCCGCCGCGGCCAGACGCCGGGCATCCCCAATGCCAACCGCGAATTGACCAGCCGCTTTGATGGCGGCGACCCCGGCCGAGGCGTCCTCGAAACCAATCACCTCAGCGGCCTGGAGCCCCAGCAGCGCTTGCGCCTGCTCGTAGATTTCCGGGTCAGGCTTGCCGCGGTGCAGGGTCGCCGGATCGACGATAGCGTCGAAGCTGGCGGCCAGGCCCAGGTGGTCAAGAATCGTCGGGGCGTTTCGCGAGGCCGAGGCGATGGCCATTTTTAGGCCGGCCGCCTGCGCGTCCTTCAGCAGTTGCGGAATACCTGGCAGGATGTCCGCCGGCGTCATCGTCTGAATCAGCTGCAGGTAAACCGCGTTCTTCTGGTCGGTCAGCGCCGTTTTCTCCGCCGCACTGAACCGGTCTTCCTGGCCACCAGCCGCCAAAATCAGGTTCAGCGAGTCCAGCCGAGATCGACCGCGCAGGCCTTCGCGCTCAGCCGGCGTCAGGGTGATGCCCAGCTGGGTGGCCAACTGACTCCAGGCCTGCAAGTGGAACTTGGCCGAGTCGGTCAAGACCCCGTCGAGGTCGAATAGTAATCCTTTAAGCATGCGCGCTCACCTCCAAATGCTGCGGCCGGCCGGCAACCATCACGGTCAGCGGCGGGCCGGCTAGCAGGGTCACCGCCACTTCTTTCCCAACCGCGACTTGAATCACCCGGCCGCGGTAGTTGATGCGGAACTGGTAACCCTGCCACTGCTTCGGCAGGAACGGAGCGAACCGCAGTTGATCATGGTCGTAGCGCATGCCGGCAAAGCCCTGCACAATGGCCAGCCAGCCGCCGGTCATCGAGGTGATGTGCAGGCCGTCTGCCGTGTCGTTGTTGTAGTTATCCAGGTCCAGGCGGGCCGTGCGCTGGTACAGCTCAACGGCCTTGTCCTGCTTGCCAAGTTCGGCGGCCAGCACCGCATGAATCGAGGCGCTCAGCGAGCTTTCGTGCACCGTCAGCGGCTCGTAGAAGTCAAAATTGCGTTCCTTCTGCTCGCGGGTGAAGCGGTCGTTCAGGAAGTACACGCCCTGAAGCACATCCGCCTGCTTGATGAACGGTGACCGCAGGATGCGGTCCCAGGACCAGTGCTGGTTGATTGGCCGCTGATCTGCTGGAATCGAGCTTGCCGGCCGCAGGTCCTTATCCAGGAAGGTGTCGTGCTGGACGAAAATGCCCAGCTTCTTGTCCTCCGGATAGTACATGCGGTCGATAATGTCCTGCCATTGTTGCTGCTCGGCGGCGCTCACGGCCAGCCTGGCCTGAATGGCGGCATCGGCCTTGGGCAGCCGGGCCAGGGTGTACTCCAGGCACCACGCGGCCATTGTGTTGGTGTACCAGTTGTTGTTGACGTTGTTTTCGTACTCGTTCGGCCCGGTGACCCCGTGGATCATGTACTTGCCGGCGCGCTTGGAGAAGTGGACCCGGTCCGCCCAGAAGCGGCTGATGCCCACCAGCACCTCCATGCCGTCGTGGTTGACGTAGCTTTCATCGCCGGTGTAGGCCGTGTACTGGTAAATCGCAAAAGCGACCGCCGCGTTGCGGTGCAGTTCCTCGAAGGTGATTTCCCATTCATTGTGGCACTCGATGCCATTGAAGGTCACCATCGGGAACAAGGCGCCTTTGAGCCCCTGCTGCTGGGCGTTGTGGTAGGCGCCGGGCAGCTGGTCGTGCCGGTACTGCAGCAGCGCCCGGGTCACGGCCGGCGGGGTGGCGGCGACGTACATCGGCACCACGTAGGCCTCGGTATCCCAGTAGGTCGCGCCGCCGTACTTCTCACCGGTGAAACCCTTCGGCCCCACGTTGAGCCGCTTATCGTCGCCGTAGTAGGTCATGAACAGCTGGGCGAGGTTGAAGCGGATGCCTTGCTGGGCCGCGTCGTCGCCTTCAATCACAACGTCGCTTTGGGCCCAGCGCTTGGTCCACAAGGCGGTGTGCGCCGCCAGGTGGGCCGCGAAGCTCTGCCCCTGCAGCTGCGTCATCAGCCCTGAGGCCGCTTCGGTCTGGGCCTCAGGGGCGACGTCGCGGCTCGTGACCACGATGACGTCCTTTTCCAGCTGGACCGGCACGTTCGGCGCCAGCGCCAGCGTGACCGTGCTGGTCAGCTGGCCGGTGCTGGTAGTCACGGTGCCGGGCAAAATGGTTGCGCCTTGGCGCAGGCTTTGCTTGAGCAACACCGTGAACTGCGGGACTCCGAACGGGTTGGGCTTGGTCTGCAGCTGGATCGTGCCAGCCGCGGCGTCCTCCCCCTGCGGCGCCCAGAAGCACTCGTCGTAGTTGCTGTCCTCGTTCGTGACGTTGCCGTCGAGCTGGGCGGCCACCGTCAGCTCGGCCGGTCCGGCCAAGCTTTCGGCAGTGAGCTGCACCAGCGCCGCCTCCTTAATCACGTTGCTGAGGAAGCGTTTGAAGGTGAAGCGCACCGTGGCCTTTTTGCCCTCAAATACGAAGCTGCGGGTCAGCAGGCCCTGGTGCAGGTCAAGCGTGAGGGTGAAATCGCGGTAGGCGCTGGTGGCCAGATCGACGCGCTCACCGTTCACGGTGAGCGCCATGCCGATGAAGCTCGGCGCGTTGATCGCCTTGCCGAAGTAATCCGGGTAGCCGTTTTTCCACCAGCCGACGACAGTTTTATCTGGGAACCAGACGCCACCGAGATACGTGCCTTGCAGGTGATCACCGCTGTAACCTTCTTCGAAGTTACCGCGCAGGCCCATGTAGCCGTTGCCAATGGCGGTCATGCTTTCCTGCAGGCGTTTCTCGTTGGGGTTTAATTGGTGGCTTTGTACCAGCCACGGGTCGATTTCAAATATCCGTTTCATCTTGCATCCTTCACTTTCGGGAGGTGAATTGCGCCACCTGAACTTTTCTACACTGCTGATTATGATAAGATGAAACCGCTTTTAAAAGGTCGAATCGCCTGTTACCGCTATCAGAATCTTACTGAACCATAACGGCGAACCCGGTCGGCGCCAGCTGCTGGTCGGCGTAACCCTGTGCCAGCACTGGCCTAGCGGTCAGGGCCACCGGCTGCTTGGTGGTGTTAAAATACGCCGTCACGGTGTGCGCACCGGTGCGGGTCACCTTGAGCAGCCCGGCCGCGGTCACGCTCAGCGCCGTGGTGCCGGTGCCCAGCGTTGCCGCCTGGGCGCGGCGGAAGGTCACCAGGGCCTGCACGCGCTGCCAGATTGGCCCCTTCAGCTGCGCCCAGTCCATCGGCCGCCGGCAGTCGGGATCGTTTTCACCGGCCATGCCCATTTCCGTGCCGTAATACAGGCACGGCATCCCAGTCTGCAGGAAGGTGAAGGCCAGCGCCTGCAGGGCCAAGTCCTCGTCGCCACCGGCCACCGTCAGCAGCCGCGCGGTGTCGTGCGAATCCAGCATGTTCAGCATCGCCTGGTCGGTTTGGTCGCGGTACAGCATCAGCTGATCCGTCAGCGCTGCGGTCAGCTCGGGCGCGCTCAGCTTGCCGGTCAGGAAGTGGGCCTCAATCTGTTCGGTGAACGCGTAATTCATGACGCCGTCGAACTCATCCCCGTTAAGCCACGGCTGGCTGGAGTGCCAGACCTCGCCCAGCACGAAGAAATCGGGCTTGATGGCCTTGGTTGCCTGGTTGAACCGTTTCCAGAAGTGGTGGTCCACCTCGTTGGCCACATCCAGCCGCCAGGCGTCGATATCGAACTGCTTGATCCAGTACGTCGCCACCTCGAGCAGGTAGTCCTGCACCGCCGGGCTGCTGGTGTCGAGCTTCGGCATGTGGGGCTCGAAGGCAAACGTGTCGTACTGCGGCACGCTGCCTTGCGCCGGCGCGGCGAATGGGGCCACCGGGAAGCGGTTGATGTGGAACCAGGAGGCGAAGCGCGACTGCGCGCCGAACTTCAGCACGTCCTGCCACTGCATGCTGCGGCTGCCCATGTGGTTGAACACGGCATCCAGCATCACCCGCATGCCGCGCCGGTGGGCCTGGTTAACCAGTTCGGCGAACAAAGCCTTGTCGCCAAACGCCGGGTCAATGTTGAAGTAGTCGATGGTGTCGTACTTGTGGTTCGACATCGCGGTGAACACCGGGCAGAAATACAGCCCGTTCACGCCAAGCGCCTGCAGGTCGGCCAGGTGATCCAGCACCCCTTGCAGGTCGCCGCCGTAGTAATCCTCGCGGCCCGGGTGATCCGCCGGCCGCCAGGGCTTGGTACCCTTGGGGTCATTCGTCTGGTCCCCGTTAGCGAAGCGCTCTGGGAAGATCTGGTACCACACGGTTTCCTTGACCCAAGCCGGCGTCTGCACCGTGTCAATCGCGTGGAAGTACGGCACTCGGAACAGATTGGCCCGGCGGTTGGCGGCGCTGTCGGCGCGCAGACCGCGGTCGCCGAGCAGGATGGTGCTGCCGTCCTGGCCGGTCACCAGGAACTGGTACTGCAGCCGGTGGTACGGCGCGGTCAGGCTGATGGTCCAGTAGTCGCTGGTTTGGCCGGTGCCGGTTTTGGTCATCGCCGCCTCTTGATAGGCGAATTCCGGCTCCCCGGTGGCCGCATTCGGCGCCGTGACATACGGATCCCCGTACAGTACGGTGACCGCCTGCACGTCGGCCTTGGCCGTGTGGAGCCGCAGCCGCAGCTCATCTGGAGTGTACAAAAAACAATCTTCGCTTTCTGGGCGGTGCCGTAATGCTGCAAGTTGCATGATTATCGAGTTCCCCTTTCGTTTAACACCACGCCGGCATTCGCGCCAAGCGTGAGTGTTTGACCTTCAAGTTGGTAATCACCGGCGGCCAGCGCCACCGTCGTCAGGCCTTCAGGCACGGTGAAGGTGGCGCCTTGCTCATCCAAGACCACCGCCACCAGGGCCCGCTGGCTGGCCAGCGTGCGTTCGTACACGTACAGATTGGGCGCCGTGGTCAACAGCCGGTAATGGCCGGCCTGAAACAGCGGCTGCTTTTTCAGTACAATCAGCGCCTGGTAGAAGTGCAGCATGCTGGTTTCATCGGCCTGCTGCCCGGCCACGCTGGTCGCGTCCTCGCTGCGTCCAACCAACCATGGCAGGTGACTGGAAAAGCCTTGGTGCGGCCCGGCCGTCCATGGCATCGGCCCCCGCGCCGGCAGTTTGTGCGTCGCTGACACCATGGCCAGCGCCGCGGTGCGGGACTGCCCGGTGGCCTCGACCGCAGCTACGAACGGCGCCACCGTGCGATCCGCGAACTGATCAACGTGGTCGAACTGTAGGTTGTGCAGTCCGAGCTCCTCGCCGTAGTAGATCACCGGCAGGCCACGCTGCAGGTACATCAGCATGGCCAGACTGCGCGCTTGGGTGGCGGTTTTGGCCACCCGCGTCGCCAGCCGGGCCATGTCGTGGTTGCCCCAGTACAGCGTCGGCATCGACACTCCGGCGAGGGTCTGCTGCCACACCGCCTGGGTTTGCTTGAACGCCGTGAAGTTCAGTGGCCGCGGCTGGTACTGCGCTGGCAGCAGCGGATCCAGGTTGCTTTCGTCCTCAGTGAAGTAGCGGAACGTGATCACACTGTCCATCAGGTGCCGGCTGGGCGCGGTGTAATCCGCCGCCAGGTTGACATTGGCCGATGCTGCCTCGCCAAGCAGGAAAGCGTCGGGGTAGTCGGTTTTGATGCGGTCGCAGAACGGCCGCAGCCATTCCTGCGCCTTTGGTAGGTTAGCGAAAAACGGCTCCGCCACCACCGGCGCCTGCTGCCCCGGGGCAAGGGGATAATCCTGCCCCAGCTCGGCCTTAGCAATGTGGATGAAGGCATCCAGCCGCAGCCCATCGATACCCTTGCCCAGCCAGAACATGGCAACATCCCCCATTGCCCGCCGCACCTCGGGATTGGCCCAGTTCAGATCCGGCATCCGCCGGTCGAACAGGTGAAAATACGACTGCCCGGTACCCGCTGGATCCGGCGACCACACTGACCCGCCGAAGAAGCTGCCCCAGTTGTTCGGCACCTTCCCGTCATGCCCGGAGAAAATGTAATAGTCGCGGTACAGACTGTTTTTGGCGTGAATGGCGTCTTGGAACCATGGGTGCTGATCCGAGGTGTGGTTCAGCACGAAGTCCATGATCAGGCGGATGCCCGCCGCGTGCAACGCCGCAATCAGCGCCTCCAGGTCGGCCATCGTACCCATGGTCTCGTCCACGGCGAAGTAATTGGCCACATCGTAGCCATTATCCACCTGTGGAGAGACGAAAATCGGGTTCAGCCACACCGTGTTGATGCCGAGAGCTTGCAGGTACGGGATCCGTTGCCGGATTCCGTTCAGGTCCCCGACGCCATCGCCGTTGCTGTCTTGAAACGATTTTGGATAGATCTGGTAAATAATTGCATGCTCATACCAAGCGCCCATAACCATCCTTCCTTTCTTTTTTAACCTTATGAAAAAAACACGGCCACCACAAGTGCGCAGGCATTGTTACCGCTAACAAAAACCGGCCGACGTTCGCGTAACGTTGCGATTGACCGCTACGCTTTGGGCGCCAATCTGCGCACACGCGCCGCCAATCAGCCTCAATGCTTCACTGACTGGTGGGCTATGGCGGCTCTGCTTTGCCAACGCAAAAAAAACACGCCAGCCAAGTTGAACTTGGTTGCCGTGCATATGTCAGTACCGGATACCGATAAGGCCCGCTGGCTCCACAACCTTGGACCACTGATCCCCACAATCCGGCGGGTGTCAGGCGAGCCTGACGTGATCAGCTGACCTTTCACCATTACTGGTTACTCGACTCATCGCATGAAGCCATTATATCATTTTTCCAGCGGCATTGCAGCCCGCCGGTAGGTTTGCTCTGCCAGCAGCTGGGCCATCATGAACCCCACCGCAATCGCACCGGCCACCATCGCCACCCGAAAGGTAAGCGATAAGGCTTGATCGAAGTTGCCTAACACCAGCGCCCGCACGGCTTGATAAGCGGTAGCCCCAGGGACTAAGGGTACTAAGCCGGGAATGTTGAAAATGATCACCGGCATTTTTTTGCGGCGGGAGAAAATCAGGCCACAAATCCCAATCGCAAACGCGCCCAAGAGGTTAGCAAGCATGCGGCCAGTGGCAAGCTGCATGAGGCTCCAATACACCAGCCAGCCAATTGCCCCCGCCCACCCAGCCAGGTTCAAGGCACGATGCGGCACGTTAATAATAATCGCAAACGCGATGGTGGAAAGGTAGCTAAAGCTGACCTGAATCAAAATTTGCACCGGTAGTGGCATAAGCTGACGCTCCTTAAGCAATGAGGTAAAAGCTCCCGTTGAAGAGCTTAAAAGAACCGGAAAATAATGGCCACGCCTGCGCCAATCGCGCAGGCGCTGAGAATGGCCTCCATACCGCGGGCCATGCCCGACAGCAAGTGCCCCGCGAGCATGTCGCGTATCGAATTGGTGATTGCCACCCCTGGTACTAAGGGCATCACGGCGCCTACAATCACATTGTTCAAGCTGCGGCCGACGCCGAGGCGTACCCCTAGCCAGGCGGTTAGGCCCACGGCGAAGGCGCCAAGCAGTTCACTCATGAACCGCACCTTGGTCAAGCTACTCATCCGCAGATACACCGCAAAGCCAATGGCACCCACGACGGCAGCTAACGGCATATCAAAGAAGTCGTATTTCTGGGCGAAAATCACCATCAAAGTGGTACTACATAATGCGGCCGCGATGATCTGCAGCCACACCGGGAAAAATGGCGTGTTGCGATCCAATTTTTCCAGCGCGGTGTAGAGCGCGTCGAGATCGATTTCACCGGCGGCAAATTGCCGGGAAAGATTGTTCACCCCAGCGACTTTTTCCATATCAATGCCACGCTGGCTGACCGGCGCGATTTGGACGTCCGGCTGGCCGGCCACGCCGATGAACAACCCGGTGGGCGTGGTGAAGACTTGAGGCGCCGTTTCCCCAGCGTTTTTGGCGATGCGGGCCATGGTGTCGTCGACCCGGTACATTTCCGACCCGCCTTCGATCATGATTCGCCCCGCCAGCAGACAGGTTTTCAAAATTTTATCAGCCATGCTGTTTATCCTCAATAAAGGTTTGGAAAAATTGGGCGAGTTTGGCTTTCGGATAGGCGCCGGTAATTTTTTGCACCGGCTTACCATCCCAAAACAGCAGCATCGTCGGAATGCTTTGCACGTGATACTGCTCGGCCACCGCTTTGTCGCCCGCCACATCCAGCGTCAGCACCTTCAGCGGCAGCTCTTGTTCTAGCGCCGCCAAGGTCGGGCTCAAAATTCGGCACGGCGCGCACCATTCGGCCCACAAATCGATCACGGTGAGCCCACGGCCAAGCTGGCTGGGCAGCGTTTTGCTCGTAACTGCGGTTGGCATCGTCATCCCCCCAATTGGTTAAAGTCTAAGGCTCATTTTAGCATTGTCAGCCAGTGGCGCCTAGCTTTGGCCAAGCAAAAACGAGGGGCCCAGGGCCGCCTCGTTCGATTGAAACTTATTCTTTGGTGAATTCATCATACGCGGCTTGATCCATCACGTAATCGATTTCGCCGATATATTCATGCACTGGGGTATCCGGTGCGAATGGATGCTTGAAGCGATACAAACCATCACTGCTATCCAGGCCCCAAACGCCGCCCATATCGTAGCGGTCCTTGTGCAAATCACAGGCCCACTTGATCATCTCATATTGCAGCAGGTAAGGAATCATCAGGCTGTTTTTGATGCGCATGGAACCACCGTACATGTGCCAAACCTTGTCGCCAAAAGCAAAGGCAATGGCGCTGGCTTGCAGCTGGCCATCCACCCGGGCGATGAAAATCTTCATCTGGCCTTTGCCGGCAAAAGCGGCGGCCATCCGGTCAAAGTAAGCCAAGGGGCGGTAGGTAATGCCGTGGATGTCACTCATGGTCTTGTAGGCTTCAAAGAACTCTGGCATCAGTTTATCGACATCGCCGCTTTCGACGGTCACGCCACTTTTCATGGCATGGCGAATCTTGGTGCGAGTTTTGCCGGTCATCGTGGCCATCACGCCATCGATGTCTTTGTCTTTAATATCCAGCACAATATTGAAGCGCGGCTGAATGGTGTCGTGATTGCCATCGAACTGGCGATTGCGCATCACATAACCGCGGGCTTTGAACGCATCATTCAAAGCATCGCTATAATCCAGCTCTGGGTCCATCCGCAGCAGAAAAGCATGGCGGGCTTTCAACTCTGGCAAGGCTTCTTGCACCAAGGCATCGATGGTGTCGAGGTCAGTGGGGTCACACACTGGGCCTTTGGAGCAGTAGGCGAAGGTATTGCCAGCTTTGTCAGTCACAGTCAAAATGGACATCCCGGCCGTGATTTGGCCCCCCTTTTCCAGATAAACATACAGTGGCTGCCAGTTACTTTTGACCTTGGACCAAGCAACCGATTGGGTGACTGAGGTGTACGGTGCATCCTCGACAAACTGTTCGTAGCGCGCAACGGCCTGCGCATCATTCAAATCAACAATTGGCATCGGCTATTTTCCTTCCTTCTTGGCGGCAAAACGCGCTTTGTAGCTGGCGTAATATTTCTTAATCCGGTGGTTACGCATGAATGACTTGTCTTCCGCATATTCTAGCGTATTGCCCCACTTGCCAGCATCAATTAAGGCCTGCATGTGCTTTTGAATTTCCGGATCAGTGACATTTGCCACCGCATCATCAGGGTTGACTCCAAGCCACAAGAAGTCAGTATCAGCGTATTCCGTCGCGGTGAAAGGTTGGTTGAACACGCGATCTTCAACCATCGGCTTAATCAGGTTGTACCCGCTAGCCGTGGTGTAAAAGCCACTGCGGCCTTGACGCGGATTCAGTTCAATCAGCTTAAACTGCTGATCACGCACGTCGAACTTCAGATCAAAGTTGCCAAACCCAGAATAGCCCATGTGCTCAACGAACTTGGTCAGCCGGTTCTCAATATCTTCGTGGTATTCAATGAAGGTCGCCACGTAATTGCCGACCAAAAAGTCAGATGGGTCCTGCAGCAATTGCCGCCCCATCGTCATTTGCCGCACCTTGTGGTTTTCATCAGCATAGAAGTTAATGGTATACATGGCCGTATCGCCACCAGGAATGAAGTCTTGCAGCAAAATACGGCCATCGTAACCGGCAGCGTAAGTGCGCTTAATCATGTCCACAATGGCAGCCTTGTCATTGAACTTATAAGCCTTGCGTTGGCCTTCAAAATTCAGCGCAATTTGCTGCGCGGCATCGGCTGGCTTCATGGCAACCGGGAAAGGCAGTGGCAGTTCAGCCACCTTGGCTTCGAAGTTGCTCTGATCAACCACCACGGTCTTAGGGTAAGGAAGGTCATTTTCTTCGCACAAGGCGTAGAAGTGGTCTTTATAGTAAACGTTGTCCAGAACGGTTTCAGAAGGATAAGGAATAATGTAGAGGTCTTTAAGCGCCTGGCGATTGCGAATAGCCAGTTCCGTGTATTCATCCCCAGCCGTGATCAAAATCGGCTTCACGCCTGGGGTGGCATACTTCGCTGCCATTTGTTTCAAACCAGCAACAAAGCCGTCGTTGGTTTTGAATTGATCAACCAGTGTCACGTCACAAATTTGTGAATCCTTGGTCATCGCCAGCGCCGAAACACCGATACAGTGACTTTTAACGCCATAAGCCTCATAGAATGAGCGGGCCATGCCGTAAATATTGACATCCGTACCAACCAAAATTGGCACGATTCGATTTGTATCTACCATAATGGACTCCTTTATTTGCTTAACTTAAGTTTCATTTCTCATTATCGCATAGTTTCCCGCGGGGTAAAGGCCTCGGGGCCGGCCTTTTTGAATTTCTCAACAACTCCTGACGCAAAAAAGAAGCCAAGGCAACCGCCTTGGCTTCGCACTGAAGGAGAGCGAAGGGATCGAACCTCCGTACGCATTGCTGCGCCCACAAATCGCAAGCGACTCGCAACATTACCACTCTGCCAACTCTCCATAACAAGGTCTAGCTTACCAATCTCACCGGTTTTTGTAAACCGTTCTGTGAAAATCAACCAGACTTTTTCATCAAAAAAGACCGATCGCTCGGTCTCTGAGAAGCGCGGCAGCTTCCTACCCTCGCAGGCAGTCACCCACCAACTACTCTCGGCGTAGAGAAGCTTAACTTCTGTGTTCGGCATGGGAACAGGTGTATCCTTCTCGCTATCGCCACCGCACTTCATATTCAATTACGTTGAGGGCTTTGCGCTCTCAAAACTGGAGATCATTGTTTTATCATGCCTTGAACGACGTATTTGTCGCTAGTCATGCAAGCCTGAGCACCGGATGCGGGTCTAGCTAGGCTAGCCATCATCCTCAGTGCGCTCAAGTTTGCACTGTATTGGTCAAGTCCTCGACCGATTAGTACTGGTCCGCTCCATGCATCGCTGCACTTCCACTTCCAGCCTATCTACCTGATCATCTCTCAGGGGTCTTACTTCCATATAGGAATGGGAAATCTCATCTCGAGGGGGGCTTCACA
>NZ_RHOK01000029.1 GCF_003946175.1 Lacticaseibacillus suibinensis | reverse complement strand
TTAAGCTTCTCTACGCCGAGAGTAGTTGGTGGGTGACTGCCTGCGAGGGTAGGAAGCTGCCGCGCTTTGTTTTTATTCCGGATTAGCTCAGTTGGTAGAGCACCTGACTGTTAATCAGGTTGTCGTCAGTTCGAGCCTGACATCCGGAGCTAAACAACCAGTCCAAGCGGGCTGGTTTTTTTGTTTTTGGCGTTGATCAACAGGTTGAAAATGACAGGAATCGCGGTGGCCATTTTGCTTAAAAAGGGGTTTACACCGGCTTTTCCCTCCTGTATAATTACGTTTGTTGTGATGAAACACATCATGCCGTCTTAGCTCAGCTGGCAGAGCATCGGTATCGTAAACCGAGGGTCGAAGGTTCGAATCCTTTAGACGGCATTCTAGCTTTATTCCCCATAGGTAAAAAAGGAGAACGTTGGTAAAACAACGCTCTCCTTTTTGTGTTGGCTTAAGACTCACTGGCCAGGGTGTGACTAGTCTGGACTTTATCATGCATCCAGGAAGGTCATGCTGCTGGTTTTTGCCCGACGCTAAACCGTTCCGGGCATGAGTCTGATTATCTGTCATGTCAGTTTGATGGCTTAATCCTCATCATTGTATGAAGGCTTCTTTAGACCAGAACCCTTGATCGTGATGGCATCGATGTACTTTACTTTGCTGAGGTTCTCCCCATAGTGGTAGGTTTTAACAGTGGCGAGCAACTTGACCTTCGTATGGCCGTAAATATTGTCCGTATAAGTAGCTTCATAATCAAAGTTGGCCTTTATCGATCCAACAACACCTCCGTCGTAATAGATAGTTAAATATTTGGCAGACGCGGGTAGCTTAACTTTCACTTCTGTATTGTGTGTTGGGTCGTCGAATCTTTTTATAATGCCGTTGTTATTTACCCCGGATTTAATTTCCATCCTTTGCTGATCGCATCCCACTATTGTTAGGGTAAAAAGAACCAAAATAATTCCCCAGAGCCTTCTCATTAACATGAACCTCCGACAGTTTGCATGAAGTAATCTCTATCACGCGGATCTGTATAGCCATTTAGCACCTCAATATTTCTAATGTGCCAAGGCGTTGGTTAATCAAGGGAAAAGAGTGACAAATCGTATTGAGCAGAAAACGAAGACGCTGCCTATTTCAGACATAATGATACCATAGGGACTTTACAAGACTATTTTCAACTATCAAAGTCATACGAAGTCTTAATTGTCCATTATTCCCAAATGAGATAACCCTTGAATACCCGACTAGAGGTCGGTGACCATTCGGTAGCGAAGAACAAGCCAGCTTTGTGTCCGCGCTCCAAAGGAGGTACAAGTCTGGGACCTCTTCGCGGTTAATTCACCAGAAGAATTTCGCCAACCGCCAATCACATGCCACCCAACAATATCTGAATGCTACTTTACATCAACGCTTCAATCGTGTCTGGCATTGTGGACGGAAGTTGCTTGCTCGCGAAGTATTGTTATACTGGATAGATGAGCAATTAACCAAGGGGGAAACAAAATGGCAAAGCGGAGGCGGCAACAGTACCGCTCGTTGGGTGTCGTGGTGGCGGTGCTGATTGCCTTAGTTGGCTGGGGCGCCAATCAACTAGGAGTCCTGCAGCAAAAAGGCGAGGCAGGCACCACCATTCAGGCGCCGGCGGCTAGTGGCGTGCAAGCCAAGCTGGAAGGGCTGGATTACAAAAATGATTCCGCACCTGTAGTCACGGTCGATCACAATCAATCAGGGCTGAATATGCGGCAGTGGCAAGGCCCACAGATTATCTATGGCAACTTGGACAGCCTCAATCGCACCACGACCAATACTGGGTATCTGAACAAGCAGACCCTGATCCATTCAGCGGGACGGCCGAGCCAGCAGTTTGAGCCCACTGGGTGGCACAATCGATATACCTTAGTGGATGGCAAGCGGGTCAATCGCCAAAACCGTGGGCATCTGATTGCCTACACCCTGTCAGGGAACTTGGATGTGGATGGTAAGTTTCAGCAAGGTGAGCTTGGCTCCAGTGATAATCCGAAGAACCTGGCGACGCAAACGGAATACGCCAACCAGGTGCTGATGCAACCCTATGAGCAGCAGGTGCGAGATGCGATTGCCAATGGCCAAAAAGTCATCTATAAGGTCACCACGATTTTTCGCGGTGATGAGCTGATGCCGCGCGGCTACTGGCTGCGCGCCAAGTCGGATGGTAGTCTAGATTTTAACGTGTATATTTTCAACGTCCAAGCCGGCATCAAGTATGATTACGCGACTGGGCGCAGCGTGGTCGACCAAAGCGTTAAAGTGCCGCAGCAGTAACGTAAAAATGCCTACCCTGACTTGAGCCAGAGTAGGCATTTTGCATTCGTTATTCATCATCGCGGAACCGCAGCTCTTCCTTGTCTTCCGGCGGCGCCACAATGGGTGAGCCTTGCCAAAAGACGATATCGAGGCTGTTGTCAGGGTAGCGCTGGTATGTGATGTCCAATTCATCAAACGTTTTTTGCATGATGGCAAAATAGACTGACAGCGGGGCAGTTTCCAGCCGCCCGGATAACACCATCAGATACTTGACCATTTCTTCAAACAGGGCCTGGGTCAAGCCGATGGGCTGGGTGAAGGACAGGTCGATATAGAGCAAGTCTTCGGTGTCCCGAACGATGCCGACCTTTTTCAAGGGAAAGCCGCCAAAGGTTCCCGCATCCTGCAGGGTGTAAACGATGTGCTTGGCCTGGCCCTTGGTGAAGGCCGGTTTTTTGAACATTAAATGCCACATGGCCATGACGCTGGCCTCCTTTGAACCGTTATCTTTCATTTCGAGTATAGCACACTGCGGGGAGGTGGTTTGGTTCGCCTCATTTGAATAATTATTAAGTTCTAATTGAAAGCGCTACGCCACTCATAAACCCCACATTTTAGGACGAAAGTCGGCATTCTGAATGAGTCCCTAGTAAATAGGCTTTTTTAAGCGATGCAAGATATAAAATGTGAAACTTACAAAGAGTCTCATGAGAGTTTTTCGGTGCGCTTTTTTTCATATTGAGAGCATAATCATTCACGCTTATAATGTTTCTTTGTATTCTCAGCGAAATCGATTCAACGTATTCACGAGATGAGAGGAAGTATTATTTTCGATGAAAGAAAAATCTAAAGACCGCGCCTTTATGGGGCATCCGCGAGGGCTGCTCACCTTATCTATGACGGAATTCTGGGAACGCTTCTCGTATTATGGGATGCGCGCCATTCTCATTTATTACATGTACTATTCCGTCGCCAAAGGTGGGCTGGGCTTTGATCAAGGCACCGCGCTGTCGGTGATGTCCATTTATGGCTCCTTGGTTTACTTGAGTTCGACCATCGGCGGCTTTATCTCCGACCGGTTGTTAGGCGCGCGGCGCACCGTCTTTTGGGGCGGGGTGCTGATCATGTTTGGTCATATTGTGCTGAGCCTGCCGTTTGGCGCCGGGGCGCTGTTTGCCTCGATTGTCCTGATTGTGATTGGGACTGGGCTGCTCAAGCCCAATGTGTCTGAAATGGTCGGCAATTTGTACGGGGAAAAAGATCTTCGCCGCGATTCCGGCTTCAGTATTTTCGTCATGGGGATTAACCTGGGCTCCTTGATTGCGCCGCTGATCGTCAACTGGGCGCAAGTGAAGTTCAATTTCCATGTCGGTTTTTCGCTGGCGGCGTTCGGGATGGCAATCGGGCTGATTGTTTATGCCATCGATAGCCGCAAGTATATCGGCGAGCAAGACAACCAGGCCCCAGATCCGCTCAAGCCCGGCGAGCTCAAGCCACTGCTGATCAAAGTGGCTAGCGGGCTGGCCGCTGCCATCATCGTGCTGGGCATCATGGCGGCCACCGGCAATTTGACCATTGCTAATGTCATTATGCTACTGACGATTATTGCCATCGCGGTGCCGATCACTTACTTTGTGATGATGCTGACGAGTAAAAAAGTCACCAAAGTGGAGCGTTCACGGGTCTGGGCCTACGTGCCGCTGTTTATTGCGGCGGTGATTTTCTGGGCGATCGAAGAGTCTGGCTCCAGTGTGCTGGCAGTGTTTGCCGCCAACCAGACCCAGCTGACCTTTGGCAGTTTCAAAATCCTGCCTGGCTGGTTCCAGATGCTTAACCCGCTGTTTATTTTGCTGTATGGGCCGGTGTTTGCCACCTTATGGGTCAGGTTGGGCAAAAAGCAGCCGAGCTCACCGAAGAAGTTTGCTTATGGGCTGCTGTTTACCGGGGTGTCTTACCTGGTGATGATGCTACCGTTGATGCTGGCGGGCACCGACGCGCGGGTGTCGCCGCTGTGGTTGGTACTGTCATGGGCGATTGTTGAAATCGGCGAAATGTTGATTTCCCCAGTGGGCCTGTCTGTGACCACCCGCTTGGCGCCGAAGGCTTTTGCTTCCCAGATGATGAGCATGTGGTTCTTAGCGGATGCGGCGGCGCAGGCGGTGAACGCCCAGATCGTGCGGCTGTACACGCCAAGCACCGAGCTGGCTTATTTCGGGATTTTCGGCGGTCTGACCATTTTGTTCGGGCTGGTGATGTTCCTGATTGTGCCGCGCATCGAAAAGCTGATGCAAGGGGTCAACTAACACCGCTGCCGCGAGAGGCAGCGGTGAGCTCCACTTGGGGCGCGCAGCCTGCTGTGCGGCCGGTTGGAGCCACAAAGCGGTCTCCAACCTAGTTTCGAAGCCGCAGTCGCTACGCTCCGATGCGTCTTCAAAACTGCCGCGAAAATCAGCCTTTAGCCTGCCCAGAACGCAGGTTAAAGGCTGATTTTCGATTCACGGCAGGTCACGCACCCCAAGCTCCGTCCACCGCCGCCTCCCGCTTGTTAGGACGAGCCCGGTGCCATCAGCGATGCGCCAGGTCGGTGGCTGGCATCATGGTATTGGCGGCGTTCAGCCAACAAACACATGTAAAAGCCGCTTTTCTTCTATTCTTCAGTTGCAGTTGTTGGTTCGCTAGTAAAGCGCCGCATCCAAGCGGCTAACAGGGTGATCAGAACCGCGCACCCGCCAAAGACCGCCCAGGCCAGAGTGGGGCTGCTGAGGTTGGCGATGCCGAGGAACAAGGCGGTGCCGGCGGGGGCGCCGATCATGATCAGGGTTTGCAAGGCACTGGCGACGGTGGCAAGGTGCTGGTTGTCCACGCGGCTCATGATTTCAGCCGAAAGTCGCGGGTTGATTTTACCAATGGGATAGCAGGCAATGACCAACAATGCGACCATGGCGAAGCTGTTATGCCAGACCACCAGATCAAGCGCCAGCAGTGCCAGGGCGCCGGTGGTGATCATGGTCAAAGCTGGCAGTGACCAGTGCTGTAAGCCATCATGCATGAACAAGGCGGCAACAGTGGTGCTCAGCGAGGCGCTGATGCCGATGATGGCCAAGGTGACGCCGAAGTCATGGGCAAACCAGAGGCTGGTCGTGTTGGCAATCAGCACGGACAGAAGGCCATCAATGCTGGTGCCAAGGGCATTGACGCCCACGGCTAAGATGATGATGGCAAACAAGGCGCGGTCTTGCACCATAAACTGCATGGCGCGTTTGAAGCCTTGGACCATGTTCTCTGGGGCAGCCGCGACTTGCTCGGCCGCAGCTGCGGTATCAGCGGCCTTAAATTGATGGCGGCCTTGGAGCAAGACTAGGGCTGCCAAGGCAAAGCTGGCCGCGTTGATCAGGCCGAAAGCAACATAGTTATGGTGCAGCATCAAAATCAGACTCGTGCCCACAGCTTGAAAGACCATGCTGATAATGTTGCCGACGCCGGACAGAAAGCCCAGGCCGGTTTGATACTCGTCTTGGCTGTGCAGGATATGCTTTTGGTAGTGGAAAATGAGATTACCGGTAAAATCGGCAATCAGGTCGGAACCCACGTTAATCGCCAAGAGTAAGGCGAAGGTGGCCAGCGTGCCTGGGGCCTGAATGATGATGGCCAGGCCCACATAAAGGGCTGCTTGCACCAGCCGCAGCCAGAACATGAAGCTGAACCGGCGCTGGGCAGGGGTGTGATCAGCTAGGTAACCGGAAGGCATCGTCACCAGCGTGGGCAACAAGTTAGCAAGCGTGACCAGCGACAAGGCTAGCGTTTTGAAGGGTAGGGTCTGGGCGTAGATCATAAAAACAAAATTGAACATGACAGAGCCGATATTGCTGAGGAAAGCGGCGTTAGCGAGAATGCGGAAAGGTTTGTTTGTGCGATAAATGTTCATGATGATGACCTCCAAGCTTTGATGAGGTCATCATAGTTGACAATCTGCTCGCTTCCCGGCATATTTGTCATATATGTCAAAAGAAGTGAGGCAAAGCATGACGAATTATGGGCAAATTTATCGCCAGTTGCGGCAAAGCAAAGGCATCACCTTGGATGCTGTGGCCGCTGAAACCGGCTTAACCAGTTCCTTTATCTCACGGTTTGAGCGGGGGAAAAGCACAGTGTCACTGCCGAATTTCGAGGCCCTGCTGACCGCCATCAATCTGGCGCATCCAGAGTTTTGGTATCATGCCCAGCATGCGGATTTGCCGGCGGGGCTTAATGCCGACGAGGAGAAAATGGTGTTGGTGCAGCGACAACTGCCGTTTTTGTCGCCGTTTCTCAAGCAAACGGACTATTCCAGTGAGAACGTCAGCGAGCTGACGCAGGCGCGCGATGAGGCGCTCGCTGCGTACCGGGCGGTTTCAACTCGCAACCGCCACTTTACTTATTTGTTCTACCAAGGGCTATTGGCGCTGGTGTCGCATCCCGACCAGCCGGTGCCAGACCGCTGGTCGCTACCGGTGACGCAGTACTTGCAGCAAGTCGACAGCTGGGGCGTTTATGAAGTGCAGTTGTTCAAGCTGTTTATGCCCATGATGCCGACGCAGCTAAATTTGCAGCTACTAAGAATCGCGGTGAAGCTGACCAAGCAGCTCCAGGCCACACCGGTGTATGAGACGATGTTGTTTGATTTACTGTTCGGTGATTTCAGTGCGCAGCTGGCGGCGCATGAGTTAACCGCAGCCAAACAGATTTTGGCCTTACTTGATGACGCCTCCTTGAAAAATTTGGAGCCACTTGTCCGGCGGTTTGCGCATGGCTGGCTGGCGATTGTGGCCGGACGTCGCGCGGAGGGGCAAGCCATCTGCCAAGCAGCCATCGATTTGATGCAGGCGGTCGAGCAGCCGGCCATGGCGCAGCTGTGGCAAAAAAGACTGCAGTTTTTTCTGGCGGATGAGAAGAATACAATGGTGTTTATCAGTCTATAAGGAGGTTGCCCATGGTAAAGCTTGGCTTTAGTGTTGATAACCATTTCGACGTGAACCGCATTGATCCCGATGAAGCGGCACGGCGGCAGGCAGCCTACCTGCTGGCACATCATTACGCCGTTTACATCAATGCCGGCGATAGCTTCAATGATTTTCAAAAGACGCTTGCGTATTATCACCATCTCCAGCAGCTGGTTGGTGCCGCGGTCCAGATTCGCTTCTTGGCTGGCAACCACGATTTGGTCAAAGGTATCAGCTATGAAGAGGCACAGCGGCCAATCGACCCACTGTATCTGCATGAACAAGCGCTGGCGGTCGGGGACAATACGGTTATCATCGGTAACAACGGCTGGTATGACTATACGCTGGCGCCGCAGGACTTGCAGCAGACTGCTGATTTTGCCCAGTGGAAACGGGCGTACTGGATTGATTCAGCCATCGATCAACCGGTCACCGATGCTGAGCGCATGGCGCGCGTGCTGACGACAACGCGCCAGGCACTGGCGGCGAACGCTGGGAAGCGCGTGCTCTACGTGACCCATTTCGTGCCGACGCCAGCGGCCATGTATTACAGTCCTGAACATCAGTGGTGGCAAATGGCCACCGGGATGATGGGTTCCGCCAAGCTCGGCGTGATGCTGGAGCAGGCGCAAGTTGCGGCAGTGGTGTTTGGCCATTTACACCGCCGGCAAGCACCGCTTAAGCGTGGAGGGACCACCTATTACCATCAGCCCATGGGCTACGGCCTGAAGCGGCTGAACGAGTGGCAGACGGCCGACTGGTTTCATGAATGGGAATCGACGCTGGTGACGCTGACGGCTTAAGGCGAGGAAAAGGATTGCATTTGCGCCGATTTTTCGCTATTCTAATAAACGTTGATTGATGGAGGATTAGCGAAGAGGCTAAACGCGACGGACTGTAAATCCGTTCCTTCGGGTTCCTAGGTTCGAATCCTAGATCCTCCAGTTCTGGTCAAGTAGCGGCGGCTACTTGGCCTTTTTTGTCGGAGGTGTGTGATGATATTTGAAACCGACCGGCTTTTTGTCCGGGAAATGATCGCGGCAGATGTGCCGGCGTTGAAGGAAACCTTGCAAGACCCTGAAGCGATGTCCGCCTACGCGCATGCCTTCTCAGATGAGGAAGTGGCGGCGTGGCTCGCCAACAACCGGCGGCGGTACGGCGAAGATGGGTTCGGATTGTGGGCCGTGATTCGCCGCCGTGACGGGCAATTTATCGGTCAATGCGGGCTGACCAAACAGGTCTTCGGTGAACAACCGGTGGTCGAAATTGGGTATCTCCTTGCGCGGAGGTACTGGCATCACGGCTATGCCATTGAGGCCGCGCGGGGGGCCAAGCGATACGCTTTTGAACAGCTCAAGGTGCCAGAAGTATGGTCCATTATTCGCGATACCAATTTTGCGTCGATGAATGTCGCGATTAGAAATGGGATGCTCGTGCGCGGGCGGATGGTCAAACACTATTACGGCATCGAGATGCCACATTATGGGTTTTCAGTGCGGCAGGAGGGCTAACTCGGTAGCCCCAGTGCTGTGGCCTGGTTGTGATGCGCGGCCACGCGTCGCAGGTAGCTACAGCCCGCCTTTCGAAGTCAAAGAGCGACTTCAATGTGCGGGGTAGGCGATTTTTGGGGTAAGTGCGCCCAGCGCCACAGCCTTTTCTAATTGACAGTCCCCACTGCAACAGCTAGGCTGAAAGAAAACGAGCAGGGAGCGATGGCAATGAAAATCGGCTTTATTGGTGCCGGCAATATGGCGCAGGCCATTATTCAAGGATGGTTAAAGGCCAAGGCGGTCGCGCCGAGCGATGTCTTAATTCACGGCGGAACGCCGGCGCATTATGAAACCTATGCAGCGAAAACTGGCGTGCAGGCGCTCGCGTCTAATCGTGCAGTGGTTGAAGCAAGCGACTATGTGGTGCTAGCGGTGCACCCAGAACTGGCGTCAGATGTGATCGATGAAATCGCGCCCGCCTTGGCCGCCAAACCGGTGCCGATTTTGTCGTTGCTGAGCGGGGTTTCGTTATTGCAACTGGAAGGTGATCTTGGGACCAAAGCCATCCCGTTAGTGCGCGTAATGCCGAATTTGAATGTGGCGATTAACGCTGGGATCACGGCGTATGCGGCTAATGAGGCAGCGGCGCCTGTTCTGCCGGCCGTGGTTGATTTGCTGAAGCAGCTTGGTGAAACCATTGCGCTACCAGAGGCTGATTTTTCTACCTTTGTGGCGTTAGCCGGTAGCTCGCCAGCGTTTGTCTACATGTTCATCGATGCGCTGAGCCGCGCTGGGGTGAAGTACGGGCTGACCAAACAGGCCGCCACCAAGATCGCGGCGCAAGCGGTGCTCGGCAGCGGCGCCATGGTTGTGGCCAGCAGCGATAGCCCGATGGACCTGGCGGATAAAGTCGCCAGCCCCGGTGGCACCACTGTGGCCGGGATGCTGGCGATGGAAGCGGCCGGTTTCATGCCATCAGTGGTGGCGGGGGTGGATGCAACCATTGCTAAGGACCAAGAATCGCGGTAAAGGGTTGCTATTTCGGTCTATACCATTTACAATAATGGTGACAGTACCGCGGGTTTAGGAAAGGAATGGGGTAGCGTGGAATCGCCAGTTTATATTCAAATCCATAATCAGATTCGGCAGGAAATTGAGGCCGGTAAATGGCAAATCGGCGACCGCATCCCAAGCGAACGCGACTTGGCGGTGACCTTCAACGTGTCGCGGATGACCTTGCGCCAGGCGATTCAAACGCTGGTCGATGAAGGCATTCTCGAACGCCGCATTGGCGCCGGCACTTTCGTGGCCAATCGCAAGGTGCAGGAAAAAGTGTCCGGCGTCACCAGCTTTACGGACATCATGATTGCCCAAGGAAAAAAGCCATCCAGCAAAACGATTTCCTACCACGTCGCCAAGCCTTCCTTGTCGGAAAGCGAACAGCTTAAGCTGGCTGACGGTGATCAAGTGCTGCGCATGGAGCGCATTCGCTTCGCCGATGAGACGCCAATTAGTTTTGAAGTGGCGACAGTGCCGTATGAGCTGGTCAAGATGTTCAGCAAGGCCGAAGTCACCAAATCCTTCTACCACACCTTGGAGAAAAAAGGTGGCTATGTCCTCGGCGGGGCGCATCAAACCGTCAGTGCGATGACGGCTTCCGAGCGGATTGCCGAATTTCTCGACATTCGCCGCGGGGATGCCATCCTGCGGTTGCGGCAGATTTCTTATCTGCAAGATGGGCGGCCGTTCGAATATGTGCGGACCCAATATGTGGGTGAACGCTTCGAATTTTATCTGGAACGCTAAAAATAACAAATCACTGCGCGTCTTGGCGATTCCGCCAAGGCGCTTTTTGGTTACCGGTAAAGTCTGAAAATTTCATTGCCTCGGGGCCAAACGGTTTTCATCTTGAACCAGCGATTAGCGCCGTTTTTGCTCCACCAAACATGAAGATTCGGCTGAATAAGCGAATCTAGTGCCGCGGCGCCGTCTGATTTTGGTATAATGGTGAGCAACTGGAAAGAATGAAACTAGCTGACAGCCTCGGGCAACCGGTGGCAGAAGGAGCAGAATACTTATGAAATATGCAGACGACAGCTTAGTCTTGCATACCGACTTTTACGAGCTGAACATGATGTACACGTATTGGCAGCAAGGCATTGCCGAACGCAATGCGGTGTTTGAAGTGTACTTCCGCACCCTGCCTTTTGGGAGCGGGTTTGCGGTGTTCGCCGGGTTGGAACATGTCGTCAAGTATTTGCAAGATTTGAAGTTCACCGATGATGACATCGCCTATCTGCGGGAAACCACGCCCTATCCTGAAGAATTTTTGACCTACCTGAAGGACATGGCATTCACTTGCACCGTGCGGTCGGCGGTCGAAGGCGACTTGGTGTTCAACAACGAACCCATCATGCAGGTGGAAGGGCCGTTGGCGCAGGCGCAGCTAGTTGAAACCGCAATTTTGAATATGCTGAACTATCAGACGCTGGTGGCCACTAAAGCTGCCCGGATCCGGGCGGTGGTAGGCGACGATCCGCTGATGGAATTCGGCACCCGCCGCGCGCAGGAAACGGAAGCGGCCATTTGGGGCACCCGGGCCGCGTACATCGGCGGCTTCAATTCCACCTCCAATGTGCGGGCCGGCAAACTGTTTGGCATTCCGATTTCCGGCACGCATGCCCATGCTTTGGTGCAGGCTTACCGCGATGATTATCAGGCCTTCAAGGCTTATGCCGAGGTCAATCATGACGTGACCTTCCTGGTGGACACCTATGACACGTTGCGCTCTGGTGTGCCAGCGGCAATCAAGGTGGCGCGCGAAATGGGCGACCGCATTGATTTCCAAGCGGTGCGCATTGATTCTGGCGATATGGCCTACATCTCCAAGCGCGTTCGCCAGCAGCTGGATGAGGCTGGTTTTACCGATACCAAAATCGTCGCCTCCAATGACCTGGATGAAAACACGATTCAGAGTCTGAAAATGCAAGGCGCCAAAATCGACGTCTGGGGCGTCGGGACCAAGGTGATCACTGCCTACGACCACCCAGCCCTCGGGGCGGTTTACAAGCTGGTGTCGATTGAAGACGAAACCGGCGCCATGGTGGACACCATCAAGCTGTCCAGCAATGCGGAAAAGGTTTCGACCCCGTCCAAAAAGCAGGTGTGGCGGATTACGCGCCACTCCAACGGCAAGTCCGAAGGGGATTACATCGCCCGGGCCGAAGAAGAAGTGGCCGAGCTGGATGAACTCTACATGTTCCATCCCAGCTATCCGTACATCAATAAAACCGTGCGTGATTTCGACGCGCGGCCGGTACTCAGATTGATTTTTGATCAAGGCGAGCAGGTTTACCAACTGCCAAATCTGAGTGACATCCGCGAATTCTGCCTGCGCAGTGTCGATTCCCTGTGGGACGAATACACTCGGGTGCTGAATCCACAAGAATACCCAGTCGACTTGTCTCAGACCTTGTGGGACAACAAGATGGATCTGATTAAGCACGTGAAGACCAAAGTGGCCAAGCAGCAACTATAATTATCCAACGACAGCGGGGGCCGCGGCCTCCGCTGCTTTGAATCAAAGGAGATTACTATGCGTCCATTACAACAAACGATTATCGATGACTTACACGTTGCGCCAACGATTGATCCGCAAACCGAACTGCGGCGGTCGGTTGATTTCCTCAAGGCTTATCTCAAAAAGTATCGTGGCCTTAAAACCTATGTGCTAGGCATTTCCGGCGGCCAAGATTCGACTTTGGCCGGGGCGATGACTGAAATCGCCGTTAAAGAGCTACGGGAAGAAACGGGCGATACCGGTTATCGCTTCATCGCCGTGCGCCTGCCTTATGGCGAGCAAGCCGACGAAGCCGACGCCATGGCCGCCATTGACTTCATGCAAGCTGATGAAACTATGCGGGTGAACATCAAGCCCACTGTGGATGCCATGACCGCCGCCGTTGAAGCCAACAAGCTGACCGTCAGTGACTTTAACAAAGGCAACATCAAAGCGCGGGCCCGCATGATTGCCCAGTATGCCATTGCCGGTGCGCGCCAAGGGGCCGTGATTGGCACCGACCACGCCGCTGAAGCCGTGACCGGATTTTACACCAAGTTCGGCGATGGTGGGGCGGATGTGACCCCATTGTCGCGCCTGGACAAGCGCCAAGGCGCTGCGATTTTGAAACTTCTCGGCGCGCCGGCGCACCTCTACGAAAAAGCCCCAACTGCCGATCTGGAAGAAGACCGTCCGGCTTTGCCTGATGAAGTGGCGCTGGGCGTATCGTACCGTCAAATCGACGACTACCTGGAAGGCAAAACGATCGACGAGGCTGCCGCCGAGAAGATTGAAGCCTGGTATCTGAAGACAGCTCATAAACGCCATTTGCCAATCACGGTGTACGATACGTTCTGGAAGTAGGCACGAACCAACTCGGAATCTCTTTGGTTGTCCATCATAGGGGACGTGAGCGGGTATGCTCGAGTCAGCCACCAATGTAGGGCAGGCCAACCGGAGCCGGCAGGGGCTCAAAGCGCTGGCCACCACGTTCCAGCCCCTGCCGGCGGAGGTTGACCTGCCCGGCCGCTACCGCTAATACTTGCAAAAACTGCAGTGGACTTGTTATACTGAGACCACACATAAGGGAGTAACTAGCGGCCTAGCCGCGGTAACGCCACCAACTAGGAAAAATTCTGGTGTTACCTGAAACTGTGAGACTTGTGCGCTGTTTAGACAGCGACAAGTCTCTTTTTTTCAAGTTAGTCCCGCAGAGGAGGAAAACTGATTGACTGATAAAGCATTTTATGCAATCACATCTGACGAAGCGCTGAAGCGAGTCCAGACTACGGTGGCTGACGGCTTGAGTGCTGACACTGCGGCCCAGCGTTTGGCTCAAAATGGCCCGAACGCTTTGGCCCAAGGGAAAAAGAAAACCCTCGCTGAGCGGTTCTTGGATCAATTCAAAGACTTCATGATCATGGTCCTGCTGGCCGCTGCCCTAATTGCCGGGTTTGTGGTCCACGAATGGGCCGACGCTGGCATCATTTTGGCTGTGGTGATTTTGAACGCGATTTTCGGCGTGTTCCAAGAAAGTAAAGCCGAAGAAGCCATTGATGCCTTAGCTAAAATGGCCACGCCGAGCGCCCATGTCCGGCGCGGTGGCCAAATTCTGACCATTCCCAGCTCTGAGCTGGTGGTCGGCGATATTGTGCTACTGGAAGCCGGTGACGTGGTGCCAGCCGATCTACGCTTGGTGGAATCGGCCAATCTGCAAATCGAAGAGTCGGCGCTGACCGGGGAATCCGTGCCAGTGGACAAGCAAGTCGATCCGTTGACCGGCGCTGACATAGGGATTGGTGACCGCACGAACATGGCGTTCATGAACTCGAACATCACCTACGGCCGTGGCGTCGGCGTGGTGGTGGCTACGGGGATGCAAACAGAAGTCGGGCGCATCGCTGGCATGTTGAATGCTGCGCATGAAACCACGACGCCGCTGCAAGATAACTTGAAAGCCTTAGGGAAAACCCTGACCATCATGATTTTAGTCATTGCGGTGATTGTCTTTGGCGTCGGTGTGTGGCGCGGCGCGGAAAGTGTGCCGGAAATGTTCCTGACCGCTATTTCACTGGCCGTGGCCGCCATTCCAGAAGGCTTGCCGGCGATTGTCACGATTATTTTGGCCTTAGGCACACAGAAAATGGTCAAGCGTAACGCTTTGGTCCGCAAGCTCCCGGCGGTGGAAACCCTGGGCTCCACCGACATCATTGCCTCGGATAAAACCGGGACCTTGACCCAGAACAAAATGACCGTCGAAAAGGTGTACTACGATGGCACCTTGCATGAAGCCAGCGCCGGCATCACCTCAGCCAACCCAATCATGACCATCATGAACTTTGCCAATGACACGCAGGTTCAAGATGATGGTAAGTTGCTAGGCGATCCCACCGAAACCGCGCTGGTCGCCTATGGGAAAACGCAAGGCTTCGACCTTGATGCCGCCTTGGCCAAGGAACCGCGGGTGGCAGAAGTGCCGTTTGACTCGGAACGGAAACTGATGACCACCATCCATCAGCTGGCTGATGGCAGTTATCTGGTGGCGACAAAAGGTGCGCCGGATCAGCTGCTCAAGCGCACCACCCAGCTGGCAACCGGTGATGAGGTGGCCCCGCTGACCGAAGCCGATCAAAAACAAATATTGAGTGCCAATAAAGGCATGGCCACCCAGGCCCTGCGTGTGTTGGGGATGGCTTACAAGCACCTTGACACGTTGCCAGCGACCATTGATACCACCACCATCGAGCAAGACCTGATTTTTGCCGGGTTGGTGGGGATGATTGATCCAGAGCGGCCGGAAGCCGCTAAAGCCGTGGCGGAAGCCAAAGCAGCGGGCATTCGGCCAATGATGATTACCGGTGACCACCAGGATACCGCCGAAGCGATTGCGGCGCGGCTGGGGATTATCGAACCTGGCGACGACGCTGCTGTGATCACTGGCGCCGAGCTTGACAAGCAAAGCGATGCCGAATTTGAAAAGAATGTCACCAAGTACAGCGTTTACGCGCGCGTGGCGCCGGAACACAAGGTGCGCATTGTCAACGCATGGCAAAAGCGAGGCAAAGTGGTGGCGATGACCGGCGATGGCGTTAATGATGCGCCGGCACTGAAAGCCGCTGACATTGGCATCGGCATGGGCATCACCGGGACCGAAGTGTCTAAAGGCGCCTCAGATATGGTGCTGGCGGATGACAACTTCTCGACCATCGTGATTGCTGTTGAGGAAGGGCGCAAAGTCTTTTCCAACATTCAAAAGAGTATTCAATATCTCTTGTCCGCTAACCTCGGGGAAGTGCTGACCTTGTTCATGATGACCATGCTCGGTTGGGATCTGCTGGCGCCAGTGCACATCCTGTGGATCAACCTGGTCACCGATACCTTCCCAGCGATTGCGCTGGGCGTTGAACCCACCGAACCAGGCATCATGAAGCAAAAGCCGCGCGGCCGCGCTTCCAACTTTTTCACTGGCGGCGTTGGCCCGGCTGTGATTTGGCAAGGGCTGCTGGAAGGCGCCTTAACCTTAGGCGTGTACTTTATCGCCATCACTTGGCCGGTTCACTCGAGCTACGCCGCAATTCACGCCGATGCTTTGACCATGGCGTATGCGACCTTGGGCCTGATTCAACTGTTCCACGCCTTCAACGTGAAGTCGGTGCACCAAAGCCTCTTCACTGTGGGCGCCTTCCGGAACAAAGCCTTTAACTGGGCCATTCTGGTGAGTGGCTTGCTGCTGGCCGTGACGATTTTGGTTCCAGGCTTTAACGGCCTGTTCCACGTGACTACCTTGGACCTCTTCCAATGGGCGATTGTCCTCGGCGCCGGCGTGGCAATTATTGTCATCGTCGAAATCGTGAAATTTGTTTTACGCGCTACCAAAAAACGGTAAACTGGGGAGCGGAGGTTATTTCATGAATAAAAATCAGCAAAAAATGGTCCACTACAGCAACGTGATGAACGCCGTGATGAGTGGCACCGAAGAAGAACAAAACCGCCTTAGTCCGAAGTTCACCGCTTTGCGTAAAGCCATCGACGACAAGCAACTCGCTGAATTCGACGCTGGTGAGTACGCTAGCACCCACGAGTTATTTACTGCCGGCACCGCTCATTACGCTGAACTCTTGGCCCAGCTGGAAGCCACCATGCCGCCTGCCCGCTTCATCGGCACGCACAAGCGCCTGATCAGTGCCTACCGCGATTTTGTCGCCGGCTGTGAAGCCATGACCGCTAGCTTAGGCGAAACGCCCGCTGACCTGGATCAGCCGGCCTTCGATGCCGCCGAAAAAGCGCAAGATGAAGCCACCGAGCACATTTTGACGCAACTCAGTAAGATTACGCGCCTCGCGTAGACCAAAAGCAATCAGCTCAGGCTGGTTGTTTTTTTGCTAGATGTTTTAGACCATTGAGTTGACCTGCCAGCTCAATTGATTACGGCGGCAGCCTGCGAGAAACGACGAATAGGCCGATGTTTAACTTAAGCCTACTGTTATCTAGCGGGTGCGCCTCACCAGCCGCACCCGCGCCCTTAAAAACAAAAAAGTTTGATTTCCCAGTTGACAGCAGAAATCTGAACTCGTAACATAAAGGCATCGAATTCAAGGAGGACACCAACATGAAGCAGTACACTACCGAAATTAATGTTCGCTGGCAAAGCCAACTGTAGGTAGGTCGCAAGGCGCGACCTGCCAGATGCGCAGGTCGTGTCTATGTTGGCGTTTTACACGTGTCCGCATAGACCCCGCTTAATTTGGGACTATGCGGATTTTTGTTTCGGCAGATTTCCGCACACCTGTGCACAGAAGTCTGCCGATTTTTTTGTGGAAAAGGGGAGTACAACATGAAACGAATGATTGGATTAATCGTGGTGTTACTGGGCTTTTTGGGGTTTGCCTTTGTCACCACCAGCAAACCAGAAGCCGCTAAGCCAAAACAGCAGGTGCAAACCGTGGGGATTTTGCAACTGATGAGCCACCCCGCGTTGGATGCCATTCATAAAGGTATCATCGCCGGCTTGAAGGACGAAGGGTACACCGTCGGCAAAAACGTCAAAATCGATTTTCAAAACGCGCAGAACGATCAAAGCAACATGAAAACCATGTCCGAACGCTTCGTCAACGAAAAAGCTGACGCCATGATCGGCATCGCGACGCCTTCAGCGCAAGCCTTGGCGGATGCGTCAAAGAAAATCCCAATCGTCCTCGGCGCGATTACTGATCCCAAAGGCGCCGGGTTGGTGCAGGACAATCAAAAGCCCGGCGGCAACATCACCGGCGTGTCTGACCAAGCCCCGCTGAAAGCGCAGCTGAAGCTGGTCCGCAAGCTGATGCCGAATGCCAAGCGCTTAGGCGTGATTTCCACTTCCAGCGATGCTTCCGCTCAGGTCCAAGCCAAAATGGTCACCAAAGCGGCGCCGGCAGAAGGCTTCACGGTGAAGAACTTCACTATTGCCTCGACCAATGATTTGCATCAGGTAGCGGCCCAAATGGTCACGCAAGTCGATGCGATTTTCGTCCCGACCGATAACACGATTGCCGGTGCGATGCCAACGCTGGTCCAAGTGGCCAACAGCCGCAACATTCCGGTGTTCCCAACCGTGGATACCATGGTCAAAGACGGCGGGGTCGCCACGCTGGGTCTGAACCAATATCAGCTCGGGGTTGAAACCGGCAAGATGACCGCGGCCATTTTGAACGGTAAGGATCCCGCCACCACGCCCATTCATTTCGAGAAAAAAGGCAAGCTGATTATTAACCTGAAACAAGCCGCGAAAATTGGGCTGACGATTCCAGATTCCGTCATCAAAGACGCTGAAAAGAATGGGGAAGTGATCAAATGATTAGTTTAGGGGTATCTGCAATTGGCCAAGGGCTCTTGTACGGGCTGCTTGGGGTCGGGTTGTTTCTGACCTTCCGGATTTTGGACTTCCCGGATATGACCGTTGAAGGCACGTTTCCGCTCGGGGCCGCGGTGGCCGTCAGTGCCATCTCCCATGGCCTTTCGCCGCTGATGGCTACTTTGCTGGCGATGCTTGCTGGCATGGCGGCTGGGGCGTTAACCGGGTTCTTGACCACCACTGGTAAGGTGCCGATTTTGCTGGCGGGCATTCTAGTCATGACGGGTTTGTATTCCGTTAACCTGCGCATCATGGGGGCCGCGAATGTCTCCTTGCTCAACAAGGCGAACCTGTTCAACGCGCCGTTTTTGAAAAACTTACCACCTTACTTTGACAGCGTGGTGGTTGGCCTCATCGTCGCCGTTATTGTGGTGGCGCTGCTCATCCTGTTCCTGAACACGCAGATTGGCCAAGGCTTCATTGCTTCCGGGGACAACCCAACCATGGCGCGGAGCCTCGGCATCAACCCGGCCCATCAGCAAATCCTTGGCCTGGTGGTCGGTAACGGCCTTGTTGGCATTGCCGGCGCTTTGATTGCCCAAAATAATGGCTATGCCGATGTGAACATGGGGATTGGCGTCATTGTCATCGGCCTGGCCGCCATCATCATTGGCGAGGTGCTGTTTGGCGAATTGACCTTAAGTCAGCGGCTGGTGGCCACCGTGCTTGGTAGTATTCTCTACCGCTTCGTCCTGCTGCTGGTGCTGGCGCTGGGCTTTTCAGCCAACGATTTGCAGCTGCTGTCCGCCATCATCTTGGCGATTGCAATCATGGTGCCAACGATGGAACACAAGCTGCGGATCCGGCGTGTTTTGAGAAATGGGGTGCAACACAATGACTGATGTCCAATTACAAGTTGAAAATGTCGCCGTAAATGTGGCGGTGGGTGATACCGCCCGTGCTTTGCTCAAAAACATCAACCTCAGCGTGAAGCCCGGTGAATTTGTCACGGTGCTTGGTGCCAATGGGGCCGGTAAGTCCACGCTGTTCAATGCCATCACTGGCGATGTGCCAGTGGCTGGCGGCCGCATCACACTGGCTGGGCATGACATCACCGATGAGCAGCCTGAGCGGCGGGCGCGGCTGATTGCCAGGGTTTTTCAGGATCCGAAAATGGGCACCGCGCCGCGGATGACCGTGGCCGAGAACCTGCTGCTGGCCAGCCGCCGCGGCAAGCGCTTGTCGCTTGGCTCGCGCCAGCTCAATGCGCGCCTTGAAGAGTTCAAGACCCTCGCCGCGCAAACGGGGAACGGGTTAGATCAGGCTTTGAACAAGCCGACCGAAGAGCTGTCAGGGGGCCAGCGCCAAGCCTTAAGTCTGTTGATGGCCACGATGACCCAGCCGGAATTGTTGCTGCTGGATGAACACACGGCGGCGCTTGATCCCCACACCAGCAAGGCGATTATGACCTTGACGCAGGCAATCGTCAGCCGGGAAAACCTGACCTGCCTGATGATTACCCATCAGCTTGAAGACGCGCTCGCTTATGGCAACCGGATGATTGTGCTGAAAGATGGCCAGATTGCCTTTGACTATGATGCTGACGCCAAGGCCAAGCTGACGCGGGCTGATTTGCTGGAATACTTTGGCTAAAACGAAGGAGGCGCAGGGTGTCTGATCAGGAACTACAGCAGCTGGTTGAGGCTGTGTCGCTGCGCGATTTTCACCGACCGTTTGTCCATCGCGCCACCTTCAACCGGCGCCTGCGTAGCACCGGCGGCCGGTTCCACTTGCCAGATGAAAACCTGGATTTTAATCCAAGCTTGTTTGCCGCCGAAGACGAAACGGTGCGCATCGGCATCATTCGCCACGAACTGTGCCATTACCACTTGTACCGCCTGCACCGCGGTTTTCACCATCGCGACCAAGACTTCAAGCAGCTGTTGGCTCAGGTCGGCGGTTTGCGCTATGCCCCGCGGTTAGCAAGCAAACCGGTGCGGTACTTGTATCGCTGCAGTTATTGCGGGCTCGAGTATCCGCGTCAGCGCCGGATTAATCTACGCCGTTTCGCTTGCGGCCGGTGTCATCATCCGCTGGTGCTGGTAGCGGCGAATTGAGCAAAAAAGGCGGAAACCCGTTGACATTGCCGGAAGGCTCCCATATACTATTTCTTGTGCTTCTGGCATACCATGCGGGTGTGGCGGAATTGGTAGACGCGCAAGATTAAGGATCTTGTGATCATTATTGATCATGAAAGTTCGAGTCTTTTCACCCGCAGAGAACAATGTAGCCTCACGATCTGGTTGTAAAACCGCTAATCGTGGGGCATTTTTCTGCCATTAGTCAGGAGATAGTTAATAAAGCCGGATTTCTTTTTTTCATCATGATTTGCCACACTTGGAAAGTATCGCTAATCAGGTTCAGCATACCTCAAACGGATTTCATGTCCTTTTGCTATTTGAAGCGGCACAAATTATCATAGGTGATTTTGCTATTCTCAAGGCCGCTTCCGTGATAAAATTTTGACTGTAAACTTTGGGGGTGAAAGATTGTCAGATTGCACCGTATACCATGGGACACCCTACGAGGCTGGAAGAGATTTATTGCTACAAGGCAAGTCTGCCGTTCGATTTCCTCATCCATCAAAAAAAGAGTCCCCAGTTTACAATTCAAGTGCAACACCCTGACGACTAGACCAAAAAGGCCATGAAGACCTATTCTTGTTAGTACTAGCTAAACAAGAAAGCAGGAATCTTCATGACCCACTCTCAGACTAACACCCACAAGCATTACCAACAACTCA
>NZ_RHOK01000028.1 GCF_003946175.1 Lacticaseibacillus suibinensis | reverse complement strand
CCAAGAACACAGACCTAGACCTCCAAACGGATGCGGAAATCGATGCCTATATTGCACAACTGAATAACCGACCACGCAAGGTCTTAGGCTGGAAGACACCATCGGAAGTCTTCATGGGCAAAAAGTTGCACTTGAGTTGACAATTCGTCGTACAAAAAAAAGCCGCAGCGTGTTAGCTGCGACTATCGCCACTGATCATAACCAGGGGCCTGTTGACGATCATGGTCAGCCTCTTTTTCATCCTGCAGTCGTTCATAATCCCGCTGTGCTCTCATGTGTGCTTTGACGTCACCAGATAGCGCCCGGCGAATTGAAGACAACGCGTTCATGATACCGTGAGTGGGCTGTTTTCCCTGGGCTTTATGGTACGAGTATCCGTTTGGATGTTCCTTTCTATAAAGTGCGTCGTCGGCTTTTCTCATCTCACCTAAGATGGAATTACCCATCCTGGCATACAGCTCATTGTATTTATTGTGCTCATAGTCTTTGGAGCGGCCTACTTCCTTGCCATCCTGTCCGCTGCCATAAAGCGCCTCGCGAAAGTCGGTTTCAGCCTTCAGTGCCTGGTCAAATTCTTGCAGCTCATCACGGTGATACCGCTGCATATATTTTGAGCTAAAAGCATCAAGCAGCGGGCGAACATCATGCAGCGCATTCATGTTGTACTTCCACATACGCTTATCATCAGGAAGCGCCTTATAAATGTCCTTGTATAGTTGAAGCAAGTCAAAGTCTGGCAGCTTGCTCCAATCATAATCGTGCTGCGGCAACTCGTTTCTGATCAGACTGGAAAGCCTAGCAAGGGATTGATCACGATTGATCAGCTTGTTAGCAATGGAAGACTTAAATGCAGAGATTGTCGCTGGCTTGAGCATTCCCCTAGCTTCCTCATGGGAACCGCCATCTGGATCACTAAGTGAGAACATGCGGCGAGTAGGCTCTGGTTCAACAAAGGCGATATGAACGTGGATGTTGTCCGTATTGAGATGGATAGATGCTGACCAGATTGCCGTGTTAGAAAGCCCCTCGTTAATCAGAAGACCGCTCATGCCGTTGCGAATTGACTGTTGAAGTTTTTCCTGGTCAAGCTGCTTAGTGCGAAGATCGTAAATACCATGATCCGCCAGAAATCGGTTGTCAAAACTAACGACTGTTTGCCACATCAAGGACCCATTGTTCTGAGCCAGGGCAAACTGTCGTTTCAGTTCAGTCCTTTCTTCTTGTGTCAAACTGTCTTTTGCAGCGGTGAACAGTCCGTCACTCTTTTCGGGATTTTCCATGTAATGGTTATAGCCATCAAACCTATTCACATTCCAGTCCTTAAAGTGTTCACTCCTCATTGCTTCCGGGCGATCCATGTAATTTACGTACCCAGAAAACTTCTTGTCGCCAGGGGAAACAAACTTCATTACCGTGACAATCCCCGGTGTCTTACTCATCGCGATCACCCGGTGTAAATCTAGTCAGTTTATCTTTACGCGCAACCTGGTAAGCGTGAATCTGATCTGCTACTTGTTGCTGAGTCTTTTGCACGGACTCAGCTACAACGTCAGTAACTGGGAGCGAGTCTTCCATGCCGTTGATGATGATATAGGAGTTCACAAGGTTGAGTAGCACCCGCACGTTTTTGTCAACGTACCCCGTGCGAATACGGATTGGATCAAGCTGAGGTTTTATCTCCTTTGCGATTGCTTTTGCCAGGTTCTTACGGTCGGAAGTCTGTTGCTTTAGGGACTGATATTCTGCGAACAGGTGTTGCAGACCGTCGCCGAAAGTTGAAACATCATTCTCGGCCATGTATTCCGTCAGCCACTCCCAAGAAATTCCATTTTTTGAGGTATCTTCGAGCATGATGTGTTTGCGTACCTTTGTCATAATTTCACCTACTTAGATCCAAGAACTGCGACAAAGCTGTTAATCGCTTTTGTCGCCTTCGACATAATTTCTTCGGCCTTGTGTAACGTTTCGGCCATATTTTCTTTGTCATCGTCTACAAAATATTTCGATGCAGATGAATGAATGAGCTGCCGCAGAAACTGTTCTCGCGATACGCCTTTTTCAGCAGCGGCGTCATCAATCAACGCCAGATCTGCACTGCTAATGTTTCGTATAATTGTCGTTGCCATAGTTCGGCCTCCTCTCAAAAAACTAGCCCATTTTTTCTACTGCCGCTTGCGGCGGGGCGGTTCAAAGGCTCGGGTGGGGCGAATAGCCACAACCCTTTGAAAGAGCATAAGGGAAATCTGCTATCACATTGTGATAGAACCCGCAGTGCGGGTTGATTTATAGTGATAGCAGAATTAGGCCCTAAAACCCACGTTCAAGGTCTTTACGCCCACGGGCCGCACGGTTCTAAACCCACGATATGAGCAATTTAGCCCACTCGTTTTCTGCAACGCCCACGATATGCCATGAAAAACCCACGGCATATTTTCAGGCTATTTTAGTTGTTTTTGGTATTTCTGCCGGGCAACGGTAGCTGTTTTGATTGATGCTTTGGCATTTTTGCGTGCCGCTTGTTGTGTCTTCAAAGAGCTTTTTGTGTCCGCAATTTTCTGTTTTGTTGCCGTCTTTTGTGATCCAGTTTGTACGTTAAGTGACCTTTCTTGCTTCTTCAAAGTGGTCTTCAGAGTGACAATGTTCTTGTCTGCCGTCTTCACTTTTTGACGGTAAGCAGTGATGCGTTTGCCGTAGAAATGAGCCATGTATTTGAAGTATTCGCGTTCAAGTTCGTTGTCATTTGGTGTCGCGGCTGCGTGATAGTTTGTTGCTTTGGTGATGCTAATTGGCTGTGATGATGACATTGAAATACCACCATTGAGTTGCTTCTTAGTGCCGATGCTGACGAACAATGCAGCCTGCTTTTCGGGCACATGTTTAACAATCAAAGTGTAGAAGTCTTCACTCACCTGTACGAGCTTTGAAGGCAACGCTTGACCATTGCCTGAGCTTCTGGTGCGCACGTTAGCGGCAATAGGTTCCAGCGGATTAATCTGATTATCCTTAACGTAGAAATTCAACTGATAGGTGGTCTTGTTTGCATATCTTGATGCACCTGCAAAGGTAAATTGGTTGTCCCCTTGCATGAAAGACTGATCCATTTTGACGCCATCTACTGTGCTGTTTTTTGGAAATAAAAAGGCCACTGCGAATGCAGCGGCGACAACGGTAATGATCCCAACCAGGAGGTAAATGAACTTTTTTTCTGCCCGGTTTTTGGATCGCATTGTGATTGATGAACTAAAGGCACTCAAAGCATTGCCTCCCTTCTATTGTTGGTTCAGAGGTACGCCAGGTTCCATTTGTGCGTACACGTATTCACTCCATTCGGTGATCTGATTATCCTTGAAGTTAAGTCGGTAGATGATGTCTTGCTTCTGTGGGTTGGTGTTGCCAGCACCACTAAGATCAAAGACAACACGCACGGTTACTTGTCGATTTGCGCCATTAGCGGGCTGGATTTGAACATCCTTTGTGTACCATGTTGTGCTCCATTTGTAGTTGTCTGCGGCCATGCCACCTGTTGGAACGACAACGAGATCATCCGCAATCTTCTTTGTCGCAATCGACTCAATATCATCGTGTTTCTTTTGCGCATTGTCATAGTATTGCGTGTTTAAGGTGACAAACTCTTTGGCACGTTTCGAGAGTTTGGCGTCATTTTCTTTTAGCGCCGTGAACTCTTTTGCGTCGGCTTGATTGGCTAGATTAGTAGCTGTGTCTACACCGGAGTTGCTGCTGTTTGTTGTTCCTTTTGCTTGTTTCTTAACCACTACGCTAGTTTGTGGAACCGGTTTTGACTGGCTGGCTTGATACCAACCAACGCCCGCCGCACCCGTAGCGAGAACGGCCCAGGCCGTAATGCCTGCCAATACTTTCTTACTTACCATATTTACATCCTCCGTTACTTTATTCTGCCAAAACCAGCGAAGTGTGACTGCCAATAAGATGACGTGTAGGTGGCGATGTTGACGTCTTTACCTGCGGCATTGATCATCTGTGTACCAGAAAGCACAATCGCCACATGCGTTATGCGTGGTCCAGCATACGTGCCCTGGAAGAAGATTAGATCGCCTGCTTTAACCTCACTCTTGCTAATCCGCTTGGTGGCATCATACTGCTGCTGAGCCGTTCTTGGTAGTGAAATCCCGGCCTTGCGCATCGCCCATTGGGTTAGGCCGCTGCAATCAAACCCAGGAGGATTCGCGCCGGAAACATTCGCACCAAAGATGTAAGGCTTGCCAAGTTGCGCTTTGGCAGCAGCATAAGCCTGATCGAAATAGCTCATTTTTTCGCCCATAATACTGACGTTAGCGTTGCCACCTTTACCATCAAACAATGACTTTGCGTCTTCATTGGTCATAAACATCTTGGCAATAGAAATGACGTTTTCTATCCAACCTGAGTTCATATTTGTGGGGTCGTTATCGGCACCTATTGGAGCGTATGCTGTTTGCAAAGCAGGTAACGTGCTTAACCCACGCACCACAACAAGGTTGTGCAGCGTTTCGGCGGTAACGTCAATTCCCTTTTCAAGACTGCTAAAGTGCATGACGTGACTGCCACGCATCTGCCCGCTTGGATTGTTGTCATATCGCACAGCATGACTCGTGCCCCACCCAGACTCGTTTGCCATGATAGCAGCAAAGATAGCCGGATTAACGCCAGCCTTTTGTGCGGCCGCAATGGTGTACTGTTCCTTATCAGCAAGAACCCCACGCCCGTAGTTTTTGACCCAGGCAGCGTGAAAGACGGCTGCGTTGAAGACCATATTAGTGAGTAGCCCACCGGAACCAGCGTCAGCAGAAACATTGCTTTCTTCTTGCCCCAGGTACGCATCAACAGAGGTGAGAACACCAAGCATTAGCGTAAGCCCTAGGAACAGCACGGAGGCGGCTAGAACGAGTGGAACAAGCCATTTACGCCTGCTCCACCCGATCCAGACTCGCCTCATAGCCGTGGCTTGCTCCATATCAAGCACCCCCCGCGAAGACCCTCAATTCATCATCAGTAACTTGGAACTGCATGTGCAACTTGCTAGGCCCCGTGAGCAAATAGCATTCGCCTTTATCAAAGTTTGGAATAGTTGCGAAGTCTTGTTCGGTCATAATGCCACCAAACAAGCGGCGCAAAATGCCAGGGTTCTTTGCGGTTTGGATGGTAGAAATATCGTGCTTCAGCAGCACCTTATATTGACACAGCGAATAGATTTGATTGAGTGAATTGACGGCCTTGACCATATCACGATCCGAAACGTTACTACCATTTGGAAACATCCGCTCAAGCCGCTGCGTCGCCAGAACGATAGCACCAAACATCTTACGATCTTCAGACATCAACTTAACGAAGAAGTCGGCCGCAAATGCCTTGTCAGTATTCAAAATCGTGTGGCATTCATCAACGATGATGAGCCAGTGTTGCACATCATCCAGTGATTTCTCGCGGTGATCGTAAGCCTTCTTCTCGCGACGGCCAACCGCCATACAGTTGTTATATGAGTCCATGATCGCGTTGTAGATGGCTAGATCCTGGATGCCTTCCTCCATCTGATCAATCGTATCTAGTTGATAGGACACCAACTGAACATCCTGAAGTGGCGGTAAGGAGGAATGCCCATCAAAGAGCTGCCCATACATTGTTGCCAAGCGGCGGAGCGTCAATAGAATGGTGTTGTAATACTTCGCCATCTGGTCATCTGGTTCTTCGCGTCGACGCTCCTCAATGTAGGCCACAATGTCGCTCAGCGTGGGGTAGTCTTCGCTGGCAAGGCTGGTAATAGGAGCTGCGTCCTTATCCAGGTAGCCGTTAGACTTGTAGTATTGATCACACAACGTCCCAAATACGCTTGCCGTCCGGGCGTCAGCATCACTATCAACCAGCCGATACTTGATTGAAAGGTTCCCAATGTGAGCACGGTAGGAAGCCGTCACGTCGACGTCAGCCGTCTTTTCATCAACGGCGGTTGGATAGACCTGGAACATGTTAATCATGCCCTGGCTTCCATCCAGGTTAATTACAGTGCCCCGGAAACGGTGAACCAAATCAGCAAACTCCCCGGAGCGGTCAAACACACGTACCATATCGCCACGAATAGCTCGCTCCCAGAGCATTTTTTTAATCGACGTGGATTTACCAGAACCCAGGTCGCCGCTCAGGAACGTGTTGTAATACGTGCGCTGCTGCGTGACGCGGAACATATCCCAGTACACAGTGCCACCAGTCGGTGTATAGCCAAAATATGATCCATAAGGGTCAGCCAGGCTTGTTTGGTTGTGGGCAAAGCCCAGGCCCATAACTTGCCCGCTTAAAGGTAAGCCCTCGCGGTGGCTGCGAAGCTGCCGCTGTGCCGTGATTGGTAAGAACATGGATTGATACTCGTCAGCGTTCTCATCCAAGAAAACAGCGCCCTGGTAGGCGCTGCTGTCAAGGCGGCCAATCACACGGTTCACCTTAGTATTCAATTCTTCAAGGGTGCTGGCGTAGACATAAACGCGGATATGAACCTGCTTAATTACCTCACCTTGCTTATTAAGAGCGATGCTCAGGTCGCGCAGCGGGTCTAGTTCCTGGTCAATCAAATCGCGCTCAGTCGTGGTGTTAGCGTGGTTACGCTGTACCTCAAGCTCAGTAACCGAGCCTTCAATCCGCCGCTTGTAGTTAATGTTTTGATTGGTGAAATAATCAACGGTCACTGTCACGCCGTTGATGCTGGTAATTTCCTTCAGCCAAAAATCGGTAAACGTATCTGGAATTTCATAGACATGCACACATGCCAGGTAAACATTGCCCAGCCGGGTGTAATACTCATTGCGGGTATCAATGCCCCCCTGCGGCTGGATGTTATAGACAAACGTGTCGTCTAGTTTCTTATTCTTCTTCAAGAGCAATCACCCCCGGATTATTCATTAGGTGCAGCATGGTTTGTTTCTCTACCGTGGTTGTCGGTTCAAACCCGTAGATGCTGCTGTATTGCATGGCGGCGTCGATATGCCGCTCAAGCTCCGACACGGACTCGCCAAAGACCCAGATCCAACTTGAGAGCTTACGATAATGGCTTTCCAGGTACTGCATGTTGAGCAGTTCCCGTTGTAGCATCTCAAGTCGGAATGGATCACGAGTCGTTTCAATCAAGTGACGGAAGTAATGCTGCTGAGCTTTGTTGGACTCTGGAAAGTTGAGAAATACTTCTTTGACCGACCCTGGATATTGCCGCATAAACTCCCAGGAGCCAGACTCAATCTGATCTGCTTCTTCAAGCGTCAGCCTATCAAGGTCATATTTTTTCGGTTTGAACACCTCGGCATAGTAATCCGCAATGCCAGACCGCAGAGTGAGATAGCCCTTCTCGGTGATCCCAGTCACAGGAAAGATAGCAGTCACCTTTGTCTTCTTGTCCGCAAGCGCCGCAGATTGCTTTTCGCTCTTTTGCTTGCGTACTGATACCGCATCAAACGCCATGCCTGTCATCCTCCTTAAACAGCCGCACCCACCGTGGATTGTCGATACTGTGGTAAATCCGGCGTGGCTTTCTGATCACTAACCAAATCACCTGATATGTCTTCTTTTCGGGAATACCAGATGGCGAAACTAAAATGTAGGCAATGACAGCACCCAAAATCGCCGGTAGAAGTTGCAACACGGCCGGAAATAGATGGGAGAATGCCAGCCAGGGCACCCCACCAGCCGCGATAATCACAAAGAAGTCCGTGATAGAAAGGCGACTGCTGTACTGATTTTTAATGTTGATTTTTTTAGAAAACTGAACCTGATGATACATTCACCTCTACTCCTTTCCGTTAATGTTCGGGGCAATCTTAGGGTTGTCGTCCAACACATGGCCTACTGGATGGCTGGTAATACGGTCGGCAGACTCACGCATGAGCGCCCCACTATTTTCACCTTGTCGATATACCCGGTGCATTGTTTGTACAGTCGGCGACGCCATGAGTTTAGCCTGGGCACGTTGGCCCAAAGTTTGTTGTAATTTAGCCTGTGGCTGGTCGTGCTGGAGCGCTGCCATCGCGCTGCGTGCTTGTTCACCTGCTGACCCTGGCATGGATGCCGCCGTGACCTTTGGTGCTTTGAGTCCATCGCTCTTACCAGGCAGCACGGGAGCAGTACCAGTGCCGCCCTTCATGGCGTGCAGGGCAGCCGCCGAAGTGGATCCAGGCTGAGCCGCAATCCCTTTTCCAGCCGCCAATGGTGGATGGAAAGGCATAGCTCCTAATTGTTTTCCACTTGGCGTCGCTGCCGAATAAGCAGTGCCACCAGAACTTACAGGCATTGCAGGCGCGTCTTCACCTCCGCCAAGCTGAGAAGCCAATTCTGGTTCCTCACCGCTGGTAGCGCTTCCAACAGCGGCGGAGTTGCCTGCTGCTGTTGGTGCTTTCTCTGCCGGTAGCTTTGGCTTGGATAAAAGCCCCACACCAGCACCAACAGCGCCAGCTCCAGCGATAAGAACGCCTTTAGCAACGTGACCCGCCGTCTTTGCTGCGCCTTTGGCTGCTTGACCCGCGCCACGTCCAAGCGCGCTAATACCACGGGCACCGAGGATAACGTTGGTCATAGACTGCGCCATTGAAGCCACCCCAGCGTCAATGCCAAAGATAGCTTGGATGATGTTTGGCCCGTCTATGATGAATAGCGCTGCCCCAATCATCGCGAGGATCTTAGTTCCTGGTGTAAGTCCTGCATGGTTCAGATAGCCCAGGAACAAGGAGTAAAACTGGATCAAAACATCCAGTAGAAAGAGAACCACAAAGCTGTCACGCAGCTTCGTTATCAGTTGTCGGTTACGCTTCCCAGAGTCAATATCTGTCAACGCAATGCCTTGTGTTAGCAGCCCAATAAAGCCAATCTCCATTTCGATTTTGACGACTTTGAAGATGGTAATGAGTGTCACTGCCAACACACAGGCAATACTGAAGAACAGATACCAGGGCGACCAGGAATAGCGGTAGTAATGATCGTCGAGCTTGAACATGCCGGTCATGTTGTGCAATTCCCACTTGCCGTTGCTGTTCTTGGAAAGTTGATGTGTCAGAATGCTGTTACCAGCAGAACTAACTTGGGAGCCACCATACCAGTGTCCCGTGTCTACTTTCTCGTTGATGTTGAGCAGCTTAACGTCGCCCATATCATTGATGGAGTTTTGTTTATTGACGCCTGGCAGCGTGGCCTTGGTGCCCGAATGCTTCCACCCTGCTGCATCCAATGAGTAAACGTCGGTGATGTAACTCTTGTACAGCGAAACCACCACTGGTGAGTCAACAGACTTACTTGAAATTCCAGCGTTGACCATGTTGGTTGCTTGCGTCATGAAGAACGTAGTCCCTAAGAACAAAAGAAGGGCTACCAGGAAGTTATTGCCCTTCTCTTGGTAGTCCACTCGTTTGTTGTGTATGAACATTAGCCCCGCCCAGGCAATGGCAACCGTCGCCAGTGCCCAGATTGCAGCGTTGTAGGTTCTCAGGAAGCTCTCAACCCCACTGTACTCCCAGAAATTTAGGAGCTTGTACATGCTGCGAAAGCTATCACTGACTACGTTCGTGAGTGAAGCAAGTCCTAGGATAATCAAGTTCCCGATGTATCTTAGGCCATCACTTACCAGGTTGGAAACATGAAGGTAGTCACTGTACGCTCGTAGCACTTGAATAACCTGTTGATCACCCATCTGCTTCCTCCTTCTTTTCAAATTGTTCTAGGTTAAATATCTTTCGCAGCGCCTTATACAACTCCGGTTGATCCGCGCGGTGTTGCATCAGAAACGCTTGCATATTGCCGACGGTGTTCCCACGGTAGAAGGCCGCCTTGTCTTCACTATCAAGCAGCTTCTCTACTGTGCTTAGAACCAAGTTCTGCTGAGCTACGCCCAGGGCCTTGCTAAACGGCGTAGTGTCGCGGCTGATTATATCCGTGAAGTCTTGCGCTAGCGGTTGATCATTCTCGTGCTGAGCACTGAGCGGATCATCAGCGGCCTTCTGCTCGGCCGCAGCTTTCTTTGCCGCTTTAACAAATTCGCTTTCCTGCTGGGTCACCGTCACATTACCCTGGTCATCCTTCTGGTATTTAGAGACAACATTGTCGCTGGTGTGTGCCTCAAATCGGGATGGTTCATTCTTTTTTAGCTCGTCAAGATTTAGCGGCTGTTTTGCGGTCTTTGTAAATTCCTCCTGGGAGATAGTAAGATCATGCAGACTAGTGTTTGCGTGTGTTGCCTGCTTATCGCCATTGAGCGATTCAAAGGTCTGCGGATGATCAAAGTTTGCCAGATACTGATACTGGTAAAGCATTTGACTATTGTCCTTGCGATTGGCATAAATAGGCGTTGCGCTAATCTCGCGTGCGTGTAAATCACGCCGCTGTTTGCCACGAATGAGTACCCACTCGCCTTCCTTGAGCTGGCTTAGCTCAGTTGGCGTCATCAAATCGCGGGCCTGTTCGGACTCGCTGTATGACTTGTCTAAGCTCAGTGGATCGCCAGCGCGGTTAGGCGCAATGATGGTCTTTTTGCCTAAAAGGTGCGAGAAGTATTCAGCGTCTTCTTTACCGTCGGCCAAAATATCGTACTTATTCCCACACGCTGAAAGAAGTGCCTCAGCGCCGCGATCACCATACTTGTCTTTGAGCTGTGCAATCGACTGAAAAACGAGGTAATAAATCAGCCCACGTTGCAAGCCAACGTTCATGTAGCGGCTAAGTCCTTCAATCGTCGGAATGTTGGCAACTTCTTCGAGCACGAATTTAACTCGCCGGTCAAGGCTTGAGGTTGCTGATAGTGTCGCCGTCTTTGATAGAACGTAGGAGATCTGACTAATCAGTGTTGAAATGAGTGAGTAATTGGAGTCGTCGTAGTCTGGATAGACAATAAACAGAGCGACTGGCTTCTTACCGTTAGCAATATCGACCAGGTTCAGGTCATTGGTAGCAGTGAGCTTGCCGATAGCGCTGAAAGTATAATTCTTGAGTTTTGCCATCGTGCCAGTGTAGATCCCTGCGCGTGTAATCCCTTGTGAGAATGTGATTGTGCCGTACTGCAACTTAGCGGGGTCATTGACTTCCAAGCTGCTGAAGAACTTATCCATCTTGGTATCGCCATGCTCATCCGGGTTTGATCCAAGTTCATTCAACATAACTGAAACGGTATACATGGTGACTCGTTCAGGAGTGTTCTTCACTTTACATACCCGGCATACTGCCAGGATTAAAGCATTGGTGAGCGCAATAGAGGCTTCCTCCCACATTGGATCTTTGGCGTTCGGATTATGGAAAAGCGAATAGCTCAGCGTATTGCATAAAAGCTGTGCTTCATCGTAGTCGCCCTTTACATAAGCGCTCCAGATCAATGATAGGGGGTTATAGCCAATAGAATACTCCGGCGTGACCAAGTTGAATACGCGGACATCATAGCCACGTTTTTCAAACTCGGTCTTGGTGTTTTTGACCATATCACCCTTCAGGTCAGTGACAATCACCGAGTCTTGTTCTTTGGCTCGCATGATCAGGTCAAGAACCGGGTAGGTAAAGGTCTGTGTCTTCCCTGATTGTGTACCGGCAACAACCGCAGCGTTGGTCTTGTTGGTATCAATCAAGTCATAACCATGTTCCGGTACGGGGCCATTGTGGCGCTTCCGCTGCCGTTTTTCACGGCGTGCCGCTACGGCATCAAAAGCCAGGCTCTTACCTGGCACGCGGGACGGTGTAACATGTAAATCTAGCTCTGTTGCTGCCACCGGCGTGATATGAACTTGAGGCACACCAGAATATCCTTCATACACACTATTATCCAAGGGAACAGCAACGCTCTGCTGCACCAACTCTTTGAGCGGCGTAAAGGCTGCTGTGCCCATCGACCCGAGGTTAATATCACGGTAAGCGATGCGCATTTGATACAGCAATTTCGGTGTTTTAATAAGCCAGATTGCCAGCATCAAAACAACAATCAGAAAATACGGCATCGTCGTAGAGGGCCAAACCCAATGTCCAAAGACAAACACGGATCCAAGTCCGGGCAAATTGGCACCGGTGCCCCCTTGATTGAAGCTGCTCATCGTTGCTGAAAGGCTAGTAAACAGATATTCCAGTAAATGGCTTGCCAGGCATCCAAAACACCAGGCAATCAATAAAAGAAAGGCCCCTGTTCCGGCGATCACATCACGCCGCGACAAAAGGCTTTTCCATTGTTTATAGTCAATATTCATTTCGTCGTGTCACCTCCTCGATCGACCGCGACGTGCTGCAACCAAATCTCTAACTTGCTGAATGCTGGCTTTCCTCCAATCGCAAAAACTGAAACTAGCAGGATTGCCAGCGGCAGCGCGAAAACGGGTGAGAGATTAGTCAATAGATAACCAGCCAGCGCCTTATACACTAAGGCAATAGCCAGGGTAAATACTCCCAATTCTCGCACTGAGAAACCCAGCGCCGCGTTAAGCAGCTCAAGTAAGGTAATTCCGGCAGCCAACAATCCAACCACTATCAAAACGGCTACGTGAACCTGTGGCCGGTTCCACAACTTCAGCAATAGCCAGCCAGCGCCACTGAGCAGCAGCAAATCAACTACCAGATTAAACCAGGTCAACAACCTGCTGTGCGTCATTTCATACTTCAACTGGCGTTGTTCCTCAGATAGATTATCCTCAAAGAAGATTGTCCCTTGTTTGATCCAAAGGCCTTGATTGGCCTGGATGCCAAGAACGGGCATTCCTGCACTTTCCAGGTCAAGAACGCTATCATTCAAGCGCTGCTGGAACGCCTCGTTAGATAGTGCCACCACTGTTTTGACTGCCTTCATTTCCTCAACTCCTAACCGCGAGCTAACTCTGCTTCTTTACTGGCTCGCTTGGTGGTTTTTTTCTCCTGTTCCGGGGCAAGACCGTCTTGTATCGTTTCGATCATGTTCTTTGAAACCCGCTGCACGTCGCCTAGAATGGCGGCCTGCTGCTGTTCTTCAGTACCCTCTACTGCTTCAAGGTTCTTCGTCCAACCTGCGATATACGGCATTGACTCCTCAGTGGTATCAATGCCCAAGGACTTGCTAACAACATAGCTGGTCATCTCCGCCTGAAACTCCTTAATGTCCCTATACTTGCTTGATTCTGGATCATTCATATTCCAAAACTTCGATGCGGATGCGTGCTTGGTATTGTGCATCTTGACGTGAGCTAATTCATGAATGAGCGTTGCCGCATACTCAGTGTCAGACAGGCCTTTCTTCATCACGATTTCCTTAGGGCTTCCCTCTGTGCTGATTGCCGCACCTTTGGCCGCGCCAAGTTGAAACGTAGGAAAACCAGTCGTCTCAGGACTAGTCACAGCCACGCCCTCTTTTTCGGCAATCCCTTTGATCAAGGAAATAGCTTTTTTAGTTCCCTCCGGGTCAGGGTTATCAAAGTCAAACGGCTTGTTCGGGTATAGCTGAGGATAATCTTCAGGCTTTGCGTTGGTTTGAAGAACGTCAAACACGTTACCCAGGTTAAAGTATTGACTTTTCAGTGTTTTGACCGAATTAGGATCAGTCTTTAATTGCGCCTTTAACGTTGGGGTGAGCTTATCGTAGGTCAGATACTTGTCAGTTGCCGGATCTCGATAGATTTTGAACTCGTGAGGCACCATAATTTTGATGGCGTGTTCACCTTTTTGTACCGAAAAGCCTTTATCTTTCCAAAATTGAAAAGACCCTACCAGGTGCGCGCCCTGGTACTGGGATTGAATAAGCGCCATGTTGCGTGTTGAATACCGGTAGCCGGTAGCCATGAAGTCCAGAAAAGCCTTGCGTTCTTCAGGAGTCGTTGATTGTAGACGGATCTTTGGCAAAGCATCTTCGACAACCTTCTTAACCTCAGCCTGGATCTGCTCTTTCGTCTTGCGGGTGTAACTCTTTTTTGCAGGCATTAGCTAATCACCTCCGTCAAAAATCCCTCCCGCGTTAGATAAGCAGGGCTTTCGGGTTCAACGGCATCTTGTCCCTCCGGCCCGTCTTCATCGTACTGAGTGTCTTCTTCCGTCCCCGCTTCCGTCATGATGTCCTTCAAGACTTCTGCGCGCTCTGGGGTGACTTTAACGACCAGCCTGTCGCCGGTTGCAACCTCCTCACCAACGACTTTCTGGCCCTCTACTGAAACCAACATGATGAAATCGTTATCCATAAGGTACCTCCTTTACCAGCCTTGATAAGGTGACTGGGCTGGCTGCTTAGACTGCGGTTCAGGCGCTTGCTGTACCGGTGGAACTGGCGGTTGTGGGGCTTGCTGCTGCTCTGGTGCCGGTTCCTGCTTTGGGGCATCAGGGTGCTGCTCAAATTCAGGCTGAATGGCCTGTTGCAGCGGCTTACCAACCTCGCCAGGTTGATAGACCCGGTAGAAGTCGTAGCCCCGCAAACGATAGGAGATGGCTTGGCTGCCGTCATCGCGCTTGAACTCACTGCTTTGGAAGTAGCCATTGACGACGATCACGGCACCAGGCTCGGCCTCTTTCAAGAACCGATCAGCCGCTTCACCTGACAAGGTGAAAGGTACCTTGTTGACTTCACCCCGGCCGGTGTCATAGCTCCGTTCATTCAATAAGAACCCATTCACGTATGTCCGCTCATTGCTTTGATTAGTCTTTGTTTCCGGCATTACACGACCCATCACGGTCATGTCATTCATCATCTTTGTCATGCTTATCCCTCCTGTGCTGGTGCAGCACTTTCATCCGCAACAACCGTCACTGTGACGTCTTTGGTAGTAGTCTGGCCAAACTTGTCGGTAGCAGTGTAGGTCAGTTTGTATTCGCCTGGGGTACTAGTATCAACGCTGCCATCTACCGTGACCTTAGCTTCGCCGTAAGGGCTTGTTGCCGTCACACTAGCCATTGCATCGAACTGATCGCCTACTTTAAGCGATGTAGCCACGCCAGAAACATCCAAGCTTGGCTTTTCGGCGGTAACGTTGATGGTCACGGTCTTCGTCGTTGTCTGGCCGATTTTGTCTGTTGCTGTGTAGGTCAACTGATTTTCGCCTGGCTTGCTGGTATCAACACTGCCTTCAACCTTGAGATCAGCTTCGCCATACTTGCTGGTTGCTTTGACGTCCTGAAGGGCATCAAAGTTAGTGTTGATTGCTACGCTCGTGTTCTGGTCGGTAGTGTCAATGGTTGGCTTGTCAGCGTATACCGTGACTGTGCGTTGCTTGGTGACCGTCTGCCCGTCGCTGTCTGTTACAGAGTAGGTCAGTTCATACTGACCAGGAGTCGTCGTATCAACCTTACCATCAGCGGTGACCTTGCCTGTCAAATCGCCGTCTTGATAGTCATCAGCGCTAACATCTTTCAAGGCATCAAAGGTCGTGCCAACCTCAACTGGATTATCGTTTAGGAACACAATAGAAGGCTTGTCGTTGATCACTGTGATTTCACGCGTGACCGAGACGGTGTGGCCCGCACTGTCTGTTACCGAGTAAGTAACGCTATACGTGCCTGGCGTGTTCTTATCAAGCGTGGTTGTATAGCCAATCGCATTAGTCAAATCGCCATCTTCTGGGTCGCTAGCCGTAACGCCAAGCCGGAAGTTGACTGTCTCCTGCCCCTTGTGCACCGTCATCGTCGCAGGCGCACTGATGGATGGTGCCTGGTCAGGTGTGGTTTCACCAGAATCTGAATTGCCACCATCAGTGCCACCGCCGGTTTGACCGCCATCACCAGGAAGTGTTCCAGGCTGATTGCCGGACGTACCGCTGTCTCCACCAGGAAGCACCTCCGGTGTTGCTGGCTCAATCGGTTCTGGTGTTGGCTTGGTGGCATCCGTTGCCAGCGCCACAAGCCCTTTGGTCTGATCAGAGTTAAGGGCGTCGGCCAGCTTCTGCACACCGTTATCCAGCAATACACCAGCTACGCCGGTTTCATCGCTTGCTGCCAGCGTCGGAAAGGCGCTTTGTACAATCGACTTAACGCTGCCATCATTGCTATCTGCCGCGTCGCCCTTAGCTGCGTCTTCAATGACCGATTTAACCGAGTTGTGCTTCTTCTTGGTGGTCGTTTTCGTGGTCTTGGCTGACTGCTGTGAAGGGCCTGTCACGGCGGAATAAATGCCGTAACCGCCGCCGCCAAGTACAGCAGCAGAGATTAAAACAGCCGCAAGGATTTTGCGGCTGGACTTCTTTTCTTGTTGTTCTGGTTCTTGTGCCATTACTTTCACTCTCCTAACGTTTCTAGTTGATGCTGAAACGATGCTGCACTGGCTTTGGCTTGTGCCCGCTCAGCAGCGCTTTTACTTGTGTCCTTTGCGATAGCCTGAAAATGGGCCACCGCCTTTTGATAGGTTTCACCGGTTTGAATCGCCTGATCAATCGTCTTGTTTTTCAGTTCCGCGTTGAGTCGTTTAGCCTGGTCAAACTGGCCGGTCTGGATGTAGCCAATCGCGATCAGGCTTTGCAGATCCTGGTCGTTCAGGTCCCGGTTCACAATCTCGGCCTGTTCAAACTGCTTTGTTTTGAGGTAAGCCACTGCCAATTTCGATTTACGAACACGGCTCATGGTTGCCTTTTGACTGGCACTAATCACGGCCTGATATTTCTTTCTTGCATAGGCCAAGTCAAACTTACCGTTAGCGCTTGGATATTTGCTCTGAAACTTAGCTAGGTCTGAGGTGGTGCCATCAGTGACCAAAACTGCTTCGATTGCAGCACGTTTCTCTGGATATGCCTGGCCCGCCTGAAGATATTTCTCATTGCGGACTAGCGTTTGATAGCTTGGCTGTGGGGCTGCCTTTGGCGAGAAAAAGAAACGATACGAACCAACCGCCCCAACAACAAGTAGCACAGCCGCGCCAAACACGATAAGGGCACGTTTGTACTTGCTGAACAATGCCCCCAGGTCTGGCGCTTGTCTGGTCGGCTGGCGTTTTTTCTCTACTGTGCGCCTATTTTGCATACTCTCGCGCGTTGGAGCGGGTTGAGGGCGGACAGTAGAAGGTTCGGGTTGTGGATCGGGTGGCTCTTGCGCATCATGCGAAGCACTCGGATTGGGTTCGGAGCTGGAACTTTGATCCTGCCCAGGTGCTTCATCCGTTGCGGCCTCGGTTGACTCTTTGTCGGTCAGTAGGACAGGGGCCGCTTCGGCGACCAGGGCACTTTGCAGTGAAACGATGAACCGCTGAGCATCCTCAGACGACACGTTATCCAGCACCTCCCTGAAGGTGTGCTGAACAAGTGCCAACAAGTTTCCAAGATAGGCTTCACCGGTGCCAAGCTCAATGACGTCACGAAAAAGTAGCTCGTCATCCGACTCATTATGAATGCTGATCTCAACGACCAGCTTTTTGTGATTATCCAGGCAAGCATGGTTCGTTTCCCGGATAGTTTTCTCCGCCTCGTGCAGTGAGTAACGGCGCACTTTGGAGAACTTAGAAAAGAAAGGCCAGGCAAAGCGGCTGCGTTTCAACAACACATACATCGCTACTCACCCCCTCAGTGTGTTAAATTGTTTTCAACCAGGCCACAATGGCACCGGCTGAGATGGCAAAAAATAGGCCAATAGCAACGTTAGTTAAGCCGTCCTTGGCTTCCTCAACCTTTTGCCGGTTCTTGGTCATGTAGGCAATCCCGTAAAGACCTAGCTTCACAACTGCGTATGAACCAGCAATCGTGCCGACTGCGGCCGAAATAAACTGCAATGCTTGAATAATTCTATCCATCGTAGCGATCCTCCTGTTTTGCTTCTTGGACTGGTTGCTTGGCCTGGGCGGCCATAGACTTGATTAACAAATTTGTATTCTCAGTGATAATTTCTTGGTACTTTTCATTAAGCCAGTCATCCATCTTGACGCCTTTTGCTGCCAAAATGGCACTAGCAAGGCGCTTGTTTTGGTTCTGTTCTGCGCGATTTGCCATTATTCCGCTCCTTTCTAATTCACGATCAACAATTCGACCTTACGGCGGCTTACTGGACGGGTTTCTTGGATTTCTCCAAGCTCCATCAGTTCAGGATCAGCCCACCAGCCGGTCTTTAAAACGGCACGATAACCCGCTTCGATATGTTGCCCGAAGCCTGAGTTATAAATCGTTACTCTGATCCAGTTAGCACCGCAATCAACAACCGATGCGGTGCTTGAGTCTAACTTCAAAACCTTTGCCATCACACAAACTCCCTCCGATAGTGCGTATCCCGGTATCCTTCAATCAGCCAGTCCCCATCTGGCGCTTTACTGATGCGGTGTACCTCAAGTGCCGCCAGGTAACCCAGCTTTTGGTAGGATCCAGCCGGTCGTGTAATTTGCGGGACTACGTGACCAATCGCGAGCAGAACACCTGGTACCATCAGCTTCTCCGCCTCCGGGTTCGCGCTGAAGAAACTCTTCTTCACGCGTACAAACAGAATTTCGTTCCCCTCTCTGTCCTTACCGCTGGTACCAATCTCACGCGCCAAAAAACGTTCATCAACATACACTCCTTTCTCCATGTGCGTTCCACCTCCTTTCCATCAAAAGACTGCGGTCCATTGGACCGACGCTGCCCCAGGGAGTCGAACCCTGAACTGAAACACCGGTGACAGCAAAAAGCCCCTTCGGGCAGAAGGGGCCAAGAAAATCTATGAACTTTGCCTAAGCTGTACTAAGGAGTCGAACCTTAGTTTTCCGGGTACAGCAAAGGCCCTCGATTGAGGGCCTTGGTAGTCTTACTTCTTCTGCTGCTTCTTCTTCCTGCCTTTGTTGTCTAAACCAATCTCAGCCAGGTAGCCGGTATCAGGCGTAAATGGGAACTTTTTGTCCCGTGCAACTTGACGCAGAAAGACTGTGATGGCGCTAGTCACGGTAAAACCCATATCTGCCAGTGCTTCCTCGGCGTCCGCTTTGGTCTTGGGGTCAAGTCGTGCAAAGACCCTGACCGTCTTATCTTGCAATCTCACTGTCTCACCCTACTTTCGTTGTTCATATACGACATTTTATACTATTGGTGATTCTTTATCAGCCTATCAGTAGCTTATACTGCCCCAGGGAGTTGAACCCTGGCCATACTCCAGGCAGGGGTAAGCCGGTGGCAGTAACGCGCTCCTACTTTGTTCGCTTGGGGGAGAAGTAGGGGCACTTGCGTATATAAAATGAGGAAATCGTTGGAGCATGACAGGTAGCGGGGCAGCTACCTACCAATGTCATCCTAAGGAGTCGAACCTTAGCTTACCGTGATGACAATGATCACACAGCTGGTGGCAAAATCAACAAGATTCCGTACTCCAGACTACCACTCACAGCGCAATTTGCTAGTTGAAAGTGGGTGCTTTGTCAGCAATCTCTGGTCGTGATATACTTAGGGCGAACGAAATGCCGATGACGCCAAGCGCCACCGGCAAGGCAAGGCCGGATTGCTCCGGTGACTAGCCGTTCAGATTACAACGAATCATAACCGTCGCTGGCTGCCAGGCGTGGACGGTTATTTTTTTGCGTCGTTTTTCATGATTGCCACGATTAAACCGCCAAAGGCGATCATCAGCGACAACGCTTCGAAAACGCTCATGCGTGCTCCTTTCAGAGCAACAACCCAAAAGAACCATAGGCATCACTCCCATCTCTCGATTGAAGCTAGCCACCGTCCGGCTTTTCCTTGTCTTAACCATCATACTCAACTCTTACGCGCAATGCGAGTGACTTCTAATCTTTTGACCGTTTGCTATTACTTGTTAGTGCGTGACCATGAATGCCGATTAAATTATCATGCGTCAGAGGATTCGCCCCAAGCGGCAACCGCTGATCCAGCACAAACAACAACAACTATTGCCGCTATAATTGGACTTTGTAATCCATTCCAGATGAAAAACACAAACACTGAATTGATTAGTACTAGGCAGACCTTACGGTACCTGCCTAAGACCGCCCCAGGGAGTCGAACCCTGGTGCATCAGCAGGCGCTGACGCTAACCCGGTGGCGGTGGTGGTACTTAATCGCTAGTCAACGTACCCACGCGATACGCGGTTGGATCAGAAGCCGTTAGAGACGTGTCGAGGTGCTTTTGGAGGCCAAGTTTTGTAGGCTTCACCTTGACTAGGTGCCCTTGGACTACATATCGAAACGCTGGATGTTTGTACCCAACTCGCGGACATGTAAACAGATGAATCTGTTTGGCGGCACCGGCAGCTGGATCACTAAGGATCGAAGCATCGCTGCCTTCAACCGTATATGCCCGGTCGGCTTCATAGGTGTACTTGCCTTCTAGCGTATACACGTAGATTAGGCCGCCGGTGCCGGTGCCGCCTTTATAGTCTGACGGCCGGTAGGGCGCGGTCGCATTACGCACGTAGCCCTGGCTGGTTGTCAGTTGGAAAAGATTGGCGAACAAAACCCCAGGGACATAAGAGCTATGACCTGCAAGGACATAGTTGTTGTCGCCGGGGTTTGTGTTTGCTTTAACTCGGGCAAGTTCCGCAAGTGCCCCGTAAGTGAGCCCAGCCTCCGTTTTGTAGATAGCTAGGTCAATTCCTACTGACGGGATTGAAACGGCCGTATCGGCCCGTCTTGCCCGCGTATGGGGCGCTTGTTTGCCCTTCTTGAGTGACTTGATTAGTTGCTGACCATAACTCCGTGCGCGTTGGCCCTTGCTGGCCTCTTGGGCCGGCTGCCAAACGATCAACGCCACGCCGCTAAGGATCAGCAAGATTAATGCAACAGTTAGTGGCCAACGCTTACGTCGCATAGGCTAAGCCCGCTTACGCAGCAAGTAGAAGGCCACACCAGCAGCGCCAATCAGAGCAACAACGCCCAGGGCCAACAGAGCGCCATTCAGGGAGTCGTCAGTCTGAGTCAGCTTTGGTGCTGGCGCGATGTGAACCGTTTGGCCCGCGTCGTTGATGTCAGCGTGGCTCGCAATCAGCTTGCCATCGTGGTAGAGGTCTTCAAAAGCAACCACGTCGTGGCCGCCAAGGGAGCTGCCATCGAACGTGAAGGTCATGGTCACCTTCATCTCCTTAGCAGTTGCCTTAAAGGTCTTTTCAGCAGTAACTTTCTTGCCGTTGATCAGGACCGGCTTGCCAGTGGCCTTGTCCATCAGGTAGCCCTTGACGGTGTAGATCTTGCCAATCACGAGGTCATTAAATTCAATAACGTCGTTGATCGTCATGTTCTTAGCAGCGGTGGCCGTCTTCTTGCCGTCGGAGGTCGCCGTGGTGTGCAGTTCAATCTTCGGGAAGTGAACGGTTTGGCCTTTGTCGTTAATGTCTTCGTGAGCAGCAATCAACTTGTTGTTGTGATAGAGGTATTCAAAGACCACAACATCCTTGCCAGCCAAGGCACGGCCGTCAACGACAAATTCAACGTCGATCGTGCCATCGGCCTTTTCGGCTTTGAAGGTCACGGTCTTGGAAACTTTGGAGCCGTCGGCGTTCTTAACGAACGATCCGTCGGTGTAGTGCAGGTAGCCCTTGACGGTGTAGGTCTTGCCAACAATCAGATTGTGGTAAGCCACAGCATCCTTAACGATTACCTTTTCTTCTGGAACAACTTCCTTGGACCCTTCAGAATCCGTTGCCGTAGTGTGCAACTCAATCTTCGGGAAGTGAACGGTCTGATTCTTATCGTTCACGTCTTCGTGGAAGGCAATCAGATTGTTGTTGTGGTAGAGGTTTTCAAACACAACCACGTCCTTGCCCGCCAGCAGGCGGCCATCAACCGTGAAGGTCACGTCGATGGTACCCTCGGTCTTCTCGGCGGTAAAGGAAACTGTTTTAGAGATTTTGTTGCCCTTAGCATCAAGGACAAAAGAGCCATCCGTATAGTGCAGATAGCCGGTTACGGAGTAGTGCTTGCCGACAGCCAGGTTGCTGTACGCAACGGCATCTTTGATGGTGACGTTTTCCTCAGGCATCACCTGCTTGTCGCCTTCGTCGGAAGTAGCCGTCGTGTGAACCTTTGGGGTAACCACTTTGACGGTCTGGCCTTCGTCGTTGATGTCAGCGTGGCTAACAATCAGATTGTTGTCACGGTAGAGATCTTCGAAAACAACAAATTCTTTGCCCATTGCCTTAGAAGCATCAACGGTGTAAGACGAACGTCTTTTCAGCAGTAATTGGGTTGCCCTTAGCGTCAAGAACAACCTTACCTGTGGCCTTATCAATCAGTTGGCCCTTAATGGTATAGGTCTTGCCAACAATCAAATCATGGTAAGCCACCACGTCGTTGATCGTGAGATCAGCATCTGGCAGGACGTCATGAGAGCCCTCGACGTCAGTAGCAGTCGTCCCAATCTTAGGCGTGGTGAAGGTAATCGTTTGACCTTCGTCTTCGATGTCATTGTGCACCGCAACCTCGCGGCCGTCACGTGACAGTGTTTCAAAAGCCACAACAGTCTTCCCTGCCAGCAAGTGAGCATCAAACGTGAATGGCACGTCGATGTACCCGCTAGTAGTCTTGGCCGTGAACGAAACGGACTTGGTGACCTTGTTACCATTGTCGTCAAGCAGCGCTTCACGCGTGTTCTTATCCATCAGCACACCAGTTACGGTGTACTTCTTGCCGATCACGGCGTTTTCGTACTGCACGCGATCGGTGATGATTGCTTGCTTGTGTGGTTCCTGAATGTGAGTACCATCTTCTGAGGTAGCCGTGGTATGAATCGTTTCCGGAACCCGTTCGTTAGTGGCAGTCAGATTGATGGTCTTGCCAGCATCCGTTGAGGCAACGCTGAACTTTTTGATCGTAGAATC
>NZ_RHOK01000027.1 GCF_003946175.1 Lacticaseibacillus suibinensis | reverse complement strand
CAAGCAGTCCAATCCGCACTGAACCATCGTCCCAGACGTATTCTGAACTATCTTCGCCCATGCGATTACTACCGATGCATGGCGTAACAGCCTAGACCACTATCAAGAATTCGTTATCATCGTTGCACTTGACTTGAAAATTGAGGAAGAGTTAAAACTCAAACGTACCGCATTTTTCTTAAAATCTTGGTCGTAGCGATTGCGTGAATAGGTCATTTTGAGGACTCCTTTCGGATAAATCAATTCTCTTATGTTTCTGTCCGAAATTCTAGTACAGACCCCTCCAAAGCGGCACGCTGAATTGACGCGCAACGCTTGAAGAGTGTTGCCAAAAGTCCGTGCTAATCACATACTCACTCGGGTCTGGCAGGTTGTAGTCCATGACGGCGACATGAATACTTTGATTGAACACCTTAGTTTCGGGTTCGAAAGCCGTGCGTTTGTAGACCGTGACGGTGACCGAAAAACCAGGTTTTTCGTAGTCCTTGGGTACGTTTAGCTCAGCCCAAAGGCCGGCTGGATACCGTTGCTGGCGCTGACCTTGGTGTTGGGGTAGCGGTCGGTGACGTACTGCGGATCGGAGTAGTAGTCGAAAACCAAGGTGATGGGATTGCCGAAGAACGGTAGCATGGTTTGCTTGCGAAACTCGCCGGCTTCAAAATGCTTGTCGCGCGATGGATTTTCGGCTGAGCCAACGTCTTTGATGTTTTCCATCAGAGAGAGGCGGAACTTGTTGAGCTTCGCCACATCGAGGTCATCGTAGGTGCGCTCGTTGTCTGTTACCATCCAAAAGTACAGGTCAGAGAAGAAGATGGCGGTGGGCTGACGAACCAGGGTTTCGCGCTGCAGATCTCTGGCGTAAGTGAACTGCAGCATTTTTCGTTTCTGAATGGCCTCGGTGATGGTGGCGATTTTGTCGAGGGTATCCGCGGTGCGAGGCACGCCGTGATAGGCAACGAGGTCACTCTTAATCATAGCTTCAACGCGTTTGGCATCGCGGGCCATGTCTGTGAGTTGGGCGATTAGGTCAGTCATCTCAGGCTTGGATAGGCTGCGGCTGGCCAGCAAGACCTGGCACATGGCCATGATTTGTTTGTCGTTGAGCTTGGTTGGATGGGTCTGATGGAGCACATATGTACCTTTGGGTTGATCCGGAATGGTCAGTTCCTTGGCGAGATTGGTGTCGGCGATGGCGGCTTTGATGTGCATCAGGTCACGCTGAATGGCTTTCGGACTGATTTGGAATTCGTCGGTTAAGGCTTGCTTGCTGAGTGTTTGGCCGGCGAAGAGGCGCAGGAAGATGGTTAAGGTGCGTTCCTGGCTGGGCGTTTTGGGTGTGGTGGTTTCTTGATTAGGCATGGCGCTACCTCCATGAATCATAAGTGATGACTCAATTTTAGCTTAATAGATGGTCATATAGTGTCCACGTTTAAGCTGAGTGTCGTCCTTGGCACAAAAAAACACCTCTTTTTTTAGAGAGGTGTTTAGACTAGCCATCTGGATGGTAGCTAGTCGAGAACACGTGCCCGTGGCATCTCCGCGCTACCGGAGATTTTTGATGTTTTCCGCGATGGTGAGGCTAAGGCAAAAAAGTACCTCACCATATGCATGATGAGGTACCGATGAAAGGGAGAATACAGGCAATTATTGGTTGTTGATTGGAATGCCGAACCCGTAGGAACCGGCTTCCATGATGGTTCTGGAGGAGCTCTCGGCTGCCCGGTTAAAGCTTTCAGTTACTCGAGTTTCAAGAGTAAGAGAGCTATCTGTCGTGACAAAGGTTGAAGCAAATGCGGCAAAGTAGGAATCGCCTGCACCCATGGTATCTAAGGGATTCTTGACGAGACGATTGAAGCCGTCAAAGCGCTGCTTGCTAGATAGGTCGATAAAGAAAGGTGCTTCACTACCACGAGTAAACAATGCATAGGAAACGCCTGAGGTTGCACACCGGTCGATTAATCGCTGAACCTCAGTGTCTGGCTGATCGGATACTGAGAATTGGGCAATATAGAGACTAGGACATATCTGCTTCAGATAGTCATCGGTATGGTACTTGGGACCACTATCGAAGTCGTAAGAGATACGAGTGCCATTCTGGGCAAGGAGTGGGAGATACTCTTCAACGTTGGAATGGCAGCTGCTATGCACAAGCCGGGCATTTGAGAGAAAGGAGATTAGGCTACTGGTTAGTTTGGGCGTTCGACGATCACCCCGAGTTGCACTTACGAAGACACGGTCACCGTCGACAATATCGACTTTCGTGTTTTCAGTTGGCAGAGTGCTATCAAAGCGCTCCACATGTTCTAGACCAACACCGACAGCATTAAGGGAGTTGTAGAGTAAATCGCCGTCGTTGTCATTTGCGATGCTACCGACATAGTAGGAGGTGACGTTGTTTTTAAGTGCATTTACACTGAAGTTCACCGCGTTGCCGCCAGGGTATTTGATGTTTTGGTTGCGATAATAGTCGACGACATTATCACCGTAACCCACAACGTATTGGTTCATGAAGCTCACCTCTGGTTTAGTATTCAACCTTCCGGTAATAGCGGCGAAGATCGAGGGAATGGTTACGGATGGCCTCATAGTGTTTGCTTACCCGCCGCAATGCCGCCCACATAACCGGCGCTGCTACATACTGGCGATACTTATCGCTGATACCTTTGAGCTCAAAGTCTTTGGTATCGAAGACGTTGAACTTATCGGTATACTTTTGGGCGAACCGTTCAACGCGTTCGTCCAGGGCGCGGGTCGGGCCTTCTGTCTTCAAAAGGGTGACGCAGACATCCTTATCCAACAGTTCAAGAGTGCCGTGGAAGAACTCTGGAGAGGTGACGGATTTGGTCCGTAGCCACTGTGATTCTTCCAAAACACACATCGCGTATGAGTAGGTAATGCCCCACATATTGCCGCTGCCGATCCAGATTTGATAGGGGTCTTCCTTGTAGTCTTCGGCATATTTGCGCGCTTTTTCGTCAACTTGAATGCTTGCATCAACGAGCGCATCTGGCAGATTTTTGAGTTGATCAGCGAATTCCTCATAGTCATCGAACTCACCGTTAAGATGCATGATAGAGAAAATCAGGAAGTAGAGCGGCATTTCCTGAGGACGACCGTCGAGGTAATTGATGGTGTAAGTGGCCAAATCGCCGAGTGGGGTATTGTCGTGACTGACGATGGCGATGAGAGGAATACCCTCATCCTTAAGTAGTTTAGCGGCTGCCACAGTTTCCATGGTGGTGCCAGACTTGGAATAGGTAATCACCAGGGAGTGCTGGTTAAGCTGCTTGTGCCCACAGGCGATGTAGTCTGCGGCGGTCATGGAGTAGACCGGAATCTTTGACATCGTTGAAAGATAGACATCAAAGGATTGCATAATAGCAACAGAGCCACCAGAAGCAATCAGAAAGATGTTATCGATGCCGTTGTCAAAAGCCTTACGTGCGATTTCTTCAACCTGGGGCCGAATGCTATAGATCAGGCTCCCTTTTTTTCTCATATCATCTGCGTCGAAATTAAGCATTTAAATCAACCTTTCTCAAAAGAAATTAAACCTTTAAAATTCCAAAGAACGCGGCAATAATGCCAAAGATAAAGATGCCGAGAAGAAGATACGACGTCTTCACGCCCTTTTTAAGTAACCAATAGATCAGGAATACCACGGCCAGAGATAGCATGTTCGGTAAGATGCTATCAAGCATGGACTGAATGGTTGTGATGGCCTTACCTTGTCCGACTTGGCCAGCAACCTTAACGCTAACCATGCTGCCGCTCATACCGCCGATAACAACCAGGCCGACAACTGTTGCAGCGTGCATCAGCGTCGCCATGATGCCGGAATTCTGGATGTTACCGAGAAGCTTAGCACCAATCTGATACCCTTTGGTGACACCAAGATATCTGAGCAAGAAGTTCGGAATGTTGAAGATCAGCAGGAAGAGAATTGGTCCCATGATATTGCCTTGAGCGGCAAAGGACGTACCAATCCCAATCGCGATAACTAAGAGGGTGCCCCAGAAGAGAGAGTCACCGATACCGGCTAGAGGCCCCATTAAAGCGGTCTTAATCGCCGTAATCCCGTGAGTGTCAAAGTCGTCATCGGTGTTGGCATTCTTTTCTTCCATCGAGGCAGCAATCCCCATGATAAACGGGGTCAGTGGCGGTGAAGAGTTGAAGAATTCAAGACTACGCTCTGCGGCTTCGGTCTTCTTTTTCTTGTCGTGCTTGTATAACTTGTTGAGCAGTGGTGCCATGGCAAATGCATAGCCCATATGCTGCTGCCGCTCAAAGTTCCAAGAGGCTTCAAGTGTGAATGAACGCCAGAAGATCTGCATTAGGTCCTTGTGGGTGACAGTTTCATGCTCTTCATTGGTTGGCTTTGGAGTGGCTTTCTCGATATCAGAAGTCGTCATCATTCGCACCTCCATCCGTGATGGCTTTGCTCATGGCTTCAATCTTGGTGTCATAGGCAGCCAGGATGACGGCAATCACCGTACCGATAATGGCAATGCCCATGATTGGGACGTGTAAGTAACTGTAGAGAACGAAGCCAATAACGAGGTAAACCAATACATTTTTCTTCAAGAGCATCTGGAGCAAGATAGCAAACCCAAGTGCTGGCATAATGCCGGCAGCGATGTTGATACCGTCTTGTACGAATTGAGGAATCGCATTCAAGATGGTCTTCATAATTGGGCTGCCAAAGTAGAAGGCTAGGGAAACGAACAATGCGCGAGGCAGAAGCTTAACTGTCACGAAAGACAGAATGTGCATTCTTGAGACGCCCTTCAGATCTGCTTTTTGAGCGTACCCGTCAGCCTTTTTTGCAAAGATTGGGATAACCAACAGCGTTAACACGTTGTCAACAATGAGGAAGAGCGCTGCGATTGGAAACGCCAGGGTTAATGCGAAACCGGCACCTTTACCAGTCATGAGAGCAAAAGCGGCGCCAAGAATCCCGCCGGAAATAATGTCAGGTGGCCTCGCGGCACCAATCGTAATGGCCCCAACGAAGGCCAATTCAAGGACGCCGCCAATAATAATGCCTGCTCTGATGTCACCGAAAATTAGACCTACGAAGACTGATGTCACAATCGGGCGAGAGATGTTGCTTGTCCCGGTCCACCAGTCTAAAGGAACTAAGAAGGTGAGCAATCCGAGTAAGAAGGCTTGTAAACCGATACCCATATGTGGTTCCTCCTTTTAGACGTGACTTGTCAGTATCGACTTAGTGTCTGTCGGTACCTGCTGAGTAAAAACTGAAATGCCTTGATCAATCATTTGATTGACATACTGTTTCTCTTCGGTCGTTAAGTAGACCGATTTGGTCAGCTGGGTACTGCCCGGTTTTTGAGCAACGCCCCCGAGATTAACCTCGGTAATAATCTTGCAGCGTGAAGCGAGTTCGGCGGCAGCTTGGACCGTCTTGGCGACAATGAACAGATGATATTTATCTGTCTTTCCTGAGTTGATGGCCTCGACCGAGTCATCAAGGTTTTTGATGACGACTTTGACACCGGTCGGCGCCGCCATCTTCAGCGTTGTCTTTTGGATTGGATCATTAACGACGGCATCGTCAGGAATAAGAATTGCGTCGGCATTCAGTGATGCCGTCCAACTTAGCGCAACCTGACCGTGGATGAGCCGATGATCAACACGCAGCATAGCGAGCATAGAAACACCTCCTAACTATTTAAATTTTGAAATTAACGTGCTTATCAGTGTAATGGCTTTATTAGAGATCAGGTAAGCGGTTACAATTAATTTCAAGTCGAGCGTATCAGCGAGAAATAGGGGTGTCAACACGGAAATGACCATATTAAGAATTTACTTAACCCTTAGAAGACACTTTATGGTACGGCGATATTTGTCATAAATTGACCCAAAATAATGTAGATTGTTACTGTTATGGTTGCATTTATTAGCCAAATAGCGGTATTCTCGCAGTGGATGGGAAACTTAGTCATTGAACTAGAATTGCTTCAAAAATAAATTTAAAAAATAAAGGAATGTACGTCTTTTAAGGGTGTACAGTTTAGACTATGAGATACGGATATGTTCACACAAATAGCGATTCAGCAGTTGAGAATGCAAAAAACGAGTTGCTAAAATTCTCCCCCGACAAAATTTGGGTCGAAGCGAGTGCGTCGAAGTTGCGTCCGGTCATGGCTAACCTGATCCTGGAACTGAGTGGTCAAGACGTGATTGTCGTGGCGAGTATGAAGCAAATCTCCTCTAAACTTGACGAGATGGAAAGTACACTTGATCAGATTGTCCGAAGAGGCGCGGCATTATTGATTATGGATATGCCAGTTTTTCTGGAGGCTAGCGATTTTTCCAGGCTTTATGATTTAACGCGAGCGGTTGATCAGAGCTTGCAGCTAGTTCTGGAGGGACGCGCCTCAATCAAGAAGAGGCGGCAACGAGCTGGAATTGAGAGTGCCAAGAAGCGCGGTGTCTATACTGGCAAACACATCGAGTATGGGCCAGACTCAAGGGATCGGCATAAGCGCTATGTGTACGAACGGGCCAGTTACATGCTCAAAGAAAATAAAATATCCAAGGCTCAGATTGCCCGTGAGCTGAACATCTCGAGAACAACGGTGTATCGAATTGATAAGGAGCTCCGTGCTCAGCTTAGAGATGAGCCAGAAGAAAAGTACAATCCTGGTAGTGTACAGGCGCCAGTGCACAATAATAAGTCGGCGGATGTGGAAGCCGCTAATAAAGAACTGATGGAACGAATCCCAGAAGTATTGAAGATCATGAGAAATATTTGACTACATACCACAAGCAAGAACAATCAGGTTGCAGGCCGGACTTCTGCAAATACATCAAATAGTGCCCTATTTAGACAGCTAAATTTGTCTAAGTAGGGCACTCTTTGTTCGAACTATGGGCGAAGGATAGGCGCCGAAGTGCGTAGAAATTCTGCTTCACGTCTTGAAAATATGACTCAGCCGCCGAATACTTTTGCTTGATCGGCGGGAAGATTGTTGTAGATGACGTCTTGCACGTCACCGCTGTCATCGGTACGGTCCGCTGTAAAAACTGCGTAAGCATGACTCAGGTCATAGTTCTTACCATCCAAGGAGAAGCCCATGCTCAGGCGATTCGAACGGGTTTCGGTGATATCGACGATGTTTTTGCCAGTTTGAAAATTCTTGGTGAGGATGACATTTGCTGGCACGATTAAAAAGGCGACATAGCGATACTGTTGGGTCTCGGTCGTGTTTGGATAGTTACTTTCTGTTTTAACGTCTAAGACAATGCTGCCATCATCGTGCTGGTGAATCGCCAGCATTTTGAAGTTGATGTCGGACTCGCCAGCAGCGGTAAACTGCCCATCACCGCGCTTAAAATCGAGCGTGACACCTGCAACATCCTCGATATAGTTGCCGCTAAGCTTCGAATAGCTAGAGAATTCCGTTGTTTCATCGGTCACGCCGGCAGCAGCACTCGATTTGGCGGTGCTACTTTGCGATTTGCTTGAGGTGCTCGATTTTTGTGACGTGCTGGTCGCGTTCTTGCTGGTCTGAGGTTGGGTGGTGGGGATAAAGCTGCGCACCAAAAAGAAGGCGATGACCGCAACCAGAATCATACCGAGGCCTAACCAGATATAGGAGTAGCTCCGTTGCCGGCGATTTTTCATTGTTTTTCCCTCCAAGATAACAACTTAATTATACTGCAAGTTCTGTTATTAAATATTTTGAGTTTTAGGGTGTTATGGGCCACTAGAATGCAGGATAATTAGGCAGGGCAAGGAGGAGTCACAATGAGACAGAGTAGAAAACAGAACCGGATGCAGCATGGTACACCAATCAAGCGTGTTCTTTTTAGTGTTCTCGGATTGGTCGCCGCTGCTGGTGCGGGCGTTGTGTTGGCCTTCGTGGTGCCCAGTCAGACCACCAGCAAGACTAGCGCACCTGATACGGCCGAGGTGAAGTCTGCTAAAACGAAAGCCAAGACTAGTAGTAGGACGGCAAGCAGCGCTGCCAGTGGTGAGACCAGATTCGTTGGCGTCACTCAGACGGGGCGGAACCGGGCGCAGTCGAAGGCGTTTATCGAAGACTCCGGGCTGGATGACACCGGGTTTACGAAAGTCGAATTTCCAGATGGGATGATGGGTAACCGGTTTCGCGTCGATTCCGATACCCAAGAATACGCGCAACTGGAATTTCGATATAACCGGTTAATCAGTTGGGGCATGGATGGTATCCAGGTCTCATACGGATATAATGGTGCCAAGCGGCCTGCCGCTGATTAGCATATGTTTGATGAGCCCGACACCATCAGTGCGACTGGTGAGGCTAGGCAAAAGGTCTGGATGGCCGTGAGTGTGTCGCCTAGTTGGCAGGGCATCAAGGATATGGTTAACATTCGCGGTTGGTATCAGAGCGCCGGTGATGGTACCTTTTACTACGTTAATACTCAGACCGTTGCCGGCCAAAAGATTGAGGTGTTGACACAAGGTGCCGGTGCGCAAGCATGGACCGATACACATTGGTTTCGATCGCTCCCCCTGGTTAAAGCGAATGCAAGCGCCCATTTCGATTCGGATATTGACCGACCGACTGATTGAATCGGCATAGCCGAAAGAGAGCGTCAGCTTCTCCGCAATTCTGCGGTGATAGCTGACGCTCTTTTTTACGGGGTGACTAGCTTATTTGTAGCGCTAGCACCAGCTTAATTCTTTTCTTCAGCAAGCAGTTTTTGGTCGTACATGCGGAAGAAGGGATAATAGATGGCAATAGAGATTGCGAGGTTAATGAAGGCAAGGATGACGGCTGGAATGTTGCCGCCGGTACCAAGCCAAGCGCCGACGCCGACAGGTAGAACCCAAGCAATCGCCGTGTTGACGACACCAACAATGCCAATTTTGATGGCGAAGTAGGCTAAGCTGGCCGATACGATTGGGTTGACTAAGAACGGAATGATCAAATACGGGTTGTATACGATTGGGGCGCCAAAGATGATAGGCTCATTGATGTTAAAGATGGCCGGAATGATAGCGGTGTGGCCAAGAATTTTAAGCTGTTTGGATTTGGCAGCGAAGTTCATCAAGAGAGCCAGGCCTAAGGTGCCACCAGCGCCCCCAAGGAAGACCCACATGTTGATGAAGTCGCCGGCGAAGATGTTGTGGGAGCCGTTGATGTTTTCGGTCAGGGCCACTAGCAAGATGGGGTTAATGAAAGAGTTCTTGATAATTGCGGTGCCGTGAACGCCAACAATCCATAGGAGGTGGATCAGCAGTAGGATAATCACCATGCCGAGCCAAGATCCGGTCAAGTACTTAACGAAGCCAAATGGAGCAGACAACAGGGCGTGGATATCGGTGCCCAAGAAGCCAAGGATTGAGACGATAATAATCACGATAAACGCAACCAGAACCAACGGAATCAGGGAAGCAAAAGAGCGACTGACCCCAGCTGGAACACCCTCGGGCATTTTGATGGTGAGATCGCGATTAACACAAAAGCGATAGACCTGAACAGCCAAGATACCCATGATGATGGAGATAAAGATCCCAACACCACCGAAACGTGTAATCCAGCCGTTAGCGAGGGCTAAGCCGTTGACCGAGCCAGTGTTTTCGACGACTTTAGTTGAGACCCCGACTGCGGCCCCATTTTTCCAGATGATTGATGGAATAGTCATGAGGAATGCAAAGAGGGACAAGATGGAACCAGTGAAGGCGTTCAGCTTTTCTTCGCCAGCTTTACGATATTCTTCGATGTAATAATAGCCAATCGCTAATGAGTAGTAGACGGCAATCGTGCCGAGTGCCATCGTGTTACCGATTGAATAGAAGGCCGAGAAACGAAGAAGCGTGTTTTGAAAAAAAGTTGCCGCAAACGGGAAGATGGTCGGCAGATTGTTGAGAATTAAGAAAATTGAGGCCACGATGGTGAATGGAACTGCAGCCAGACTGGCGTTCATAATTCCCCGAACTACTTTTGTGTTTGCGACTTTGTTAAGCGGGGGTAGGAGCCGCTTTTCAAGAAAGCCAAAGAATTTGTTCATTATCGATTACTCCTCTCTTTAATGACGCGTTGGAACCAATAATAGCTGTCTTTGGGATAGCGTTTCATTTCCTTCGGGTCATCGTCAGTACGATCAACGTAGATAAAGCCATACCGCTTGCGAATGCCTTCGTGCACGCTAATCAGGTCGATGGAAGACCAAGGTAAGTAGCCTTGAACTTCGACCCCGTTAGCTTTAGCAGCATCGACAGCGGCTAGGTGCTGCTGAAGGTACTCAATGCGGTATTGATCGTGAATCTTGTTATCATCAGTCAGTTCGTCGTAGGCACCGAGGCCATTTTCCGTGATGATAATCGGGAGACCGTAACGATCATTGGTTTGCTCAAGTGAGGTCTGAAGTCCCAGGGGGTCAACGGTCCAGTTAAAGGCATTCTTTTTCAGATAAGGATTGGTGATGCCTTTGTAAAAGTTAGGCTCATAGACGTCTTCCGATTGTTGATCAGATACCCCGGCAGAACGTGCCTCGCCGGCCTGAGGGAAGCTAACCGTGGCGGTTGTGTAGTAGTTGAATCCGATGAAGTCTGGACGATTTTCCGCTACGAGGGACTCGTGTTCTGGCAGGATGTTTAGGTCGATACCTAATTGTGCGAGATGTGCCTTAAATACTGGGTTTAATTGGCATCTTACAGAGAAATCCAGGTACGCCCAATTGCGAATGGCGTTAAAGTCTAAGGCGGCGCGCACGTCTTCTGGCTTAGAACTTAAAGGATAGACATACGAGATATTTGGGACGGGACCAATTTTGCCTTCTGGAACGAGTTCGTGACATTGTTGAAAGGCGTACTTTTCGGCAATCATCATATTATAATAAGACTTATAGCGACCTTCGTTGGTGTCGTGAAAGCCCAGTATCTTCGTATCGGCTAATAACATGATATTGGGTTCATTGATCGTCAGCCAGTACTTAACCCGGTCGCCAAAGTGTTCAAAGAGAACGCGCGTGTACTGGCGATAAGCCTCAATCGTGGCCGGATTATGCCAGCCGCCTGCTTGCTGAAGCGTATCTGGCAAATCGAAGTGATAGGTTGTGACGATGGGTGTAATATCAAGCGCCAGCATCGCGTTAATCACTTTATCATAGTGGTTGAGACCTCGCTGATTGACGGAGCCGTCTTGGTTCATGATGCGGGTCCAAGCAAACGAGATGCGCAGTGCGTTGGCGTTCATCTTAGCGAGCATCTGAAAGTCTTCGTCAAAGTGATGATAATGATCGACGGCGATGCTGAAGTCTGCAATGGAATGGTCATTGCGCGGCCGGGTATCTTGAACCGAAGGCTGTTTGCCATCGATGTCGATGGCGCCTTCGGTCTGATGGGCCGATAATGAAGCACCCCAGAAAAATGGTTGATTTAACATGTTATCCTCCTGACTTGATTGCGCTTTCAGTATACGAGGGAAGTTGCCATTTTTTACAAAGTCAAACATAAGTGACTACATATGATTAATTCGGATTGGAGAACTTAATGAGAACAACAGAAAGCGACGTGATTGATCGCCGGCAGCGTGAGCTAGCTTTTTTGAAGCAACATGTTCATACCACAACCAATGAGATGGCGAGTGAGTTTGACGTTTCATTGATGACTGTCAACCGGGACTTGCACATGTTTATCAAGAAGGGCTTGGTACTACACGACTATGGCGATGTGGTTTGGATTGGTGATGCCATGCCTAGTAGCCAGATTAGCCAGCAAAGAATGGAAGTGCTAGAGAACACGCTAAAGCAGGCTGCTGGCGGTAGTGGTCGAGTTTTAGTTAGTACCAGCCCGTTAACGGAGGCGTTGACGCATGAGCTGGCTGATCGGGGTTTTCACGTCATGACGAATCAGCTGGTCTTGCCGCAGGAAGGGGCGGACCATCTGAATCAGATTCCTGTGCTTACGGGCGGGCAGCTGAATCGATTTGATGACTGGCTGAGTTTTTATGGCAACACAGCCGTTCAATCAATTAAACACTTCGATGCCGATTTGGCACTGATATACGCCACTGGCTTCTCCAAGCGTTTATTAACGACCAATACGTTGTACGAGTCGGTTATAGCGCGCACGATGCTCGAAAATGCTCAGAAGACCATCGTTTTCCTGGCCGATAATGCTGAGGATTACGAGGCGACTTCGATGATTGTGAAGCGCGAACGGCTGGGCCGAGTGCAGGTTATATCCTAGAACGCGTCGTATCGAGACCCATTTAAAAGCGCCCGCCAAGCATTAGTCTTTTGACTAACGATTGGCGGGCGTTTTATGGCCATGCGTCAAGGTAGTTGAGCGTTTCGGTATGTGAGTGGGTAGTGCTTAGTCTGGGTGGTAGCTGGTTGAGAACGCATGGCCATGTGAAGCATCAAAAGTGATATCGGTTCCTGGATGAACTAGATGGTGCGTGTCGCGGTACTCAATCGACAAATTGGTATGCGCCTTGAGGTCCTTCAGCACCTGCCCATACAGCGCCGGATTGTGCGGCATCTCCAGTAAGTCATCCGAGTAGTGCAGCTTAGTGCCGTGCTTATAGCTCTGCAGGAAGAACAGGTACTCATCGAGAAAGTGATTATCGACGATGAGGATGTGATACCGCCACCCATATTTACGCAGAAACTTCTCGTCAAATTTGGCGATGAGCTGTTTAGATTGTCTGATCATGGCGCGCCTCCTACTTGGCGTGTCCGCCGACGAGGCCGGAGCGCGCGATGGCGGTGCCGCCGTCAAGCTTGGAAGAAGCTGGGAAAATAGCGGTGTAGCCAAGTTTAGCGCGGATTTTGTCGAGGGTGAGCGCTAGTTGGTCCTTGGCCTCGTCCTGCTCAGCGGTTTCAAAAATCGAGAGCTGAGCAGTTTCGGGTTTTGAGACTTTTGACACGCGCACGGCGACGTGGCGCAGCGGCTCGCCGGCCCAGTGTTGCTCGAACAAGTAGCGCACGGCGCGGCTGATGGCGTTAGTGCGGTCAGTGGGCTCAATCTGCACCTGGGCGCCCCAGTGGGTTTTGCCTTCCGTATTCGGCTCAGAAAAACCGACCCCGATTGCGACCACTGCTGCCACCACACCGGCCTTGCGCAGGCGAGTCGCAACTTGCCCGGCGATTTCACTTAGGACCGTCTCGCAGTCCCGTAGCGTGGTGTAATCGCGCATCAGGACCTGGCTGTTGCCGAAGCCGTGAGTGGTGGTGTGCGGCGTATAGCGGCGCGAGATGACGCTGTAATCGATGCCCCAGGCGTGATAATACAAGGCGTCGCCGAGCACGCCAAAAACGTGTTCCAGCTTGGACAGCGGCGTGTGCGCCAGGTCGCGCAGGGTGTAGATGCCCATGCGCATCAGTTTCTCGGCGGTTTTGCTACCAATGGACCAAAAATCCGTCAGCTGGTCGATTTTCCAGAGTTTGTTCGGCACGTCCGCGTAGCCCCAGCTGGCCTGCCACGGCGGCGCGACCTTGGCTTCGTTATCAAGCGCGAGTTTCGCCAGGAGTGGATTTTGGCCGATACCCACGGTGGTGATGATGCCAGTCGCCGCGAAGACTTTATCTTGGATGGCGGTGGCGATGGCGTGATTGCCGCCAAACAGGCTGTGAGAGCGCGTGACGTCGATGAAGGACTCATCAATCGAGTAGACGTACCAATCTTCGTCAGCGGCGAATTGGCGGTAAATGGCGTTGATTTTGTAGTTAATCTCGATATACAGCTGCATGTGCGGGCTGCAGATTTGAATATCCATATCAGGGCGGATTTCAAAATAGCGCGTGCCAAGCTTGACGCCGTAGTTCGCCTTGGTGAGCGGTGACGCCGCCAAGATTAGCCCACCCCGCGATTCTGCACGCGACAGGACGGCGTTTTTGGCGGCCAGTGGGTACTCGCCACGGCGGATGGCTTCGACTGAGGCGTAGAAAGATTTGCAGTCGATGCACATGAGGTCGCGAGATGGCAGGCGCGTTGGGTCATCGAGTGGGGTCATGCGGACCACCAGTGCTTCGGCTCGGGTTCCGCCACGTGCCACATATCGGCCGTCTGGAGTGTCGTCAGGACGCCGGTTTCCTTGGCCATGAGCGTCACCTGGCCGCCGTCAAAGCCCACCACGGCGCCTTCGATTAGTGGCTGTCGCTGATCATCTAGGGCCGCTAGCTGCACAGCTACCGGGCGTGAATTGGTCCAGGCATGCTGCATGTGCGCCTCGATTTCGTCGGCGGTCATTTCTGGTAGCGCCGGGATTGGTTGGCCGGTTTTGGCGTTCGCGCTTAAGAAGTCCGAGTGATCGGACAAGAGCCAGCCCATCCATTTTTTCATTGTGCGGTCGGCGTAGAGCCAGCGCTCGCGCGGTACGTCATTGACGATGTAGCAATCCATCATGCACCCTTCCCTTCTGATTATTGCCTTTATTATACGAACGTATGTTTGGACTTGGCAAGGGGGAAATCTTGGGTATGCAATCTATATGTTGATTTAACAAGGATTTGGGAGGACGAATTGTCAACTCAAGTGCAACTTTTTACCCATGAAGACTTCTGATGGCGTCTTCCAGCCTAAGACCTTGCGTGGTCGATTATTCAGTTGTTCAATGTAAGTCTCAATTTCCTGGTCGCTCTGAAGGTCTAGGTCTGTGTTCTTGGGAAAGTATTCTCTAATCAGTCCGTTGGTGTTTTCGTTAGTTCCTCGTTGTTGAGGCGCGTGTGGGTCAGGAAAGAAGACCTTTGTATTCAGACGTTCTGCCAGCTCCCTGTACCGGGCAAACTCCCTTCCACGGTCAGGAGTCACTGTTCTTACTCGGTTAGCTGGTAAGGCACCAAGCAGCTCAATCACGACGTCTCTAACAGTGTCAGCTTTTGCGTTGGCCGTTCGCTTCGAAAGCAGATAGCGTGATTTACGGTCAACTAATGTTACTAATGCAGAGTGTCCTGTTTTACCGCGTACTGTATCGCCTTCCCAGTGACCAAACCAGCTGCGATTTTCTGCCGACCGGGGTCGGTCGTGAATTGATGGCACGTCATTGAAGCGCCCCCGGCGTTCATTTATGGTGCCTTTGATTTTGTGGATTGAAGTCAATATTTGAGACAGATTTTAAGAGACATTCAGAACCGCGTTTACCTTCCACAGCTCAAATAAATCATTAATCGCGATTAATAACTTATTTGAACCCTGGAAAGCATTAAATCAGGCGGCCATTTGGCTCGTAAGTGTTGCAATTTCAACTTGTAAGGGGGTCTGGTAGCCCAGTGAACTATGAATTCTCTTCCTATTGTAGAAAGCATGCACATATTCAAAAAGGACGGCAGCGGCAGTTTCATAATCTTCAAAGACCGGCACTGGATAAACACATTCCTTTTTGAGGGAAGCGTGAAAGGATTCCATTGGCGCATTATCACACGGACAACCCTTACGGCTGTATGAGTGGCGGATATGTAGTCTAGGTGTAAAGTTTCTCTCGGTTAGGTCCGAGTCAGAAGGATAAATTGACAAAAGAAGACCGCTTGTCCTCTAATTGAGCTACCACACAAAATCAGAGAGAAGCGATCTTCCATGTCCTCAATTGTAGCAATTGTCCTTGAAGCTTTAAAGTCCAATGACTCCATTATCAGTGCTGAAAGTCAAATGATGACCGAGCTCAGCCAGTTGGTCTGTGCCGGCGTAGCTCAGGCTTGTGAGCAACTTGATGATGATTTGTGCCTTGGTCATAAGGATTACAGAATCATTCACAAGGATCAGCGGCACATCACTGCCATGTTCGGTGATGTCGTGTTTAAGCGGCGCTTGGTGAAAGATGACAGTGGCCGGCTCTTTCACCCGTTTGACGAAAAGGTTGGCTTAGCTACGGGTCGCCGCTTCACACCAATGATCATGGCTAAGGTCGCCGAACTAGCCTCGTTGACTGTGATGCGGACAACCGCGAAGGCCGTTGATCTTCTAACGCCATTCTCGATGTCAGCGATGACCGTGGATAACTTAGTGCGCGAGGCTGGACAAGAGCTAGACACGGTACGTGAAGCCGAGGCCAAGTACGTCACGGTGGAGGTAGACCGGCGAGCAGTACCGCAACTGTTCATCGAAGGCGATGCCTTTGAGGTGAAGCTGAAGCATGGCACTCAGGTAATGGTTCATCGCGTCCAAATCAGTGAAGGCGTGATGCAGTCAGGCAAGCGGCACCAGTTGATCAACCGGCATAGCATCACCGGGCTGTCGCACGAGAAGGTCTTTGATGAAGCCAGGTCATACATCGACCAGCACTACGATTTGCGCGAGACCTGCGTCCTGACCGGCAGTGATAATGGGTCTGGTTATAGTCCTAAGGCGTTCAAGGAGTTGGTCCCGGGCGCCGCTAGGTGGGCGCACGTGCTAGACGGCTACCACCTGAATCGCAAGCTCAAGGAGCGGTTCAGCATGATGCCACGTGATCTGCAAGACCTACTCCGCAAGTCAGTTTGGACTGGCAACAAGGCCAGAACAGAGATAGTCTTGGATACCGCGGAAAGCATGGTTCAAGACACCGATTCAGGGGACTCAATGCGCAGTGAATGGCTCGATAATCTCACCAAGCTTCGGCGCTATCTTGACCGAAATTGGCCTTACATCGAGGCACTTTCGAATCGACAATTGGATCGGTGTGGACTTGGAAGCTGTGAGTCTAACCATAGACGGTATACGTATCGGACCAAGCTGCAGGGCCGTTCATGGACAAGAAGTGGTCTGATCGCAGAGTTGAGGATCATTGACGCGCTGCAGAACGATGATTACCTCAGCAGTCTGGAAGCTACGGCGTTTCTGGAAACGCAAATCAAGCCAGAAGTGAAGACCACGCTTCGGAGCCTTCAGCTGTTTGGGCCAGCGCCCACAACGCACCAGGGTGCTTATCAGGGACGTATAGCGCTGTACGCAAGTACTAGTTCGGGCACTGGTCACCTAGCACACATCTTCAACTGAACCCACTCAGTAGGCCAGGATGACCGGAGCAGGAATGGCGTCAGGGGTGACGTCTGTGTTGGCGATTTGTCGCCTACACAGAGGCCGAGCTTTGAGACTCGCAAAGCGAGGCTCAAAGTCGTGCCCACCCCGTTCCACGCCAATTCCTGTGGGGGTCGTCCTGGCCGGCAGTCGAGCAAAAAAGAATAGTTCAATTAGTGGAACCGAGAAAGACTTGACACATACATATGTAGTTCAGTTAAACGTTGATTGTAATTATCGCTGGTATACTGTGATCCTAAATCCGTATGGATAATCAGATCCCCAGTAATGGTTCGATTTTTAACCGCGCTTTCAAGGGTCTTTAAGACTAAATCAGTATCCATCTTTTTTGAGAACGAATAGCCGATAATCCGTCGTGAGTGCAAGTCCATGATGGTTGATAAGTAACACCAGCCATTACGCTTCGTTTGAATATAGGTCATATCAGCGGTCCATTTTTGATTTAAACCAGTGGTCGAGAAATCCTGCTTAAGCAAGTTGGGACGCTGTTCAACCCTGGTTTTGGAAGCCGAAGCCGCTTTCTACTTATTGACGGTAACGGAGTGGATATCCAGTTCCTTCATGAGCCGGGAGATACGTCGTGGACTGCACCGAAGCTGCAGTGGTTGAAGTTCCAGATTCAATTCATGGTGGATCTTCATAACACCGTATCGCTGCTTAAATTCCGCAAAGATCCGCAGAATCCGTTGTTTCAAGTCCGCATCTTCGGCCCGGCGTTTTGAAGGTTTGGGGGATCGATAACGATAATACTGAGCTCTGGAAACACCGAGGATTCGGCACATCTTGGTTACCTGGTGGTGATGGCTTTCTTGGTGAATGTAATCAAAGATATTGGTTACTTCTGCGCAAGGAAGCCCATGGCTTTTTTTAGGATTTCGTTCTCCTCAGACAGCGAAGCCAGTCGCTTTTCCATCGCTTTGATTTCGTCTGGCGATTTACCGGATTGAGTTTTGGCCTGGCCCTGGATCCACTTATGAACTGTTGAATAGCCAATGCCATATTCTCTGGCCAGTTGGACAGCTGATTCGCCTTGCTTATATAGGTTGATAATGTTTTGTTTGAATTCTTTGTCGTAACGAGTTGGCATGTAAAAATTCCTTCCTTTTGAGAGACGATTTATTCATTATACCCTCTCTTAAAAGTTGTCTCAGGAATCAGCTTACATCCAATATGCTGCCCGGAACTCCGGGCTCAGGTCTAAGCAATTGGCGACCAGATTTGCAGTTGTTTCGTAATAGCCAGCGCTGGTGTTGGTGCATTGAGTGGGATAATGACCGCGCCTTTAACATACTGATTAATCTGTTTTGCAAGTTCAGTCAGCGGCGCTGTCACCTTGGCCTGGTAGTTATCGCCAAAGACAACCTGCGCGATGGCATCCGCAGATTTGCCTAGGTCGACGGCATAGTCTTGAAACAGGTCGCCATAGTCAGGCTCGGTTGGATTAAACTTGGTGCGGCCGACCACAATCACCTCGTTGGCTTGCCCGGTCTCAATCCAAACATAATGATTGAGACCATCCTGATCCTTGGTTAGATTGGCGAAATCTGTCACCCTGAAAGCGTCAGGCGTCAGGTCGTTGATGGCGAACATGCGGTCATACGCAATGATGGCTTGGCTAGCTGGCGGCAAATCTGCCAATAGCCAGGTTGCCAGGTCCTTGCCTTGCAACCGAGCTAACAGCTGCGCCAGTGAACCAATCGATTTTACCGGTGATGCCATCTGTCTCCTCCTTGGGTGGTAGCGGTGTATACTCTGTGGCTTGTGTATTACAGAGTACAATAATACCGGAATACTTTAATACAATAATACAATTACGGAGGGTGGTTGCTAAGCCTTGTCGCGCTTGGTCGCGACGCCATTGATGATGTCGTAGGTGCGTTGCTGATCTGGGCGCAGTGATTCCAGTTTTTGGGTGATGAGCTGGTCCAGAAGTGTGTTCACCGTGTCAGCTTCACCGAGTGTCACCAGCGAATTCAGGGCGTTGCGAGTCGTTACCGAGATGCGAATGGAGGTCGTTTTTTCGGCTGGCTTCTTTTTCGGGGCTGCCGTTTCCTTGACGCTTTGGATGATAGCTTCGCGGTCGACCTGGTTTTCGACCTCGACCCCGCCTGGCGTGTGGCGCAAGAGTGATTTGCCGTTCTTTTGAGCCGGCTTTTTTTCAAGCATTCCCATGACTAATTCGCCTCCAGACGCTGAATCATTTCCTCGGCGACAGCTTTGTAGGCGTTGTGCGCCTTCTTGTCCCACATGTCCTTCGGGTTGTCGGTGATGCCCGTCATGTCGTAGCGTTTGATGCGCGACTGAATGAGGATGTGGTGTTCGAAGATGTTCTCGGTGCCAAATTCGTCAATGGCGGCCTGTAGCACGGCTTCGTCGACTGGCGCCCGACGTTCGGTTAGGACTGGCAAGATGCCGAGAATATCAAGTGGCGCGTTGTAGCGGTCAATCATGAAGGATTGCATGTACTTCACGAACTGTTCAGCCCCAGTTAACGCGCGTTCTTGGGTTTGCAGCACAACAATCAGCTGATCGCAGGCGTAAAACGCGGTGTCGTTGGTTGGCTGCAGGGTTGGCGGCACGTCGATGAAGATGAAGTCGTAAGCGTCGCGCAGCGAGTCAACGTAGGGCCGGAACGAGGTCACCTGCTCTTTTTCCGTTGGATACTTTGATGTAAGAAAGTTACCATAGATGGAAAAGTCGACGGCGTTCGGCACCAAGTCGAGGTTGTCGCTGATGGAAATCATGATGTCTTTGAGCGGCTTGTCCTCGGTGATGGCAGTCATCAGTGAAGTTTTGATGGTTGCCGGCATGTCATTGTGCAGGCTCGCGTAGGTTTTGATCATCAGCGCAGTCAGGTTGGCTTGCGGGTCGAAGTCAATCATGCAGACTTTGTGCCCGGCTTTGGCGAGGCTCCAAGCCACGAGTGCTGTGGTTGATGTCTTGCCGACGCCGCCCTTGAAGTTCGCAAAGGATAAGACGGTAGCAGTCATTTGGTTATTACCTCCGTTTTTGTATTCTGTAATACATCCAAGGAGATTATACCATGGCCGCTGTTACTTGGGCGCTTGAGTTCAAACTGTATTCTGTAATACATGTATTCTGTAATACAATAATACATTATCTGAGGACATCAGTGAAAGATATTGTTGGAAATCAGAATCCCTATTTGACGGTCTCGGTGCGTATTCAGTTTTGTATTAAAGTATTCCAGAATACATTAATACTTGTAGTATTGTATTCTGCGTCACCGAGAATACATGTATTCGATAATACAGGAATCCCTAGACTATTGCGTTATAGCGCCGATTCCCAGATACTAATATGTGAATGAAGACACAAAAAAACACCACCGACGGCAATCGGTAGCGCCCACAAATATAGTTATCAAGTTATTGTCATTTTAACCCCGTTCGGGATCGATGGCAAGGGTGCGCGGTGTTTTCTGTTTTTTGCGTACACTCTTCGCCCAAGGGCCCAGTATACGCAAAAGCGGTACTGGGCCTTTGTTGTATCTCAACAACGGGAGCGAGTAGGATGCGCAAGACAGATGCAGCCGATGCAATCAAGACAATTCTAGGCGAAACCTTATCTACCCGACGCTACAAGCGTTCAGCGTTGGTGGCAGATGGTATGGCCCGCAAAAGCGGGGCGGTTTTTGTGTGCTGGAGTAAGGACTTGCTGCGAGCGGCGCAAGGGGTCGTGATGACCTCGCAGGAGGCCGTACTGGATGCCGATGGCGCTTCACACTGGACGCCTAATGTTTTTCGCTATGGTACTTACGAGCGGCGAGGGGCGAAGTTTGGCACCATTCGTGGGCACGTGGAAAAGAATCTCAAGGCAATTACCACATTTGTCGTTGATGTTGATTATCCCGCCGGTGAAAAGCCTGATTACGCTGATTTTGATAGCAGCTGCTTTACCATTCGGCATGGCGCGGTGTTGTTTGAGCCGACCTACATTTTGTCGACCCCACATGGTTATCAGGCGTACTACGTGATGGCGGCGCCGGTTTGGATCCGTCGCAGTGGAGATGGTCGCTACCCGGCACTGGCATCGGCAAAACACGTCTCACAGGCGATTCGCGCAGCAGTGGCGGCCCAGAATCCTTATACTGATACCGGAGCCAATGATTTTGGCTTCTTTCGGCTACCATTGAGTGACAACCTGGTCGAAGTCGATGAGGATGCCCGGCCAGCGTTTGCTGTGCTGCAGGCCTGGTCGATGTCCGTTGAGGGGCAACAGCAGACTAAGCCAACGAAGCTAGTGAGTGATCAGGTACATACACAATGGTTTGAGGCACTGACTCAGGCCCAGGTGCCATGCGCGCAGGGGAGCGGTTACGGGCGCAACAATACGCTTTTGACGCTATGCCTGGCCCAGTACGCTTCTGGCGTATCTGAAGCGGAAGCATTCGACTATGCTGATCAGTGGTCAAGTTTTCAGCGGCAGCCGCTGCGCGACAGTGAAGTGCGAGCCATCGTGCGGTCAGCCTATTCTGGACGGTATCAAGGTGCGAACATGAGCTATGTGCGGGAATTGTGCGAGCGCTATGTGCCTGGCACCGTGATTAAGAGCGGGGCACAGGCGTGGTCGCATTTTCGTAAGCCACGTGCCCAGCGGCAGTATTCCCATCAACAGGAGTGGGCCCAGGATCTGCTGCGGCTTGCTGAACGGTCGACTGACCGCGTGCTTGGGCATGCGCGGTTTACTTATTTGCAGCTGCAGCAAGCGCTCGGCATCAGCCGGCAGTCCTTAGTGCGGCTCTTGAACGCGTTGGCTAAGCGAGCGCAGATGAGCATTCGCCGGGTGCGGGGGCGCAATGGCGGCGTTTATTTGGCAACGGCGCGGATGATTGCAAAGTACGTACAGAGCGAGAAGGGGACTGTGCAGCGTGAGCCAGAGCAACCTTCGCCGCAAGCTGAGTCGGTTCAGATGACCTTACAGATTATTGGGATTTTTGATGGAGCTATGCGCCATATTAAATGGTCTCATTCGCCAATACATATATCTAGTTAAGCAGTGTTCTCCTTCTCTCGCTGCAGGTTGATTGCGTCTCTTTTGAGCATTGTCTTTGTGTGGTTGGTTTTCATGTTGTTCGTTGTTATTATTAGATTGTCAATAGCGGTTTGAAAATGCAGGATTATGGCGGTTAAAAATGTAGGTTTTTGGCGCTTACCCACCACTTCGTAGTCGATAGGATTTGCCAGTGATCTTAATCACGTGGGCATGGTGCACTAATCGATCGAGAATGGCGGCCGTTACGGTGGGATTTTGAAAGATGTCTACCCAGGTAGAGAGTTCACTGTTGCTCGTAATGATAGTCGAATGCTGCTCATATCTGGCATTGATCACTTGGAACAGGAGATTGGCCTCGTCGTGATCGATTGGCAGATAGCCGATTTCATCAATGATCAGTAAGTCATACCTGGCAAACTGGTGAATGGCCCTGTCCAGAGTCCCTTTTTGATATGACGTCGTGAGCCGTAGAAGTAGGTCATGACAGTTGACGAACAATGTCCGCTTATTTTGCTTACAGGCCTCAATACCGATGCTGATGGCAAGATGAGTCTTACCAACTCCCGGACTACCTATAAAAATCAGGTTTTCGTGTTTCTCTAGAAACGCGAGGTCTTTGAAACCTTTGATTTCTTGAGGATTGATACTCGGCTGAAAGGCAAAGTCGAATTCCTTTAACGTTTTCTCTTGGGGAAATCTGGCGCGTTCAATCACGCGACCAATCTGCCGGCTTTCCCGCCAGGTCAATTCTCTCTCAGTTAGATCAAGCAATGCCTCAGTAAAAGAGAGTTGCTGCGAATTGATTTGGTCAATGTATTCTGGCAAATAGGCATTCATCTTACTCAAGCCAAGCTCATCGAGGTTATTCAGTACTGCTTGAAAATTACTTGTCATGGCGGCCTCACACTTCGTCATACTGACTTAGATGTTCAGTAATGTACGCTTCGATGTCCTTGTCGCTCCGACCCTTCAGTAAATCAGAACGAAGGATCTCCATCCGATCATGCTCATTATAATTAAACTGATGAGTGGTGATGTCGTGCGCCCGAATCATTTCTCCGTTATACTTAATTTGGATACGGCGCTCATCATTGGTCAGCTCAACGTCAACTGTGCGACCGATGTAGCGTGGATCTACCGAGTACTTACATTTGCGAAAGACCACCATTGATTCCTTCGACACGACACGGCGAATGCCTTCTTCGAAGAAGGGCTCAAGTAGACCGTCTGGTAGCTGATGCAGGTACTCTTTTTCTTCGTCTTGCCACTTGTACAGTGGAACTTCGTTGGTGGCCTGTGAGACCTCATGGTTCAACTCCTCACAGAAATCGTCAACGAGGTTGATTAGCTCGACACCGTCCGTGAATTCGTAATTATAGACGCGCAAGCGTTCAGTGGTGCGCGCCAGTGCCTCGACAACTCCCTTTGTTTGGGGGCGGAATGGCCGACAGGCGATTGGCTTATAACCAGCATCCTGACTAAACTGACGAAACCGTTCATTGAAAACTGGATGTCCAAACGAAGATTTTGTGTGATCGACGACTTGTTTCATGTTGTCAAACCAAATCTCCGTCGGGACACCGCCCGTGTGCACAAACGCGTCTTCTAGACACTCGAACAACGTGTCTTGGCTACGTTCAAATATCAACGTCATGTATTTCAGCTTGGAGTACGGTAACACATAAAGAAAGATGTTGAATCGATAGGGTGTGCCATCGCTGCTGTACAAGGTCATCTCTTCTTTTCAGTCTACCTGGCCGGAAAGGCCTGGCGTGTGCTCAACTCGAATAGTTGCCTTTTGGATCCGTTGCTTGCGAACTTTGCTGCAGTAGTCTCGCACAATAGTGTAGTGGCCCTGAAAGCCTTTCTTCTTGATGAAGAGAAAAATCGACATGGCTGAGCAGTGTAGTTCTAACTTAGCGTTGATCACGTCACGGTAGTCATCAAGCAAACTAGGACGCTGCTGAACGTGAACGCCGAGAATTGAATCATCACGAGCTTCTTCAAAGGCACGCTTAGCGGTCCGATAATCTACGTTGTACTGGCGAGCTAAGGCGGCATAATTTGGCTTTATATCGTCGTTCATATATTGTTTCACTCCTTGGCGAATATCATGTCTCATCGTGTTGAACCTCCTTGGTTACGATGAGAAACATGGTATCAAAAAATGTAGGAAAACCGACAATTCTGCATTGCCACTTTCCTACATTTTATGACCGCCATTTACAGCAAGTAACTGTACGTGTCATCTTTGATCTCAGTGGCGCTGGTAATAACAACCCACAGAAGCAAGACATCATCTATCGCCTCAACTTCAAGGACAACAAAATCACGGAATGGAGTGAATATGTGTACGCCCAGATGGAACCCGGAGTGCCACTGAACCAGCAGTAGAAGGGAGGCAAAACATTGAGTGCCTTTAGTTCATCAATCACAATGAGACCAACTAACCGGGCAGAAAAAAAGTTCATTTATCTCTTAGTTGGGATCATTACCATCGTGGCCGCTGCTTTCGCAGTGGCCTTTTTATTTCCCTCAATTTTCAAGTCAAGTGCAACGATGATAACGAATTCTTGATAGTGGTCTAGGCTGTTACGCCATGCATCGGTAGTAATCGCATGGGCGAAGATAGTTCAGAATACGTCTGGGACGATGGTTCAGTGCGGATTGGACTGCTT
>NZ_RHOK01000026.1 GCF_003946175.1 Lacticaseibacillus suibinensis | reverse complement strand
AACTACTTTAAGTTAAATTCCACATCGAGCGTCTTATGACAATGAGGGCACTCAACATTCATAGAGCGGGCTAAGAAATCTTTTTTGCAAAAGGGGCACGTTACATTGATCCCCTTACTCGTCAGTATTTCTTGAGCTTTTCGCTTAGCAATTTCTTCTAGATTCATCATAATCACCTCCTTTAAAGCGATTATCTCACTTGAAGGAGAGACTAAGTATTCAAATTTCAAAGAACGAAAGGGGGTGACGTCATGAACCGCAAGGAGAAAATCACCGTGATCTACGAGTACTTCCAGAGCGCAGGACGCGACTACACCATCAAGCAACTCGAACGGAAGTCAGACCACTTCATCGACAGCGCGCTGTTGCTGATTGAAAGCGATGAAGAGAAAGAGATGGACGAACAGGTCGCCAGTATCTAGTCAAGGCATACATGTTTTGCCAACTTAAGTGTAAGCGAGTAGCGATTGGACGGGCGGGGGAACTTTTCCAAACAAGGAGAGATCGCATGAAACTCAAAATTGGAAGTAACTTAACGGCGGCGCTTAGCCGCACCGATGGCACACAGCGTTGGCTGGCGGCCATGATGGGGAAGGGCAAGAGTAGCGTGAACAACTACGTCAACAACGCGCCAGTGAGCGCAGACGATGCGGTGAGCATGGCACATGTACTCGATGATGACCAATTCTCGCAAGAGCTTGGAAGCCTCATGCTTGGCCTCATCAAGTCGTTCACCGGCTCCAAGATACCAACCAACATGTCATCACTACTGGATTATGACGACTTCGAGGAAGACGAAGAAAAGCGGTATTTGAAGGTTAATCACGTCCGCATGATACTAGCCAATCCGGAGGAGCTTAGCGAGCGAGAGCGGGAAGACCTGATATCCTACCTGTTCGAGAAACTGGACAGCACCATGATGGACTTGACGGTGCTCACGGCAGGAGCTGACCGGCTAGATACCACGCTGGCGGAGCTACTACACGAGCGCATGCCAACCTACGTCAAGATGCACTACATCAGAAGGGAGGACATGACATGGTCACAGAAAAGGTAACAGACCTGCGGAAACTCAAGCAGATGCCGGAACCGACCATCGTACAGCGGCAACAAGCCATCGCACGAAAAAGGCCAACGCATCGAAAGGTAAGTATGCTGATGCGAGCCAAAGAGCTTGCAGAGTTCGCTCATGTGTCAGCATCAACGGTCACGCGTTGGAAGCAAGGCTGGACAGGTGAGCCACTCAAGTTTGAGGGGCCGGGAGAAGCCCAGACGGTTGATCTAGACTACTTCATTCGCTGGCGAGAACGAAATTCCGGCAGAAAGATGATGAACCCGAAACGGAGGCAGGAAGCATGAGACACCCATGGATCTATATCACGAACGTATTTGAAGACTTTATGGCCAAGCATCAGGCGGCCGCAGACTTCTTCAACTGGTATGAGCCAGACATCGACCCAAGCTATCCGGCCAACTACCCGGAAGAACACGCCGAGTTTTGGCATGACACAAAAAAAGCCCCAGCGGAGGCAACCGCTAAGGCATCAGAAACTAAACAAAACATTATTTATCTCAGTTTAACACGCCAGCAACCAAAGCGAAAGGTGGTGCGCTGATATGGACGCAATCGAACCAGCAATGGCCTATAAGGTGGGCGATGACTACATCGACCTGCGAGGCCAGTGCGAATGGTACTTCTCAACACCAGACATGCCAGACCAACTGCAAGGGGCATTTCTACCGGAAGCCGCCAAGACGTTCTTGGTTGAGCTAATCGATGAGATGGGCTTTGACATGCTGATCTCATACATGGGCACCGCTGCCGACACGCCAAAGACTATTCGCCACCAGATGGCGGACAACATCTTCTCGATGACCGGCGAAACCGTATGGGAGTTTGACCCCATCGAAGTTTTGACCGACCTCGGCTACCAGCACTTCACACGCTAGGAGGAAAACGAAAATGACAGAACAATCTAAGGAATTAATCGAGTATCAAGCCAACGGCGAGAATGTCAAGCTGTCACCGGCAATGGTACGGAAGTATCTGGTTAGCGGCAATGCGGAGGTCACTGACCAAGAAGTCGTGATGTTCATGCAGCTAGCCAAGTATCAGCATCTGAACCCATTCCTGAATGAGGCGTACCTCGTCAAGTTCCAAGGGAAACCAGCACAAATCATCACTAGCAAAGAGGCTTTCATGAAGCGAGCCAATGCCAACCCGCACTACAAGGGAATGGATGCCGGCATCATCGTTGCCCGCGGCGATGATATGCAGTTACTGAATGGCACCGTGAAGATGCCTAGCGACAAACTCATCGGCGGATGGGCGACCATCAAGCGTGATGATCGCGAAGATACACACGTCGAGTTGAGCGTTGAAGAATTCAGCAAGGGGCAAGCTACATGGCGCTCAATGCCAGCAACGATGATCCGCAAGTCGGCAATCGTCAACGCGCTACGTGAGGCGTTCCCGCAAGAGCTTGGGGCGCTATACACCGAAGACGACAAGCAGCCAGATGGTCATGAGCGAGGGCGCAAGGACGTGAGCGAAGCACCAAAGCTCGATGATCTAATCGAAGCGGAACCGGCAAAGCAGGAGGTGAAGCCAGATGTTGAAACAGCCACCGAAGCAACAACCACAACGACCGCCGTTCAGCCTGAACAAGGCGAACTATTACAGCAATGATGCTGACTGGCACTATCAATCAGCCACACAATTCAAAGGTTTCATGGCGTGCGAGGCGGCGGCACTAGCCCAGCTCAAAGGCGAGTGGGAACCCCAACGTGACCCTACAGCCTTGCTGGTCGGCAACTACCTGCACAGCTACTTCGAGAGCCCGGCTGCGCACCAGGAATTTCTCGATGAGCATACTGAAATCTTGGCCACCACCGGAAAGAATAGGGGCCAGCCAAAGGCTCCTTACCAACAGGCCGACAAGATGATTGAGGCGCTGGCAAGCGATGATACTTTTAACCGCCTATATCAGGGCGAAAAGGAAGCCATTGTGACCGGAACCATCGGCGGGGTTGAGTGGATGGGCAAGCTCGACTGCTTGGCGGATAACCACAAGTACTTCGTTGATCTAAAGACCACCCAAGACATCTACAAGAAGTACTGGGTGCCGGATAACAGCGCCTATGGCTCGTTCATCGAGGCCTACCGTTATCCACTCCAGATGGCTGTATATCAGGAGCTCATCCGTCAACAGTATGGAGCGAACGCCTCACCACTGATTGTCGCCGTCAGCAAGCAAGACCCGCCAGATAAGGCGATTGTCAGCATTCCACAAGAGTTGCTCGACTATTGGCTGCATCGCATTGAAGATGAACAGCCACGCATTGAGGCCGTCAAGAACGGCGAAATTGAACCGAAACGGTGCGGTCACTGCGAGTACTGCCGCGCCACCAAGAAGCTCACCGGCATCACTGATCTATACGCGTTGGAGGTGGGTTAATGAACATCTATCTGCTACTTCGAGAGTTCTACATTCGGCAAAGCGTCAATCCGCTAAGCACAGGACAAATAGCAATGTGGCATGCGCTGGTATACCAATGTAACCAGCTAGGCTGGCCAAGCGAATTCAATATGCCAAATCGAACACTCGAAACGTTGACTGGATTATCCCGAACCGGGATTAGTAAATCTCGAAATGTGCTTAAGCAGTCAGGGCTGATTGATTTCAAATCTAACGGCACCAAAGCCTCCACCTACCGAGTGGTCGATTTAACCACTACGTCAGATAGTGCGCAAAGGAGTGCGCAAAACAGTACGCAAAGGAGTGCGCAAAGTAGTGCGCAAAACAGTACGCAAAGGAGTGCGCAAAACAGTAGCACGTACTTAAGACTAGACAAGACTAAACAAGACAAGACAAAAGACAGTCTGTCAGACGGGGGCGCGCACGAAACTAATGCCTTCACCGAGTGGCAGAAAGTCTGGGGCTTTCCAAACGCCATTGCTCAAGGCGACTTGGTCAACTGGGTACAGGAGTTTGGCGATGATCTCGTGTGCTGGGTGATTTCGTATGCGGCAAGGCGGGCTGTACAAGCCAAGTCCGCTGACGGCTATCTCGAAAAGACCCTGAGCCATTATCGTGGCGCTGGAATTTCGACAGTCGAGCAAGCAGAGGCGGAAGCAAAACAACATGCCGAAACCGCCAAGGCAAACGCTCCGCGGCCACAGCAATCGCGCTACGGAAAGCCCCAGCGGCAGGAGGCCATTCCGGAGTGGATGGCTAAGGACTACAAAGCACCTAAGCAAGAGGCTACAGAGGCCGAAAAAGCTGATCTGGCAGCCCAGTTGGCTGAGCTTGACAAGCTAAGACAGGAGCATGACGCATGACGAAACGAGAATTGAAAATTGGTGACACGGTGCTGGTGCGCTACTACTGCGCCGACTTCGACAAGAAAGAAAACTGGGGCGGGTTTAGCGGCGTTATCCGCAAGAACTACGAGAACTCCGTTTTGCTGGACGTGAGCCACTCAAGCGAGCTTACCCGCCAGCAAATCAAAGCCACACATACTGGCCTGATCGTGGTGGGGAAGAAGCACCTTGACGGCAAAGTCAAAACGGGCGACCCAATCTACGCAGAGAGCTTTTTACCGCGGAACAAAAATAAAGTGATCCAAGGCAAGAATAAAGCCCGCAAAGAAAAGTATCGGCGACTTGGTGACCAGCTTCAAGCGCTGGCAAATCGTGGTTATACCATGAAGCAGGCGGCTGATAAGCTAGGCATCAGCGCGAGCTTATTAGTTGCCGCTCGGCGTGGTCGTGACATTGACACACGGCCTCACTTCCACCTCCAGTGGCTCAAGCCAGACGGCAGCATTGAGTACATCGCCAAAATCGACACGGCGCGAAAGCGGCACATCGTCAAGTACGCCTTCCAAGACGAAGAGCAAAACGAATGGGGCATCTTTCGCTCCGGCAACTGGTTCGAAGCCGAAGACGGCAAAATCAAGCCATCAGAGGTTGATGGGGTTGTAAAAACATGCCGGCATTGATCTATGCGGCGCTGATTATCGAAACGGCCGTGCTGGTCGTAGTTTGGGGGAATAAGCACAAATGAAAATTGAAAAAGTAAAGCAGGGACTTGAGTTCGTGATGGTAGTGCTGGCAATCGCGATGATTGCGGTAGGCAGTTGGTTTTTCTGGTACGGTAGCCCGCTCAAGGCGTACTTCCTGATGCTATGCGCTAACCTGATGCTGACACTACTGGTGCTAGTGGGACGTGAAGCATGACGGAAAAAATGGTGATGATCCCGATGCCATTGATGACTTTGAACCAGTACGTAGCCTGTGAGCGTGGCAATCGCTTCGGCGGGGCCAAGGTCAAAAAACAGGCAACGATGCTGGCGGCCCAGTACACGAAACTAGCAGCGCGGGATGGCGTTCACTTCGACTGGGGCAAGCCACTTCGGTTCGATTGGTATTGGTACAACCGCAGAACAGACCCCGACAACATCGCGTTTCAGCACAAGTTTGTGTTTGACGGCATGATGGCGGCTGGTTTCCTGACCAATGACAACTGGGACAACATTGTGGAGCTGCGGGACAGGTTCTTTATCGACAAGGCCAACCCGCGCGTGGAGGTATACGAAATTGATGAGTGACGTACTAAACGAGAAGCAAATAAAAGTAGTGAACTACTTGGCACAACAGCGTGACGAGTTCCCTGACCAATCAATCTTCGAGGTATACGGTCGGCTGTGGATTGGTGATGCGCGGGTGCCATCTGACGTACAAACGGCGTTCACTCTGCTCTCTGCGGAGGAACAGAACACGGTCGGCGCATACATGGCGCTGCCATTCTAGGGAGGAAAACGATGATTAATTCACTTGCACTAACAGGCCGCCTCACGCGCGAGCTTGATCTCCGCTACACGCAGAGCGGCACCGCAGTCGGCACATTCACCTTGGCGGTTGACCGGCAGTATAAGCGGGACGGCGAGCCAACAGCAGACTTCATCAACTGCGTTATCTGGCGCAAGAGTGCGGAGAACTTCGCTAACTTCACGCACAAGGGATCGCTGGTGGGCGTAGAAGGCCATATCCAGACACGAAGCTACGACAAGCAATACGGCACCAAAGTGTATGTGACCGAAGTAGTGGTCGATAACTTCGCCCTGCTGGAACCGAAAGGCACGCAGGCCACCCCAGAGGCCACAAATCAGCCGCAGACAGCACCGCAACAGACTGGTGGGAATAGTTACCAGAGCCAGCAGAAGCCGGCTCAAACGGCATCACAGGCGTCAAATGACCCGTTCGCAAGCAATGGCAAGCAGTTGGACATCTCCGACTCAGACTTGCCGTTCTAGGAGGTATCGAAATGAAAAAGAAGATTGCTTTAGCATTGGCAGGGTTGGTGATGGTTGCTGGCCTTTCTGGTTGTGCATCGTGGAATAGATTTACGAAGGACATTGGGAGCAACGTCAACAACGGGCTTGAACGTGAAATCAAGGTGTACAACGCCGAGGGGAAAGTGATTTTCTCCCAGAAGGGCAAATTTGACATCAGCTACAAAGACCGTGACTTGCAATACATCGACCAGAAGAACCGCAAGCACAACATCTACATTGGCGACATGAGCACTGTAGTTGTCGACGAGCTGAAATAGGAGGTATCGAAATGAGCTTATATGCAGTGAAGAACGACAATGGCGAGTGGTGGGACTTCGAAGCTTACGATGGTTTTTGGAGCGATGGTAGTTGCGAATGCGCTGTTACCGCATACCAAGAAAGAGCTGATAGTGTCATCAAAGAGCACGGCGGCCACGTGGTCGAGCTAGTCGAGAAGCCGGAGCCAGAAGTGGTGAGCCAGAATGAAGCGAAGATGCTAAAAGAGGCTTTGAAAGACGACAACTACGGTGCCGGTTTAATCTCTGACTATGTGGATGAGCATTGGGACGACTATGGGAGCTTAAACCGCACACACATTCAAGACCGCCTCATGCGCGCCTACGTCAACGGCTGGACGGTCGAGAAGCCGAAGCGCTACGTCCTACCAATGCCTGGCACTGAATATCACAACATTCAGATGCACGGAAACGCTCAATATTACGCAATCAAAAGAACTGAAAACTGGCGGCCTGACGCAATTGCTTTAGGCACTGAAGATGCCGTCAAACATGGATACACCGTCACCCATGCCGACATCGACGCAGCCCCGGGATGGGTCAAGGCGATCACACCTGTGGAGGTGACTGACGATGGCATGGGTTGTTAGAGGCGAAGAAGCCGGTATCATTGACTATTACTTTGACAACTTGTCTAAGCGCCACAAGGCCGTTATTGGAGACTTCGCGGTAACAATGGGAGATCCTCTTTATCGCTTCAAGAGTGAGGCAGAGGCAGAAACAATTGCCATGAACGTTTATTACGATGGCGAAGACATGTATCCGTACGAGGTGACTGACGATGAGCAATGAGACGAAGCGGGACGTGTTCGAGTATTATCTCGACATGATAAAGGCGCTTAAAGACCCATTAGCTGCTGAATGTGTGAATGAGGCACGACAGCGTTACGCATCCGCACTGGACAACGCAGAACAGGCAGATTGCCCGTACTGCCGCGACGATAACCCTAAGCCCCTGCGTGACACTGGACGCTACATGGTCAGGATCGTGGATGATCAGCTATTGATGCGTGACAAATATGACGGGCATGAACCGCACATCAACTTGCGCATTCTAATTCAGCGATGCCCGATGTGTGGCCGCAATCTACCTGAGGTGGAGAAATGACTGAGACGAAGCGGGACGTATTCGAGGAAATGAAATGGGAATTAATTAGGAACTTAGCAAACACGATAGACCAGAATGGCGGGCTAAGGCCGCTGGAAGATGCCACTAAGGTAGGGGTAAATTATGCTACTCGTTACGCCGCCGCCCTGCCAGATGAGATCGAGGTGATTCCGAAAGCGGTGGGCGAATATATTAAAAATCTGTGGAAATACCATCGCGATCTTGTTGATGTGTTTGGCATGGTACGTGACCTAGGTATCACCAGAACAGAACCCAATGGCGTTTTGATCTGGGTAGCTCACAACACTGACACATTCGCTACTGCATGGGTGCTAGGTGTCTGGCGCGTTGAGGAAACCGGCGAAATCGTGAAATCGGAGGCGAAGAAATGAATTTTGAAAACGAGGCCTTGCCGCAAAAGGGCTATGTCGCAAGTAGCGTGATACTAACTGGACCGGTTGACGGTATATACACCATCACGGCTAAGCAGGTAAAACACGGTAAGCCCGACCGCACTATGACGATGCAGTTCACTCGCAATGGTCTAGCAGTTATCGTCGGGTGCTGGCGCGCGGCACTTGGGGAGGCGGAGAAATGAAACAACCTGAAATAACAATTACCAGGGTGAAGAAATACAATGCGGCTTGGAACCAGGTGATCTGCCTGGACGGCGTACCAGTAGCAATTGCTAAATCGAATAATCGGGCGTCAGAAATTGCCGCTTACCTGATGGGCAATCGATCATCCGATGTTAATGACAACGGCCTGCGACACTATCTAGACCGAGCAATGGAGGCGGAGAAATGAGCTTATATGATTATCTCGGAATAAAGTTCTGGCTCGAGATCGTTGCTACAATTATCGGCCTCACCGCGCTTGCTATCTGGCTAATTGGGAAAGGCCAAAATAAAAACCGCCATTGCTGGCGGCTGTAGTTAGCACACTCGATTTGAGTGCTTACAACATTATATCAAAAAAGCGCACCATTATTGGCACGCTCATAATATTTCTGACAAATCTATTCTATCATAGGGGTGTGGCGTATGGGGCGTCTGGTACAGACATACTTTCGACTGCTTGATCACGAAGAAACTGCAAAGAATGCTGAGCGGCTGCTAGGCGACTTTAGGCACCGAGAACAGAAGGCAAAGCGAGCGGACGTTCTGGGGCTGGAATCTCCGTCATTAGATGGAATGCCGCGCAATGAAACGGTCGAGAACACAACCGAGCGACGTATTATCAGTCACCTCAGCGACAAAGAGTTTGTGGATCGGGTGCGACGCGCGATTGAGTGCATCGAAAGCGATGAGGCCAAGGTTATCCTGTGCGGTCTGTACATAGGGCGACCACTAACCGCAGAGGCACTGATGGAGCGGATGGCGATGAGCAACACCGCTTATTATCACGCTAAAGAAGAAGCACTGGTGGCATTCGCAGAGGTTTGGCCGCCGTTTCCGAGCGAGCTACTGGTATACAGGACTGTTCGCGATGATGGTTGATAGCGAGTACATCACGGTTTATGCTAGAGTATGGCGGCCTAAAGAAGATGACGATGGCGGTTGGGTGGACGACTACGCTTCATCTAACGTGGTCATGAAGCGGGCAGACTTTCAGCGCTGGCTCGCTGGTGACAAAGGCGGTGTGGTGCTCACGATTGATGACGGTCAGTGGCAAGCGGTTAAGTTGGAGAATATTGTCGAGATGAGCGCTCCGGAGTGTAAATAACGACACAAGAGCGACACAAGAGCGATGAAGAAGCGACACAACAACGATACCTAGTGCAGTATTATGGTATTGTGCCCAAGCGATGGGGTGATGGCGCACCTACTTTCTGTGGATAGGTAGCTCCGATGTGGAAGCCGTACATGGCTGCCGGTTCGATTCCGGCGCGGAGCATAGCTTGCGACGATCCCGGCTGACGGGGGAGCGAGCAACACAAATGGCCAGTGTAGGAAGACACGCTTACATCGGATGGTGGCGCCACCGTTAGCGGCCTAGCGCGGTATCTAGGATTCGTGTCAACAAGGAGTGAGAGTAGCTAAGTGGAAAAGCGCCCCGTCATCAGGCAGGCAATGCGTGGGTTCGATTCCCACCTCTCACGTGGAGTAAGCACCGGACTAAAGCACTTCGCTAAGGTGAGGTGCTATTTTTATACATATTTTAGGAGGCGAGTAGATGCAATGGACAGATGAACAAATCGGAACGATGCGCAAGCTCGCCTCTGAAGGCCTTACAAGACGCGAGACAGCAGACGAGCTAGGAATTAGCTACGATGCAGTTCAGAAGAAATCGCGGCGGCTTGGAATTGAGTTTCAATCACCAATGCCTAATGAATATGACTCAGATGGTACACAGTCTAGTGAGACAATTCTAAAAGTCGTCAGGGGCCACAAAATGACGCCTAGAGAGGTGCTAGAAGCCCACGGGTATGACTACACCAAGTGGGAGCTTGTACGCGCCACAAGCAATTTCTGGAAGCAGACGCCCGAAGCTACTATGTACCAAAGCAAGATACAAATTAGACCGCTGGTTGATGCGGAACAATATGAATCCCTGATGAATGACATCATCACACACAAGGAGCCGTATCAAGCTAAGGCTCCTATTTTTGTGCCGTCAGAACGATATCTTGTCATTCCCGCATTTGACACACACTTCAACGGTCATACGTTCGATATCTATGCAGAGTCCTTGAAACGGCAGCTGGATATCATTCAACGTGGTCATTATGCAAAGATATTGCTCATTCTGGGCGGTGATCTGGCTCATGTGGATAACATCAACTCAACCACAGCAAAGGGCACACAGCTCGAAACAACTGACCTAGGCGAGACTGTGAACGAAATGGATCAATACTTCGAGACACTGATTGAAGCAATCATTAAGAACGCCAATGAGTGTGAGGTCATGTATTGCGCCGGAAACCACGACCCGTCAGTTGGATATATGTTTGCACGGTTATTGAAACGTGCCTACAGCAATCAGCCGAACATCACTTGGGATATATCACTGAAGCATTACAAAGGCGCAATGCTAGGCCATAACTTCATTGGTGCCACTCACGGAGACAAGGGCAAGAACAACTATCTGGCCAAGTATCTTGATGAGTTTGGCTTCATGTTAGGCACAGCACAGAATCGCGAACTGTTCACGGGGCATCTGCATTCAGAGATGAGCAAAGACCTAGGCGGATTCGTTCAGCGTCAAGTATCGACACGCAAGCCAACCGACCAATGGACTGATGACATTGGCGTGGTTGCTCACAAAACGTTTGAGCTGGTCGAATACAGCGACCATGATACCCGTGCCATTTACTATGTGTGAGGTGATTTCATGGCTCAAATGGTAATGACTAAGTTCGGCTACATGTCGAGGGCCGAGGCCTCAATCATCGGGAAACTCGCCAAAGAGGAAGCTCAGAAGAAGACTAAGGATGACAAGAAGAAGCGCGGGAGGTGTGGTGATATGTGATGAAACTAAGCAAGCGGCAGAAAGCATTCGCTGATGCCTATCTAACCAACGGAGGCAACGCTACAGAGGCCGCGAGAGCTGCTGGATATTCGCCGCACAACATTGGTGCTAACGCAGCGAAAACCCTAAAAAACCCTAAAATTCAAGCCTACATGAAACGGCGACTGCAACCGATTGAACGCAAGGCCGATCTCGATGTTGATAAGGCAATTATCCACTTGCTTGATATTGGCATGGGCCGTGAGATCACTGCCAGAAGCTCGACATATGACAACATTAAAAAGATGATGCTAGAAGACACGACATTGAAATATTCGCCAGGGCCTAAGCAGCAGGTTGAAGCTCTTGAATTGTATTTGAAGTATAAGGGTATGCTCAGGAACTCAAGCAAGGAACTCGAAGATCAAAAGATTGCCAAACTGAAAGCTGATGCAAGAAAGTCGAAGGCCGAGGCCGATATTTCAGAGGCAAAGGCCAAGTTGCTTACTGATGCAGGTTCACAAGACAGGACGGTGATTGTCGATGACATCCCAGACGAGTGAGCGGCCAACGATTAAGTTGACCTGGCTTATCCAGCCACACTTCTACAAGTTCTGGCGGAGCAAGGCAACCTACTTCATCCTCAATGGCGGACGTGGTAGCTTCAAGTCATCAACTGTCAGCCTCAAGCTGGCTACCAAGATGAAGCGCCAGATACAGCAGGGCCACAAGGCGAACATCATTGTGGTGCGCGAGAACGCCAACAATCTGCGCGACTCAGTTTACAGTCAAATCGCCTGGGCATTGGACAAGCTAGACATGACTGATGAGTTCATCTTCTCGGTCAGCCCGATGAAGATTACCCACAGGTGGACAGGATCGGCATTCTACTTCTATGGAGCAGACAAACCGGAGAAACTCAAGTCCAACACCGTTGGCGATGTGATTGCCCTCTGGTATGAAGAGGCAGCCAACTTCAAGAGCCAGGATGTCTTCGACCAGTCAAATCCAACATTCATTCGGCAGAAGTCAGCATGGGTCGACAAGGTGCCTGTGTTCTACACGTATAACCCACCCAAGAACCCTTATGAGTGGATTAACGAATGGGTAGACAGCCTGCGAGGCGATCCTGACTACTTCATCGATGAGAGCACATATCTCGATGATAAGCTGGGCTTCACCACTGACCAGCAGCTCAAGCTGATTGAGAAGTACAAGCGCAACGACTTCGACTACTACCGATGGCTGTATTTAGGCCAGGCAGTGGGGCTGGGCACCAACATCTACAACATGGCGCTGTTTCACAAGGCTCAAAGCGTGCCTAGTGACGATGATGTCATGGCGCTGGCTTTCTCGGTCGATACCGGCCACATGCAGTCAGCAACGGCGCTCACAGCCTACGGGTTCAGCGCCAAGGGTAACGTGTATGTACTCGACACCTATTACTACTCGCCGGCGCATCAGGTCAACAAGAAGCCGCCGAGTGAGCTGGTCAAGGACATGCACGCCTTCATCATGACGATGAGCAAGCAATACCCAGCCGCTCAGATAGTCAGCAAGACCATCGACTCGGCGGAAGGTGCTATCCGCAACCAGTATGCATACGAGTACCACGACAACTGGCACCCAGTGGCCAAGCTCAAAGAGGCCGACATGATAGACGTTGTTCAAGACCTGCTCGCACAAGGGCGGGTTTTTGTTTTGGAAACAGAAGGCAACGGCATCTTCTTGGAGCAGCATCAGCAGTACCAATGGGACGAAAAGACCATTCAAAGCGATGACCCCAAAGTCATCAAGGAAAACGACCACACCTGCGACAACTTCAAGTACATGTGCTTGGACAACCGCCGCCGGTTAGGTCTCAAACGCTAGGAGGTGACGCCTGTGAGCATCATCGACACAGTCAAAAATTGGTTCAGGAAAGGAGGTGCAGCCATGGGCCTTGTCGAGAATTTGAGCAAGATTACTGACCACCCGAAAATCAACGTTGATGCACGCGAGTATGCTCGCATCGACCGCGACAAGCTGTACTTCAAAGGCATGTTCCCCACTGTTAAATACTCCAACACGTATGGTGACCAAATGGAGCGTCCCTATGTCAGCCTAAACATGATGCAAGTCGTCAGCAGGCGTCTAGCAAGCCTCCTGTACAACGAGAAGAGCAAGGTGTCCGTTGATACCAGCGAACCGTCAGAAGCCGACACAGCTGACGAGAAGCCGGAAGACGACAAGGCAAATAGCTTCGTGCAGTCAGTGCTCAACGCCAACGACTTCGGCAAGAACTTCGAACGCTACCTGGAGTCGTGTCTGGCTATGGGTGGCTTAGCTATCCGGCCATACGTTGACAACCAAACGGGTCAAATCAAGCTGGCGTGGATTCAGGCGCCAAACTTCTTCCCGCTACGTTCCAACACCAACGACATCACTGAGGCTGCTATCGCTACGCCTACCATTCGCACCGAGAGCGGGAAGACGGCGTACTATACGCTACTTGAGTTTCATGAGTGGTCACCGCTGGGCTACACCATCACCAACGAGTTGTACCGCAGTGAGATGAAGGACCAGGTAGGCAACCGCGTGCCGCTGAGTATGCTGTACCCGGACCTGACCGACACGGCCAACATGCCGGGATTCTACCGGCCGCTGTTCGTGTACATCAAGCCTGCTGGCTTCAACAATAAGAGTCTCAACAGCCCGCTTGGCATCGGCATCTGTGACAACGCTCTTAGCACGCTCAAGCAGCTCAATGACACCTATGATCAGTTCAACTGGGAAGTCAGAAACGGGCAGCGGCGCTTCGCTGTACCGGAAAGCATGACCGATGTGAAGTTCGTCAAGGGTGGCACCGAGAAGGCTAAGCCGGCCTTTGACCCAGACCAGAACGTCTTTGTGTCTGTGCCGGGTGATCCCGAAAATATGAGCGTCACAGACCTCACTACGCCTATTCGGGCCAGTGACTATGTGACGAGCATGAACCAGTTCTTGAAGACACTAGAGATGCAGGTGGGCTTATCTGCTGGCACCTTTAGCTTCGATGGCCAGTCAGTCAAGACGGCGACCGAAGTGGTCAGCGAGAACAGCATGACTTACCAGACGCGCAATAGCCACTTAACGATGGTCGAGCGTGCCATTCAAGAGCTGGTGGTGTCCATCTGTGAGCTTGGCCGTGCGACGGTAATCAATGGCGGTAGCATCTACAACGGTCCAATCCCGACCATTGACCAGGTGGCTGTGGACTTCGACGATGGTATTTTCACCGATAAGGCTGCAACAGCTGATTATTGGATCAAGTTGAAGGCTGCTGGCCTGTGCGCCGACTGGCAGGCCATCATGCACGTCCAAGGCGTTACCGAAGACCAGGCACGTAGCATTGCGGCCGAGATTGCCGGAGATACTGCCGACAACGCCACAGACCCGATAGCAGGCCTATTTGGCGGTAATGGGGATGACAACGCTGGAGAAGGCGGTGATGATTAATGCCAAAGGTCACGCAGCACCAGATGGACGTCACCGAGTCATCAATCATCGACGTCTATCAGCATCTGGAGCAGCAGCTCTTTGAGGACTTCGTGAACCGGCTGCAGCAGCATGGCATTGAAGACGTCGACCAGACCAACGTGTTGCAGTGGCAGATGGAGGTCATGAACGACCTGCACCTAGTCAACTCCGACGTAATCAACGAGGCATCAAAAGCGACTGGTATTGCCCGTGCCAAGCTAGTCGAGCTATTCCAGCACCAGGGCTACAAAGTAGTCGACCAAGAGTACAATCGGGCCACCAAAGCCACTGGAAGGCAAGCAAGCACCTTGCAGGTCAATATGACTAAGCAAGTGCTAGATGGCTACCTCAAGCAGACGTTCCAGGCACTCGACAACAACGTCAACCAGACACTGCTAAGCACTAATTATGGCAGCAATGCGGCCACGAAGACCTATCAGCAGATAGTCAAAGAGACGACCGCAGATGTGCTTGCTGGCCTTAGGACGCCTGATCAGGCGCTCAAGGCCACCATCTACCGCTGGCGCGACAAAGGCATCGACCTCGGACTAGTCGACAAGGGCGGCCACAAATGGGGCCTAGAGAGTTATGGCCGATTAGTCGTGGACAATACAAGCCGCCGTGCCTTTCAAGCGGTACGCGACCAGGCAGCCGATGACGTGGGCGTTGATACCTTCGTCATGAGCAGCCACGAGGCCAGCCGTGCTGCCTGTGCGCCTATTCAGGGCAAGCTGGTGACTACCAGGGCGGAGAGCTTCACTGATGCCAACACAGGTGAGCACTTTATCAGTTTGTACGATCACGGCTACGGCACGCCTTCAGGTACATTCGGCATCAACTGCCACCATCTCAAGTGGCTATACGTGCCAGGTGCAAGCTCAAACAACCAGCCGCAGTATGATCCAGCTGAGGCAATCGCCAAGGGGGATATGGTAGCCAAACAACGCGAACTAGAGCGTCGCATTAGAGCATACAAGCAAAAGCAAGCTTTGGCGGAGAAAATGAGCGATACTGATGGCGTGATGCGCAACCAGTTACTAGTTCGCCGCAACCAAGCAGCATTACGCAAGCTAGTGAGTGATTTTGACTATCTACATCGCGACTATGCACGAGAAAAAGTATTCACACATTCATAATGAGGAGGCTTATCATGCTACATCACTACATGACCACATACCGAGAAGGCGGTCGTTGGAAGGCAGAAGCCTGGCTGCAGCTGAACATTTTCGGCCGCTGCTACTGCTTTAGCAAGCGTACCAAGGACCTCGGAGAGGCATATCTCACAGAAGCATAGACACACGACCTGAGTAAGTCGCTAAACTGCTCTTTTATTGTGTCCAAATCCATGCGGGAGCAGACCCGCTTAACAACTGCTTAGGAGAAGACATGAACCCAGAAGCATTGAAAGCATTAGGACTGAACGATGAGCAAGTCAAAGGTGCGATGGCTCTGTATGGCAAGGACTTGAACCCGCTCAAGGAGCAGGTCAACACCCTGACGTCTGAACGTGATGCGGCCAAGGCACAAGTGACCACGGTCACCGGCCAGCTTGACCAGTTGCAGAAGGACCACAAGAGCGACAGCGACCTCAAGGCCGAGATTGACAAGCTCAAAGAAGCCAACTCACAGGCCGAGAAGGACGCGGCGGCGCAACTGACCCAGGTAAAGCTAGACAGTGCCACCAATCTGGCATTGCTCCAGTCTGGGGCACTCAACACCAAAGCGGTTAATGCCCTGATTAACAAGGACGCGCTCAAATTGGACGAAAATGGTAACCTGACTGGACTCGACGACCAGCTCAAGGCACTCAAGGAAGCCGATGACAGCAAGTTCCTGTTCAAGGCCGCCACTCAAGAACCATCCAAGCCAAACAGCCCACAGATTACCCCATCGGGCAACCCTAACGCGGACCCAGCCGGCGGCACGAGCATGGTCGACAAGATTGCTGCTCGCCTATCCGGCAAACAATCATAAAGGAGTGTATAAACTATGCCATTAGTATTAGACAGTAAAGACCTTGCCACCATTGACAAGGAGTTCAAGGCGGACTCTCAAGTGTGGGACGTACTGACGCAGGGCGCCAAGTCCGTGACTGCAGCCGATTTCGTTGGTGCTAATGAAGTGCGCATCAACAAAATGAGCGGCTTCGTGGACGCCACGCAGTACAAGCGCAACGGTGAAAATGCTCGCAACCAGATTAGCATCGAGAAGGAAACGGTTAAGCTGACCCACGAAGACTGGTTCGGCTATGACGTTGACCAGCTTGATGAATCCGAATCTGCTGCGCTCACCATCAACAACATCGTCACAGAACACCGCCGCCTGATTACCGTGCCACATCGTGATCAAGTCGCAATCCAGGCACTGTACGACAACGCCGGAAACAAGGACGCGACCGTGGTGACCGAAGACAACGTGCTCAAGCTGTATGACGCTGCGGAAGAATACATGACCGACAACGAAGTACCGGGCGGTTACGTGATGTTCGTCTCTGCAGCATTCTACCGGATGCTAAAGAACGCCACCGGCGTGAACAAGTCCTTCACGACCAACCAGATGCAGATTGCCGGCATCAACCGCAACGTTGCGCAACTCGATGGTGGGGTGCCAATCATCAAGGTTGCCAAGGATCGCATTCAAGGTCTGTCCATTGATGAAACCATCCAGTTCATCCTGACCCCATTAACCGCCATTGCGCCAATCGTCAAGTTTGGCACGGTGGACACGGTTCCTGCTGCGCAAGATCGTTCCGGCTACCGCGACACCATCAAGGGCCTCGACTACTACGATGCCATCGTCTTTGACAACGCCAAGAAGGCCATCTACGTGAGTGCGGTCCCAAAAGCGTAGCGCCGACTCCGGCCACGGGGCTCAAGATGAGCCAGCAGACGGCCAGCATGAAGGTCGGCGACACTAAGCAGGTAACGGCTGCTGCTGAACCAGCTAACGCAAGTGATGCGGCTACCATCAACGGGGCCATCGCGTACGCTTCTGATAACGAAGCCGTTGCGACGGTAGCGGCTGACGGAACCATTACGGCTGTAGCTGCGGGCACGGCGAACATTACCGCTACGAGCGGCAGCTTCACGGCGTCCGTCAAGGTGACCGTGGCTGCTGCTTCCTAGGCGGTGATTAGATGACCAATACACTATACGTTGGAGCGGAAGACTACATTCAGGCGATGCATGTCACAGCGGTACCCGATGACTTTGACGAGTTGTCGGCGCTCGCCGGAATGTACTTGGACGAAATCACCAACAACTACTATCAGATGCACGCCATAGATGATGATCCGTTTGAGTTGCGTGTAACGCGGTTCAAGCGGGCTGTCATGCTGCAGATTAAGTACATGGCCGATACCGGCATCAAGTCGAGCACTCAATACAAGGCAGCCCAAGCGCAAACTGTCAGCCAGTCCATTGGTGCCACTACAGTCTCCAAGACGCTCGGTGATGCGGCTGCTAATGTGTCTGGCACGATTGTTTGCGATGATGCGCTACGTTCGCTGTCTGGCACTGGTCTGCTTTACAGGGGAGTGATGCACCTATGAGCGCAATCCAACCGGACCGTGCGTGGCTCAATGACACAGTGACGGTCGAGCGGTTCCTCGGTGAAGGCGACTACAACAAGCCGACCTACGACAAGGCAATCACGCTGGCACCTGTGCGTGTTGACCTTACAAAGGACTTCTCTGGAGTGGGCGCAAATCGAACGATCGTGGCGAATGCTACTGTCTTTTTATTTGCTGCATACACTGCCGGATATCCGGACGCCATCGACGACAGTTGGCTGCAAGCACGGCTCACGTTCAATGGTCACCCGTACAAAGTGGTCGACTGGTCGAGCCATGAGGAGCCTGACAGCAGCACCCCGTTCAGCATCGAATTGAAGGTGATCTGATGGGCTTTTCAGTACAGATCAATGATCGCGGACTAAAGCATAAGCTCAGCCGCCAAGGCTTTCAGCGTGGCATGGTCGTGATGGCCAACCAAGCGGCGGCTGACATGAACCAGTTTGTGCCAAAGAAGAACAACCACCTGAGAGAAAGCTCCGTCGTGGCCAGTGATGGGTCTAACATCCGTTACGTTGAGCCATACGCTCATCGTCAATGGGTCGGCGGCGTTGGTTGGCACTACACCACACCAGGCACCGGTCCGAAGTGGGATGAACGAGCCAAAAGCTTGTACATGAGCAAATGGCAGCACGCATTCGTGAAGGGGGCACAGCTCTAATGGATTTCAACGACCGTCTCAAGGAGGCCATCAACAGCCAGAAGATGCCACTCCCGACAAGTATCGGGTTGCCAGGCACAGCCGAGTCGGCGTCATTCTATGCAATGCCAGGCGGACAGGTAACAAGAGAGTACATGGATGGGGAGAAGGATGTCGCACTCGCCTATGAGTACGTCATTCACTCTCAAGACCAAGAGGCGGCTAATGACCAACTCTGGCAGGTTCAGAACTACCTTGAGACTTTGTCTGACCTAGACAGCCAGGATGGCAGCTACCAATTCGGCGGCATCAGCATCACAAGTAAGCCTGCGTTCTCTCAAGCTGAGGAGCCGGGCTTTTTCTATTGGGTCGTGGACTTTACCGCGAACCTGACAACATTTAAGTGAGGAGGAACATTATGCGTAAAAAGAACGCAAAACGTCTGCACTACATCGCCCCATACACGAGCGATGAGACACAACCGGCCGAGGAGAGCTGGCTGCCTTTGGCACACTTCATCCAGACCATTGAGGATGACACCAAAGAGGACACAGACGATCAGGGATTCTATGACGGCGACGGCAATACCGAAACCGTGCTTAATGGTCGGTCTGAGGTCTGGAACTTCTCGGGCTTCTACGATCCAGAAGACCCGGCTCAAGAATTGCTGGCCGGGCTTCGTCGCAAGACCAACGACGACGAGCGCAAGATTTGGCACAAGATTGTGGAGACCAATGGTGACACCGTTATTGGTGTCGCAAAGGCAATGGAAATCAAGGCGGGTGGCGGTGACGCTACCGACTACGAAGACTTCGAAGGCCATCTTGACTTCGTTCAAGCTCCGAAAGTGACACCTGCTGTCCCAAAATCGTAGCGGTATCAGGGGTGACCTTGGCACCGACCTCGGCAAGCGTTGAAGGTGGTAAGACCGTTCAGCTGACCGCTACAGTTGCACCTGATGATGCGACTGAAACCGGGACGACCTTCGCGTCCAGCGATGATGGTATTGCAAAAGTAGACGATCATGGCCTGGTAACGGGCGTGGCCGCCGGCAGTGCTGACATCACCGTTACCACAAAGGATGGCAGCAAGACTGCAAAGTCCACGGTTGAAGTAACGGCTGCAGCAGAAGGCTAATTGAGCAAATCGTCGCCTAAGAAAGTCACAGTACGGGCAACCGGGCGGCGAATCACTAGTAGCTGAATGGCGGAGGGGGCGGCAGTAGCTTGCTCCCTCCGCCTTTTTTAGGAGGAAAAACATGGAAAAACTAGTTCTTGAGTCGTCGGTGGTCAAGTTCACCATCGAAATCGAAAACAAGAATGACGGCAAGGTTACCGAGGTTGTGCTCGGGGTTGACTTTTCCGATGAGGCGTTGATTGCCGAAAAAGCCAAGGCTGATCTGCGGAAAAACAAACTTGCTGAACTGGAAAAGGAGTACAGCGATCTCCTTGACCAAGAGGTAACTGATGACAACGTTAAGGTTGCTCTTGAGGCTTGGAGCAAGACCCTTCAAATGGCCTTTGACACTGACTTTGGTGCCGGCACGTATGACAAGATTGCAGCCGCAAGTGGCGGGAACAGTTTCATCAACTTCCTGTTGCTCTATCAACGCATCAACCAAATCGTGTCCAGCAAGATTGAAGCCAAGCTCGCCAACATTCAGCGCAAGTCGGAGAACCGCAAAGCACGCTACCTCAAGAACCGCAAGCGGCGCTAAGGCGGTGATGAGGCATGAATCTATATGACCAATGGCCAAATGAGGTGACTGTCAACGGGCAAAGCTACCGGCTAGATTTGAGTTTCGATAATGTGCTCTACGCGCTCAAAGCGCGTGGTGATAAAGGTATGACCATGATTGACCGCTGCGAAACCTTCCTACGGCTGGTCATCAAGCAGGACATGCCACCAGAGACGGACTGGGTGGACGTGCACAACGCCATCATCGACTTGATCACCACGGCCAAGCAGAAACCGACACGGTATGACATCAATGGCGACCCAATCGAACCGAAAGGCGAGAGCAGGCACTTCAAGGCTGACTACGACTTCGACTACGATGCGGCATATATCTATGCGGCGTTCCGTCAAGCGTATGGCATCGACCTAGTCAAAGAACAAGGCCGGCTGCACTGGTTGAGCTTTGCGGCATTGTTCGATGCGTTGCCCGATGATACAGCCTTCGTGCGAATTAGGCACATCAGGGCGACCAAGCTTAGCGACATCAAGGATAAGAAACAGAAAGAAGCCGTCAGGAGACAGCAGCACGCATTAGCGCTCCCTGATACTGATGGCGAAGAAGAGGAAGAAGGTGACAACTATGGCAGCTGACAGTTCGGTTGTAATCAAGATACAAGCTGATGGCGGCAACGAGGCAATCGACACGATGGACAAGCTCAAGGGTGCGATGAAGGGCTTATTTGCCCCGGGCACCAATGCAGGTAAAGTCTTCGGGGGCCTCAAGGAGAAGCTCTCTCTGGGGGCTGTCATGGGTCTGGCACAGAAGGGCATCGATACCCTTATCGGCGGGCTAGGTGATCTAGGTAGTCAAATCGTTGACGCCAGTGACGCCATCGACAAATTTAAGTCCACCATGGACTTCGCTGGCTTCACCAAGAAACAGACGACAGCGGCAACTAAGGCCGCCAAGGTATACGCTGACAAGACTGTCTACGACTTGAACACGGTACTCAACACCACCGCCCAACTGGCCGCAAACGGGGTCAAGAACTATACCGGCCTCACACAGGCCGCTGGTAACCTCAACGCTGTCGCGGGTGGGAATGCTGACACATTCAAGTCCGTGGCCATGGTCCTGACGCAAACCGCTGGGGCTGGTAAGCTGACCACTGAAAACTGGAACCAGCTCACTGACGCCATTCCTGGCGCCTCCGGCAAGTTGCAGGAAGCAATGAAGAAGAATGGTGCATACACCGGTAACTTCCGTGACGCGATGGAAAAGGGCCAGATCAGCGCCGGCGAGTTCAACAAGGCAATCGAACAGCTAGGCATGACTAAGGCCGCAAAGGATGCCGCCACTAGCACCCAGACCTTTGAAGGGGCTATTGGCAACCTCCAGGCGTCCTTTGTCACCGCCGGCACTGACTTCCTGAACAAGTTCAAGGCGCCAATCACGCAAGGTATTACCGACGTGGCCAACGCCGTTCCAAAGATTACGGCAGGCATTGGCAATGTGCTGGGGTCAATCGGCAATCTGGCCAGCAAGGCCAATCTCGGACCGATTATCAGCTCGCAGTTTGACAACATCTCATGGGATTCCATTTTGCGGCCGTTTCAGTCCACCTGGTCGACTATTCAGCAGACGGCTTCGCATCTCGACTTCAGCGGGGCCAAAACGGCGCTATCTTCCCTTGGCTCGCAGTTCTCCTCGTATGCGGCTAATTGGGCACGCATGTGGGCGCCGATTGGTGATGGGCTGGTAACTGCCCTAGGCAAGGCCAACAACGCTCTGCAACCGTTCTTCGCGTCATTCGCGAACATCGACTTCACTGCAATGTTTGCCCCGTTTCAGGGTATTGCTAACACAATCAAGACGACCCTCTCCGGGCTCGATTTCAGCGGAATTCAAGCGCTCGGGTCTCAGATTATCCCAGCCTTGCAGGCGGGCTTCCAGTCGTTCATGACGGTGGCTGGCCCGGCTATCAACGGTGTGGTCACCGCGTTTGGCAATTTGTGGAACGCGGCGCAGCCGGTGGTATCGACAATCGCTTCGGTACTGGTACCAATCTTTCAGGTGCTCGGTGCTTATCTGGGCGGCGTGTTCTCGAGTGTTCTAAGTGGTATCTCGACTGCATTCAACTTCTTTGCAGGCGTGTTGAGGTTCATCCAACCGCTGCTCAATCTACTGGCTTCGGCGTTTCGTGCCTTGTCACCAGCCATCACTGTTATCGCAGGCTGGATTGGCAAACTCTCCGGCCTGTTTGGTAACTTTGGTGGCGTTGCAAAGAGTTTGAAAGCCGCCGTTTCAAACGCATGGAACGGTATCAAATCAGCAGTTCAAACCGCTGGCGCTGGTGTAAAGGCAGTCGTTTCGATTGTCTCTGGCGTCTTCAAGACACTGGGGACAGCAGGGACTAGCCTGAAAACTGCGCTATCCGCAGCATGGTCTGGCATTGTCGGTGCAGTAAGAACGGCCAAGGCTACCATTTCAGGCGTCATCGGTGCCATCAAGAGCATCTTTACCGGCCTTGGCCATATCAGTCTAAGAGGTGCCGGCGAGGCCATCATGAACGGTTTTGTTGGCGGTTTGAAGTCCATATGGGACAAGGGTAAGAAGTTCGTTGGCGGCATTGCCGACTGGATCAAGAAGCACAAGGGCCCAATCAGCTACGATGCGCGGCTTCTGATTCCTGCTGGTAACGCCATCATGGATGGGTTGAATCGTGGGATTATTCATTCTTTCGATGCAGTAAAAAAGACCGTTGGCTCTGTGACCGGACAGCTGGCTGACGCGGCGATGGTAAATGCGACCGTGGGCTTATCCAGCGCAGTGCAACCTGAGGCGCTGGCTGGCAGTCGTTATACTGCCATTCCTAGCAGCCAAATCATTAACAATTACAGCACAACAACGAACGTGGGCGAGACACAGCCTCGAGTAATCGAGGTTCACGTCAGTGCAAACATTGACAAGCGAGAATTGTCTCGCGAGATAGCTGAGCCGGTCAAGATTGAGATTGACCGCATGAAGCGCACAAGTAATCGCATAAAGGGTGTGAGATAGGTGACTTTTCAATGGTGGTTTAACGGCCAAGATATGAGCAAGTATCTCGAGACAAATAGTGTCGAGCGCAATATCGGCCAGAATCGTAAGGCGAGCCTCCAGAAGCTCGGCATATCATCGGGCAAGAGATTTCAATACACCTCTGCGGACGAAGGCAAGGTGACTGTGTCCTTCCTGATTCGGAGAGATATGGTGGCCAAGCGCCGGAAGATTGCGGGGCTGTTGTCCTCGAATGAGCCGCAGCAGCTAATCTTCGGTGACGAACCCGACAAGTATTATCTAGCAATCGCAGACGACCAAATCAGCCTCTCGGAGAAGTTTCGACATGGTAATGGTGAGGTAACGTTCATCGTCCCCGATGGTGTGGCGCATTCACTTACTACTGCTACGGTATCTGGCCAGTCCGGCACCGATATCACAGTCACAAATGCCGGCACGGCACCAACATCGCCTTTGCTGACGGCCACAATGAGTGGGGATAACGGCGTAGTAGCGTGGACGAACGATGCTGGCGGCGTGCTTCAGTTTGGCGCTAATGATGAGATTGACGGCGTGACGAAAGAACGGTCGGAGCAGGTCTATCATTATACGTTTGACAGCGAACCAACTGACGTGACATACAACGATGGCATCATCGCTTATCCGCTTTTCAACGGGAGTGCATCAACGCCTAATCAGCAGACGGGTCCATTTGACTATACTCGAAAGCCGGGTACAGCAACACCTGCTAGTGTGCGTACCGCTGACATGAAGTGGTCTGGCCCGTCCATGAGTGGCAAGCTACCGGTCAATTCGGATGGTAAGCTCAATGGAAACTTCCAATGGGTGAACAGAATGAAGTTTTTGACAACTAAGAACGCAACAGGCCGATGTGAGTTTAACCTCACTAAGGGCGATGAAGTCGTTGTATCCCTTCTGTTGTATGACAATTCACGTTCAACCGACATGCTGATGTTTGAGGGCACTGTGAACGGCCAACATTTGTTCTTGGATAATCTTCCACGGTCGTACTACAAGAACGATGAATACGACCTAGTTATTACGAAGCTAAGAAGCCAAGTTACCTTTCGCATTAATCGGGTCACCCTTGGTGGTGGCGGAGTTGAAACACGGACAGTGGCAAATTTCGATGCCTCCGAGATTGACGGTTGGACAGTCTGGCTCACAGG
>NZ_RHOK01000025.1 GCF_003946175.1 Lacticaseibacillus suibinensis | reverse complement strand
AGAGAACAAGCTGAGTCTTATTCACCTTGGAATCAGTATCTGAAGCCATCAAAACAAGAGATTGCTTGAACAACGAAGGGGCGTAATCTGAGAATGCGGATTACGCCCCTTCTTAGTTTGCCAGGCGGTCGGTTATTGGGTGCTTACGATTCGCCGGGCCCTGTGTGAAGCACAAACAAAGAAGCATCGAGTCCGCTCAATCGGACCCGATGCTTCTTCCCGTCTCAAAATGAAATTTACTTGATGTTTCAAAGCGCTCTAGAGCTCTATCTTTACTTTGCTACTGTACAGCGGCTTATACAAACTCTTGTAAATCTCTATAATCCTTCTCGTGATGCTATTCTGCTGCGGCAAATACTCATTGTTTGGCGCCTCAGAAGGACGATCGTAATTCCTATCAACCGCTTCAGCAATAATATTTGCACCTCGCGAAACAGCTTCTGGGGTCTCCATTGCAAGAACCGGGACCCCCAAAAGGTCGGCTCTTAGCTGTATCCAAAGTGGGTCTTTTGTTGCTGGTCCAATCAACTTTATTCGGCTAACCTTCGGGCCATGAAGCGCTTCGATTGCTTGTTTAAGTTCGAACGTCAATCCTAAGAAGAGGCCAAAAACCAAATCTTCTCGTGAGGTGCCATTCGTCAAGCCATACCACAGCCCCTTAGTATCTGGCGTCTTGACGGGGCTTCCGCTACCACTGAAATGAGGGATAACAAAGTTGATACAGTCCTCGTCTAGATTGCCTTTCAAATAGCGCTCGTGCATGATATCAGCTGTTTTAAGAAATTCCTCGCTGGTAAAATGGAAAGACTTCATAAACCACTCGATTACTGACCCTGCTGAAGGTAGCGCCGTGAACTCCGTATACAGTCGAGGATCCTGATAGATACCGTAGGCAATCCCTGCAGCCTGATCTTCAGGTGAAATAGTCAGCTTGTCGTTGAGAAGCAAAATACCTTCTGTCGTACCCGTTGAATCCAACAACTCTTCCTTGGTCTGGCTACTGGAAAAGGAGCCGACCATGTGATCGTGCCCTGCAATGGCAACGGAAACATCGCTTGCGATGGCAAGATGCTGACTCAACTCAGGCAAGACGCTACCGATACTCTCACCAGCTGCTAGCACTGGAGGAAAGTCAACATCACTTATCCCAAAGATTGCTTTAACTCGACTGGACCACCGGCGATTACTTAAGTCAAAAGCCATTGTTCGGCTAGCAATTGAGAACTCAGTTGCCATGTTACCTGTCAGACGGTATGCAATATAGTCTGGAATACAAAGCCACGTATAGCGCTGATGCTTAGCAACGCGATTTTCGAGTAACCAACGAATTTTAGCAGCCGAATAATGAGCATTAGGCGGAAGACCACATACCTCATAGATGACTGTCCGATCACTGTCGCTCAACGCGTCAATAACGGACTGCGCTCGGTTGTCATACCAAGCAATCATCTCCGAAGCACTATTCCCATCCGAGTCAATCAAAACACCAGATTCGCCAACGCTAGCAATCGAAATTTTCGCTACTTTCGCCAAGTCAGTGTCTTTGAATTGCCCAATACTGGAAAGAATCATCTCAAAGAGCTTATCCGCATCAAAATCGACAAAATCGTCAGACTCGATCTTAGGCGTTTTGAATTTTTTCTGTTCCGTAGGAACTGTGGTTAAGGTATCTTTCCAAAGAGAAACCTTGGTGTTCGTAGTTCCAACATCAATCGTTAAGTTCATTCTTATCACTTAATCCATAGACCGACTTCTTGGTCACCTTATATACCCACCAGATAATCAAGCCAATAACTGGAATTAAAATTAAAGCAATCGGATTCAGTCTTGAAATTTCAACAATCCAGTAACGAAGCGGGTTACCACCATCAAGGAAGCTCGTTACTGATGCGCTCTTGGCCCCAGCATAGTTGACATTACGCGCCATCTTTGTGATCGTTCCAGCCAAGAATGTTGAGAAGTACAAATCACCAATCAGGCATGGAATTCCGATCAGAATTGAGCGGAAGACATCTCCCTTTGTTGCCAAGACAATCATTGAGGCGAACACTGCCAGGTTTGCCAAATCAGCCAGTGGCATGGTCCCATTACCAGGAAGGATGAAGGCCAGCCCAACAGCAATTGGTGTCAAAATCAGGCCAGTAGAGATAACTGCTGGGTTCCCAATCGCGACAGCGATATCGAGACCAATGTACAGTTGGCCGCTGTTCTTAACGTGCTTATTCAGCCAGCTCTTAACAGCGTCAGAGATCGGCATTAACCCTTCCATCAAAATCCGAACCATCCGCGGAAGAATGAACATAACGGCACCCAAGTTAACCCCGATATTTAGAATGCCTTTAACATCGTAGCCAGCCAATACCCCGAGCAGTAAGCCCAGAATTGTCCCAATCATCAGTGGCTCGCCCATAATACCAAAACGCTTCTGAATGGTCTCAGGATTGATATGAATCTTGTTCAGGCCTGGAATATGATCGATAATCCAGTTGCCTAACAAACCAATTGGCCAGAAGGTAATCGACGAAACTGTTGGCAGTGAAATACCCTCAAGTCCAAAGTACTTCTCCCCAAGCGGTGCCGCCCAGTCGGCCATTTTGAAGACGATAACCGTAATCACAGCAGCGGCTAAAATGCCAAGCCAGAAATTGTTGGTTACATAGTAAACCAACGTCCCCGCAAGGGCAAAGTGCCAGTAGTTCCACAGATCAACGTCAACCGTCTTGGTCCACTTCATTGCCAACATGATGACGTTAATCACAATCGTCATGATGATAACGAAAGGTGCAATTGGCAAGCCCCAGGTAATCGCTGAAAGAGCTGGCCAACCCAAGTCGGCATGTGGCAGGTTGAGTCCAATGTGTTGAACCATAACCTTAGCGGCTGGACCCACGTTGTCAGACAGAATGGTCATGACAGCATTGATACCAACGAAACCAACACCAACGGTTAAAGCTGAGCGAAGTGCCTTGGCCGGCTTTACTCTAAAGAATAGCGCAAGGACAAACAGGAAAAGTGGCAGCATGACCGTTGCCCCAAGTCCCAAAACAAACTGAACACCCGTATTTAGCGAGTCAGCTAAACTAGCCATCTAGTCCACCTCCTATTCTTCGATAGCAGCTTTAATCTGCTCGAGTACTTTCTGATCGCCAATCCCTGTAATAATAGGCAACGCCCGAATAACAGGAATTGGCGTCTCATAAGGAACGTTAGTAGTCGCTACGATTAAATCCGCATCGTTGGCGTCATATTCTGGCAAGGAAGCAACGTTTGTCTGGGTATAGTTCACATCAATACCATTCTCGTGAAGATATTCCAGCGTCTTCTCAGCCACCACTGTGGAAGTAGCAATCCCTGTTGCGCACACGAACAGAATTGTCTTTTTCTTTGCTTGAGTCATCATTTATCCTCCAATATTGAATCTCTGACTACTGTGGCAATCTCATCGGGTGATGCATTCATAATCTTAGTTAGGGCCTTTTGGTCCTGAACGATCTTCATAATCTTGGCAAGGATATTTAACTGTTTGTTAGATTGCCCGAGGGACAGCAGAAAGACGATTGAGACATTTACCGTTTCGTCATCTGTGCCCATCACGGTCATCCGAATCGGATTCTTTAGGACGGCAACTGAGATCGCGTTCTGCCGCACATATTTCGGATCCGTGTGCGGAATCGCCACACCAATTGGTTCTGTTGGCAATCCAGTTGGGAACTCTACTTCCCGCGCTTTTACTGCGGCTGGATAATCAGATGTTACCAAGTCGTGATCAATTAAATTCACTGAAAGTTCATCGACGATTTCCGAAAACGTAAGCGCTTTCGGAATTCTCTTAACAAAAGTCGCATCGAATGCGATTTCTGCTGTGTCATGCTCTGTCACTCATAGGCCCCCTTAGTGCACCTTAACTGGAGAAAGCTGATTCATCACTTGAATCTTGTGATAGACAACATCTTCCACTGCCTTTTCGGCATCTAGGCAAACGTTAACTAGATCGAATCGGTCTGGATCCTCTTCATAGCTCTTCCCGGCCGAAGTAATAAAGGCTGTTCTCAAATCACTAGCGACGTTGATTTTAATTACCCCGTTGTCTACCATCTGTGCAATCTGCTCATCCGGAATTCCTGATGCACCATGAAGAACAAGCGGCACTGGGCAAATCTCCTGAATCTTCCTTAGCAATGGAAAATCAATATTCGGGTCTAGGTTCAAGCCGTGCACGTTACCGACTGCAACTGCCAGCATATCAACGCCAGTGCGTGAAACAAAATCCAGAACTTGGTCAGGGTTAGTCTTCCCCTCACCTTCAACAACGTTATCGTCCTCTTTACCTGCAATAGCACCGAGTTCAGCTTCAACTGGAATCCCGTAACCCTTCGCAAACTCAACTGCCTCACGGGTGTGTTGAATATTCTCCTCGTAGTCATAATGCGCATTGTCAGTCATAACCGAAGTGAAGCCAGCCCGCGCGGCCTGACGAACAGAGTCGAAGTCCTTACCATGATCCAAGTGCAAGGCCACTGGCGTATCCATCGTCTTCGCATATCGCTCTACCATATCAGCAATATAGCCATAACCGGATACCGGAATGTTAGTTGGCGCAATTTGGATAAATGCTGGAATACCGCTCTTCTCAACTGCATTAAGAATCCCGATTGTTGTTTCTAGATTGGTCGTATTAAACGCACCTGCAACCACGTGACGCTCTTTTATAATTTCAATCAAATCAAAGCCGTTTACTAATGGCATGAATTGCCCTCCTACCTTCGCTGAAGCGTAGTAGTAAGGAAGTACTTGTTAGCCTTCAACCAAACAGAACCATATTCAACTGGTATGTTATCCGCCATAAAGACGCTTTGTTGCATCTTTAAAATTGGAGCTGATGCTGGCAGACCAAGAATCTTTCCCCGTTCAGTGCCAACCGCAAGTGCTTCATACGTACTACGTGCAAACGAAATACGTTGGCCAGAAACTTCCTCCAGTTTTGAAAATAGGCTGATATTGTTGAAGTTCACCCGCTCTATATCAGGGCACACACTCAAGCTGACTCTATTCTCAATTAGCATTAAGACATCGTCATCAACTGTGCGAGTACGTTCAAGATACAGATAGTTGCTTCCCTTCTTAATCCGTAGATTGTCAGCAATCTCACTGTTAGCTGGAAGTAGTTCCTGGCGAATAACCTGTGTTGTATACCTAATATTTTGTGCATCCAAGGTCTCAGCAAATGAAAACAACTGCTGATTCAGTGGATAGGCGACATCTGGATTGGTAACGAAAGTACCTTTTCCCGGAATTTTTCTGAGGCGTCCCTCTCCGATTAAAACTTCAATTGCCTTCCGGACTGTCCCGCGACTAACGTTGAATTCGAGACACATTTTAGGCTCCGAATCTATCTGTTGGCCGTTCTGTAAAACTCCACTGTACATGAGATCTCTAAGCCCATTTGCAATCTGCTCATAGACGGGAACCATGGAAAGCTTATCAACTTTAAGTTTCATTAGTTGTACTTCCTTTCTCTTGTCTATGGACATCGTAGTACAAAAGTGCATCACAGGGTACCTCTGTGAACAAGTTAATAGTAAGGCCTTCCATTATCGCATTCAAGATAAATAGTCCTCGTTAGTATAAAAACTTGTATACATTTTTATGATATTTTGAACAGGTACACTAATTAGTGTACCTGTTATAGCTGCATACTAGAGTAAACTGTGTTTTGTTGAGTGCTAGTCTCACTTTTATAAAATATGGAGGATAAATAATGACAGATTACAAAGGAGCCGTTTTCTTTGACTTGGATAACACGCTACTAAGCCCCGAAAAGCGGATTTTCGAGGATAATATCGAGGCAATCAGTCAGCTTATTAATAACAACTATCTACCGGCCTTCTGTACCGGAAAGCAAAAGTTTCAATTGACCGACCTAGCAACGTCTGCCGGTATCGATACATACATTTGCGGCAACGGAAGTGAAGTCTATTATCGTGGCGCACTAGTCAAAAGCCTCACATTCACCCAGCAACAACTAGAACACATCGAAAACCGTGCCTCTCAGGATGACACAACCCTAATTTGGTTAAATGCTAACCGTATTTCGGCAACAAAGATCTCCAATGGGGTCAAACAGCTCTGTCAGGAAATGAGATGGCCTGTTCCGCCAATTCAACAACACGCAACCTTTCTAGAAAACATCAATATGATTCTGACTTTCATCGATAACTCAGACTCTGGCATCAAACACGAGTTAAGCTACCGCAAGGATTTCCCTGATTTCAATTTTATGCGCAACTCACCAATCGTTCTAGATACCGTTGTTCAGAACGCCTCAAAAGCAAACGGCATTCATACATTACTGCAGCATCTTAATCTACCAGATCTCCCTACTTTTGCCTTTGGCGATGGCAACAACGATATTTCGATGCTAAAGAGTGTCAATACAGGGATAGCAATGGGTAATGCCAGTGACCAAGCCGCTGCTGCAGCTGACTACCAGACCGATGACTACCTGCACGGAGGTATTCCTAAGGCCTTAAAACATTTTGGGCTTATATAGGCCCACCATCTCCTGCTTAAAACGCAAAAAAAACGCCTCCGGTAGCACGGAGGCGCCAGCTGGACCGCAGTCGCAGCGTTACTTCTTTTGGGAGTCTTTGTCTTTGTATGCGATCCAACGATCATAAGCAGCCAGCGCCCCACCAATCAAGATTGGCAGTAGAAGCGCCCAGTCCTGAGCAGACATCGTCATCACCTCCCTGCGTGAGAAGCGTCGCGACGAGCCCAGTGTACCGGCCGTTTCTATTTTTGCGTAGGGTCAAATCTCCCAGATTGGCGCACTACGCATAGCGATTCTCGTCAAAAATTGCGATGAAGTCCTCTTGTAGCAGAAACTGATTGAGCTGTTCTGCATGCTCACTCATCACCGTCGTCACTTCCGGCCAATGCGCCAAAAGCGCCTCAACAATCACATTCTCTGGCGGCCTTGCCTCTCCCCACTCGGCCTCCACCGGAATCTTTGCATAATTACCGCGCGGCGGCGCCTCACCAAGCATCACCCCTGCCATCTGCCTAGCGTGATATCGCTGATGATAAGGCTGCATTCGCCGCGTCACCTCAGCCGCGTAGGTTGCCAGCAAGCCCAGCCGCCCTGCATCTAACCGCTTTGACACCTCAAGCTCAAGCCTGTACTCACGCTGTTTCCCCATCCGCATCACCACCCGCAGTCGCCCAGGTGCCACCAAGGTAAAATCGCTCAGGTAGTGCCCCGCCAGCCAGATTGCATCCCGGTGAGCGGCACCTCCTAATGGAAAATAAAATTGCTGGAAATATGGAATCAACCTTGGTGGCGCCCTGAATCTGACCTGCATCTCGAGCTCATCGAATACAGCCTGACTCTCAGCCTTTAGCGGCTCCCTAAACGGCCAGAGATTCTGCCGCAGGCGTCTTGCTATCGTGCGGTCATGCCGCTTCGTCAAATACGGACCCACTTCTGCATCTAAGCCTAAGGTAGCGAAATCGTCATTCTGTGTCGGCATCATCAGCACCAAGCTCGGTGCCAACGCTAACTCCTCCCGTACCGGCAACCTTGCTAGTTGATCATCGAGATCATGCCCCACTAGCTCCAGCTGCCGCCCCCTAGGAACATTTGCTGCTATGATTCTAATCATGGACTACCTCAACCCCGCCCAAACCACTCGGTCAATCGCCCCTCCTTTGCGTATATATATGATAGGTGGCGCCATCCAGTGGCAGCGCCGCCCCAGCGCCAGCAGGCCGGTTCTCTACAACTCCTTTATGCTGGCGCTCTTTTTTTGCCCTTTTTTCTTCCAAGCCAACTTACCGCTAACTTGGACACCCCAGCCTGCTAGAGCTCGAGTGTTCGGAGCAGAGAGCGGCCTGGTTTTCACCAGCCAATCGCTGCCGTCGCTTTCGCGCCATCGCCTCGATTGGGTGCTTTTGTGTATTCGGCTGGTCGTCCCCCCCATCCAGCCGGCCTGCTTCCAAGCCCACGCACAGACATCCGCTCATCTTGCTTTCGGACCACACCCTGCTTGTCCGGGACCGTGCTTGCCCCGTCTCCCATCATTCATGGCCCGCCGTGGCGCAGACCACAGCTTCGGACGTGGCTCGAAGCATTTCGCAGCGCTTCTGACGGGTACACGCCTGTCCCGACTTGCCCCTTCTACATAACGACCCAAGGGATAAAAAAGGCCGAACCCAGTCATTAAAAACGACAAGTTCAGCCCGCCATGATAAAATAACCCTGAGCGGAGACGCTTAACTTGTTTGTGGACCATTCAGGTTTTAGAGCGGCGGTGTGCTAGCACCAAAGCTCTATTTTTTTGGATTTAAAATAACATCTGGCGCAATTATGCCACAACCGGTGGTACCTGTATAATGTTTTACTTGTGCACCTACTTGCAACCAAAATGGCGCCATGATTGTGCTTTACAACCATGGTGCCATTTTGGTTCCCTGGTTTTCATCACTTCGCAAAACTACCCCAGTAGCTGGTCCGTTTGGTGCCAGCGGCGGTGCCGGTGGCGATATAACCGAACTTGCCGCCGGCACGCGGCTGCCGGATCACCACATACCCGCTCACGTAGCCATACGAGTCGTATTTGATTTTGTCGCCTTTTTTCATCAGCGCAATCTTGGCCCCGGTAATCGGTGCCTCCCGCAACCAAATCTCGCGGTCGGGCGTGAAAGTTCCCGTTTGCACCGTCCAGCCGCTACTCGTCGCAGTCGCAGTAGTCGTCGTAGCTGCCGCTGCGCCGGTGTAATACCCGGAATAATCGTAGCTGGCATCCAGCGCTAGCCCGCGCCACTGCGAGGTCCACTGCCAAGTCCCGACCCCGGTGTATCCAGGTGCCGAAGCCTGCCACCGCGCCAGCCAGAGATTCAGCTTGGGCAAACTCCCCAAAAGCAGCCGATTCCCCGTGATCCAGCTCAAGCTGGTATAAACATCCGTCCGGTACCCCGCATCCGTGATGACCTTCAAAAAGGCTGCCGTTTGCGTAGTCAGCGTCTTTCCGTCTTTGCTGAGCACCCCATCTTCCACGTCATCTGCCAAAACCGTTCCTTTCGGCAGTCCCAGCGCCTGCGCCTGAGCGACAAAATACTTCGCTTCTGCCTGGGCTTTTTCCACGGTCGTATATTTCGCATAGTGGTACCCATGAACGCTCAAGCCCGCCGCCTTGGCATTCTTCAGTTGGTTGACTGCCTTAGGGTTCTTGTAGTTCGTATTCTCCGTCAGCTTCACAATCGCGCCTTGCGCCCCGTTTTTCGCGGCGTCTTGGAAAAACGCCAACGTATCAGGGTTCCAGCTACTGACATCAATCACAATCGCTGTTGCCATCCGCTATTCCTCCGTTTCATCTAGTGGTCGCAGCCGCGGCGTCGCGGCCGCGCTGCTACTGTCCTGCAGTACGCTTGGCGCTAAGTGCCCGGTGTCGACAATCGCCGACTCGGTGTAATGCGCCGTCATTGCTAAACTACGATGCCCTAACAAAAACTGAATCTCGCTCATCGGCACGCCTTGCTCCAACAGCCGCGCCGCAAACGTATGCCGAAGCAAATGGGAGTAAAAATGCACGCCGCTTTCTTCCGAATAGTGTGTGGCGTATTCCTGTAGCGTCCGCTTGGAAAGCTTGAAGAGTGGCTTGCCATCCAGCCTTTGATCCAGCCAGTACGCATATAGAATGCGCGCCGCTTTATCATCAATCACCGGAATCGTCCGGTCAGAGTCCCACTTCGCGTCGCTGATCTGAATCCATATCGCATCATCAATCAGCCGCACGCTTTGGTACTCCAGACGCGCCACCTCACTCACCCGCGCGCCGCTACCAAACATCGTATAGAAAGCGGCGCGCGCGTTAGGTTTCAGCGTATCAAACCAGTTCAAAATCCCGCGCAATTCCTCGTCCGTCAGCCGGTTGATTCGCGGCGGTACCACATGCAGGCTCAGGCCGCTGGGCACCGGATTCTCCGGCATTTTCTCCGCCAGCACCAACCACGCATAAAACAACTTCACGGCTGATAACTTGCCGTTGACCGTGCGCGGCCCATTACCGCTGCGGATTAGGTCTAACTGCCAGGCAATCACATCCGCCTGCTTCGCCTCCAGCAGCGCCTTACCGCGCACTTCCCACAACCACGCCTCCCACAAACGCAGGCGGCGCTCATATTCGTAAATGGTGCGCTCGTTGCGGCCGATGTCGGTTAAATATTCGGCCCATGACATCATCGGTTTCACCTCCTCGCACAAACCGCAAATTTAGTAATTGGTCGTATCTTACCCGACCGGTCAAAATTCAGCGCGCAAAACCGCGCGTTTCTCCAAACAAAAACATTCCCGCCACCGGCACAAATTTACAAATTTGTCGTATCGCCGCCGTTTTGCGCAGCGCCGCCCACGTCAAAGGTTCTGATGGTTTGCGTCATTTTCGGCGCTGGCGTTGGTGCTTCTTCCCGGTCGATGGCTTGATCAGTAATCAGCGCCAACTCCTTGCCGCAGCTGGCACACAGGTCAAACGAGCCGATCAGAAGCTTGCCACTAGCGGCATCGCGCACCACCATATGAAAATAGATATCTTGCACTCTTCCGCAACACTCGCACTTCCGGTACACCGGCCGCGAGTATATCTCGATGGGCAAACGATCAGCTAAGGTCATGTGCATGTACCTCCTTTCTGAATTTTCCCGTCACTTATATAAATCGATAACTGCGCGAATTTGAAACAGTGATTCGCGCTTTTTTTGGTTTTTTCGGTCTGGTTGCTAACAAAACAGTGGGCTAAAGTTGCCGCGGCAGTCGCCGGAGCGGGCAATGGCGGGCTCCAGCCATGCCCACGCCGGTGTCTGCCCGCTCCTGGAACTCGAGGCTGGCTGCGCCGGGTGGGCGCAGCCGCCTGCCGATGCTGTTTCACGCGGGCTGCAGCGTGAAACAGCAAGCGCGCGTTAGGCGCGCGGTCGGCTCCTTCGAGGTGAAAATGGCAGGAGCTTCCTACCTGGCTCCGACTGGGCGGGTGGGACCTCCCACTGCGCCGCCGCCCGGGTAGAGCGCCCAAGACCAGGCTAATCCGCAAAGGCCTAGCGGGTTCCGGATTCGGCACCTCATAGGAGACGAAAACACGCGTCAGATGATGACGCGCGTCGCTATTTTACCTAGACTCAAATACAGGAGAGCGCTATATATACGCGCCAGCATTCTTGCTTGGTGGGCGGTATTGGGCTGGGGCGCAGCCGGATGAGGAGAATCCGGCGGTGGGCCGCGACCACGCGGCCTGGCTGTGGCTAGCGCCGGCGAAGCGACGAGCGCAGCTGGTCGCGCCGGGGCGCGGGCGGTGGCGCTGCGGATAGTGAGCTAGTTCGTTGCGGCTAGGCAAGGTGCCAAGGCGCTGGGCGCGTTGGCGACTGCCGGCAGCGCATCACATGGCGTTGGCTGGGGCGATGCTCTGCGCGCCGGCCGATGCAGCGCCCGCTTGCCGTAGGCTGGCGGGGAGCGCTGCGAGTGCCTGCACGCGCGGGCGCGAAGCGGCCGCCTGGTGAGGCGCGGTGGCTGTGAGTGGCGGCGGAGCCAGCGGGCGCCAGCCGGCTGGCGGAGGGCCACGGGGGCGATTGCGGCGTTATGTCTGAGCAGGCCGCCGCATCGCGTAGCGGGCGGCCGTCGGTGGATTCAGCCGCAGCCGGAGCCGAGGCGCCGAGCGGGCCGCAAGGCCAGGCGGCTGGGCGGAGGCTGCGGCGGCAGGTGAGCACTAACCCTTTATGCTTGATTGCATGTATAAATATCCGCATATGCATGTGGCTTTTGCCGCCTCATTAAAGCGCAACGTAGCTCATCACTCTCTTCTGGTGTTCGTGAATCATAGACATTCAGAGCGGGTTTCAGGTGCAGAAACGTCGTCGTTTTAGCCCCGTTTCGATGGGTTGTCGTCTTCTGACCGCGAAATCGCGTCTATTTTCGCCTCTGAGGTTCGCGAAGTACCCGTTCTCGACTTGCTACCCAAAAGAACAACGCCTGTCATATCAGAGTCTTCTCAGGTCTGGTTTGACAGGCGTCATTTCAGATTTCTTCAATCTCAAGGTTAGCAAGACTGGCGTGCGGATGATCGGCTTTGTAAGCTGCGGTAGCAGTCTCTTGATTCAGCGCGTGGTACTTGCCGGCGATGGCGCGCGTTAGCTTTTCGGTGCCATCTTTTTGCTTGCGGCGCGTGATTTTGACAATCTGATAGGTTCGCGGCTTTGGGGCCGGCGCCTCATCGGCCGGTACATACACAAGCTTATCCTCCGGGCTGAGCGCTTCATATTTTTGGCGTAGCACCGCGGTTTCAAGCAGCGGCGGGTGGCTTTCTGCCCAGGGGTGATTTTCCTCTAAAGAGAGGTCACCACTGATAATTTGGGTCTGGTCCTCAACACGATAGCCATGGCCTGGGCCGTTCCAGGTGATGACCGGATCCGGCGACAATGGATAGTAAAGCGCCTGGTCCTTTGTTTCGGTAAAGGCGGCGGCGCTGTAGCGAATTTTCACAAGTGGCTGGTAGCCAAAGTACTTGGTAAGCGCAGCTTCAATCTCGTCGCGCAGGGCCAGCGGGAAGGCTCTAAAGTCGCTTAGTTCGATGCGTTCGGCCGGCAGTTTGAACACCCAATCGAACCAGGCGTGGAGGTTGGCCTTTTCTTCTAGCGCGCCAGACGGTGAATATCGCACAGGATCCAACTGGCTGCGGTTCGGCGTCGAGATTAAGAACTTGCCGTCGTAGCTGGCGGTGACGACCTCTTCAGACACGATAATGTCGAAACCTTTTGGCGGCACAGCGCCGGTGCCGAAGCGGTAGGTGTGAATGAAGGCGTCGAGCGGTGCCAGGGCTTCGGCTTCGCGTTGCTTAAGCACCTTGCGTTGATCAGCGACGAGCCGGTCGATAGTGTCGAGCTCTGCCAGCGTGGCGTATTTTTGGATGTAGCGCTTGGTAGCACTGCGGTCGCTGGCCTTGCGCGTGGCTTGCGGGTGGGCGGCGTTCCATTTTTGCTGTTTGCTGATTGGTTTTGCCATGAGCTTTGTCCTCCAAGGGCGGTGGCGATTCTCTACAGGTAGAGTATAACGTGATTCAGAAACAATGTACATACACATGTACTCGGTTCTCCAAGTTCATCGCTGCCAACACTTGATATCGTGCATTAGCCTGCAGATAAGAAATAAATTAATATATCGGGTTGACAGCGCTTACTTTCGTTGGTATGCTCTGACTGTAAACATATAGTAAGTCGGTTTGTAACTGATTCGATCAGGCAATACCGCTGGGCCTAAGCGCTTAGTGGTGTTGCCTTTTTTTCGTTCAGCAGAGGAAGGAGTAAAGTAAATGACTGTTTTTCCAAAGGATTTTTTATGGGGCGGGGCCATTGCCGCTAACCAAGCAGAGGGTGCTTGGGACGTTGACGGCAAGGGCGTTGCGATTACAGACACCACCCAGCATGGTATCGCCAAGAACGTGCACGATGAGGAAGTGGTACCTGGCGCCTTCTATCCAAGCCACGAGGCCATTGACTTCTACCATCGCTACGACACCGATTTAGAAGAAATGGCTGCACTGGGGCTTAAGTGTTTTAGAACTTCAATTGCTTGGACTCGCATCTTCCCTACTGGTGAAGAAGACGAGCCAAACGAAGAAGGCCTGAAGTTCTATGATCGCCTCTTCGACAAAATGGTGGCGCTTGGTATCGAGCCGGTTGTTACCATCTCACATTACGAAACGCCACTGACCCTTCACAAGAAATACAACGGCTGGGAGAGTAAGAAGCTCATTCCCCTCTTCGAGAAACTGTGCCGCGTCTTATTCACCCGCTATGGCGACCGCGTACACTACTGGATGACCTTCAATGAAATGAATAATGTTCACACCATTCCATACGCCGCTGCTGGTATGGATCTGACCGGCGATTATCCACATCAACTTCAGCAGATTTACCAGGCCACTCATAATATGTATGTTGCCAACGCGCAGGCTGTGCGACTAGCCAAAGAACTGATGCCGGATGCAAAGATGGGTATTATGCTCTCGCTCAGTCAGGCTGCCGTTTATCCCGCCAGTCCGAAGCCAGAAGATGTCTTTGGCGCTCTACAACTACAACGGCGGACATTTGTCAGCGCTGATGTTCAGCTCCGCGGCTACTATCCAGGCTACGTGAAGCGCATCTGGAAAGACTACAAGGTCACCATCGATATCACAGATGATGAGCTGGCGCTGATTAAGCAATACACCTCGCAATATCTAGCCTTTAGCTATTATCGTTCCAGTACTTATCAAGAAGGCATGAAGATCTACGGCGATACCGGCGGCGTAGTCGGCAAGCCAAATCCATATCTGAAAGAATCGGCTTGGGGCTGGCCAATCGATCCCCTGGGCCTGAGGTGGATGTGTAACTTGATGCAAGATCGCTACGACTGCCCACTATTCATCGTTGAAAATGGCTTGGGTGCCGCCGACGAAATCAGCGAAGATGGCAAAATCCACGACCCCGAACGTTCAGCATATCTTCGGGATCACTTAAAGGCTATTGCCGACGCCATTCAAGATGGCTGCAAAGTCATCGGCTATACCTGGTGGGGGCCTATTGATATCGTCTCCGCTGGCACTGGTGAAATGAAGAAGCGATACGGCTTTGTCTATGTCGACCGTCATAACGACGGCTCTGGCACACTGAAACGCCAACGCAAGGATAGCTTTGATATTTACAGACAAATCATTGAGACGGATGGTGACAGTCTGTTTCAAGGATAAGGACGGCTCACATGAAAATCTTGCGAATACTCAATAATAATGTGGTCGAGGCGAGAAATAGCCAAGATGAATCCGTCATTATTATCGGTCGCGGCATTGGTCATGAAAAGCGCCGCGGCGATGAGGTTGAGGTTAGCGATGCAGACGAAATCTTCCTGATGACCAATAAGAGTCTTTTCCCTTCCGTGCAGAATCTCCTCACTTCAGTTTCCACTGATCTGATTGAGACCAGCAACAAAATTGTGAACTACGGGAAAAGGCGACTGCCCCACGAGCTAAATCAGAACATTATCATCACCTTGACCGACCACCTGGACTATGCGATTGCCCGCGCCAGAGATGGCTTCTCAACGCCAAACCCGCTGAACTGGGATATCAAGCGCTTCTACCCGCGTGAGTATGAGATTGGGCTTTACGCTCTGCAGATAGTTAAAAAGTATCAGTTTACCACCCTATCTAAAGATGAAGCTGGCTTTATCGCCATGCACTTCGTTGACGCCTCACTTGAAGGCAATCAGCCGCATAATGTGACCCAGCTCACTCAGATGATCAAGACCGTGTTAACGGTCGTTGATGCATTAATTCATAATATTGACACTGAATCCGTGGCCTATAGCCGGTTCGTCCGCCATATCCAATACATGGCCATGCGCCTGCTAGACTTCCAAGGCAGCACAGAGCACGCGGACGATGAAATCATGAGCTTAGTGTTCAAGAAAAACCCAGATGCTTACGCGATTGCTAAACGAGTCGGCGACCAGCTGACCCAAGACTACCAAGTATCATTGAATGACGCAGAACTCATGTACATGACGTTGCATATCTCTCGACTACTCAATACAAACGGGGAGTGAAAACAATGAAACACGAATCCGAACTCAAACAAATTCTGGCTGACATCGGCGGCGCCGATAACATTCAGCGCATGACACACTGTATGACTCGGCTACGCTTTAACCTGAAAGACAACGACAAAGCTGATTTGAAAAAGATTGGCGATGTTGATGGTGTATTAAACACGCAGATTCAAAACGGTCAGCTTCAAATTGTCATCGGGCCGGCGGTTGCCAACTGGTATGACGAATTGGCTGATATGACCGGCATCGGTAGCGAAGAAAGCACCACTGCCAGCAACGACGATGGCGAAAAGAAGGGCTTCTTCAGCCGCCTACTAGAAATTCTTTCAAACATCTTCCTACCAGTTATTCCTGCGATTGCTGGCGCCGGGATGATGAAAGCCGTCCTGGGTCTTTCAACCGCGTTCAAATGGCTTTCGACCACCTCGGATACTTATATCATCTTGAACCTGATGGCCGATGCCACCTTCTACTTCTTGCCATTCCTGCTGGCAATCTCAGCCGCCAAGCTATTCAAAACCAACGTTATGTTGGCAGCGGTCCTCGCTGGGGCACTGCTGCACCCAACGCTGATTAACAACGTGGGCAAAATCACGACCATGCACTTCTTAGGCCTACCGGTTCCGGTACTCGGCTATAATTCCTCAGTTATTCCGATTATCTTGTCTGTTTGGCTGATGAGTTATGTTTACCGGTTCGTCGACAAGCACATGCCAGATATGTTGAAAGTGATCTTCGTTCCAACCGTGGTCTTGCTGGTGATGATCCCAATCGAGTTGATTGTACTTGGGCCGCTGGGCAATTACTTTGGGCTCGCCCTTTCAAGTGTCTCAATGAAGCTCTTCTCCTTCTCTGGCGCCTTGGCTGGGTTCCTACTCGGTGGATTACGACCATTAATGGTCATCACAGGTATGCACCAAGCGCTGACCCCGATTGTCTTCCAGAACTTTGCTTCTAAAGGCTATGACGTCTTGATGCCGACCATGATCATGTCAACTTTTGCCCAGGCCACTGGTGTTCTGACCATGATCTTCAAGACTCGTTCCAAGAAAGAAAAGTCAGTAATTTACTCCTCTGGGGTCTCGGCTATTCTTGGGATTACCGAACCTGCTCTGTACGGGGTTATCATTAAATACAAGCGCCTCTTGCTCTCTGTATGTATCGGTGGTGGCCTCGGTGCTGCATATGTCTCCGCCATGGGTTATCACCTGGGCAGCTTCACCCCTTCAAACATCCTGAGTCTGGCTGTCTACGCCATGATGCCGAAATTTATCCATGTTCTGATTGGCCTAGGCATCACAATCGTTTCAACGGCCGTACTGGTAATGATTCTGCAGCCGGTAGTCGGTGCTGAAGATCCAAAACCAGTGATTGAACAAAGTGATGATGCTGAAGTGACTAGCGGTGTGCCGGCCGAAATCTACGCACCAATTAATGGTGACCTGGTCGGTCTAGATCAGGTGCCTGATACAACCTTCTCATCAGGTGCCATGGGCGATGGTTTTGCCATTAAGCCAACAGAAGGCATCGTCAGAGCACCATTTGATGGCACCATCATCGTGATTGCCCAGACTGGGCATGCGGTTGGCGTCCGTGGTGATAACGGGGTCGAAGTGCTGATTCATGTCGGCATTGATACAGTTGAACTCAATGGGAAATATTTCAATACTCTTGTTACCCAGGGCCAACACGTCACCCGTGGTCAGGAGCTAATTACCTTTGACCTTGAAGAAGTCGGTAAACAGTACAACACCATCTCTCCTGTCATCGTGACAACGGGCTCTGTGGCATTGAAGTCCAAAACTGCAGAGACTCCTGTGAATAGCGATACCCTGCTGGCAGTCGCAAGCATAGGATAAGCCGTTCCTATACGCAGCATACTAAAGAGGCCATCACACCTGCTGAATGTGATGGCCTCTTTGCGTTAGTTTGCCTGTTCTTCTTTAATCTCGTTAGCTCTTCGGTCTGCCACCCGGCGCATCAAGGTCGCTTTGGATACGTCAAAAGCCGAAACCGTTTCTTTCACGGTGTGCGTATCGTAGTATTCCAGCATCTGCTCTAGGCGGCGACCGTTGATTACTGGCTTGCGGCCCTCTTTGTAGTCAGGTACATGTGTACGTGCATAAGCCCGCCCGGTTTGCGTGCGCTCAACAATCATATCTCTTTCGTATTCGGCGAACGCCAACATCATCGTTCTCATCATCTTCGCCATGGGAGTCAGCTTGCCATTACGATCAGTCTCAAAAGTACCGATATTGCCGATACGAAGTGAGACACCTTTGACCTGAAGTTGATCCATGACTTCCAAGGCGCCTTTGACTGTGCGGGCAAGCCGATCCATCTTCGCGACGATTAGAGTGTCCCCTGGCTGCACGATAGCAAGCACTTTCTGAAATTCTGGACGCTCGACGGTAGTGCCGGTGTACTTCTCTGCATAGACGGTTTGGGCACCTAGTTGATGGAGCTCGGCGATTTGCTCATCTAGACTCTGAGCCAAGGTGCTGACTCGAGCATACCCGTAGATATGACCCGTTGAATTTGTGGCTGTCGATGAAGTCGTTCTGGATGATTTGACCATGATTTTGCCCTCTCGATTTGAGACTTACATATGAGACTTAACAAAGCCTATTGTAGCGGGCACATGGTGTCAGTGTCAATACTTTTAAGTTGTGAGACAGAAATATAAAGTATGACCCACACCACCGTGAACATGTTCTCAATCGAGCTAAACATGTATTCATTACCCTCAAACCAATTCTCTGGGGTTCTTATTTGCGTTAGTCTAGATTTGTCAGAGAGAAAGCGCTTAATCCTGACCAAGCATGCTTAACGTTTTACTCATGAGAAGTTCAAAATATATCAATGCAAACCCAAAAAATAATTGCGGTGCATTCTCCTCAAACGAGGTCGGCTTAAATGTATTCGTTGAAATCGCGATACTCGCGGCGTTAGCCATCTGCGAGTTCCGCCTACCAACAAAGGCAATCACATCTTGACCATTTTCAGCCGCCTGTTCAGCTAGCTCGTTCAGACGCACGGTATCCCCAGAATTGCTGATGGTAATCAACAAATGATCAGAGCTCGGCCGAAGCAATTCAAGATGCGAATTAGAGGTACTACGGAACCCATGAACGTTGAGATACTCACTCATATATTGAGCGATACTCTCAGAATAACCACTTCCGAGCACACTAATCATGCCTCCGCGATGTTTCTTCATGCACTCATAAAAAGGTTGCAGGTATTCTCCAATGTCGACAGGACTGGATTTTAAGTCAACAAAGGTGTCTGTATCAGCCATCAAGAAAACCAGCTCTGAATAACCAGATAAGCCAATTTTCTTAGCCAGCTTGATGATGAAGCCTGGCGACGAATACGTTGCCTTAGCCAAATCACGAATGCCGGTATCTCTAACATTCGCGTGGTGCCGCTTCATGTACTCCAAAATTCTTAATTCATCAGCTGATAACTGATACTTCTCTGCCCATTGCTGAATATCCATTATGTATACCACCATTCTAGAAAGGAAATATTCTATGACTAAACCTAATACAGAAAATACCAGAAATCAAAGTGCTGATAACGATGATGAGTTCTTGTCTGACCCTTGGGCACGGACTAAGACCAGAAACGGTCTGGCTGGTGATGAAGTGATTTCAGCATTGCAGAAGTCAATTCGCAAAGGCAAGGAACGGGCAGCCGTCGAATTTGCTTACGAAATGTACATCTCATCACCCCAGTTTGAAGACAAGCTCTGGCGCCGCCTCCAGGCTATCTCCGTTGAAGACATCGGCATGGGTAACCCTATGGCCCCAATTCTGATTAACAATCTCAATCAGATTCGTCAGAACTTTGAATACACTGAGGCTGATCGGGCGATGATGTTTGTTCATGCCATTCGCTACCTGTGCGAATCTGAAAAAGACCGCTCATCCGATTTACTCAAAAACATCGTCATCAAGAACTTCAACATGGGCTACGTACCCGAGATTCCTGACTACGCGCTTGATAAGCACACCACACGTGGTAAGAAACTCGGCCGCGATAGCCAGCACTTCCTGCACGTCGACAGCAAGGTTACACCCCAAAAGAAAGTCGACAACGGCTACTACGAAGAATACGACAAATTAATCCAACACTATGACCCCAAGAAAATTGTTCCCCACGCCTTCGAATTTAATGCCTACCAAGTCTGAGAGGTGATTTCATGGATCAGTCAAACGGCTTTCTGAATAAGCTCAGTAATGTTCTTACCCCTGTCGGTAACAAACTCGGCAACCAGCGGCACCTGCAGTCACTAGCCAATGGTATGCTCTTTGGCCTTCCATTCCTGGTTGTCGGTTCATTCTTTCTGATCTTCGCCAACCCACCAATCGATATGTCGCATTACAACGCCGCCACTGCCAACTTCTTTATGCAGTTCATGGCCTCATGGAAAAACTTTGCGGTGGCTCACTACGATGCCATCACGCTACCTTACAACATGACCATGGGTATTTACGGTATCATCTGTGCGTTTGGGATTGGCTACGAGCTCAGTAAAACCTACAAGCGCAATGCCGCGATGGATGGCATGATGGCGATGGTCACTTACATGATGGTCACCACCACTGTCTCCGCTAAGGGCACTATCTCCATGGATTACCTTGGCACCAACGGTCTGTTTCTCTCGATTATCCTCGGCCTTTGTGTCGTGGAAGTTAACCGCTGGGTGGATCGGCACAATTGGAAGATGACGCTTCCCGACAGTGTGCCGCCAATGGTGACCACCTTCATCAACTCCCTCATTCCGCTAGTTTTGAACATCGGTGTGTTCTATGGTCTGAACTTACTGATTAGTGGCTTAAGTGGCAAACCATCACCTGCTTTTGTCACCGGCCTACTGACTCCTGCAGTAGGGATTGCTGGTAACTTCTGGGGCTTTCTACTGATTGTCACCATCTCTAATCTTCTTTGGCTGATTGGGGTCAACGGGACAAGTATTGTGTTCCCAATTCTCTTTGCGATTGGGATTGCCCAGACTGGCCTCAATGCCATTCAAGTACAAAAAGGCATGGCTCCTACACACTTGATGAATTTGCAGATGTTCCGGATTTCGGTACTTGGTGGAGCTGGTAACACGATTGGCCTCGTTTTGCTAATGATGCGCAGCAAGGTCACCAAAATTAAGGCAATCGGCCGGCTGTCCTTTATTCCGGGTATCTGTAGCATCAATGAGCCTGTCATCTTTGGGCTACCAATTGTCTTTAACCCGATTCTCGGCATTCCATTTGTTCTTTCACCAATCGTGACGCTCTCACTTACTTACTTAGCACAGAAATTTGGCATCATTGGTCTGGGTACCATTGTCGATCCGTCTTTCACCCCATACTTTGCTCAAGCCTACATGGGCACGATGGATTGGCGGAACATCGTCTTCTGGACTATCTTAATTTTCGTCGCAATGCTAGTTTACTTGCCATTCTTCAAGATTTACGAGCACAATGAGATGTTGGCGGAAGAAAAAGAAGTAACTGGTGCACCGGCTGATTGATACTAATCCGGACTGAATATAATGCAAGCACGTCGCAGCTAAGTACTGCGGCGTTTTTGATACTCCGAAATAATAGTCGTATATATCTGCAGGGTTCTGGTGCAAAGTTTACTCAGGGAGAGTACCTGTATCATGAATTGAAACTGGAGGTTTTCAGATGACTGATCATTTTAAAGGACGGCAATTCAATCAATCAGTGATTACTTTTGCCGTAGGCTACTACTTGCGTTACAACATCAGTTATCGAGATCTAGTTGAAATGATGCGCGACCGTGGTATTTTCGTGCATCACACAACCCTCATGCGTTGGGTACAACATTACTCACCGATTATGCGGGCTCTGTGGCGTATGGATGAGACCTATATCAAGATCAAAGGTCAATGGAATTACCTCTACCGTGCCATTGATGATCAAGGTCTTACGCTTGATTTTCAACTGCGCAAGAAGCGTGACTTTAACTCGGACTATCATTTTCTCAAACGCCTTTTAAAGACCTATGGTCTTCCACATCGATTAGTGACTGATCAGTACGGAGCGACCCTAAAGGCAATTAAAAAGCTTACTAGGGAAGGCTGTCTGCACAAAGGTGTGCATCAGTGCTCCAAATATCGCAATAATCTGATTGAGCAAGATCACCGTTTTATTAAGCGGCAACAAGTTCGTTCCTCAAGTTAGCAGAGCACTCGGACAGCAGCTAGGACATTATACGGCATTGAAACCATGCATGCGATACACAAAGAAAGCCGAAAGAAGCTAGGCCTCTTCGGCTTTTCAGCGTATCAAGAAGTCGACCAATTGTTAGCGGCATAGGCTACAACCACTAAACACAGTCACTTTGATCTACGCTTAATTTCAACTTTGCACCAGAACCGGTTCAAATTCCTAACAATGAAAAAATTGATCAGCCAATGCATGTGCTCCACAACACCCGCTTGGGGATCAAACAACTTACGAACAACAAGGGCTTGTGGTACATTACGTTGATCGGCGCCGTCTTCACACTAACATACATGCCTGCTGCCAGCATGTATCCACTCATGACCATGAAATACTTTCAGGGAACCGTTAGTCAAGCTGGCTTAATTGAAGCCATTTATTCAACTGGCATGCTAATCGGCGGCACTATCATTGGCCTCTTTGGTAAGTGGCAGGACCGGATGAATCCCGTAATCATCGCGTTTTTCCTGGTTGGCATTCCAACCGGTATTAGCGGCATTTTGCCAGGTAACCAAACCGGATTTTTATGGTTCGCAGCTTTAAACATCATTGAAGGAATTGCGACCCCATTTTTTACAACGCTTTTAATGGCAATGATTCAACAAAGTTATCCAGCAGAAGAGTTAGGGCGGATTCTAGGCGTTTTGAATTCTTTGTTGAATCTAGCTGGACCAATTGGCTTAATTTTTTCCGGTCCCCCAGCTGATGTGATTGGCATTGAACGCCTATTTGTGATTGCAGGAATCGGTGCTGCCATTTGCGGGGTGGTCGCGGTGTTAATGCCAATTACCAGGCAATATGACATTAGGCTGCATCAAAAATTGGCGAAATTAACTGAGCAACCAGATAAGTAATTAACATGATGATCATAAAGAGGAGAAAGACCAGACTACCAGCTGATCTTTCTCCTCTTTTTGTCATCACTTAATTACACGTTTTTAATCTTTTCACCAGTCAATCCCATCGCATTAATTGCCACGATAATTGTCGACATCGCCATGACCGCAGCACCAACGGCTGGGTCTAGAATGATTCCAATAAATGACAACACACCGGCAGCGAGTGGAATTGCGACAATATTGTAGCCTGCTCCCCACCAGAGATTTTGAACCATTTTCCGATTTGTGATTTTAGCCAAATCAAGAAAATGTAAAATATCGCTGGGTTCTGATTTAACCAACACAACATCAGCGGAATCAATGGCAACATCGGTTCCGGCACCAATTGCAATTCCAATATCGGCCGCGGCAAGACTTGGTGCGTCATTTACGCCGTCACCAACCATGATGACGTGATTGCCCTTTGCTTGATAATCAGCAATAATCTTTTGCTTATCATCTGGTAATAGGCCTGCATGGAATTCAGTCAATCCTAGTAAGTTAGCAACGTGTTCCGCGGCTTTTGGATTATCGCCAGTGAGCATTACGGGGGTAATTCCTCGCCTCTGAAGACCACTAATTAATTCCTTAGCACCCGCTTTGATGGTGTCGCCTTCAGCAACCATTCCTTGAACTTGGGTGCCCTGCAATAGGAAGCTGACGGAATTACCCTTAGCAGCCCATTTATCAGCAGCGGCCTCGTCAAACCTGATCCCTTGCTTCGTTAAATAGTTACCATTAACAATCGTATAGTCAGTGCCATCAACATTACCGGAAATACCAACGCCCGGAATATTTTGAGACTTTTCAGCCGCAACGACTTCAATGTCCTTCGCTTGGGCTTCAGTAATGATTGCTTGGGCCAGCGGATGAGTCGAATTATTTTCAAGGGCGGCCAGTCGGCTTAATAACGTTGTTTCGTCAATCCCATCATTTGGAATCAATGCATTCACCGTAAATTTACCTTCTGTTAACGTGCCAGTTTTATCCAAGAGAACGTGGCTAACATGTTGACTTGCTTCAATGGCTTGGCGATTTCGAACTAATAGCCCATTTTGTGCGCCAATCGTAGTAGAACGAGAAACCACTAATGGAATCGCTAATCCTAATGCATGCGGGCAAGCAATCACGAAGACGGTCACCATGATCGTCATTGCAGTCGGCAATCCCTGGGGTAACCAGGCAAAGAAAGCAATAATCCCAACACCAAATGCCGCGTAAAATAGATACTTGGCAACTAAATCAGCTTTATCTTCTGCTTTAGATTTAGCTTGCTGGGCATTTTGAACCATTTTCATTACTTGAGAAAGATAGCCGGAGTCACCAGTACCACTAATTTTAACCGTTAGCGTCCCGTTATTGTTGGTTGCACCACCAATGACCTTATCGCCAACGTTCTTGGTAACGGCAGCAGATTCACCGGTTACCAGTGCTTCATTCACGGTCGACTCCCCAGCCGTAATAACACCATCGGCTGGAATACTCTCACCTGAACGCACTTGGAAAGCTTGACCAACTTTTAAATCAGATACTGGCACTTCTTTTGTTTCACCATTATCTGTAACTAGATGGGCCGTCTTAGGCAACAGGGCCGCCATCTTTTGTAAGGCATTCCCAGCCCCCATCAATGCATTCATTTCAATCCAGTGTCCTAGAAGCATAATTAAAATCAGGGTTGCAAGTTCGAACGAAAAATCCATTACATGATTTGCCGGGTTCAAGAAGTTGTTGGCAATAAATGCGTACAAACTGTAGAAATACGAAACGGAAATTCCAAGGGTTACTAGCATCATCATTTCAGGAGATTTATTCTGAATTTCCGCTTTAGCCCCCTTTAAAAATGGCATTCCGCCATAAAAGTAAAGTGCTGTATCAAACAAAACGATGATAATGCCAACAATTAGCGGTGAACTGAAACTAAGGATGGAAACGTTTAAACCCATGATTGGTGCTAACAGTAAAACTGGAATCGCTAAGACAACGGAGACCCAAAATTTAACTTTCAAATTCCCCATATGCATCATTGAGCCACCGTGCATCATCATGTCGGTCCCAGCCATATCCATATCACCGTGATTCATGTTCATTTGGCTGTGATCCATTTCGGCCATATCGTGGTCCATGTTCATTTGATTATGATCCGTTTCGGTCATATCGTGATCCATATGACTCATATTTGATTCATTATTTTCCATATTCTTAGCACTCATGTTTTTCATGTTCATATGGTCCTCTTTATTTGCCATGATTATCGACCCCCTAAAAATAAGTGTGCGTAGCAAAGCGGTTAGAAGCCGGAATATAAGTTCCTTGTGTGGAAATCCCCGGGCTCGGGATTTTTCCACCAGGTTCTTATATTTAGGCTTCTGCTTTGCGGAGCACCATGCCACTATATGAATGAGAATTACGACAAAAATTCATAAGTTTCCGCCATCAGAAATCCCAGATTCTGGATTTTTGTGCAGCAATCCTAAAAGTAAACAGAACACCACAGTCTTAACACGTTTGATCACCTGGCAAGCAGTTACACTGAACTTCCTCGGGCGCTGTTTTGGCCTTTTCAGCTAGAATCGCCTGTAAGTTCGCAATATCCGCCCGTGAGAGTTCCCTTGACTGAATAACGCCGGCAATTGTTGAACCAGCCCGCATCGCACACATATGGTCAAACAAATCATCTGCCGCTGCCGCCATTGATTCCTTCTCGCCAACAACCGGCTTATACGTGAATGGTCGACTGCGGCCATGCTGCGCAACCGCCTGTTTTTGAATCAACCTGTGAAGTAGCGTTTTGGTTGTTGAAGCTGACCAGCCTTCTAATTCGTTCATAGCATCGATTAGTTCACGACTAGTCGCATGTCCCATTGTCCAAATTGCTCTCATAACCATCCATTCAGAATCGGTGATGGTTACATTCTTTGCATCCTTCAATTGGCTTCCTCCATTAATTGAATTCTAAGTTTACGTTTGTAGCCTCTTAACACTTATTAGTTTACAACTGTAGTCAAAATAATGCAACCTTTCTGCCAGAAAATACCATGACATTAAAAAAACGCCTAGATAATATTCCAGGCGTGGTTTGATACGATATGTTAAATTAATGATCTGGGAATTTTTCCCCAGTTTACAATTCAAGTGCAACACCCTGACGACTAGACCAAAAAGGCCATGAAGACCTATTCTTGTTAGTGCTAGCTAAACAAGAAAGCAGGAATCTTCATGACCCACTCTCAGACTAACACCCACAAGCATTACCAACAACTCA
>NZ_RHOK01000024.1 GCF_003946175.1 Lacticaseibacillus suibinensis | reverse complement strand
CCCTCATTGTCATAAGACGCTCGATGTGGAATTTAACTTAAAGTAGTTTGTCTCAGTTCAATTCCGATAGAGGTCAATTCATCTGCCAATGAGTTGGCCTTTTCGATTGCGGCTAAATATTGCTCCGCTAAGCGTTGAGCCTTTTGAACCTTGGACTTGTCCAAGGTTAAATAAATTGCATTTGCTACCGTTTTGTCTTCCTTGCTCATCGTGATGCCTCCTTTTGATGTGTCGTTTTGTTACCTTCATCTGCAAAAAAAATGGTCCAATCAATACTCATAGCGTTGCCAATTCGCTTTGCCACTGGCACGCTCGGACGGCGCACACCGTTCTCAATCATGTTGTAGGCCGGCCGTGTGATACCAGATAGCTCAGCAATCTCATCTTGAGTTTTGTTCATCGCGTCACGCCGCGCTTTCAACCAGTCGCGCATTTTATCACCCCTTTATGTATCATTTCGTTACGTCTATTATATTAAGTCACACTATGTTACATGTCAACGGTTTAAGTATCAAAACGTGACTTTATTTTTAGTAACGTGCTGTTACTATTGAGGTGCAGGAGGAAGCGGTATGTTACAAGACAGATTAAGAGAACTACGAACGCAAAAACACCTTACCCAGGAGCAAGTAGCCGATAAGCTTGGCATCACCCGTCCGGCATATACGGCCTATGAAGCTGGTAAGCGTCAGCCTGACTACTCATCACTGCGTCAGCTTGCTGATTTGTATGGCGTAACTACCGATTACCTGTTAGGCCAGAACGACACGCCAAAATGGGCAACAGAAAAAGACTCCCTCGACTTGAAGGAAGTCCTTGAAGGTAACGTACAGCCGTCATTCAACTTCGGCGGCGAGGACATCACTGATGATGATCGTGCCAAGCTCAATCTGGCCATCACCCAGATTTTCTGGAAGAAGCTGGCCAAGCAACGGAAAAAGGCGGAACGCGATGGAAAGTAAGATGATTGGATATATCGTTCACCGTTATGGCACCGCCGACCCTTTCCGCATCGCAGATGAGCTTGGTGTAGATCTACGCTGGGCAGACCTCGGTGCCAACGTCATGGGCAAGACGCAGTACATGCTTGGCCAACCAGTCGTCATGCTCAACGAATCCGTGCACGACAGCAACCAACGTTACTATGTGATGGCACATGAGCTTGGCCACGTCATCCTGCACGCAGATGTAGCGAGCTTCTACAAAATTACCAGCCACGGCGACGGTAAGGCCGAGTACGAAGCCGATCAGTTCGCCAGCGCGCTCATGGTGCGGCTGTATTGGGAAGAACACTCCGATCTGCCAGACTGCGTGAGCGATTTGACACATGAATATGGGGTACCGCTGGAGTAGTTATACGTCCAAATACTGACGACGGTAAAAGCTGACATTTGGGAGGAATTGAAATGAAGAAGCTGATTGCACTGGGCGTCACAATTGTGGCTGCCCTGTCGCTGGCTGCCTGTGGCTCAAGCTCTGGACAAAAGGATTCGTCGAGCAAGACCGAGAAGGCCAGCAAGGTTGATAGCAGCAAAGAGTCGAGTAAGAAAGCAGCAAGTTCCAGTAAGAAAGCCGATACCAAGACTATTCCGACCACACCTGACGAAGACTGGTTCTACAGTGCAGACCAAAACGTCTACTATGCTGGTAATGAGACCATGACCTTCACCAAGTCGGAGGTACGTGATGGCTATGACAACAGCAAGGTGTTAGTCGTGTACGTCACTATCCGCAACAACTCTAAAGAGGAAATGGATCCATCCAATTTCATGATGGTTATCACTGGGAAGCAAAAGACTGACACTTCAAACGTCGTGCTGGACCCGGGTACTCTTGACTCTGATGAGAATGGCAATGACCCACTCCAGACACTTGAGGATAACTTCAACAATTCTTTGCTTCCAGGCAAGACGGTCCAAGCCGTGATGCTATACAAGCTCATCAACAACAACCCAGTGCAGCTGACAATGACTGACTCGGATGGCATTAAAGATATTGGCACCCGTGAATATAGCGTTAAATAATTTGCACACGATTATATAGTATGAGGGAGGTGCTCACTTGACAGTTTCGAATAAAATTAGCACTTTTTTCTTTACGCATAGTGCAACTTCAAAAGATGCAATTCAGAAATTTCAGATTGAGCAAGAACCTCCGATGTCCGGAAAAGTTTATCTGTTTGTTTCGTTCTTCAATTTGAATTTTGATAGTGAACTCTCCGTAAAGTGTACCATTCATACTCCAGATAAGGTTTACGCCCAAAATGAGCCCTTGTCTCTGAATGGATTTATAGAAAATGATCAGACCATGCACCTAAACATGTCACTAATCTTCGACACTCCTGGCGATATATCCGCCACCCTGACTCTTTTTAGTCTTGATGGCGATAAACACCGTGAAGTCGACAACGCAACTACTTATGTTAAGTATATTGGCAAGGAGGGGCTAGAACATGCCGGAACCGATTAAAATAGATTTTTCGGCCGTAAAATCTAAGGCCTCGACAGCCACTATCAAAGTGAACGATAATGGTGGCGGAGGTGGTGACGGTATGGACCCACGATATGTAAGCCAAGAATCTTTTGATATGTATCAGAAACTCATGGATGAGCGTATGAAGCATATTGACGAGTCACTGGCCGATATGCGGTCTGACATTAAACAGATGCGCGGATGGCTAATCGGAGGAATTGGGATTGGTGTGCTCCTGGCAGTCATCACGATAGCCGTTGAGGTTTTCTTTCAGTCGATGAGCAGGTAGGTAAATGGTACAAGCCCCCTCGTGGGGCTTTTATTTCACGCATATACCGAACACCAGTTTGTAAAAATATTCCTAAAATTCCAGAAATAAGGTGAACAAATGGCCTCAATCAGCGGCTACAAACTAAAAAATGGACAGCAACGTTACCGCGTCCAGTTATACGCCGGAACCAACCCGGCCACGGGTAAGGCAAAAAACATGAAGCGCGATGGCTTTCGCTCATACGATGAAGCCAATGCCTGGGCGAAGGTTCAAGCGGGCGCGGCCATCAACAACCCGGCTCACTCCGGATATAGGCTCAACATGCGCATTGGAGACTGGCTCCACGACTGGATCACAACCTTCAAGGTGAACGTCAAAGAAGGCAGCATGATTGTCTATCGCTACAATGTCGAGCACTATCTCGTTCCAAAAATTGGGCACTACACTTTTGGTGAATACACCCCGACTGTCCACCAGCGCTTCATCATTGAGATGCTTGACCACGGTGGCAAGAACGGTGCACCGTTGTCCAGAAACACGGTGAACATTATCAATGGCACCTTGAGCAATGCGCTCCAGAAGGCCGTGAAGCTCGGCTATATCCCCAAGAACAATGCCGCCGGGGTGGAGTTTCCGCGTTCCGCCGGTACCGCCAAACGTAAACTGCACTACTGGACTCGCGAGCAAGCCAGCACCTTTTTGAATGCCGCCAAGGAAGAGAAAGAGCCGGTCTGGTATTTCTTCTTCTTGACCATTCTCGACCTCGGCCTCCGTAAGGGTGAGGCAATGGCGCTCCGCTGGGACGATGTCGACTTCACCGCCAACACGGTTGAGATCAACAAAACCCGCTTGTACAGAGCGGAGACTGGCGAGCATACCGGCGAGATCATACTCGATGACCCCAAGTTTCCGACATCAAACCGCACCATATACATGACCGACCGACTACGCGCCGCCCTCATCGACCTCAACCATGAGTGGTACCCGCAACCGACCATCGTGTCGCTTGATAATGAGGCAAGGGTGCAACCAAGTCATGACTTCATATTTCGTTTCGTCAACGGCCGCTTCCGGGGCAAGGTGCTTCGTGACCGTTCAACCAACGGCGCATTTGAGCGCATTCGCAAGCGTGTTGCCCTGCCGCGCATCGTCATCCACGACCTCCGCCACACTCTGGGTGTCTTTCTACGCGAGTCCGGCGTGCCGCTTGAAGACATCAGAGATGTTCTTGGCCACAAGGACGTTAGCACCACACTCATATATGCGGAGGTGACCCCGACCATCAAGCAACAGGCCACCGTCAAGCTGAATGATTTTTTGGCCGAGGGCAAAAAAAAGAACCCAAAACGGGTTCCAAAAATCAACTAACATTGACGCTCGTATCAACGATTTTGCCAACTGTTGGCCGTTGACGCTCATTTATGGGCGTCATTTTTTTGCGTTCTCAATCGGTTTCAAAATTGCTGTAACCCGCGTCATTACAGGCGTGCGTTCAGTTCCTTGGTCATATCCTCAAAGCCAGGCCGGCCAAGCAGGGCAAACATATTGTTTTTGTATGCTTCTACCCCTGGCTGGTTGAATGGGTTGATCCCGTTCAGGTAGCCAGAAATAGCAACGGCGGCTTCGAAGAAGTAGATCATGTAGCCCAAGGTGTAAGCATCTTGCTGAGGGATGTTGACGGTCATCACTGGCACGCCGCCATCGGTATGAGCAAGCACAACGCCTTCGTAGGCTTTACGGTTAACTTCGGACATCTTGCGGCCTTCAAGGTAAGTCAAGCCATCCAAAGAGCCCGGTTCTGCTGGGATTTCAACGTCGTGGTTTGGCTTTTCAACCCAAACAACGGTTTCCATCAGATTGCGGCGGCCTTCTTGGATGTATTGGCCCAAGGAGTGCAAGTCAGTGGTGAAGTTAGCACTTGATGGGTAAATCCCCTTTTGGTCCTTGCCTTCGGATTCACCCATGAGCTGCTTCCACCATTCGCTGAAGTATTGCAGCGTTGGTTCGTAGTTTTCCAGCAGTTCAGTCGTGTAACCCTTCCGGTACAAGATGTTGCGCAAAGCAGCGTACTGGTAGGCTTCGTTCTTGGTCAAATCAGCATCGCTGTATTCAGTGCGCGCGTCAGCGGCACCTTTCATCAACTGATCGATGTCGCCACCAGCGACGGCGATTGGCAGCAGACCAACGGCGGAAAGAACGGAGTAACGGCCACCCAAGTCATCAGGCACAACAAATTCTTCGTAGCCTTCAGCATCAGATTCGCTCTTCAGGGCACCCTTAGCACGGTCGGTTGTGGCATAGATGCGGGACTTAGCGCCATCTTTACCATACTTTTCAATCAACTTCGCCTTCAGCACGCGGAAAGCGATGGAAGGTTCGGTGGTGGTCCCAGACTTGGAAATGACGTTCAAGGAGAAGCTCCGATCGCCAATCATGTCAACCAGGTCGGCCAGGTAGGAACCAGAAATGGAGTTGCCAGCGAAGTAAACTTCTGGCAGCTTACGGCCTGGTTCGTAGTTACGGAAGGTGTGGGATAAGAAATCAACAGCCATCCGCGCCCCTAAGTAAGAGCCACCAATCCCAATGGCCACAAAGACCTCGGAATCGCCTTGGATCTTCTTAGCTGCGGCCTTGATGCGGGCGAATTCGTCCTTATCGTAGTCAACGGGCAGGTCAAGGAAGCCGCGGAAGTCGTTGCCAGCACCGGTACCTTCGCGCAACTCCTTGTCGGCGGCGGTGACCATTGCTTGCATCTCGCCGAGTTCGTTGTCATGAACGAACTTGGTGAGCTTAGATGAATCAAATGAAATATGAGCCATGTGAATTCTTTCCTCCTATTGATTGCATTTCAACAAACTCAACTTTAATGGTCTAGGTTGCAAAATGCAAGGTAGGCCCTTTGAAAAAAACAAGTCTTAAGCAAGTAACGGCGCTACTTCATCAAGCCCAGCACGACGCCGCCAGCGATGATCAAAACCGAGCCGCAGGTGATCCAAACCATTTCCTTTTGGGTCTTGCGTTCGCCTAACAGGAAGATGGAGCCAAAGGTGGAAATCACAATGCCCATTTGGGAAAGCGAGTAAGAAATCGCCAGCCCGACCTGGGCCATCGACACCAGCATAAAGACATTGCCGAGGCCCCAGACCAAACCGGTGATGACATTTTTGCCGGTGGCCTTAGCGAAGGCTTGATGACCGATAGAAAACAGCAGCGCGCCAATCACCATGCCGACCGCTTGCGGTAGCACCACAGCAGAAGCACCAAGCGCTCCGGCTTTAACGATAATGGTATAGCCGGCATAGCCCACCGTCGAGATGATCAAGGCGCGCAAGCCGCCGCCAAAATTGACAATCCCTGGCTCGCCAGTTTTCTCCTTGCGCGAGGTCAAAATTGCCCCAGCAATCAGGAAGACTAGCGCCAACAGACCCAAAATGACCATCTTGCCCGTTTTCCATTCGGCAAACAGCAGCGCGCCAGCCAAGGTATTCGCCACCAGCTGCATCCCAGTGGACATCGGGACGGTCAAGGAGACACCGATGTATTTCATCGCTTGGAACTGTTGGGATTGGCCGACACTCCAGAACAGGCCGGACAAAATACCCAGCACCCAAACCTTCGTATCCAGCACAGGCTGCGTAAACAGATAGGTCCCGATCCCGAAAATCAAGGCGCCAAAGGTCATGCCTAAAGTTTGCTGATAGGCGTTACCGCCTAATTTACCGCTGATCAGCCCGATTGACCCCCACGCCAGCGCGGGAATCAACGCAATGATAATTGCCATGTGTATTTTCCTCTTTTCATTCCATTGAATTTTGCACAAGGCAAAATGTTAACAATATATTCTAGCGTGATTTCGTTTTCAAAACAAGCCTGCCGCTCATGGCTCAAGCCTATGGAACCGTTTACGGCTCGCAATATTGGACCGGACCAATTCACCGTAAAAACCGGCCACAGCCGCGTTATTTTACCCATACCACCAGCTATGAAAAATTAGTTTATTTTTCAAATATTTTACATTAGTGTAGACAATTTGCATTGGTGCTTTCAAATATCAAGCCAATTGGTTGTCGCTTTCAGAAAGCTGGTGCCGCGTGGTCCCATTAAAAAACCTGATTTAGCCAAGCTAAATCAGGTCAACGCTTGTGGCTACGTGGTGACAGCAGGCGCCACAAACCCAAGCCGAGGATGGTACCAATCGTATTAAAGATGACATCATCGATGTCTGCCACCCCAGAAGCGAGGACGAACTGCAGCGATTCAATGGCGAGCGATAACAACAAGCCCCAGCCGATCACGCGCCAAGCGGCAATTTTGGTCCGCCGCAGCGAAGGGAGGCCGAAGCCAAAGGGAATGAACCACAGCACATTGCCAAATGATTGATACCACAGATCAATCTGACTCCCGAGCCGCAACTTGAAGGTGTTCACCAGCGGCGTCCAGTTGATCGCACTCAGCGGCCGGTTCCAGTAGAAGTGAAGTTGCCAAGGATAGTACCACTGCCGGAACACCGTCAGCATCAGCAGTAAAATCACATAAGCACTGAATAAGATGACTTTCACTTCATGCCAAGCGTTAAACCGCCGATGAAACAATAGCTTGAGGCCTAAGCGCAGAAGCAAAAATAAGCCGAGGTAAAGGAGGGTTTTATCCAGGCTGTACATGATCAGGCGCACCAGCGGCCAATGATTGATGCGGCCTTCCAGTTGCGCTTGCACATAGCGATACATCGGACCCAGAAATAACATCCCCACCCCTCCTTTGCAAAGTCATTCACGTTGATTGTATCAATTGCTCGGCGGCGCTTTCAGCGGCCGATTATGGTTTAAATCATTCTTACGAAACCGATAGATGCCGGGTTTTGGTTTGCCCGGCGCTGCTCAGACAGGTACAATGATTGCGACTATCATTTCGAGGAGGATCGCCGTGAAACATTTCATCGAACGTTGCCGGACCACGCGGCTGGGCTTTTTGGCCATCCTACTCGGCCTGCTGTGGGTGAAGACCTTATTTGCTTACTATGTGGACTTTTCCCTCGGTGCGACCGGCTTTCTCCAACAATTACTGTTGATCATTAACCCACTGGGCGTCGGGGCGGCAGCGCTGTCGATTGCGTTGTACGTGCGCAAACCGCGGCGCGCTTATGCTGTCGGGTTGATCATTTACTTACTATTAAACCTACTGCTATTTGCTAATGTTTTATACTACCGTGAGTTCAGCGACTTTTTAACCATCAACACCATGCTGTCGGTGTCCAAGGTCTCGCAAGGCCTTGGAGCCAGTTCGCTGAATATGATGATTGGCCGCGATGTCCTTTACGGCCTAGATCTGATTTTGGCGGTTTTGGCTTATCTGGGTTACGGCATTCGCAATCTGTGGGCGTTCATTAACCATCAAGCGCTGCGCTGGCCGCATTTTGGCCTCAAACTTGATCACCAGCAGCCCGCCTACCACCTCCCGCAAGCTGTCAGCCTCGTGGCCGTGGCCTTTTTCGGCGTTACCATGGCGACCAGTGAGCTCAACCGGCCAAAGTTGCTTTCATTAACTTTCGACCATAATTACGTGGTCAAATATCTCGGCCTCGCCCCGTTCACGGTGTATGATGGCCTGCAAACGGCACGCAATAACCAAGTCCGGGCCAATGCCGACAGTGCCGATATGGACACGGTCCTTAACTACACCAAGAGTCACTACGCAGCGCCCAATCAGGCTTACTTTGGCACGGCCAAAGGCAAAAACATCATCATTATCCATTTGGAAAGTTTCCAGCAATTCTTGATTGGACAAAAAGTGAACGGCCAAGAAGTGACCCCGTTTTTGAACAGCCTGATCAAGGAAAAGGATACCTTGTCCTTCGACAATTTCTTCCACCAGGTTGGCATTGGTAAAACCTCGGATGCTGAGAATATGCTGGAAACGAGCACGTTTGGACTGTCCTCTGGCTCCCTCTTCTCATCGCTGGGTACCGATAACACCTTCCAAGGTGCGCCTTCCCTGCTTCAGCAGTACGCCGGCTACACGAGTGCGGTGTTCCACGGTGGTTCTGGTAATTTCTGGAATCGCAATAATGTCTACAAGAGTCTCGGCTATAACTATTTCTTTGATGGTAATTTTTATAACCACGAGGATGGTGCCGCAACGGCTTACGGCATCAAGGACAAATTGATGTTCGGCGAAACCATCAAATACCTGGAGCATCTCCAGCAGCCGTTTTACAGTAAAATCATCACCACCTCCAATCACTTCCCGTTCTTCATCACCGATCAAGACACGGACTTTCCTGATGCTGGCACGGATGACACTTACGTTAACGGTTATTTCCAAACGGCCCATTATCTTGATTCGGCGCTGGCGGAGTTCTTCGCTTACCTTAAATCTTCTGGCCTGGAGCAAAACTCCTTGGTTATGCTCTACGGTGATCACTACGGCATGTCAGATGACCGCAACCAAACCTTGGCTTCCATGCTCACGGCCACGGATAATCCGACGGTGGCCAAACTCACGAACAACGCGACCGCTTCGGACTGGGACAGCTTCGATGACGCTCAGCTTCAGCGCGTGCCGCTGATTTTTCACATGCCAGGCCTGAAAGGCGGCATCAATCACACATACGGCGGCGAAATCGATGTGCTCCCGACCTTACTTCATCTCGTGGGGGTCGATACGCAAAACTTTGTGCAGTTCGGGACGGACCTGCTTTCCTCCGGCCATGACACCACCGTGGCCTTCCGTAATCACGACTTCGTGACGCCGAAATACAGCTTGCTCAATGGCAAGGTCTATGACAATACCACCGGTGAGGTTGTGCAACCCGACGCTAAGCTGCAAACCAAGCTTACCACCCTGCAAAAAGGCGTCGATCAAGCGCTGGACTTGTCCGATGAATTGGCCAATAAGAACCTGCTCCGGTTTTATGTGCCAAAAGGCTACACGCCGGTCGATCCCGATCAGGCCAACTTCTCGCAAAGCCTCGCGCAAATGATGGCCGTCGAAAAGCAAGCCGGCAACAAGTCGACCTCGGTTTTCACCGAGCATCATGATGTTTCCACAGTGAGTGACTTTACGACTGACGCCGAGGAAGTCACCGCCAATCCCAATGTGCTCAGTGACTATCCCAAAAAAGTCGCCGCTCAAGTCAACGGCGAAGTGCAAACCGACACCAAAAAGAAGTAATAGAAGTAAGGCTGCGGATAATGACCGCAGCCTCTTTTAATGCAGTGGTTTTTCTCGCCGTATTCACACTTTGTTCAAACCTCGCCACTATACTGCTAGCATAAGGTAGGTGAACAACATGCGGTTCTTGGAACGAACGCTCAGCGCGATCGGGTATCATCGGCGCGCTTACGTGGGGGAATTCATTGGGGCCATGCTTTTTTGCATCCTCAGCATCATCCTGCTCACGAGTCAGTCCATCAGCCACATGTTGCGGCAGGAATTTCTTAATCGCCTCAGCCAGCTCGCGGGCCAAACCAACAGTGCCTCGACCACGGTGTTGACAGCCGTGAAAAATGGTTATCTGACCCTCAATCAGCAGTATCAGTTGGCTTGGTGGGGCTTAATCGGCGCAACCGTGCTACTGAGCTTTAGCTTTGCCTTATGGTTCAGCCGCCGCCGCGCCCAGGAAACTGAAGCTTACTTATTACTCGGTAAAAGCACTTGGGCGATTGGCAGCCAGTACCTGCTGGAAAGCCTGCTCATCTTCGTGCTCGCGTTTATGGCCACCAGCGTTTTAGGCCTTTTGGTCGGCAGTCTGGTGGGCGCCCACTTACTTGATCCCATCCGCACGGCGTTAGGCCGGGCTATCAGCAGCAAAGTCACCACCGGTAATTTGAAGCAGGCGGTGACCCATCTCTTTCAACACCAACTGACTGGTTTCAGTGGTGAAGGCCTGTTTGTCCCTGGCCCGCCGCCTGGTGGCCTCAACCAAGGCACCCAGTTGGCCGGCGGCTTCACGACTTTGCTGGCTGGCGGCTTAGCGCTGGCTGGCGGTCAGGCCTTGGCGCTGTGGGGTCAGCTTTGGCACCAGAAACGCCAGTTGGTTCACCATCAATAATCGTATCGGAGGCCTGTCTATGACGCTATTTCATCCGCAAGCAGCGGCTTTTCGCACGCAAGTTGAACAACTGTTTCACCCCGGCGTCATCAGCTTTATCTACACGCCAACCGAACAGCTCAAAACCCTTTCTTTAAGCTATACTCAAGCTTTCTTAGCGGCCGGCTGTGCCAAAGCGTTCGCCTTAATCGACCAGGAAGAAACTGGCATTGTGCCTTACCTCAGCGTGGAGGCCAATTTACTGATTAATGGCAAGGCCGCTTCGCTTAATCGCCTCGCCCCAGCCTTGCGCAACGACGCCGCGTTTCTGGCGCAATCGGCAACGCAACTCAACCCGGCGCAAAGTCTTTATGTCCAGTTCTTCCGGGGTCTACTCGGCGACCGGCAAGTGATTTTAATGAATGACTTTCCTGCCAGCATGGACATTCAAGAAATTCGGTTGTTTCTCAATACCGCCACGGCGGCGCTCCATCAAAGCCCGTCGCGGCTGGTGATTTTAACGGCAGACGAAAATCTGATCACCGCGCATCCGGACACCAGCTGGTCTGAGGCGCCGAGTCTTACGCCAACAATGGCTAAACGTGGCCAAGACATCATTCACCGCTGAAAGGCACAGTCCCAGAAATTCGAACCTTTTGAATTCCTGGGACTTTTTTGACGCCGCCATTTTTTGCCACCTGCCATTGACGGTCCCCCACCTCTAAGCGCATCCTTATTCTATAATGATCAAAACCTAAGGAGGTGGTCGCTATGCATATCGCCATTGTTGAAGACGACGCCGCTGCTTGTGCTCAAGCGGTCGCCCTACTCAAACAGTACGTCCAAACCCATGAACAAACCATCAGTTGGCTGACCTACCCCTCAGCCGAGGCGTTTCTATTTGCCCTGCCTGACCAAGCCTTTGATTTGCTACTGCTCGACATTCGGCTCGCTGGTCAAGATGGCGTGACCCTAGCCAAAACGATTCGGCAGCGCGATGCCAACATCGCCATCGCCTTCCTCAGTAATTATGAGCAATACGTGTTCGATGGCTACGACGTGGATGCGCTGGCCTACATCATGAAGCCGCTGACCCTCGCCAAACTCACTGGGCTTTTGACGAAGGCCATGGCCCGGGTGCAACCAGAAGCCCTGATGCTCAATCTTCATGGCACTCTTGAGCGGATTTACCTCTACGATATTCGCTACGTGGAAGCCAGCGGTCATTATCTGACCATCCACACGCAAACCGCTGACTTGACCCTCAAGGACACACTTGATCACCTGCAAACCCAATTGATTGGGACTAACTTCGTGCGCGTCCACCGGGCCTTCGTCGTCAATCTGAATTTCGTTAGCTCACTGGAGGCCACGGCCCTCACGCTGAATGATGGCACTGACATCCCTGTCGCGCGAAGTAAGCGCAGTGCCCTGAAGGATCAGCTGCTGCAGCATTACCGGACCCTTAACCAAGAGGAGCGACCACATTCATGATGAATTTACTGCCGACTTGGCTGGCGACTGCCATCGCAGTTTTCGTGCTGGTGCTGCTGGTCACGAATCCGCCTGACGGGGCCAAATTACCCTACCGATGGCTGCTGGTTCTGGTGGCCTGTCTGCCACTACTAACGTTGCCTTGGTTGACTGGCGACGCAATCAGTTTAATCCTCTTGGCTGTGATCAGCATTGTCCGCTGGCTAAGGGCAGAAACCCGGACGCGTGGTGGTTTCATCCCCGGTGTGCTGCTGCTGATTGTTGGCATCGCCACGTGCTTTCTTGACGAAACCAGGACGCTGCCTCTGCTACTGGTGCTCGGCGCTGGCCTGCACATCACCGCGATAAGGCGCCGCCAGAATTACCGCCCGCTCCATCTACTACTCTCCGTTTTGCACCTACTCTTCATCACGCTCGCCCTGCTAACGACTGACTGGTTGCAGGTGCTCACGCTCATCATCTGGGCGCTCACGCTAGCATTGACGAAACTCTTACTCGATTATCTCTTCCACGAAACCGATATGGTCTATGCCCGGTCGCTGGACAAAATCATGGCGCACTACACGACGGAAATTAACGGCCTCTACGCTAACATTCGCGGGTGGCGCCACGATTACCATGACCACCTGCAAGCCCTTAAGTACTACCTGCACGACGAGCAACTTGAACAGGCCCGCGATTATCTCAACCAGCTGGAGGATAAGCTCGATGAAATCGACGACATCGTCCATTCTGGGAACACCGTGATGGATGCGGTGGTGAATTCGAAACTCGCCTTGGCCGAGCAAGCCCAAATCGCCACAGATGTTTCCGTATTTGTTGGCCAGCAGCCGCTGATATCAGATATTGACCTCGTCGTCATTTTGGGCAATGTGCTGGACAATGCGATTGAAGCCGCCAGTGAGCAACCTGATGTCAGCGCCCGTTTCATTCGCGTCTATATCGCCATTGAAAAGCAGCAGCTGTACATCTCAGTCACCAACAGTCGCCGCGCCGATCAAGTCATCGATATTAATTACGCCTCCACGAAAAACGATAAACGCGGGCTGGGCATTCGCCGGATTAATGCCTTGGTGGCCAAGTACCACGGCATCATTAACCGCCAGTACGAAGAAGGCGTGTTTGTCACCGAAGTGCTGTTGCCACTAAAGCAAATTACCAAGCATTCATGAACCAGGGCTGCTGACCGGCGGCCCTATTTATTATTCTGACCGGCTAGCAGGACGCAGATCTCATTCACGGCCAAATGACGACCGTTCACGCCCAAAAGCCAGCGGCGCGCCATTAACGGTTTATCCTTTAGTCATTCAAGCTTCAGTGCTTTTAAGGTGAAAGTAGGTCTTCATATGTACGAGAAACAAACAACGAAACACGGAGTCTTAAGCAACATCCGCTGGCAATGGCAACAAGTGCGCCGAACCACCCACCATGCCACACGCCAGTTGCTGACAGGCATCATCGTCGATGCATTGCTTGCGCTCGGCGCCACCATTTTGCCTGCGGTCGTGGTCCAAGTGCTTGCGGCGCGCACCGATTTATCAAGGGTGGCCCTCGTTTTGATTGGGATTAGCGTCGTCATTGCGTTCGCACAATGGGCAAAGCCAGTGAACGAAATCGCATTCCAAAACACTTACAGCCTCGGCCGAGTGTCTGAATTTGTTCAGTTCGTCATTCATCTCGTCAAGGTGCCCTACGTTTGGCAGGCGATTCCCGAATACAATCAGGATCGGTACGTGGCAGTGAATTACGGCCTGGCCACTGACAACACAGCTGCCCAAGCCATCATCAAGCATTACCGCGACTTGCTTAGTAGTGGCTTAACGCTCCTGGTGCTGTTGGGGTCACTTGCTGTCATCAAGTGGTGGCTGCCCGTGCTGCTACTAGCCTTTGCGCTGATCAGCGACGACATTCAAAAGCGCACCCGGCGGTTTCGCCGCGAGCAGCGCGATCGCAACCACACCATCATTGATCGCACGAATTATCTGATGCGGGCCTCAACGGCCGAGACCGGCGCGAAAGACATGCGCCTGTATCACTTCGCCAGCCAGTTTAGCACGAAGACCGATGCCTTGTTTCGCGAACATGAAACCAATGACTTCCGCGTTTCGTTCCGTGAGTTCTTGCAAGATGTCGCCATTGCTGCTTTGAATGGTCTGTGCAACTTTCTCACTTATGGGAGCCTCATCATCGACATTCTCCGCGGTATCTTCAGTGTCAGCGGCTTTACTTACGCCTTCAACGCGGTGACCACCACTACCAGTCAGTTAAGCACCCTCCTTCAGTCATGGAATGAGCTGAATCAAAACAGCGATGACCTCGACTTAGTCCGTAACCTCTTCGCAACGGAAGAAGCCGCCATCGCCGCCCCCCACCGCACCAAAACAAACTTACCAGCCGCGCCGCAGCCGATTGTCTTCAAGCACGTGTTCTTCCGGTACCCAGGCGCTGATCACGATACCATTCGTGATCTCAACCTCACAATTCCCGCTGGCGCCAAGTTTGCCTTAGTGGGGGCCAACGGGGCAGGGAAAACCACCATTACCAACCTCATGCTGGGCTTACTGACGCCAACTGCAGGCGAGATTTTGCTAGGCGGGGTGCCCATTACCAGCTATGTTCTGCGTGATTATTGGCAATACTTCGCCCCGGTTTTTCAAGAAGCAACGGTGCTGGCCGCGTCAGTGGCCGAGAACGTCGCCTTTCATAGCAACGTGGACCTGCCGCGCGTTCAAGCCGCGCTCAAGCAAGCCGGTTTGAGCGCCGACGTTGCCCGCATGGCCCACGGTGTACAGACGCCATTAACGAACTACATCGCCGATGACGGGGTGCAGCTTTCCGGCGGCCAGCAGCAAAAGCTGATGTTGGCTCGGGCCCTTTATCGAGATGCCCCAGTGCTGATTCTCGATGAACCAACGGCAGCCCTCGATGCGCTTGCCGAGAGCCGAATCTATCAGGAGTATAACCAAATGACGGCTGGTAAAACTAGTCTGTTCATCAGTCACCGCCTCGCCTCCACGCAATTCGCGGATGAGATTCTCTTCCTGGAACACGGCCACATCACTGAACGGGGCCAACATGATGAACTCATCGCGGCGAACCGCGGCTATGCCCAACTGTTCAAAATTCAAAGTCAATACTATCAGGAAGGAGCAACCCCTGATGCTCAATAAATTCAAACAGACCTATGTCCGTTATCTCCGTTTTGTTCAGCAACTGGATGCCCAGGCCATTCCTTTAACCATCGCAAATGCCGTGGGCCAAGTGCTGGTCCCTTACTTGACCTTCATCTTGCTGGGCTGGCTGTTGAACACTGTCCTGGCTGGCACCACAATCAACGCCATCGCGCTGCCACTGGTCGGATTCCTGGCGCTGATTTTCGTGCTTCAGGTCGGGGTCGCCGCCATTAAAGACCATTACAATCGGTTCTCTATCCACCTCTACAACCGCATCGACGCGATGGTCGCTGACAAGGAACGCCAAGTCAGCCTCCAATTATTCAACGCCCCCACCTTTCGGAAGGCCTACGCCGCTTTTGACCAAGGCCGCACGTATTTCGGCGGCTTTGACCGTTTTCTTGAGGGCAACCTCACCCCGGTGATTAATCTCGCCCTCGCGGTGATGGTCTCGCTGACCGTGATTGGTCGCCTGCTGTTCACATCCAGCGCGCAGTCAAGCGCACTGGCCCGGTTTGCGGACAGCCCCGCCTACCTGTTAGTCTTGATTACCATCATCGTCTTGCCAGTGATCGTCTCCATCTGGTCAGGACGCAAAGGCGGTCGCATCCTCCAATCCTTCTTTACTGGTAATATTCAAATCAACCGTGAATTAAACTATTACTTCAACCATGCTTTTGCTGGCACTGAAATGAGTAAAACCCTGCGTGTTTATGATACCGATGACCTGATGGCACACCGCTTTGAGGCGGTTAATTCACAAGGTCTTACCAGCATTCAGCGCTCCTATACGAAAAGTACGGCCTTCACTGCGCTGGGTGGGGCTGCGATTGCCTTAGCGACCGGCGGCATCTATGTGATGCTGGCCATCAAGAGCATGACCGGCGCCATTGCAGTAGGTGATGTGGTCATGTACGCCGGTTTCTTCACTCAACTCATCAGTGCGGTGGCCAAGCTCCTCAGTATTAACGGCTGGGCCCCATCGCTCAATCAGGCGCTAACGGCGACGATTGACCTGCTCGAAATGCCCGACCCCGGCGCTCATGGCACCCTACCCATCGAGAAGCGCCACGACAACCAGTACCAACTTGAATTCCACGATGTCAGCTTTCAGTATCCTGGTACCAAGACCTTCGCACTCCAACATGTGAATCTGAAGCTCGCCATTGGCCAGCGGCTGGCCCTCGTCGGCCCCAACGGCTCAGGTAAAACGACGCTGATTCGCTTGCTCACCCGGCTTGATCAGCCCACCAGCGGCACCATCACCTTGAACGGGATCGACATTCAGAAATACAATCTGCAAGAATATCAGCAGATTTTTGCCGCCGTCTTCCAAGACTTCAAGCTCTTCGCCTTGCCTGTCGTCGACAATGTGGCCGCCAGCGCCCACCCCGACCGGAATCGGGTGGCAGCTGCCCTCAAAATTGCCGGCGTCTCTGACCGGGTCCAGCGGATGAATCAAGGCATCGACACGCCAATCACGCGAGAACTGGATACGCATGGCGAAGATGTCTCCGGTGGTGAGGCACAGAAAATCGCCATCGCCCGGGCCTGGTACAAAGATGCCCCTTTCATTATCCTGGATGAGCCCACCGCGGCCCTTGACCCGATTTCGGAATATGAAACCTACCAGCACCTCGATGACCTCATCGCCACCAAGACAGCGATCTACATCAGTCACCGCATGAGCTCAACTCGCTTTGCCGCCCGGATTGTCGTCTTAGATCACGGCCGCATCGTGCAAGATGGCACCCATGTCAGCCTCATGCGCGAAGCCGGCCTCTACCGGGACCTGTTCAATGCCCAGGCGCAGTACTACACCAAAGAACGTATTGCCAAAGAACGCAAAAACGCGGATTTGGCTTACCAGTAAGTCACGCATCACCACTAAAAAACACGCCTGAGCGATTGCTGCTCAGGCGTGTTTGCGTATCCAGTGCGGGTTTAATAGCGATTATCGTCTTCCCCAGGGGCGGTGTCCTTCAGCTGATCCAGCAGTGCCATATCAGCGGCGCTGATTTTAAAATCAAGCTGGGTATTTTCAGCGATATGCGCCGGGCTGGTGGCTTTGGGCAGCGGCAGCAGCCCTTTTTGCAGGACATAGCGAATGGCGACCTGCGCCACGGTGGCCTGGTAGTGATCAGCCACGGCTTGCACGGCTTCGTTGTTCAGCAAAAAGCCGGTCGCCAGCGGCGAAAAGGCTTCTACCAGCAGGCCATGCTGCTGAGCGCACGCGACATTATCATCCTCGGTAAAGCCAATGTAGTACTGCAGCTGCAGGGCCATCGGCTTGATGGTGCAATGCGCATACAAATCTTCCTGGTCGCGGACGTTGAAGTTAGAAATCCCAATCGCCCGCACCTTCTTGGCTTGGTAGAAGGATTCCATCGCCCGCCACACCTCACGATTTTGCTCGCGATAGTCCTCACCAAAATGATCCCACGGCCACGGCGCATGGATCAAAAACAAGTCGATATCATCCAGGCCGAGGCGCGCCATGGATTCATCGAACGCCTTCAGCGCGTCCTCATAGCTTTTGGCATGCGCCGGCAGCTTCGAGGTGACAAAAATCTGGTCCCGCGGAATGCCGGAGTCGCGAATGGCTTGGCCCACGCTGGCCTCGTTGCCGTACTGCCAGGCGGTGTCGATATGCCGATAACCTTGGCGCAGGGCTTCGGCCACGGCCTGATAAGCGGTGTCGCCATTGGGAATCTGCCAAGTGCCAAAGCCCACCTGGGGAATAGCCACCCCATTAGGCAGAGTGTAAGTATCAGTTAAAACGGACATGAGCTCACCTCAATTAAAATATTTATCATCAAGTAGTATAGCACGTTCGAGGCCCGGCTTTGCCCCCCGTTCTTGCCTCATTAATTAGACTTGGTACTTGCCAAAGGCAAACGTATGTTCGTATAATAAACCACGAGGTGAGCCGCATGTATGAATCAGAACCTAAACGTGTGATTTTTTTGATTGATAATAAGTCCTTTTACGCTTCAGTCGAAGCGGTCGCCCGCGGCTACAATCCACTAAAGACAATTCTAGTGGTGATGTCCGAGCAGGCCAACACGAATGGCGGCCTCATTTTGGCGACTTCCCCCTTAGCCAAAAAGTTGTACGGCTTGCAGGCGAATGTCAGCCGCCAGCGCGATTTGCCTGATGAAAAGCATCTGTTGGTGGTGCCGCCGCGCATGAACTTGTATATCAAACGGAATTTGCAGATCAATGATATTTTTCGCCGCTTCGTCGCCGATGAGGACCTCTGGCCTTACTCCATTGATGAGTCGATTTTGGATTTGACTCATAGCTGGCGCTTATTTGGCGACTCGCCGCTGGCCGTGGCCAAGCTGATTCAGCGCACGGTGCGCAAAGAATTGGGGCTGTATACCACCATTGGCATCGGCGAAAATCCGGTGCAGGCCAAGATTGCCTTGGATGTGTACGCCAAGAAAAGCCCAGATCTGATTGGCACCATCAGCTACCAAACGGTGCCCGATAAGATCTGGACCATCACCAACCTGACGTCGGTTTGGAGCATTGCTGACCGCACTGCGGCCCATTTGAACCGCTTGGGTATCCATACCATGTACGAACTGGCCCACGCCAATCCCTACCTGCTCAAAGCGGAAATGGGCATCATCGGCACGCAGCTCTTCGCCTTGGCCTGGGGCATCGATCGCACCAAGCTGGCCAAACGCGTCAAGGTCCGCAGCTCCAGCATCGGCAACTCCCAAGTGTTGCCCCGCGACTACGCCATTCAAAGTGAAATTGAGCTGGTGATCAAAGAAATCGGGGAACAAGTCGCCGCCCGGCTGCGCCATCACCACAAACAAACCAGTTGCATCAGCTTAGGCATTGGCTTTTCCTACGCCGCCAGTGAAGAAGCTGGTCGCGGCGGCTTTAGCCACAGCCTGCGGATTGAAGCGACCAACCGCAATGATGAGCTGATTGCCGCCTTGCTCCTGCTGTTTCGCCGCTACTGGCAAGGCGAAGTCATTCGCAACGTGGCGGTTTACACCAGCCGCCTTAGCGCCGACGCCGGTGAACAGCTGACCCTCCTGACTCCTATCGCTGAGCAGGTCCACAAAAGCGATTTGGCGCGCACAGTAGATGCCTTGCGCACGAAATTCGGCTTCACCACCGTCGTCTACGCCAAAAGCAAGCTCCGCGGTGGCACCGCTATTCAGCGGGCTAGTTTAGTCGGTGGGCATAACGGAGGGAATAGTTATGAATAAAAATCGCGACTTAAAGCTGATCATTGAACGCCTGCAGCCCCATTTTCACCGCCGCAGCCAGGTGCGCTACGCCATTTTAGTATCTAATGATCCCTATGATCACACGTATAATTTCTTCTTTAACGAATATCCGACGGCCCACCGCCAGCGCTCCATCCCTTTGCACAGCGTGACTGGCTCGCTGACAGAGCTGGAAGCCTTAATCCAGGCCCTGCGTCACAGCGTCAACTTCAGCCTGGAATTCACCGGTTTTGCAGGGCTGCGGTGGCCGAGTTCAGACCGGCTAATCGAACCGAAGCGCGAACGCGCTGAATGAGGGGTGAGGCTGAGACAAAATGCGGTTTTAGCCCAGAGGATAAGCCAAACGGCCTGTAAAACCCGAACTTAGGTTTTGCTGGCCGTTTGGCTTATCCGGCCAGGGCGTCGCATGTTGGCTCGTACTGTACTGGAATAGTCGTGATGCTATCGTGACTCTAAATTATGGCTCGGTCACGTTAGTTTTATAACGAAAAATGAAAGGCCTGATCATCGGCCAGCGTCATCGCTGCAGCGACATCCACGCCATACTGCTCACCAACTTGGTGCAGGATATAGTCGCGCACCTCGTCATGCAGCAAATCATCCAGCGCCAGTTCAAAGGCATTCATCCAGGTGCCGCCGCGCTGATGCCGAATTTTTGTTGCGGTTAACAGCTGGCGATACAGCTGGCGACCGGTAAGATTGATGGCCACTGTGAGGCAACATTTTTGGCCGTGATCCAGGTAATGCAAGGTTGCCTGCCGCAAATGAATGAACCACCCGCTCACCAAGAGGCATACTCCCAGTAGCGCACCGACCAGCAGCACCGCCGCCAGCAGGCTCAAGCTACGGCTGAGACTCACCACTGCGGCGCCGCCGGCTAATAAGAGTGACAGCCATACAATCACAACCACCAACAGCAAAGCAGGAATGATCACCATTAAAGCCACTAAACTCCCAAATAGTACTTTGATCAGCCGACTCATCGGCAACGCCCCCCAACGCTTGTCGAACGTAAAAACCCACGCGCAAACGTGGGTTTTGCTTAAAAATTAGAATAATACTCATTGTTATCACTTGCAAGTTTAATTTTTACTCAACAGAAATTAATGAAACATCGGTAACGCCTCGTGACTTCTTCAAACTAGTCAGCAGGCTATCCACCGTGCCGGTCAGATTACTGATGTCAAAGGAAATGACAACACTCGCCCAGTCGTGAATCGGGATATTCTGATTGATGGTAATGATGCTGGCATTGGCGCCGGACAACGTGGTAAGTACTTCTGACAAGATGCCGCGGTCGTGATGCAACATTAAGGAAATCACAGCTTTGCGCTGCGTCAACCCAGTATCTGGCAAGAACACGTAGTCCTTATACTTGTAGTAGGTGCCGCGGCTGATACCGACTTCCTTGACCGCCTCTGATACTTGCCGCACTTGGCCATTTTCAATCAAGGTCCGCGCCTTGATTACCTTTTCCACCACATCCGGCAAAATGGTACTGTCCACGATATAATACTTGTCCACGCCGTTCCCCTCGTTCCCCGTCAATTGATAGCCTCATTGTACCATGATACGTGAACAAGTGGCTGAGAATTCTGGCGCGAAAAAAAGTGCCGGTTTCCCGACACTTACGCTCAATCTGATGAATGGCGGTGCAGAAACCGGTCCACCACCCGGATGATGTGGAAAAGGAAAACGCCAACCAGCACCAGGCCCCACAGAAGCCAAAGCAATCGGTAAGACCCAGGCTGAAGACCCAACCAAATCAGCAAGCTGCCAAGCAACAGACCCACACCGGCGACAACCAGCGCCGCTGCCAGTCTTAACCAAGGATGCTTCGTGAGCTTAAAGCTCGGCGTCAGCAGCCACGTCCCAACGAGTTCCAGCATGAAGCTCATGGCAATCTCCTTTCGCTATCCACTGACAGCTGGGGGTTATTTCGTGTGCGTAATCGGTGCCTGCTGCGGCGCGGTTTCCTCATCAGGGAAGGTCAGGGTAAAGGTCGTGCCTTCATCTTTTTGCGACTGCACGTCGATGGTGCCGCCGTGCAAGGTCACCAGCTGATGGACAATCGCTAAGCCCAGACCGGATTCACCGTACTTGGTGTTTTTCCGCGACGGATCGGCCTTGTAGTACCGCTCCCAGATATTCTTCACCTGGTCTTCGGTCATACCAATCCCCGTGTCGGTAACAGCCAGCTCGGTTTGATGGTAGCCGGGTTTGGCGGAGATGGTGATGGTGCCGCCTTTGGTAAATTGAATCGCATTTTGGGCGATGTTGAACAGAATCTGCACGAAGCGGTCGCGGTCGGCATAAACCGGCACGTTCGCCGCGGCGTCCAGCACTAGGGTATCATCGGCGTCGGCAGCCTTTTGCTTTAGCTGCACCATGATATCATTCAGCGCTTCAGTGGCGTTAAAGGTTTGCTTCTTGAGCAGAATCTGGTTGGTGCGAATCTTCTCGTAGTCGAGGTTTTCGTTCACCAAGCGGATCAGGCGCTTGGTTTCGTTGCGCATCAGTTCAATCGACTGCCCCTTGCTTTCTTCTGGAATGGCATCATAAGCCAGCCCTTCCAAAAGACCGTTGATGGTGGTGAGCGGCGTGCGCATTTCGTGGGCCGCATCGGCCATGAACTGCCGGCGCCGCTCTTCCTGGCGGTGGATTTCGGCCTGACTATCACGCAAGGAACCCAGCATATCCTGGAAATCGTCGGCCAAGCCGGCAATTTCATCGTGACTGCGGGACTTGATTTCGACATCCACGTCATAGTTGCCTTCTGCCACTTGGTGCGTGACTTGCCGCAAGCGGTTGATCCGCCCGACTTGGTAGCGCGCCAGCAGATAACTGAGGACAATCGCCACCAGCATCGACAGCAAAAAGGCGATGAACAAGTTGTATTCGGTTTTCTTGATGGAACTTTGAATGTTGTCCACTGGGGCAAAAGCCGCAATCACGAACAACAACTTACCCGACAGGAACACAGGCTTGTAGTAGATGGTCATGCTTTGCTGCTTGCCATTGCGCGGGTTAGTGGTCAGCTCGGGCAAAGCGACAGATTCGCCCTTTTTCAGCTGCTTCCAGTATTTGCTGGCAATCGCCGCTCCGCGCGGTGTGCCGGCGAATTGCGGATAACGGGCCGTGTTGTCCGCATCGTAAATCATGAAGTGGACATTTTGCTTTTTGAGAATTTCTTCTGAATGCTGAATGAATTGAGTATCAATCAAGTAGGTACTGCGATCTACCGCGCGGTCAGTCAGCACATCGGTGTATTGTTCCAGCTGATCAAAACTGTTCTGCCAGACGTTATTCGAAGTGGAGCGAATGAACATGACCGAAATAATGGCCATGGCCACCAGCAGTACCCCGAAAAACGCAAGCATTTGTTGATAGAGTAATTTCACTGATCAAGCCCGGTGTCGTCAAACTTATACCCGACGCCCAGACCGTCTGGATGATTTGCGGTCCGACCTTTTCGATTTTCTGCCGCAGCTTTTTGATATGAGCATCGACGGTCCGTTCATCGCCATAGTACTCATAGTCCCACACCAGCTGCAAGAGCTGCTCACGTGAGAAGACTTGCTTAGGGTTTTGCGCCAGTGTGTGCAACAGGTCGAATTCCTTTGGGGTCAAATCTGGAATCTGCTCACCATTCAAATACGCCTCACGAGTTTTGGTGCTGAGCTTGAAGTGATCCGTGACCACATCAAAGTCTTCGCTGGCCTCAGGGGCATCAGTGGTGGCATCGCTGGTTTCCGCGCGGCGGTGTAGGGCCTTAATCCGCGCCACCAAGGTGATCGGGGAAAATGGTTTGGTGACGTAATCGTCAGCCCCTAACTCCAGCCCCAGCACTTGGTCGCTTTCGGAGTCGCGCGCCGTCAGCATGATGAGTGGCACCGTGGTGGAAACCTTGCGAATCTCCTGGGCCACCTGCATCCCATCCATTTTCGGCAGATTCAGATCCAACGTGATAATGTCAAAGCTGTTAGGCGCCGCGTTGAACATGGCAAGCCCTTCCTCGCCATCATAAGCATTTTGAACTTCCCACTGTTCCTTTTTGAAAAACATATCCATCATTTGGGCAACGCTTTCGTTGTCTTCAATCATCAAAATTTTCATTATCTATCCTCACAGTCTCAAATGGTGAAGTGCCGTTATTGCTTCAGATTAAGCCTAGCACGCGGCTCCCGCTTTGACAAAGGTTTTCGCCCCGTGGTATGCTGGTGTGTGCCAGAATTATGGGGACGTAATGGTCTCGACATTGGTCGTTTCGCCAGTGGTGCACTCCGGAGGCTCGGCTCCGTCATCAACGGAACACAGTTTATTAACTGCAAACAATAACGAAACATCTTACGCTCTGGCTGCCTAAGCAACCTTAGCGTGATCCTCCCGTTATCGCTCAAGTAGCGGATCTGGGTCTCAAATCATTGAGCTACGGCTAGTTTCTCCCACCTGAAGGGCTAGCAAGAGACCATCAGGTTAGCTCCAGGCGGTTAGCCCTGCGCGTCGGCGCGCGCCTGAAGTGAACTTTTAAGTAGGCGCACTATGAGTGTAGAGCTGCTGGTAGAAAGGCTGATGGACACGGGTTCGATTCCCGTCGTCTCCATTTTTAGCACTTTGTTGCTTTTCGTTGGACGCCGGAATGCCGTTAAATAGGCATTTTGGCGTTTTTGTTTTTTGTTGTTTTGCGTTGTTTTTTAACCATTTTGGACAAAAATGGGACAAGACCATGATACTATAAACCCTTGAAGAAACTGTGATTTAGGCGTGATAAAACAAAAGCATGGCTGAATAATCAGTCCCGCTTTTTGTATCCCGGCCACCACCTCGCCCGAAGCTCAGCACAAAATAAAAGCCTTCCGTCAGTTGGAGTCCATAAAATATACCTCGGTCCTTATTGACATATCATTTCGCGTGGTCGTTTTGGATATCTATTTCATATATCCATAATGGGCCATTAAAATGATTGTGCAAACTGCGCAAAAAATAGCCCCACCCGCCGAAGCGAGTGAGGCTACATCTCAGAACCATCCGTCTACATGATACTTAAGACGCTTTGAATTTGGAAAATCAATTGTTCTATCTTGGCGAACGAGAAATGTGACTGGAGCATAGATCCCGTCATGGGTTTCACGAATACCTAGTGATACTCTCCGATGTGACTTTACATGTTGAAAGACCAAGTCTAACCTCATCGAGTTTCTTGAGTCCTCCGAATTCACAAGAATCGCGGATACGTCTTCGCCAAATTTAAGAATGTCATCCAGACAACTAAAGTAGGCGATTCTATCCTTAATGGCGCCATAGTTTTTATCCCAACGAATGCTCTTAGTACTAATCTTGCCACTTGCTAATTTAGCAATGATTTCCTTAGGAGAGGATCCCCTATAGATCTTATGCAATCCCAACAGGTGCGGTAACTGCAAAATATCAAACTTTATATAAATGGTCCCAATCGGTTTATAAGAAGTGGTGACACTGACCAAATGTCCATCGTAAGAGCTTTGGAATCTGTTGTAAATTGTAAACAAATCAGACTCCATACCTACCCCACCATTCAATATCTATGTAAGGCGCAATCGTGGATACCGCCCCACGCGGCAAACGCTCGGATAACCCTCCGGCGGGGGAACGTGGCTGCGCCCTTGCCACTTTGACACCATCTGGTGTCTAGAAAGGAGGTGAAAAATGACGAGAGAGCATTCATTTTCACCTGCAACAATTATATGGGTCTTATCCTCATTTCGTCAACATAAATGAATAAAACGTAACAATTTGAAAAAAAGCCCCACCCGCCGAAGCGAGTGAGGCCAATAACACCGGTGTAGCAACGTTTCTACGTCATTTTCACAGTTTTACATCTTTTTGCCATTTTTGTAAAACAAAAAGCTTCACTCCCGAAGGAATGAGGAAAAATTACGTGCGCCGGTGCATGTAAAGACTTTGCCTTTTAGCAAACGTTTTGTCAACTTTCAGAACAAAAAAAGCCCCACCCCCGAAGGAGTGAGGCTAATCATGCTGCTATGAGAACAGTTTTTGCCCTTTGTTCATTTGTCGCTGCATTGCTTTGACCAGGTTACTTGGTGCAGTCCAAGAGTTGTCCTGGTTGAATCCGTAGTACTTGAGTGCCGCGTGATAGAGGGCAGGCCCAATCTTGTAGTCAACTGGCAAGCCTAAGCGCTGCTGCCAGATGCCCACTAGCTGTGAGCCAACGGCTGCTTTACTTGGTACCCATTGAACGGCAGGCAAAGCACGTGCATCAATGAATTTGTAGCCCTTGGCATTCGTCCAAGCGATGTCTTGGCTGGAAATAACGCCGTCCTGCGCACGTTTCTCGAGTGCTTCAGCGCGCCGTGCTGCCTTGGCGCCGAAGTAGCCATCTACCTCCAAGTCCCCAGATGCGCTTTGACTTGGATCAGCCGCTGGTGCTGGTGCGGGTCTCGCAGTAGTCACGGTCTGCCCTGCCGCCTGACGCACTAGATCAATATAGTGGCTCATGTTGATACCGCCTGGGCAATCAGTGGCCACGATGCTGTTGTGAGGAACGATGTGCGCACTGTCAATCGGAATGCCGTACCGCTTGCAGATATCAGCGCATAGCTTGGCGGACAGCTTGAGCGTTTCCTCTGCTACTGACCAGTTAGGCGCGCCGCTTGAGTTGACGTGTTCCAAACCGATCGATCGTTGGTTCATTAGTTTATTACCGGCATGCCAAGCCGACCGCGTTTCGTCCACGCAGCCGATAATTTGCGTTGGCGTGATCTCGTAGTGGGCCGAGGTCATCTTCCCACCTTTGAGCCATGTGTCCCGCGCAACCTGCTGGTTTGTGGTTGAGTTGTGGTGAATAACCACACGGTCAATTTTGTGGCGCGGATAGCCGGGATCATCGTGGGAGCTACCGTTCATTGGCCGCTCGTCAATGAAGGTTGTGAGCTTTGAAAATACTGCCATTATTTTGCCTCCTTTTTAGGCTTGTCATATGTCATTGCCTGAACGCTGTCAGTTACGCCAGCCGTGGTTGGATCCGTAACCACACCAAGAATTGACAGCACCGCGAATACCGCATTGACGATGCCGGTCAGTTGCGTGCCTAGGTTGGCAAAGTCCCACTTGTATCCAAAAGGCGCAGCCACAGCTTGCGCAAGCAATAAAATAGCCGGCACTAGGGCCAGCCAGAATTTGACGCTCAATACTCGTACTTTCCAGTTAATCTTCATGTTAAACCTTCCTTTCAGTTTTTAATTTTAAGTTGTAAAACCTTGTTGTACAGTGCTTCACCCGTTCCATTTCCGCCTAATGCTTTGTAGCTGCGGAAAAGGTAGTTCAAATCGTCCAAGTCATCCGTGCTGATATAACCAGTTTCGATATGGCGGTTGCACAGCATGTATACCTCATGATGAAGCAATCCGACTAGCCCTGCATCTATCGCCTTTCCGTGCTTTCGATGCGTCTGCCACTGGCTTAAAAACCAACCAAACAAAGCCCCACCACCCAACTCTACGAAAATGTCTAACCAACTCTTAAAATCCACATCTTCATACTTCCTTTCACAAAAATACCGCTAGGCGTTTACCCCAGCGGCGTAGTCATTACCGGTAATTTTTTTATACTCATCAGATGTGATTGCTCCAGATTCTACATAGCCCTCTATCGGGCAACCCCATGTGTACATCTGTTTTACAAAGTCTCGCATCAGCTCTCGCCCCCTAACTTTTCGGTGAGCGTGGTGACTTGTGCCGCCAATTGCGCGTTTTGCAAGCCCAGTGCATTAATCATCTGCTGCTCGGCCGTAGGAATCACCTTATTGGCCTCCGCTTCAAGCTCTGCCCGCTTGTCCTCATCGGTGGTTATAATGCCATCTGATGATACCTTTGAGGCTCCTAAACAGATGCCAGCCAAGTCTGCCGGGGCTACCTCGACTGCCTTGCTAGTGTCAAATGGGGCCAACCATTCTTTGCCATCATAAAATTCTTGCTGATAGCCTATGATGTAGCCATCGGAGTCCAGTGTAAAAAGAACTCTCATTTTTTCTTTGGTTTCCATGTCAAGCCCCCTAAACTGCGTACACCGCATCCATTACTGCATGCGGCGCTTGCGTTCCTTGATTATTGCTGGCTTCTCCGGCAATGTCTGTATCGCTGTACCACAGACGTTTGAAAAATGTGCCTACCCCTGGCATTGAAAGGGTTACAATCATATTTTTGCTCTGGGCATCTACGGCCACTTTGGGAAGCAAAGTGTAGTTGTAATAATCATTCTTTATTTTTGAGCTATTGTAGTATGACCATCTAATCAACCATCCCGTTTGTGTCTGAGAAAGTGGGATGCTCATTGTCGCCGTATCTCCGGCTTGAGGATAGATTACACCAGACCAGCATTTAAGATTACAGTTATCGAACTGGCGTAACATCTCGCCATTCAGGTAGCCACTTACTCTTTGCCTGCTTGTGTCTAGGTTAGACAGCAGAAGCTGCCCCATATATAGCTGTGCCGCCGCAGTAATGTCGCTTTCAGCGGTTCCACCGGTGTACAGGCGTGATAGATAGCCGGCCGGTCCAACCTCTGTGTGGAATGTCTGGAGGTATGTCCCGCTGCTACCATCAATCGTGCCGTCAACGGTCAGGTAGCCATCGCCCATCTTCGTAGTGCCCGTGCCTTTAGTCAGCATGATTTGACCGGTCGGGTCAGTGATGCCAGCGAAGTCGCTCTCATCGACCGGTGCGTTCTTGAAGCTACTGATGAACTCGGAGCCGTTGAACGTAACCCCGTTAAAAGTCAGACCGTTGAAAGTGGCGGCGTTGATAGCACTCGCTGAAACTTCTTGCTTGACCCAAGAGGTACCGTCTGACTTGTAGAACGCGGTCACGAAATTATCAGAGGTAGTCACCCAAAACTGACTGTTGGCCGGAGCCACTGTAGAAGGAAGCACCGTGCCGCTAGCGTAACTAGTGATGTCTTTACCAGCTGGGCCAGTTGGCCCAGTATCACCCTTGGCACCGTCTGCGCCTTTAATCAGCACCCACGTGTAGTCAGACGCGGTTGTACTGTCGGCTTCGGTGAAGTCGCTATACGTCCCAATATACGATTTCCCGGCTGGTGACTGCGAGAATCCATCACCGCTTACCGTGTCAGCGTATGCCGTATGGAAGTAGCTTGTTTTCCCGTCATCACCTTTTGGCCCAGCAGCGCCGACCCCAGTGTCGCCTTTGACCTTCTGCCAGTGCCCTGCATAGTCCTCTGGATCATCGCTTGGCACAGCGCTCTTGTCGCTCCATACAACCGCCATATACGTCTTGCCAGCGGGGTCAGCAGAAATACCAGTGCCCACATCATCGTCCGCATAGCGCGTCCACGGGTAGTACTGGTGAGTGTTACTGGCCTTGATTTGCTCCATCTTGTCGGCTAACTCTTGGATAGCCGGGTCGATTTGCGATTGCTCAATCAGGAAGTCCCCAAACGTTGCTTGCCGCGTGTCCGCCGAGTAGCTTGTTTTAAGCTCCAGCAGTCGTGTGGAAAGATTGAGGTCTTGCAGTTCATCAACTAGGTGCACGGTATCACCGACTTGTACGCCGGCGGGCAATTCGACCACGTCAGCCTCGTAGTTCACCACCGG